>JAKQQP010000129.1 GCA_029564115.1 Candidatus Rifleibacteriota bacterium | reverse complement strand
CGCTGCCGAGCCCTGAAATTAACCAAACTGATATCTGTTTGTCTCACGTTCCGGGAGCATTATACAGATCAGCTAAAAGTGCTTTGGCTCTTTATTGCAACAACACGATCGATCGACTCTCCGATCAAAACTGATCCCACTTGCTGGTAGAATCGCCTGGCTCCGACGGAGCAAAAGCTGCAAAAATAACTAATGTAACATTGTTTACAAATGTTACATTAGTTATTTTTGCATATATTTATTTTAGAGGTGGTTTAAAAATGAAATCCGAAGCAAAAACAAGTATGATCCGGGTGAACGAACATACCCACAGGATGTTGAAGGGTCTGGCTGGTCTGAACGGCTTAACCATGTCTGAAATGCTTGAAAAAATGGTTTCGTTCTGGACAGGACATAATGAGAATACCGAAGAATGTAAGCTTTGCCGCCAATATGGCCATGAGCCAAACGAACTGACACGCGAAGTGATTGAGAATGCCGACCGTGGCATCGGGCTTTCTGAGCCAGTTTCTTCTGAGGAATTCTTCAAAAAGTTCGATAAAAACTACGGCAACAAATGAGCCTGAATCCGCAAGAAGCCAAGTGCGAAGTGAAAATCAGTGAGAACAGGGTTCTGCAGCTTTCAGAACTGCTGCCATTCGACTGGAAAAGCGCTAAATAAGAAAAAGACCTCGACTGACTCGTTGAGAATGTAAAGCAGTTGCTCTTCCGGCATAGGCTGTTAAACGAGATCAAGCTTACAGAAATACCTTATATGCAACATTAAAAAGCTCGCCAAGCTTTTTTGCAAGGGCTTTTCCTATTGGTCTATCGCCTTTTTCCATTGCAGAAATATTCGGCTGTTTCAATCCAAGCTGTTCTGCAAGCCATTTTTGCGATTTACCATCACGATAACGCAAGCCACGCAGTATTTTTCCCGGCTGATTGTCCGGAAGAACTTCTTCCCAAGCAACGCTGTCATCAGCTTCTTCTTCGACTTGCCCACCAAGCGCGACAACCACGTTTTTGATATCTTCAAGTTTCCTGGCCGGAACACGAAACTTAACGCTCATCAGATTGCTATTTGGCAGCATATTATTTATTCTCCTGTTTTATTTGTCTAATAGTCGGCGTTTTCATGCGTGCCGGCATATACGATCTTAACGACGTTTTTGTCGATCACTTTCCATATGGCAACGTAGGTCGGTCGGCCAGCTTTAAGATGGCAATGGTGTTCTCCAGTGCCTAATTTGCTGTAATGCGGCCAGTTTCCACGCACAGGACCCTGATGAATGATATCTTTAACCAGAGCCCTCAATACTTCTCGTATCTTTTCAGGGAGCTTCGCCGCCTGTTTCGCCGCTTTTCCGGAAAATGTTACTTCGGTCATGTATTAACCTCTGTAATATATAGCATCCAAACATAAATATATCAAAAAAAGGTATATTCGTCAAACTATTTGCCATAATTTAAAAGGAAATGCTACCTATCCTAAGTGAATCAACTTTTAGAGCCCTGAAACAGACCGGGGGCCCCGCATTGCGGGGCCCCGGTTTATCTGGTCGTTATCAGAGGATTTATTTTTTGGCGGCTTTGCTGGCGGCGCCGTTTACGTATTTGTCGAAGGTTTCTCGGTTGATGGTGGCGGCTTTGTCGCTGAGAATTTCTTTTTTCTTGAGGGTCTTGATAACTGACAGAGGCATGGTGGCTTTCGGGTTGTAAATGAAACTCGGAATCGCCCAGAGTTTTACCTGGCGTTCTTTCGGCAGGGCGCTGTTGAGAAGAATTACCACGTTGTTGGTGCAGTTGTTTCTGATGGTGTGGTAATACTCGCCCTTACGGTTAACACAAGCCTGGCGGATGGTCTCGGCCAGCAGAGCCTTTGACTGCTCAAGGGTAAAGTTAATCGGATAGACATCGAGAGCATTATCGGTATCGGCGTTAAAATTTATGTTCAGACCGGCATAGTTGCGAAGGCTGGCGAGAATCCAGACGATGTCGAATTCTTTTTTCATGGTTTTCAGCAGACCGTAGGTCTGGCCGATTTTTTTGTAAGCTTCGATAGTAAGAACGATTGTTTCGGTTTCTTCACCGTTGCCGGCAACAGCGCCACCGGGAGCAAAGGTGAAGGCCAGAAGGGTGTGAGCAGCCAGGAACTTGGGGGCGAAAGGCTTAACGATCATATAGGCACGCAGAAGCTTTTCGGGGTTGATCGTTACGGTTTCCCAGGTGTGAATTGCCTTGAGGTCTTTTGTTGAGGGGTCCTGATGGATGTTCCATCTGACGTTGGCGACTTTGAAAATACCCTTGTTTTCTGCCACCAGTTTGGCCGGGCGCTGATAGGCCTCGTGTTCGGCTTCAGGAACTTCGAATTCCTTTGGCGAAATCTCGGTGATTTTTTTGACCTTCATCGTGTCGAGTTCGTCAGCTTTTGCGACTTTGCCCTGCACTTTTACGGTCTTGCCGTCAAGCTTTTTGGCTTTGTCGAGACTCATGATCAACTTAAAGGCCCGGCCATCAGAGGTATAAAGACAGGGTACATTTTCCTGAATGGCAAGAACGCCGTTCAGGTTATAGTTAACCGCGTAAGAAGCGGCACTTACCGGTGCAACAAAACTCGCGAACAAAAATACCAGAGCAATTATAAGCTGAACTGATCTGCCGGTTCGATTTTTCATTTTTACATCCTCAGACATCAAATTTAGAGATGATCAATAATTGTAAGAATCAATCAAACAACCGTCAAGGTGTACCGACAGAGTCGGCAATGGTAATGTAGCAGACCATCACTATACCCGGCAGTTGTACCAGAAGAAGCAGAGAGCTCTGAATCTGACCGCTGGCGGGAAAATTGCGATAATCACCATTGTAAGAACCATGCGGCCGATCTGCTGGTTTTTTCGGGTCGAGGTTTTGACGCCAGGCTGGTCGATGATCACGAATTTCTGACCGTTTCTGATGGCGGCGGCGCGCATGCGTCTTGAAAAACCGATTTCTTCAGACGCATAGACTTTTTCATCGAATCCCCCCACCCTTCTAAAAGATTCGGCAGTGCAGAAGATGAAGCAACCGGCGGCATAACGCGCACCTCGCGAAACAGCCTGCCAGAAGCGCAAAAGAACTCTGGCAAAAAAACCAGTCGCAGCGGCAAATTCAACCATGGCACCGCCGCCGGCAACCCTGCCGGTCTGCATCAATCTGAGAGCTTCTTTGAGTAAAGGGGCTGACAAAACTGTGTCAGCATCGAGAAAAATCAGATATCTGCCCTGTGCGGCCTTTGCCCCGGCGTTACGCGCCCGCGCGATCTGCCTGAAGGGTTCATGCACGACGCGACAGCCCATGGCGGCGGCGATGTCGGGTGTATGATCGGTTGAATCGTTGTCGACAACGATAATTTCGGCATTCTGGCGCAGGTCGGCCAGAGCTGAATTCACGCTGGCAATACAGGCCGCAATGTTTTCTGCTTCATTGAAAGCCGGAATAATAACCGATAAAAGCATCTGATAAACCTCAGGAACCTTCTTCATTACCCCAGAGATGCCCCTGCAACCAGATCAGGGCCTGAATTGAATCGCCCGGCTGCGGTAAAACCCCGCGACCAAGAAGGCGGGCCGTGATAATTACCGGCAGCAGCAGTTCTTCGCCGTCTTCAGAGTTGGCAATCACAACATGAACATTCCAGGCTTTCTGCCCAAGAAACGGCCCGGCAATCTCTTCGACCCTGCGCACAGGCCCCTGAATTTCGTAATGGTCGGCGCCGAGGTCTTCACGATTGAAGACCGCAGAAAAAAATTCGCTGTCAGCGGGCGACTGCTGGTTAAAGTGATAGGCAAAAGATCGCAGCACAAAGCGATATGCAGCATTTTTACGGTAAACATTGCGGTCAGAGAGGTAATGGCAATCATAAAAAGTCAGCGACAGCAGCTCATCATCGCCAACCAGAGCATCGATCTGTGCTTCAAACCGGCTGGCAAAACGGCGCACGTTGTTAACGCGGCAATGATACTGAATTCCGTCGTTAAAAAAGGGAAAAACCGCCACCAGCGAGCTCTGCTGCCCATTGCCATCGCTGCTAACGACGCAGGTCAGGCCTTTCTGTTGATCGGGCCAGTGCAGCAGCCAGCCTTTCGCCTGGTCGGCGGGTGCGGGAAACTGTTCTGCACGCACCGAAGCAAAGGTCACTGCCAGCTGACTGTCGGCAATGACATCTGAGATCGAGTCGAAAAGGCTGTCGGTATCTTCATAAAACAGTTCGATCTGATCGAGGTGCCCGGGCGACTGATCTTCGCTCAGATCTGTGATCAGGTCGTCTTCAAATAAAAAGAGTTTTTCCATCGGGTTTCTCCCGCAACATTTTTTTCGAATTAATTATATACCGATTCACAAACCAGTTTGTGCAGATTTATGTAATGGCAACAAAACTACAAGAGCGTATTGAATACTTTTCACCGATTCGGCGGCGCAGCCTATCAGCCGGGTTACTTTTTCTCCAGCGATTCGCTTCGCTCATAAGCTTACGAAAAAGTAATCCCGGCTTCTCTATGCGCATGCCCATGGTAATTTTCAACGAGTTTTTGCATAGCACACAAAGGAAATTTTCAGCATCCAATCATTTGGCTGAAAAATAACAGGGAAAAATTTCTCACCCAATTATTTTATTGCTGCGGGAAAAATATTTTTAATTATTTTTTGTCTGCCGGCAGACGCCTGAGATTTTTCGTGCTTTTCGTCGGTTGTGAATGTCTGAGTTTGTACGCGTTTGTCGGGTATTTTTTCGTTAACGAAACTTCATTTGCGGTCGAAAAGGGTTATGGATTTGTTTGCCTCCTTATTTTTCAGTCCGGGAATAATCCCGGATTCTTTTTTTTAGCGCAAATAAAAAACCGCCCTGCTGCCAGGACGGTTCTGAAAGGCGTAAACGGCGGTCAGGGCATAGCCTGAATGCTTACCTGCTGGAGTTTCCAGGCACCGTTTTCTTTGAAAAGGTTCACAGAGAGTTTTACTTTTTCGTTCTTTTCGAATTTGGCTTCATAAACCAGAAGGCCGTTCGGAACATCCGGTACAATGACGGTTTCGGCTTCAATAACAGTTCTTGAGACGTATTTGCCGAAGATTTTCATATAGCTGTCGACATACAGGGCCTTGAAAGCCTCAGGGGTACAGATAGCAGCCATCATTACAGCAAAATCAGCATAAAAGGCCTTTGAATCGCCGTCATTGTAAGCGGTCATTGCCTTGTCGACAATGACGTCAAAAGCTTTCATTTCTTCGGCGGCCGGCATCATTCCGGCGAAAAGAGCCGAGCAACCCATAACCA
>JAKQQP010000120.1 GCA_029564115.1 Candidatus Rifleibacteriota bacterium | reverse complement strand
TGGAAAAGTCTTTGAAGTTGCGGTCGGTCAGCTGAGCCAGGCCGGTATAATAAATGATTATCTGTTTCTGCTCTTCGTCATTGCTGAATTTAAGAGCGTTGGCAAATGCCTCGACCGCCGGGCGATAGTTGGCGAGATCTGAATGAACGACGCCGAGCTCATACCAGATATCAGGGTTGCTTTTGATCTGCTGCAGACTTTTAATGAGAACGTCGCGGGCATTGGCCAGATGCCCGATTTTTCGCATCGTTGAAGCGAGTGCCAGAACTGCTTCATGATCTGTAGGAGCCAGAAGAATTGTTTTTTCGAGATACCTGATGGCGAGGTCGGTTTTTCCGAGCAAAAAATAGACCTTGGCCATGTTATAGTGAAGATCAGGGTCGTTCGGGTAGGAACGCAGCTGCTCTTCGAAATAAAGCAGGTCCTGCTGTAGCTGCAGCGGTGTCTGCGCAGAAAGGAAACCGGTGAAAAAAGTCATGCAGAAAGCGAAA
Source organism: Candidatus Rifleibacteriota bacterium (assembly GCA_029564115.1). Next base: position 648 of record JAKQQP010000120.1, on the reverse strand, counting down.
AGCACAAGAGCCAGACGGGCTTTTATGCTGGCTTTACCAGTTTCTTTCATTATCTTCTGCATGCTGTTAATGATACCACCGAATCTTCTGGCCGAAAACTCTGAAGCGCTGCCGACTGACTATTCGGCAGAACTGTCTGTTGATGAGCTTGCGAGCGCAACTCCTGCCGGCACACCGGCCCGCGAAGAGAATGAATTCAAACTTGAAATTACCGGTAACGAGAACCTGCTGCGACATAATTCATATCTGATCTCAAGGTCGCGGCGGGTGCTTGAGCGGGCGTTCTCTGTAGACTCTGGCTGGAAAGCGACCAGACATTCGGGTTCTGATTACTATGTTCTCAGCGCCGGGCAGGGGACATTCTGCTTTCTCGATATCTACCTCGATACTGATGACGGTCTGAATTACGTTAACGACGTTTCTTACCGGGTCAGATACCGCTGGCATTCACGCGGCTCGATGTGGCGATACATGCTTGGCAGCTCTGCCAAAGACGATTTGCCGCATCGTTGCGAATATCAGCTGAAAATCTATGGCAAAAAATGGGAAAACGCTTTTAACAATTGCCTTGAGACAAGGTTCGAATTTCGCAATGAGTCGTTTCCCTTCAAGGCCGACCGTTCGGCGCCGCCGCAGCCCTGGCCTTTC
>JAKQQP010000093.1 GCA_029564115.1 Candidatus Rifleibacteriota bacterium | reverse complement strand
ACACGACGCTCTTCCGATCTATGCAAAAACTGGTTTTGCCGGTCTGTTCAATTCAATCGATATGACACCCGGCGCAACGACCAACAGCAGCCAGCGAGACCTGATCGGCGTCTGGAGCCCGAGCAGTGCCAAATGGTCTGGGGCCTACTGGCTTGCCGCCACCCGTGAGACTATTGCCCACGAGATGCAGCACGCTGTTAACTACAGCGCCAAAGTTTACCCGCATGGTGTTGTTCGCACCGGAATAGACAATTACGACAGTCTGCTCGAAGAAATATGGCTTGACGAAAGCCTGTCGGTCGGTGTCGAGGCGAGATACCGCGCTGTTCGAGGTGCTGCCGGCAAAACTACCTATTACAATTCGCAGACAATTACTGATACTGCCGCCAACGACGCCAGATTTGGCTACTGGGCTCAAAATCCTCATACAGTAAAAGTTGATAGTTTCAGCTATGCGACAAATGCTTTTGAGCATTATGGCCAGAAGGGACTGTTCAACTTCTACCTGTTCGAACAGTATGGGGCCGACAAAATCAGGTCACTGGTTCAGACTACGAGCACTGGTGTTACCAACTTCAACAATGTCTTCGGTGCCGGCAGTTTTGCGGGCATTGTTAAAAACTGGCAATTTGCAGTTGTAAACGAAGGCCTGCGCAGTGTTATAGCCTTCAACGGCCTTGATGCAAAATATCGTTACACGACCCCAATGAACATAACCATTCACAAAGCTGTGCAGCTAGATGCGGCTTATCTGGCAGCTTTTATAAGTGTTCAGCCCGGCGCAACCGCATTCTATGCGATCAGGCAACCGTCGAACATCTCAGTTTCTGAATACAAGTTCAGAATTCAGTCGACAGAGGGGCAGGGCATAGAAATAAACATGATGCGCCTGCCTTAAAAAAAGGCATCTGTATGGTAAAATGGAAACCGAACTCGATGACGAGTTGAAAGCCGAAGAAGGAGTCTCTGATATGGTCAGCGAATTCAAAAAAATCAACGCCGACGCCGAAAAACGCCAGTTGATGGAAGCTCGCGAAAAAAATCGCGATGCCCTGAAAATCATCAAAGGCGATTCCTTCACCCGCGGCCAGAAAAGCGGCCATAAAAAAGGCAAGATCGAAGGCAAGGCTGAAGTCGCCCAGAAAATGCACGCTGCCGGCCTGTCGATCGAAGAAATCAGCGATTTAACCGGTTTTACACCCGCCGAACTGCAAAAGCTCTTCTCCTGTTCATAACCAGGTTTCAGCCTCAGGACCTGTCGTTATCTGATTATTTTTTCTCAATTATTCGCAAAAATTCTTCGGTATCCAATACTTTGAATTTGTCAGTCTTAAAGTTTTTTTGTTCATTGAAGAAGCCGAAGCGGCCTATAATAAGGGAATACCCGTAAAAAAATGCTTTCTGTGCAGGTATCACGCGTTGGCAACCGTACTACAGAGGAAACGCTGATATATCGATATTGATCACATAAAAGTTGCACGATAACATCAGCGGTGTTATCGTGCAAAAAAGATGTGGTCGCGAGGCGGCAAAGATGTTGATTAAAAAATTTCAAAGCTATCTGGAAAACACTCTTGGGATCGGGATAAAAATCTATTCTGAAGATAAAAAGAATCGATACCCGCTTTTTATGGAAGAAGTTTACGATTTATATCGGTGCAGCATAGAGGGCTATGATTTCATTGTAATGATTGACAAAGAGGCCCAGGCTCGAACTCCGGCAACAATAAGAAAGCATGCAGCGATAGTTTTTAACAAAACTGAACTGGAGACTATTTATGTTTGTGAGGCAATAAAAAGTTTCGATCGAAAAAGATTGATCGAACAAAGGGTTTCTTTTGTAATTCCAGAAAACCAGATGTATTTGCCTATACTAAAAATCGATTTAAGAGAGCATTTTCGTAACCTGCGGTCAGCAAAGAACAACAAACTTAGTCCGTCGACTCAGGTGATTTTGTTGCGATCCTTTTATGAAAAAGACATGAATTGCTATACAACCAGGATTTTGTCTGAGAAACACAATTATTCCATGATGACCCTGAAGCGCACATTTGATGAACTGGAGGGCTTTGGTCTTGCTGAAGTATTGCAGGAAGGCCGAGAACGTGTTTTAAGGTTTCTCTATAAGGGTCGTGAATTGTGGGACAAATCTGTGCAAATTCTTCGAACACCAGTTAAAAAAAGGGTGTTTGTAAGTAAGACATCGATTACAAAAGACTGGGTCAAGGCAGGCTTGTATGCTCTGGCACATCACACAATGTTAGCTGAACCAGAAGAAGAGATTTTCGCGATGAATGCAGAATATTTTAGTGAACTCAAAAAGTCCGGTAAAATTGCGCAAAGACAGCGCATGAATAGTGATTGTGTTCAAATTGAAATTTGGCAGTATCAACCGGAGTTGCTTAGTAAAAATGGAATTGCTGATCCGCTGTCTGTTTATTTGAGTCTCTATAATACCGATGACGAAAGAGTTGAGATTGCTCTGGATTCGATCCTGGAGAACTTTTCGTGGTAAGAGGCCTGGATAAGTTTAAAGAGTATTTCAAGCAATATGCAGACAGTTACATATTAATTGGTGGGGCTGCATGCTCTGTAGTCATGGAAGAGTCCGGTTTTGATTTCAGAGTAACCAAAGATCTGGACCTCGTTTTATGCGTAGAATCACTCGATATTGAGTTCGTTAAAGCTTTTTGGGAATTTGTTAAAGAAGGGCGCTATTCAAAGAACGAAAGAAGCGATGGCGAAAAGATATTTTACCGATTCTCAGAACCAGAGAATAAAGCATATCCAGAAATGCTGGAACTGTTTTCCAAACTGCCTGATAGCCTCAAATTTGAAGGTGAGGGAAAACTTACTCCCATCCCTGCTGATGAGGGAACTTCAAGCCTTTCTGCGATATTGCTTGATGAGGGATATTATGAATTTCTCCTCGCCGGGAAAAGAAGCGTTGAGGGGCTTACAATAATTGGGCCAGAATATCTGATACCAATGAAAGCGAAAGCTTTTTTAGATTTGTCAAAAAGAAAAGAAGCTGGCGAAGAAATTGATGAGAAACACATTAAAAAGCATAAAAATGACGTCTTGAGGCTTTACAGGATTTTGGATCCTGATAACAGAGTCGCAGTTCCGGACAATATAAAGGTCGATCTGCTTGAATTCCTGGGATTAATTGAAAGCATGCCCATGAATTTAAAGAGTCTCGGTTATCGACAAGGAAGTCTAGAGGAGATTGTGTCAGGAATCACAGAGTTCTATATTCTTAAGAGCTGATATTTTTAGTCGATCCACTCTTATTGTTTCCAGAATAGTTTCAAGCATGAATTCAATGATGAGAAGAATTAGAATTAACTGAAGCGGTTTAACAGGTGCATCACTGCCGCTGAGAATTTCTCGAGGTAATCTTCACCAGCCATTGCGTAATCAGGGATTCTGATACGGCTGTCTGCAGCCGACAAAAGATTGTGCAGCCGGGTTTCAACGATACTGGCCAGTTCAATTCTCATGGTCTGCGGCGGAAGACTGCTGAATTTTTTGTCATCGAGTTTTTTCCAGAGAATTTCAATTGCGCTGAATAATTTACACCAGTTGATGGGCTCGACAGGTCTTGTCGGCCGGCTGAGAAAAAGGCTGGCCCAGTTCCCTGCAACAAGGCTGTAGCGCCTTTCTTTTTTGGCGGGAGGGTGGGCTACCAGACCCGAAAGGGCCATTTCAAAAAGAGCATCCTGAATTGATTTCCAGGAGTAATAAGAAGTCGCGGCAATCTGACTGATGCTTGCACAATTGTTCATCAGCAGCGCCAGCATTATTTCAGCCCTTGAACATACGCCGAAAAAAGCCCTGAGCTGCAGTTGCAGAGTTGCTGGCCTGCCTGCCTGAAAGCTTGAAGTCAGACCACGATCGATAAAGGGAAGTCGCAAAAAGCCGAAAGCGGCAAAGTCGTTATCGGTTTTGCCGATGATTGGTAAAGGGCAGCTGTCTGGCATAAGAAAAAGACAGAAATTGCTTTCAGAGGCAAGCTTCTGGAGTTTGTTTTCAATGCCACGCCATTTTGGTGTTAACTTTTTGCCGGCCAGCTTGCGGCAAACAGGCCCCAGAAGCCGGCATTCCTGAAAGCTTTCCTTTTTGATCATGCTCTGCAGTCTCTGGATGTTAACGAACCTTTCATTGGCAAACAGCCAGGAAATCATTTCATCGAAAAGGCGCTGATCGTATCTGCCCCAGAAGCAGGTTGTCAAAATCATCGCTTCAACATCGATAACGGTATTCCAGGCTTCAGAAACATAGCCGGAAACGCCAAGTTGAGACCAGCCCGACCAGAGAATCCGCAGCATCTGTTCCCGTAAACTGTTCTTAAAGTTTTGCAATGACTCGTTCATAATCAAGCTCCCTGAGCAGAAATTCAAGCATTTCTCTGAAACCGGAAGAAACGTCGTGTGTCAGAGTCCATCTTGCTGCCTGCGTGATCTCTTCGTCAGATGGTGCAAGAGCAAGCAGGTCGGTTATGTGATAACCGCCCCGGTCAATCGCTGCGTAAAGTTTGAAATGAATCTGATCAAAGCGACTGATGTAGTGTAATATGAGGCTGGCGCCAATAACGCGGGCTACCAGTCGTTGCGCAAAACCCTGTGGCAGGCCCATCCGGTAAAGGTCTGCGGGGCCGGTATTCAACCAGTCTGCAGGCAATCCGGAAAATCTGGCGAGTTTGGCTGCCGTTTTTACAAGTTCTTCAGGCAGTGGAGCCGGGTCAATTATTCTGCCATGCGCAATTCTGGCAACGATATCGATATCTTTGGTAGCCCTGTTTACCAGGCCAAGAGCGATCAAAGCAGAGCCGCCGCAGACAATCAGCTCGAAACATTTTTCAGTCTCAAGGCCTATCAGGTCATTAAGTTGAATCAGTATAGAATCAAGATTTTCTTGATTTAGTTTTTTCAAAATAAGTAATTCCTATGTTGTATATGGTTATAACTTAATAATAACAATTGGCCACAGAATTTGCAATTTGATTTTATCCCGTCGGTCTCTTTGCACTGCCAGCTTGTCCGATCGGAACATCAGCGCAAAAAAAATGAATTTTTTTTCCCTTTTTCCTTTTGAAGTTGATTTACCTGCAGGGCATGTTTTTAAGGCCCGCAGAAATCAGCGGAGGAAAAATATGGCGAAACCGAACACAAATGCAGTGTCGAAGGGCGAACCCAGAATTTATTCGTTTTTGAACGACTTTGTTTTTAAATGGATATTCGGGCAGGAAAAGAATTCGAAATTCACCATCTGTCTTCTGAATGCACTTCTTCACCTTGAACGTGGCAGAAAAATCAGGGAAGTGACGATTCTCAACCCGTTCAATGAAAAGGAATTCAAAGACGAAAAACTTTCGGTTGTCGACGTAAAAGTTCAGGACCACCAGGGAAGAATATACATCGTCGAGTTGCAGGTGCTTCGTGACCGAAGTTTTGTGCAGCGCTCGATATATTATCTGGCAAAGGTTTACAGCCGCCAGCTGAAAGCAGGGCAGCATTACCGAAACCTGCAGCCGGTAACCGCCATTTCGATTCTGGGCTTCAATCTCTTCAAACGATCAGACCGGATTCAGGAAATTTTTAACTTCACCAACCAGGAAGGCACCCTCAAACTCGATAAAACGCTGGAACTGCATTATCTCGATTTAACCAGATTCAACAAGGATAAACCTAGAAGCTGCAGCACCCGGTTTGAAAAATGGCTGCATGTCTTAAAATTCGGGCATCTGTATGGTAAAATGGAAACCGAACTCGATGACGAGTTGAAAGCCGAAGAAGGAGTCTCTGATATGGTCAGTGAATTCAAAAAAATCAACGCCGACGCCGAAAAACGTCAGTTGATGGAAGCCCGCGAAAAAAATCGCGATGCCCTGAAAATCATTAAGAACGATTCCTTCACCCGCGGCCAGAAAAGCGGCCATAAAAAAGGCAAGATCGAAGGTAAGATCGAAGGTAAGATCGAAGGCAAAGCTGAAGTTGCTCTGAAAATGCACGCTGCCGGCCTGTCGATCGAAGAAATCAGCGATTTAACCGGCTTTACACCCGCCGAACTGCAGAAACTCTTCTCCCGCCCATAACTCATATGAATGGTTCGGGTAATTTCAATTAATTACAGGAAAGCAATGATGATCAACCATAAAAAGGCCGGTTTTAACCTTGAACGCAGGCGCCTGAAGGGCCTGATTCTGCTCGTTGGCATGCTGTTTGTCGCCGGGTCTCTGCTGGCACGCGGTCTCAATCATGTCATCGCCCCGGAAACGAAGCTGCGCGGCTTCTTCCTTACCAGTTTCGGCGAGCTGCAGGTAATCATGCCTGAGGCGGGAAAAGGCCGGCAGATCCTGGTTGCCATCGAGAAAGACGCCGGCGCCGAAGCTGTTACCAGCTCTCTGCGCAAAATGTTCGGCACCAGCAGGAAAACCGCCAGACTCAAACCGGAACCGGTCGTGCCACAGAACAAATATGAAGAAGATCTGGTTGCCATGTTTCCTGAACTGCAGCTGCTCGTGATCAATGCCTTCCTGCCGCCGGCCGTGCAGGAACGCTTCAACCGCAAACTCGATTTCGGCGGGCCGAACTGCTTCAACACGGCTCTCGCCGCCACAGACGGTATCGACCGCCAGGAAGCGCGGCATGTTTCCCTTAACGAATTCAAAGCGCGCCTGGGGCTGCTTTACACCGAAATATCCACGGCAACCCCGGAACCGGGCGATGTGCTGCTCTATAATTCTTCCGATCATGCGGCCGTTTACCTTGGGGGCGACCGGGTGTTCCATAAAAAGGATCTGCACAAGGAATATTACTTCCGCATGCCGAGCCGGCTTGAGGTTTTTCACGCTGACCCGGGCGAATGGGTGCCCGGGCCGAATTATTGCGGGCCATACTCGAAGCCCGGAGATACGAAGATCAACAGGGTTCAGGTGTTCCGCCGTGGTGCGACCCCGCTGCAGGCCTGGAACGATGCGGTCATGACCAGATCGGAATACCCGTTTATCAGCCTCATGAAAACCACCGCCATGAAAACCGCGCCGGCCTGGAGCCTTGGCAAGGTCATGGGCTACTGGAGCGAAATACTCAGCGAGGAACTGGCCACGAAACTCAGCGAATCGATGAAGACCGATGCCGCCGGCCGCCTGCTCTATACCGAGCTTGAAAGCGTCAGAGACCAGATTTTTATCTCGATCGAAGACAATTATTTTTCGAGCCCCTACGCCAATGGCGACAAAATCACGAAAGAGATCTGGTTCTTCGACAACGAATACGCCCGCAGCCTTATTTCGGCACTGCGCCGGCTGTTCGACCTCGAAACCGACGAAGAAACGCTGAACCGCATCTGCCAGACCCTCAAAGCCATCAACGGCGACTACCGCGGCAAATCGCTGCTCGCCATCATCAAAGCCGGCAATTAAACCGGTTTAACAATGCTGCGATGCCTGCATGTCTAAATTTCCGGGCATCCGCGCAGTAGAATGCAGTATAACAGGCAGCTTGCAAGGTTTAATATTGAAAAATTTTCTGAAGTATCTCTATCTTTATGGCCTCATAATCGGGGGAAGCGTCTTCCTGGTCGAGTGGCATACCGGCCAGGTTTCGCGATTGATCGACTCTTTCAGGCCTCCGCCCGTAATCATTCGTGATGAAGATGCTCTGCCGTCAAAAGCCGAGACTGACCCCGCCGACGAAATCAGCCGCTGGGAAGCCCTTTCTCAAAAAGAAAAATGGCAGACAATTATCGATGAAACCGAAGACCGCAAAGATAAGGTCGCGATTGCCTACCGTACCCTCGCAATTCTCGAATCCGGCAAATCAAGCCTGCTGCTCGAAGCAATGAAAAACCTCAAAGACCTGCTGCACGTGCACGGCCTGCCCAATAATCTCAGCACCCGGCTGGTAAAAGGGCTTGGCGACCCCGAAGCGCCCGGCCCGACCGCCCGCGAAAACCTCGAAGCCTACAAAGAGATCATCAATTCGCTGCGCATCGCCACCCAGCCCTCGAGCCTTAAAAAACTGCGCGAACTAGAAGCCCTCGCCGCCGAAGAGGCCGCCGGAAAATAACTCTGAGGCACTTAACCCCTGGATTTTAAAGCCGGAATCTGATAGTGAGTTGCGAAAAGTCTAAAAAATGATGAAATGTAAAATTTGATTGTGTATAATATCAAAAATAATGTGTATTTATGGAGTAGCTATGCGCACAAACATTGTAATTGACGACGATCTGATGTCGGAAGCACTTGTTCTTTCAGGTTTAAAAACTAAAAGGGAAACCGTAGAAGAAGCTCTAAGGCTCCTGATTGTCATGAAAAAACAGGAAACTGTCAGAAAATTCCGCGGCAGACTTCCCTGGGCGGGTGATCTCGATAAAATGCGCTCAGACTCATGATAGTGGTTGATACTTCCGCATGGATCGACTACTTCAACGGTGTTGAAGCTCCGCACACCCGCGTGCTCGACTTTGATCTGCAGCATTCAAGAATTGTCACCGGTGACCTGATAATTGCCGAACTCCTGCAGGGATTTAAAACCGACAAAGACTTTCAGGCTGCCAGACGTCTTCTTACCTGTCTTGAATATCGCGACATGGTTGGCAGGGAAGTTGCCATCGAGGCGGCATCGAATTACCGTAAGCTGCGAAAAAAGGGAATCACTATTCGCAAAACCATGGATATGCTTATTGCAACCTTTTGCATCAGAAAT
>JAKQQP010000083.1 GCA_029564115.1 Candidatus Rifleibacteriota bacterium | reverse complement strand
GCGATCGAACCCGACAAGAAGTTTGTAGCCATCGACTTCGATGCCGTAGCGTGAGAACCACTGTGCCGGCTGGTATTCACCAAGGGTTGCTTTGCTGACCTGGCCGTTGACGTGCATCTTAAATTCGCTGCCTTCATGAATGCGGATTTCGCCAAATACGTTTTCAATGATGAAGGTATCGCAGCCCTGGGCGCCTTCTGGTGGTGTAACGACAAAATCAACCGGAACTCCGTCTGCGGGCTCACCTTTGACATTGCCAAGTTCGTTGGCCATGCTGCCGACAACTTCCTGCATCCAGTTGCCAAATTCTTTCATCTTGTCTTTGAATTCGCGTCTGCGTGGTTCTGCCTTTTTGATGGCCTGTTGCACCGTTTGTTGCACTGTCTGGGCAAGATTTCGCAGGTCGAAACCAAGCTTGGTGGCGTTTAAAAAGGGGTTGAACGGGTCATCGTCGCGCTCACGGCCCCGTTCAGAATTTTCTTCGTTTCTGGCATACTGATCGTTTTCGCGATTCTGCTGGCGGGTGTCACCCTTCGATTCTTCGCGTGGTGCTTCTTTTTCGTTTATGGCTGCAAGCAGCTTTTCGGATTCTTCAACCGTGATTTTGCCTTCTGCGAGCATGTTCAAAATCATTTTTCTGGCGTCAGACATGTGTTCCTCCATGGTGCTTACAGTTTTCTCTCAAACAAGCTTGATAATGATATACCGGCTGTCTGTTAACTGCAAGCACCCGACAGCATATCAGGGCAAATCTGGGCTGAGAGCTATGCCACATTCTTTCAGCAGGCGATTGCTGACGCAGCTTACTGCCGCTTCAGAAACGTCACATACCAGCCAGCGGCGCCCGAGCTTCTGGGCTGCAATTGCTGTCGTGCCGCTGCCGCAACAGAAGTCACCGATCAGGTCGCCCGGGTTACTGAGGGCGCTGATCAGCCTGTGCAGAAGTGCGAGCGGTTTCTGCGTCGGGTAGCCGACTCTCTCGTGCGACATCGGGTTGATGATCGGAATATCCCAGACATCGTCAACTGGTGTTCCTCTGGGGTCTGGCAGATATTTTCGGCCGCTCGCCGCCACAATGCCACCTTTTGCGTAACCTGAAGTCGGCTTGTATGGCACTCTGTCGGCATCGAGGTTAAAAACAGGTGCTTTGCTGCGGCTGTACCAGAGAAGAGTGTCGT
>JAKQQP010000077.1 GCA_029564115.1 Candidatus Rifleibacteriota bacterium | reverse complement strand
CGGTTCGGCTTTTTTTGCTCCTGTTTTGGGTGCAGGGGCGGGGGTTGTTTTGGCGTCGGCTTTGGCCTGGGCGCGTTTTCTGGCCCATGCCCTGCCGAAACATTTTTCGCAAAGACCGCTCTGGCTTTTGCGCCTGGCGGTAATCGGCGTTTTGCAATCGTTACATTTTTCAGTTTTTTCCACGGCTATTTCCTCCTGGATTTCCGGTTTTGTTTCCGGTTTTTCTTCAATTTTTATTGGCTTTTTAAGCGGTTTATAAGGGATTTGAGCGAGTTTTTTGCAGGCATCGCACAGGCCCGGCTCGGTAGCTCCCGGCAGCAATTTCTGACAGTTCGAGCTGGTGCAGAAATACTCCGGGGTATTTCGCCAGTCCTGCTCGTATTCACAGCGGCGGCACAGGTCGCCTGATTTCAGTTTGCAGCCACAGACGCGGCAGCGGGTTGTGATCATTTCATCACCTCAGAGTATTTCCAGCTCGATCTCGACGCGGGGCCGCAGCCCGTAGATTTTCTTCACGTTGTCCAAACTGATGATCTGGCTGTCATTTGTGTAAATGATTCCCTGCAGGGCGTCGAAAACGCCTTTATTCAGGTTGTCGGTCAGGTCTGGTTTTGTGGCTTTGTAGACAAGCTCGCCGGCCTCGATAGCCTTCAGGTCGCTTTTGCGCATTTTTTTAAGCGGCGAAAAAACATAATGCAGCTTTGTTACCCTGATCGCGTTTTGCGTGATTGTAAAGCCGGCCGGCAGTTGAGCAATAACCTGCATTTTCACGTTTGATTCTTCGTTTTTCACGGTCTGGGTCTGATACGACTTGATAAACTTGCCGGTGTGGTAGAACCGCGCTGACTGCTTGGGTCGGGGTTCTCCGGTGATTTCAAAGCGTAGTTTCATGGGGTTTCTCCTTAGCTTTTGCCAGCCTGGAAAGCCGGTTTTTCAAACTTTTCGAGCAATGACCCGCAGAAACAGGCTTTGAAATCCCATCTTTTAGAGCTACCGCCCGCCGAGCAGTCTGCGTTGCCATTGCCGCCGCGCTGACATTCACATCAGGCGACCTGCAGGCGTCCTTTTGAGTCAAATTCGCTGTATTTTACTTTCATGGGGTTTTCCTTTTCGTTTGTTGAGGGGTGCCCGGCCCTCATTTCCCGTGGCCTTTGGGCGAGCCTCCCGGGCCTTAGTCGTTATTTTTCGTTTTCGCCGTAGCCGGAGCCGTCGCCGTCGACCTCGTAGCAGATCTTTGTTTTTTCGCTGTATGCGATGGTTTTGATTTTCAGTGCCACGCTTAAACCTCGTTCTTAAATTTTTCCTGCCGTTCAATCGCCAAACAAACCAGCGTTTTAGCGATAATGACCG
>JAKQQP010000074.1 GCA_029564115.1 Candidatus Rifleibacteriota bacterium | reverse complement strand
GAATCTGTATTTGCCACTGATAATCTGAAGAAATCTGCCTTCAGAACCTTTGTCTGCGGCCGGGCAGACCAGGCCAATGAAAAGAAACGCTGCGAGAAAACCAAAAGATTTAACTCTGAACATTTTTTCCCTCCAGTTTTTGCCCGTGGGCATGTCTCACAGGTAAATCAACTGAAAAGCAAAAAAGGGAAAAAATATCTTAAAAATTTTACAGTTACCTGCATTTGCCGTCAGCCCGTGCGGATGTTACAATTCAGGTATGGAAAAAACCGCTGTCAGAATATTACACAGCCTTGGCCAGAAGCCTGCAGATGATTTCGTTGCCGGCACTCCGGCAGGTCGCATTGCCATGGTCTGGCCAATTACCGAAGAACTTGCTTCGCTGAGCCCAAACACAATGTTGAACGATGCCTACAAAGAGATGCTACAGTGATTAAACGCCGAGGGAGTTGATTATCTGCTCATCGGCGCGTATGCCATAGCGTGTCTGCGGCTATATTACTGGTATGTTATGATTTTAACAGCGGGAAAAGTGGAGTGAATATGGATATCGCCAGTATAAAAAAAATGACCCTGGTAGAGCGCCTTCAGGCTATGGAGTTGCGGTGGGTTTCTCTTTCTCGAGATGAAAGCGAACTTGAATCGCCAGACTGGCACTGTAAGGTTCTCGTTGACCGCAGGCAAACTCTTACCCCTGAAAAATTGATTTCGCTGTCAGAAGTTAAGAAAAACCTTGCAAGATGAAGTGCCGCGAACCGATCCGGAAAATAATTCTCTCACTCTGGCTTTCAACGTTCCTGCGCTTGTCCCCGGAGGGGAAATCTTATGCATTTGCAGGTATATACTGTTGACGGTTCAGGCTTGTCCAATATAGACTGGGATCATGGAAAAATTAAAGGCAGAGCAGAGAGCAGAAGTGTTGAGAATTCTTTCCCGCATGAAAGAGAAATATTCATCGGAGGGTTTTTTGATTCGTGGGCTTTTTGGAAGTTTTGCCCGCGGCGACTTCGATGAAGCGAGCGATATTGATCTTGCTTATGAAATCGAGAAAGAGGTTTTTCTGAAATTGCACGAGGGGTTTGGCGCAGTATCAAGGGTGGCC
>JAKQQP010000060.1 GCA_029564115.1 Candidatus Rifleibacteriota bacterium | reverse complement strand
TGAATCGGTGTAGGCCGCCTGAATTGCTTTGTCATTGCTGGCATCAAAACCACTGGCTCCAGCCGAAATCTGAAAATTGCCCTGACCAGTTGCCGTATAGTTGTAGGTTATGGTGGCGGTGTTTTCACCCGGAACGTCTATTGCTGCTGGTGATGGGCCAGACGTGAGATTTGCAGTTCCCGGCCCGGCTATGGTGAGTGGGTCTGGCACCATGCCGGCAGCCTCTGCACCACCGATATTAGTTATGACCATCCTGCCCTGAAATGCTTGCCCGACTGAAACCTTCTGAGGCAACTCAAGTGTTGCCGAAACCGAAGCGCTGGTCACGACTCTGAAGTTGGTTTGTGAGGGCGAATAGGTGTTCACCGGGTTAGTTATTTTAACTGTGTAAACACCAAAGTCTGTGGCAGAGGTTATCGACCATTCTCCGGCAAGTTTGCCGGTGTTATCAGAAAAGCCTATCGTGGTTGCAGAGATAATCTCGGAGCCGGAGGCATCATACCAGCGGATTCCGTATTCTTTGAGAGGAACCAGGTTTTCTGCAAGGGCATAGATGAAGGTTTCGCCAGAGTCAGGCCGCGAAAAAGCATTGGAAGGATAAAGATACGATGGATCTTTATACGAAAGGATCTTTTCTGCAAGAACTGTCCATTCACCTGGCACTGCTGCACCAGCGGCTGAAAGTGACGAACCATTATTGACGTCGGTTCCTGATACTTCTGCGTCAATAATCGCACTGCCGGTTGCGGTATTTTCAAGAACCGAGACCAGTACCTTGATGAATTTGCTCTGCCCGCCGGTTATCGTTACCGGCATTGTCTGCCCGAGTATTATGTTTTCATAGTCTCCAAGTGAGATGAAAAGAGGGATTGAGGCAATCTGGGCATCAGCTTCCCCCGTATTGATTATTTCAACTTCAACCGGAATGTTTGCCTGGCCCCGGTAAACTACTGGGGGGACTTTTATCAGACCTATCGAGAGACTGGCCGGTGATTGGATTATCCAGGAGTCGAATACGAGCGGGCTGTTTGAGTCTGTTACCAGGCCAGGCACCCAGGCGTTAGTGCCAGACGCGATGCCCTTGATATATGCAACCCCTGAAGGTGAGGTCGGCTGAACTGCCACTGTATAGTTGAGG
>JAKQQP010000291.1 GCA_029564115.1 Candidatus Rifleibacteriota bacterium | reverse complement strand
AGCGTAATGGAAACCGGGGATATCAAGGGCAAAGTATACGATGCCTTTACCGGCGGGCCGATTGAATACGCTTCGATAAAAATCAGCGAAAAAAATGTTGGTGTGACAGACAGTAAAGGCATGTTTATCGCAAAGGATTTTGCACCTGGCCTCTACAGGGTTGAAATCTCAAAATTTGGCTATGAAACGATGAGTTCATCGTTCGAATTCAAAGTTCAAAATTCACAGGCAACAACGATACCTGCTACCCTGACCTTTCCGCTGCTTCACAACAAGAAAACCGGGTATGGTTCTATTGCCGGGCGGCTTCTCGACGTTATTTCAGGCCTGGGTATCCCCAATAAATTTGTAAGAATCTTTAAATGGGAACCCGTCACAAAGGAATATCAGATCGACGAACTGGTCGGCGGAACCTTGACTACAGTTACACGCCAGTCTACACAGTACGAAGTTACTTCATCACTGATTCTGACTTCCAAAACTTCAGCCGCTGACGCAAATACTCCTCCAGAACTTGTCGGCGCCTTCAAACTTACACATCTTGAACCGGGTTCATACATAATTCACATATCTGATTCTCTCACAGTTGCAGCTTTCTCAAATCCTCGCGGCCCAATGAGCAATTCAGGGCCTGTGAGATGGCAGGATTTACCTGAAAATATCGGCGATACAGTCATTAAAAGACTAACTGTGGTTGACGGGCAGACGACTTATTGGACCAACTACGAACAGCCATTCGTAAATCCGTAATCAAGGAAAATATCATGCAGAAGAAAAAAGTTGCGGGAATGGCGCTGGCAGGGTTGTTGCTGCTGCCTGGTCTGGTGACCGGGCAGGTGCTTGAGGCGTTGCCAGACAGTCATGAGAAACCCGTGGATAGAAGTCGTAAAGTCGTGAATGAAGAAGTGGTCGAGCATGCGCGGGTTGGCGGCACGACCATGTCGGGCAACACCGGTCTGGTAACTATTCCGGTGCCGGCGCGCAAAAAGGAACAGACGGCCGGCGCTTCGATCAAATTCAACAATGTTACCAACGACCTCGGAGTTAATGGCACGAGCGTCAGGGTCGAAAAAGACGAATACATCTACGGGGTGCGCTATAATGCCCGCCCGAATCTTGAAATTTCGCTGAGCAACCTGCATTATGAACGCTCTTCGAACCCGGGCCTGGCGGGCATCGATACTAAAAAAGATCATGTCGCTGCCGGGATGAAGTACACCACGAACATCGATGACAAAGAATTCTGCATGGGCTTCAATTTCGCGCCGATGAGCGCTAAAGAAATGAACATGGCCGACATCGAGCAGATCGAAAGCCTGAGAAATGTCTATTTCACCATGGCAGAAAGCATCAGCACCAACTTTACCGGCTACATGAACCTCTCCTCGGTTTTCACCAATAACCAGAAAATCGACTTCGGCAATGGCGTCATCCAGAAAGTCAACCGCAAAGACATTCTCCTCGGCGGTATCGGCCTTGAATACAAAATCGCCGACTCAGCCAGTGTTTTTGGCGAAGCCAAATTCGGCAACTACCGCGACTTCGACTACTTCAAGA
>JAKQQP010000017.1 GCA_029564115.1 Candidatus Rifleibacteriota bacterium | reverse complement strand
CGAATCTTTACTACAGTCTGAAAATGGAAGATGAGGCGATCAAGGAATACCGCCGGACCCTGAAGGTTAACCCTGAACACGAATATGCCAAATGGTTTCTCAGCAAGGTTCTTGTCAGCAAAGGCTATCTTGAAGAAGCCTTCTGGCTGGTGCGTGAACTGATCGACAAGCATCGTGAAAGCGCCGAACTCTATTCTTCGGCTGGTGAAATTCTGGTAAAAATGGATCAGTCCGATGCCGCCCGCGAATATTTCAATCGCTACGACGAACTGAAATACGGCGAAAAAGACGGTTCAAAACCGGTCAAAACCAGATCGCAGCCGACTACAGGCAACTGGAAAAAGATGTTCTATTGATCCGAGGGTCGGTTTAAAAGCTCGATACGCAGATTGCTCTCGGCGGTATATTCAATCTTGAGAGCCTGGCTCGAGAATTTTTCGAGAAACCTGTTCAGCTCAAGATCAGAGCCAAAGTCTCTATAAACCGAAGCCAGCATTTGACTGGCCTCGGCACTTCGTTTTCGCAGGCGGCTCTGTTCCAGGGTAAGTTCTATCTGACGTTTGCGTTCATTCAGCTCAGAAATGAGAATGGTAAGTTTTTCAGTGACCCGTTTTTCGCCGCCCAGAGAAGTTTCAAGCATAGCCTTTCGCTCATCGGAAAAGGTGTTTCCTTCTTTGGGCTGGTTGAGCTGACGTTCGATGCCAGTCTGCGTAGCCATTGAATCAGCCAGGCGAACCTTTGCGTCTTCGATTGCTGAGCCAATCTGTTCGTGAAGATGCCTCAGACGTTGTTCATCTGAGCGTCCCCATGGCCATAAACGCGAGAAAAAGTCTTTTAAACTCATAAGATGCTGCCTTTCCGCATTTCTTCTTCTTTTTTGTAGGCTTCTCTGACTTCTTCCACCCATTCAGGGCCGAACAGGCAGGCAAGAAGATCGGCAAAGCTGAGCAGCAGAGGCGGTGGGTTGTCGATTGACCGGCAGAATTCTGGAATATGGCAGTTGATCAGCCAGCCGGTTGCGGTCTTTTTGATGATCAGCGGGAAAAGAGAACACCACAATGGTTTGACGTCGAGCAGCGGCAGGCGGTTTTCAAGAGTGTAGCGGTGTAGTGAACAAAGAATTACGCCATTTTCATCGGTGAAAGAGAGTGGGCATGGGGTGTTTTCGGCCACTTCGGCAATATGCAGACTGCCTTTATAGCGCTCGCTGATGCCGCCTTTTAATAACTGCAGATTTTGCCGCGACAGCATCGGAGCCACTTTTTCGAGATGATCTCTGATCGTCGTCTCTTCTTCTTCGCTGATTGGAGCGCCCAGATCACCGTATTTGCAGCAACAGCCAAGGCATGCTTCGAGATT
>JAKQQP010000283.1 GCA_029564115.1 Candidatus Rifleibacteriota bacterium | reverse complement strand
TTGACCGCCCTCGGCGAGGTGCGCGACCCTTCGGTAATCACCGAACTGCTGCCCTTTATCAAGGACGAATCGATCTTTATTCAGGATTACGCCCATCGCATCATCGTGCAGCTTGGGGTACATGCAGTCGATCCTTTGCTGGCCTGCCTCGATACCGAAGACGAAGATCTGATAATTCAGGTTCTGAGGATCCTCGGCGTCATCGGCTCAAAAGAAGCCCTGCGACCACTGCTTTTTCTGATCGATAACTCTAAAAACACGCTTGTGCGCACCTGCGCCATCGAAGCCATCTCAAAACTTCAAAAATTCGAGCTGATCGCCGGGCTGCTGCTGCTCAAACTCGATGATAAAGATCTTTCAATCAGACACACGATCGTCGAAAACCTTTCTCGTCAACCACGTAAAGCATTCTTGAAAGAACTGGTTGCGGCCTGTTTTGATAACAGCGCAGATATGGCCTGGTGGTCGCGTGAAATTCTCAAACGCCGCGACTACTTTGGCGTTACCTCGTTTCTGAATCTTTTTGACAGCTCATCTGACGTTGACAAAGACCGCATGATCTCGCTCGTGTCGAAACTTTCCGAAGATCAGCTCGACGCGGTTCTCAAAAACGAAAAAATAACTCTCGACTCATTGCGGCCCGAGAATGTAGAAACCCGTGTTTTGCGCCGTAAATTTGCGAAAGAAAATATCTCAGATCTTAAAGAGCTGCTCTATTACCTTCACGAGGAAAAGGGCTCCGACCTGCATATCTCTATTGGCCTGCCACCAAGCATAAGAGTGCACGGAGAACTCGTCAGAACCACATTCGAAACCATTACCCCTGAAAAAAGCCGGTTTCTGCTGTTTTCGATCATGAACGATGCCCAGAAGCGTGAGTTCAACGAACGCATGGAACTCGATTTTTCATACGAAATCTCTGACTGCGCCCGTTTCCGCGTTAACGTCTTCATGCAGAAAAATGGTATGGCTGGCGTTTTTCGTATCATTCCGAATACGGTGCCGTCTTTCGATGAACTGTCGATCGACAAGTCGATCATGGAAAAGATCTGTAACCACAAGGCCGGTCTGATTCTCGTCACCGGAGCCACCGGGTCTGGTAAGTCGACGACTCT
>JAKQQP010000611.1 GCA_029564115.1 Candidatus Rifleibacteriota bacterium | reverse complement strand
TCACGGATTTCATCAGGTGAAACATCCTCAAATTCTTTGGCTAGAGCAATAAGCCGCTTTTCTTCATCACTAAGGTGGGCAGAATCATCATTCTCGTCGTGAATCTGTAGAAAAGAAATCAATATCCGCGCTTCTTTATCGTTGGCAAGATATTCAGGGGCAAGTTTTTGAACAGTTATCTCGTTGGACGCGAAACACTGGCCGGAAACATCATAGAGCCAGGGTTTGTTCGTTAATCGCTTTGTTTCTGTTGATACAAAACTTCTTTTTCTGGTGAACCGAAAATAATACCTATACTCTCCATTCAATAACTCTGAAAATCCATCATCTCCATGATTGCCTGCTATCTTGCACAATTGTTTCCAAAGCGAAATAGATCTGACCTTATTGAGATTGTCTAGAATTTGTATGGCGCCATCTAACTGTTTGTCATGCCATACATCTCGTCTGCCTTTTTCCACAGGGAAACCAAGCTTCAATGCTTCAGAAACATCTTCTATTATGTTCGTAAATACAGCAATTTCACGCCTTACCCCAAGCATGTGAAAAAAATCCTGAAACAACTTATGATCCCCGGCTGGGAGCAATTTTTGATATGACTCGAGATCGAGAAACCTGGTGTCGGGTTTTGCTGCAAAATATTCAATTAGGTCCGCATCTGGCCAGTAAATTTCGCCAGGCCGAGCTCTGTAAACCTTTGTGTTACCCTGTAATTTGCACAAAACGAAGCTTTTGTCCTTTATCTCCGAGACAAAGTTATTGATCTCAGTTTGAGGGCATTCTTCCTTGAAGTATTTGAAAAATTTCAGAAAATGCTCATTGGTATCTATCTCAACATTTTTGTTGTATTGGGGCAATACCCGGTTGTAGATATCATCGCGAAGACTGGGCTTTTTGATGCCGAATTTTTCAAAGAACTCCCTGGTTGTCTTGTTGGTAAGCAATTCTTTTTTGACGGTTGTGTAGCCGGTGATAGTTTCATCCGGTAGAAAAAGCACTGGTTGATCGCGTTCGTCGAAGGCTGCGACGGCATTGCCATGTTCGTCAATGAAGATGGGTAGTCTACGAACAATTTTTGCTCTGGAAGAGTTTTCGCCAAGATAAGCGTAGAATTTGTGCAGCCACTTAAGCGTCTGTTGGCGGATAAAATCGCCGCCAATTTTCTTGGATATTGCTTCAAAATCGAACCAGGCCGCCACACAAGCTGTCAGATAGTCGCGCCTGGGGAAAGCCGGGGGGTATTGGTTTGTGTCTTTTTCGCCTTCGGTCTGGTTTCTCGCAAGTTCTGTGAAGACCCATCTGGCTTTCAAGTTTTTTGTGAGTTGCCCAAGTTGTTTATTTGTGAATAATTCAAAAACAGGTTTGTCTTGAAACCAGTATGAATTGGGTTTGTTTGAATACTCGCTATCGGCCGCCGGCAATAAGGGGGCTTCATGCATCTTTTTTCTGATTTCAGTAAAAAAAGGCTTGAACGAAATTTTGGAACGGTCGTTGATATCTGTGAACACAGACTCTTTGTAGGGAATAAGGTTGATTATATTGTCATCGATCAGGGTGGTTTTGCTTTGCAGGCCAATATCACGCAAAATCAGCAATGAATCAGCGGCGAGTTGCGCAAGTTTTTGCACCAGGTCCCTGTTATGCTGGTCTCCGGCTTTGATACCCTCGCGACTGTCAGTTAGAAGAAAAGGGGCATTGATGATAAAGTTGAGGCCGGTGTTTTCTTTGGTCGGAAAGAAGCAGAATGCCGGATGCTGGGCTGGTATCAGCTTTTTATTGGCGCTGAGAAAGAAACCCGTTGAATAAGCATGTCTGGTTCCTTCGATAAAGCGCGAAAATAGCCACATTTTCTGTGTGAATTTGTCTTCGTTGCTTTCTCTGGTAAGTGTAATCAACTGGCAGATCGTGCCGTTCACTTCAGATTTTTTTGCATTCTTTTGTGAGTATGAACCAGTATGTCCTTCTGCTTCAAAAGACACGCATTTCAGGTTTGCAAGAAACAGGGTCGGAAAAACCAGAGAATTCAGTTTCTCCAGGATGTTCGCGTAAGCCTCTTTCGGGCTCGTTTCCGGACTGTTAAAGGGCAGCCAGAAACAGGTTTCGTCAGCATTGCGACCTTCAATGTCGTTGTGCAGCTGTACTGGAACAATAAATCTTTCGATTCTGAAGCGAAGACCAGGGTCATAAATGTGTGGGGTCTGAGTGTATTGAAAAACAGCCTTGAAACCCACACCAAATTTCCCGATAGTGGTGTCCGAATCCTTGTTTGAATTTGCAATTGCGGTAATTGCATTGACGTGACCAAGTTTGCCACTAACCTTGTCCTGGCCCTCGGTTGCCGGGTCAGATACCGAAAAGGTTACGTTGCCATTATGAAAAAAATACAGGCCTGCATCGGTCAGAATGAACCGGGCTCTGGTTGCCCCGGCATCATCAGCATTCTGCAGCAGTTCGTAAATAAAATGAGCCTGATCTGAGTATTTATTGACGACACTCTGTTGAAACCCGCTCATTGAGGGTTTTGCCAACATTCTGGCACTTTCTTCTCTGTCACGACTCAAGGCTTCAAACCACTTACCCCAAAGCTCTTTCATAACTGGCCTTTCATAGTCGTCAATAGGATTGACGTTGCCTTATCTTTTCCAGACTCTTTGTGTTCCATCCGACATTGTCTGGTAGAGCTCACCATTCTTGATTTCAACCGAATTCACGAATGTTGCACCTGTTGAATTTGTTGTGTAAAGTTTTCCGTCGGAGGCAGTCCAGGTGCCACCAGAAATATCGGGAGGATCGTTTGTTGTCTGATATGAGTCGTTTTCACTGGGGAGCGAACCTGGTGATGCCGAATAATAGGTCGTGAGGGTATAGTCTGTCGAATTGGCGGTGCCGTCAGAATTAAAAGTGATGGTACCAACATTGCCCGAACTATTGGGCAATACCGGAACCAGAACACCGCTTTTACTTGCCTGGCTGAGTTTCCAGGTTCCGATGATGCTGGCAATCAGATTCTGGTCAGCCTGTGAGGTGACGGGTGCCGGGCCACCACCACCGCCCCCGCCACCACAACCGGTTACTGTTAGAATAGAAATGCAGGCAATAAGAATAGCAACGAACTTTTTCATGTCACGTACCTCATTTTTTATAAATTAAACCCTTATCTTTTGATAATCGGTTTGATTTCCCCGGAAAGCCTGGGAAAAGGAAAATGGACCCCTTTCCAAACGCTTGCCGTTACTTTTAGCATAAATTTTTCTGAAAAGGTAATTAATCTTCAGTTGTTGGTAAGTTTCCAGATGCCGCGCGGGGCGTTGTTGTCGATTACCCCTTCGTTCACCAGCCGTTGGCGCATCCATGAGGCGTTGTTGCGCCAGGCTTCTTCTAAGGTTTTTTCGCGCCAGACAAGATCGCCGGGCAGAAAATGGCCCTGCAGCTTGTTGTCGATGAAGCTCAGTACATTCTGTCGGCTGGCTTTGCCACCATTATTGATGAGGCATTCGATAATAAGTTTGCGGAAAACTGAGAAGTCGGTCTGAGGAAGGTTATTGAGTCTGGACATTTGAATTTCTCCTTAAGTTAAATATTGAAAAAGATCTGTCGATCCTTGTTCCGGAAGAAATGTAAATAACGAACGCGGCTGACTGGTACTTAAAGGACGAAGCCATCTTGTACTATCGTGACCAGAATTTTGTACTTCGAGCTGACTCCGGCATGTACTTCAACAACTTTTTAACTGTACTATTTACATGCTTTAGAGTACTGATTTATCATGTACTTGTGCATAATACCGTTAGTACTTTTCGCATGTAAAAACTGTACTTTGTAATGATGTAAAAGTACTAATTATTCGTTTAATAAAGGCTTTTAAATTGTCAAAGAATTGTTTTCACAAACTTATAATAGCAACTGAAAATTTAAAAAGTCAATATAAAAAATAAACTTATTTTTTGAGGTTTGCTTGTGCACGGAACTTAGCCGCTTCCGGTCGCCGGAATTTATTGAACCGGCGCTGCAGACATCTTTGCTTGCCATTTGCCGGGCGCGAGAGTATCATTCTCAGAAAAACAGCGGGGGTCAGAGAATGAATACAGCTGCAACATTGGCACCGGGGGCAAGAATCGTAGTAAGAGACGCCGAATGGCTCGTGACAAGAGTTGACAGAACGTCGACCGGGGGCCAGGCGATCAGTGCCACCGGAATCTCAGAAATAGTCAAAGATCGCACCGCCATTTTTCTCGACGAAATCGAGAAAAAAATCGAAGTGCTCGACCCGGCTCTCACCAGACTGGTGCCCGATAAATCAAGCTCGTTTCAGGCTTCGCTGCTTTATATCGAAAGCCTGCTGCGCAGCGCCCCGCCAACCGGCAGCGAACTGTTCATCGGCCACAAGGCGGCGATGGACGTCGTTCAGTATCAGCTGAAACCGGCTTTCCAGGCGCTTGAACAGCCGCGCCAGCGCATTCTTATCGCCGACGCGGTTGGTCTCGGCAAAACCCTCGAGGCGGGCATTCTCATGTCTGAGCTGATCAGGCGCGGCAAAGGCAAAAGAATTCTCGTGCTTACCGTTAAGAGCATGCTGACCCAGTTTCAGAAAGAAATGTGGTGCCGCTTCACCATTCCGCTGGTAAGGCTCGATTCGGTTGGCATTCAGCGCGTCAGAAACCGTATTCCATCGAACCAGAACCCATTTTACTATTACGACAAAAGCATCATTTCGATCGATACACTGAAGCAGGATACCGAATACCGCACCTATATCGAAAACGCCTGGTGGGATATCATCGTCATCGACGAAGCGCACAACGTGGCGCAGCGCGGTAACGGCTCATCTCTGCGCGCCCGGCTCGCCAGCCTGCTCTCCAGTAAGTCTGATACCCTGATTATGCTCTCGGCTACGCCGCACGATGGCCGGGCCCGCAGTTTCGCCAGCCTGATGAACATGCTCGACCCGACCGCAATCGCCAACCCAGACGATTACGGCCCCGAAGATATCAAGGGCCTCTATATCCGCCGTTTCAAAAAAGATATTCAATATCAGGTCGAATCAGCCTTCAGAGAACGCGAGATTAAAACCGCCCGGGCGGCTGCGAGTGCCGCCGAAGAAGCCACCTTCGACACGCTCACCGGCCTTAATTTCAGTCGCATCGACGAACGCCGCAGCGGCACGCATCTTTTCAGAATCACTCTCGAAAAAGCCCTGTTCTCAAGCCCTGCCGCCTGTCTGGCAACGCTGAAAAACCGCATCAAAAAGCTCGAAAAGGAAAACAGCCCCGAATTCACCGGCGATCTCGATCTGCTGCAGAACCTTGCCACTCAGGTGAGCCGCATCGCCGCCGCCGATTTTTCAAAATATCAACGCCTGCTGCAGGTGATTACCGATAAAAACAAGGGCTTCGGCTGGACCGGCAAAGATACCGATGACCGCCTGGTGATCTTCACCGAACGCATCGAAACTCTCAAGTTTCTGCACGAAAACCTGATGCGCGACCTCAAACTCAAAGACGCCCAGGTCGAAATTCTGCACGGAACCATGTCAGATATCGAGCAGCAGAGGGTCGTCGAAGCCTTTGGCCGAAGAGACCTGCCGCTGCGGTTGCTCATCGCTTCCGATGTCGCTTCCGAAGGTATCAACCTGCACTATCTCTCGCATCGCATGATTCACTTCGACATTCCCTGGTCGCTGATGGTTTTTCAGCAGCGTAACGGCCGCATCGACCGCTACGGCCAGACGCAAACCCCCGAGATCTTCTACCTGCTCACCGATAGCGAAAACCCGATGATCAAAGGCGATACCCGCATTCTTGAACTGCTGATCGAAAAAGACCGCGAAACCGTCAGGAACATCGGTGACCCCGCTGAATTTATGCGTGTTTACGACGTCGACAGCGAAGAAAATCTCGTTGCCGAAGCTATGGGAAAAGGCCAGACGCCCGAAGAGTTCGTCGATGCCGTCTCTGCCGGCCGTGAACTCGACCCGCTCGCCATTCTTTTCGGCGAAAACACAGAAGAGGAAGCCGATAAGCCAGTGCCGACCAGCAGTCATCTGTCGCTGTTCAAAGACAACTACAGCTACAGCCGTGCGGCCATCGAATTCCTGCGCGGTTCCACCAGGATTCAGGCAAACTTCGACCCGGCGCTCAGGCGTATCGACCTGACCGCCAACGAAGACCTGCTGCAGCGTTACCGTTACCTGCCGGCAGAAATTGCCCCGCAGAAAGGTCTGCTGACCCTTTCTGAAGATGTGCCGCTCGTGCAGCGCGAAGTGGTCAACAGCCGCAGCGAAGACAACTGGCCCGGAATTCACTACCTCTGGGAACTCAACCCGGTGGTCGGCTGGCTCAACGACAAACTGCTGGCGGCATTTGGCCGCCATGAAGCGCCGGTGCTGCTGCTCAAGAACTGTCTGGCTGCCGATGAATGCTATTTCATCATGTCGGGTCTGATACCGAACCGCAAGGCGCACCCGCTGATACACCGCTGGCTTGGCCTGCGTTTTGTCGCCGGCCGTTTCGCCGGCGACTGCGACCTGCATGAACTGATCGAACGCCTCGAACTTGATATCCGTACCCACCCGAACCCGGGTCATGATTTTTCCTGCAGTGTGCTGCAAAGTCTTTTGCCCGCAGCCGTCGAAAAGACCCGGGCGCTGATGAGCGCCAGCCGCAAAGATTTTGAAAAGCAGATCAACGAAAAACTCAACCAGCATCTCGAAGCACTTGAAAGGCTGCGCGGCAAGCAGGTCAGGCAGCTCGAACTAGATTTTGGCAGTGATGCGGCGGCCGGCCGGAACAACCAGAACCGCAAAGAAGAAAAGCGGCGGCGTATCGACAGGCTGTTCAACGACTACATACAATGGATCGAAGATACGATGACAACCGAAGACAAGCCATTCATAAGGGTGGTTGCGGTAGTGAGCGGAGGTGTGGCATGACCGTCGATTTCACCGGAATCTACAACGAAAACGAATTCTATACCAGTCATTACCTGACCGCCCTGCTCGAAGACGACCTCAAAGATACTTTCAAAAACTGGAAAACCCGCGAAAGCGAAGAGGGCATCAAACCACCTTATGCCCGCCTGTCGCCCCTGGCTTCGCAGTATTTTCAGATGCGCAGCCGCCTGAACAAAGCTCGTAAGCCCGCAGAAAAACTGCAGCTGCAGTATGAATTTCTGCAGGAACTCCTGCCGGTGCTTGGCTACGATTTTCGCAGCGAAACCAGAGAGCTCGAAGACGGTTCACTGCTGCCGCTGATCGGGCAGGTCAGCACGCGTAATGGCGCGCCTGAGCTCTGGTTGATACCTGTCATCGAAACAGATGACGAAGAGGGTGTGCTGCTGCAGTCGCAGTTCGACCCCTGTCAGCTGCCTTCGGTGCCGGCGGGTGAAAAGGCCCCGTCGTTGCCGGGCGGCGCCGATGTCGAAGAAATCGTCACCCGGCAGGTTTTCACGCTTGAAGAACCGCCCCGCTGGGTTATTGTCTGCGGCTCTTCGCAGCTGATGCTCATTGACCGCAATAAATGGAACCAGAAGCGCAGTATCAGATTCGATCTCGGCGAAATTCTCGGGCGGCGCGAAAATTCGACCCTGCAGGTGACATCGGCACTGCTGCATCGCGACTGCATCTGCCCGGCCGACGGTCTGTGCCTGCTCGACAACCTCGACGAAAACTCGCACCGGCATGCCTATTCGGTCTCGGAAGACCTCAAATACGCGTTGCGCCAGTCGATCGAACTGCTCGGCAACGAAGCGATTCATTACCTGCGCACCCACAAGATCGGCATCTTTGACCGCGACCTGGCGGGGCAGCTGAGCATCGAGTGCCTGCGCTACATGTACCGGCTGCTGTTTCTGTTTTTCATCGAAGCCCGGCCCGAACTTGAATATGCGCCGATGAAATCGACCGTTTATCGCGACGGTTACAGTCTTGAATCACTGCGTAATCTCGAGATGCTGCAGCTCACCAGCGAAGAATCACGCAACGGTCATTATATTCACGAGTCGCTGCAGATGCTTTTTGAGCTGGTTTTTAACGGTTTTCAGCCACGTCATGATGCCAGGCAGCTGCACCTCAACCCTGACGAGAAGCAGACCGACCATGATACATTCAGGATGACGGCTCTGCAGTCGCATCTTTTCGACCCGCAGAAACTCAAACTGCTCGGCAGCGTCAAATTTCGCAATTTCGTGCTGCAACAGGTCATCGAAAAGATGTCGCTGTCGGCACCGGGCGGCGGTCGTGGCGGCCGGGGCCGGCGTGGCCGCATTTCATACGCCCAGCTTGGCATCAACCAGCTTGGCGCTGTTTACGAAGCCCTGTTGTCGTATCGCGGCTTTCTTGCCGAAAGCGATCTTTATGAGGTCAAACCGGCCGGCGAAGCGCGCAACGAACTCGAAACCGCCTATTTTGTCAAAGGCGAAGACCTGGCGGCCTACAGTGACGAAGAAAAGGTTTTTAACACCGACGGCACCCTGCTCTGTTACCCGAAGGGCACTTTTATCTATCGCATGGCCGGGCGTGACCGCGAAAACTCGGCTTCATACTACACACCCGAGTCGTTGACGAACTGTCTGGTGCATTTCGCTCTCAAAGAATTGCTGCAGAACCGCAGTGCCGACGAAATACTGCACCTGAAGGTCTGCGAACCGGCAATGGGCAGCGCCGCCTTTCTTAACGAAGCGGTCAATCAGCTGGCCGAGGCTTACCTGCAGCGCAAGCAGAAAGAACTTGGCGAGACGATACCGGCCGATCAGTATGCCACCGAAAAGCAGAAAGTTAAAACCTTTCTTGCCGACAACAATGTTTTTGGTGTCGACCTTAACCCGGTTGCCGTCGAACTGGCCGAAGTGTCGCTGTGGCTCAACGCCATTCACCCGGGCGGTTTCGTGCCCTGGTTCGGCATGCAGCTGTTCTGCGGCAATTCGCTGATCGGGGCGCGGCGGCAGACTTTTGCCGCCGAAAACCTGCGCAAAGGCAATAAAACCGGGCAGCTCTGGCTCGATATGGTGCCCGAACGCATCATGCCGGGCACCAGCCTGCAGGCCGGCCAGGTTTATCATTTTCTGACTGTCGATAAAGGCATGGCGGCTTTCAATGACAAGGTCATCAAGGGCATGCGCCCGGCCCAGCTCAAGCTGATCGACAAATGGCGCAAAGATTTCTGCGCCCCTTACAGCGAAGATGAGGTCGAACATTTGCAGCAGCTTTCGCAGGCGGTCGACAGGCTCTGGGCGCGGCATATCAGCGAGCTGCGCAATATTCGCCGGCGCACCAGCGACAGCATGCAGATTTTCGGGCAACCCGCGCCTGATGGCCGGCAGAATACCGCCATGGGGCTCAAGGATAAAATCTATCAGAGCGAGTTTCTGACCGACGATGTGCGCAGTTCGAGCCCCTACCGCCGTCTTAAACTGGCGATGGACTACTGGTGCGCCCTGTGGTTCTGGCCGATCGACAAGGCCGATCTGCTGCCGACCCGCCAGGAAATGCTGCTCGAACTCTCACTGATTCTGCAGGGCGATCTGTTCAGCAGTGCGCCAACAAAGGCTGAACAGTTGTCGTTGTTTCCTGATACGGCGCCGAAAGAAAAATTCATCGCCCAGGTCGACGAACACGGCTTTGTCGACATCAACGAGCTGTGCGATAAAACCCCGCATCTCGCGCAGGTTCAGGCTCTGGCAGAACGCTACCGTTTCTTCCACTGGGAGCTGGCATTTGCCGACATTTTCGCCGACAACGGCGGTTTCGACCTGATTCTCGGTAACCCGCCCTGGCTGAAAGTCGAATGGAACGAATCGGGCATCATGGGCGACGCCAACCCGCTCTTCGTGCTGCGCAAAGATT
>JAKQQP010000606.1 GCA_029564115.1 Candidatus Rifleibacteriota bacterium | reverse complement strand
GCTCCCGAGGGGGAGTGATGAAAGCGCCCGTGCTGGCTGTCGGCGCTGGCGCTCCGTCCTTCGAACTGCACGACCAGGACGGCAAGCCCCATTCCCTGAAAGATTTTCGGGGGAAAAAGGTTCTGGTCTACTTTTACCCGAAGGCTTCTACGCCCGGTTGCACGACACAGGCGTGCGGTCTTCGTGATGCGTTCACAGATCTTAAGGATTTGAACGTCGAAGTTCTCGGTATCAGCCCTGACCAGCCAGCTGCCCTTAAAAAGTTTGCTGATGAGCACAGATTGAATTTCAGGTTACTTTCTGACCCTGATAAAAAGGTGGCTGCTGCTTATTATGCGGTTGGCGAAAAAAGTATGTTTGGCAAAAAAACTGTCGGTATTATCAGGTCTTCGTTTCTGTTAGACGAAAATGGGGTAATTCTCAAGACCTGGTACAAGGTTAAGCCCGATGAAACTGCGCCGCTGGCTATAGAATTCTTGCGCGGCGATTTTTAAAAACAGGCTCAAAAAGGCCCTCCTGATGGGGGGCTTTTTTCTTTCGGGCATTGCTGTAGTCTTGTATGGTATTGTTCAGGTAAAGAATTGCCGATATTATGGTCTAAGAAATATTTGAGCGAGAGTTTGCATGAAAAAACAGGAAATTGAATTCAGGGTTCTTGATATTATCGACAGGCTCGAAAAAGGCCAGCCGATCGAAGACGATACGGTTGAACTGAAGGCAGAGTGGCCTCGCGACCATTTCAGGGCTGCCCGACGTATTGCTGCTCACGCCAACTCCGCAAGAGGTGAGCCGATCATGTGGCTTATCGGTATTGACGAAAAGAAGGGGGTTGTCGGGGCTGATTTTGAGGAGCTTTCGATCTGGTTCGCCAAGATTCGTTCGCGTTTTGACCAGCTCATGGCGCCAAATCTGATCAGTCTGTCGATTCCATACAATGGCAAAACTGTCGTTGCTCTTGTTTTTGAGACAGAGCGGTCGCCTTTTGTCATTCGTATCCCCGACAGTACGGGCATAATTACGCATGAAGTTCCGTGGCGCGAGGCCAATTCAACGCGTTCGGCCCGACGTTCGGATTTGATCAAGCTGCTTTACCCGATTCAGAAAAAGCCCGATATTGAAATTCTGGATGGAAAAATTGAATTGCAGAGAGCCATTGCTGGAATGAGCCAGCCTGGCTCCTACCAGTGGAATCTCAATATGAAGGTATATTTCGTTACCAACTCTTCAGAGATAGTTGTTATTCCGTTTCATCGCTGTGAGGTGCTGTTCAGGCCGCAGGGGCGACCGGATGAGAAACGCTTTGAAAATTTGCGGATCACGCCGCCGACTTCTTATTCAAGTCGGGGTTTAAAAGAAAAAACACAATCGCTTACAGTTAACAGCACTGAGCATGAGGTGCTTGTCGAGACCGCCGGCATGGCGTTTTTAACTGGCGAATATTTTACTGAAGATAAGCCCGGCCCCAAACTCTACGACGAAATCGAGGTCAAAGGCTGGCTGCGTTCGCACCACTCCGATGACCCGGTTAATTTTGAAGCTATTTTTGAGCTGGTGGCTCCATCGCACCAGAAAGAGGTCTCAGAGCGAATGCTCGGCGAATGGCGCTTTGTAAGAAAAGAGCCGGCATCAGAGGCATGATAATGTCATAGTAAACAATGTGGCCGGCAAATCTGCATTTGCCGGCCACATTGTGTTTTAACGCTCAGGATCAGAATTTGACTTTTTTGTCGACTACGGGCACCACATCGGCTCCAAATACGGTAATCAACGCTTCATCGCCTTTGTTGAGGCCGATATTGACCCTGGCGATGCCTTCTTTGTTTGAAGTAGCTGTAGATACCTGTTCGAGGTTGGGGGTATAGCAGCTGGCGCGGGCATTTTCGACCGGGTTACCTTTTGAATCGGTAATTTTAACTATGGCCTGGCTCTCGCCTTCGATTGAAGATGTTTCGATTTTAACACTGATCTTTTCGGGTTTGCGTGTTCTGATCAGGGTTGTGCCGTCACCGAAAAGGTGCCATTGTTCCATCATTTTGACGCCTTCACCCTTGGTTTCGATGCCGTGAATTTCGAGGCCTTTGATAATGCCGTTGGTCATCAGACCGCCTACAGTCAGGAAAGTGTCGTTGACCAGAAAATCAGAGACTATTGCAGCCTGTACTTTGATGGGCGGTACCCACGACTGATTGGTCGTCGAACCAAAAATCGCAACGGCTCCACGAGGATTTTCGATATCACCGCTGTTCATCCAGGCTTCGCAGAAACAGTCTTTACCGACAAAATTGCCGTTTACGCAGGCGACACTGACGATTACCGGCAGCTTTAGGCCATTGCTCAGCTTGGAACAGTCGGCATTGTTAAAGCCTGTGGTCGACCAGGAGGTGTCGGAGCCGTGCCCCATATAGTTGATAAGGGAAACGCCTTTGTTGACTGATTCGAAAACCTTGTCTTTGAGGCTGGCTCTCGAGTCTGAACTGCGGTCTGGAGTGATCGAGAAAGGCATTGGCTGCATCGGATTCATGGGGAAGTGGGGGTGAGCGCCAGGGAAACCGGGGAAGGAACCGGGGTAGGGGTAGCCATCGTAGCCACCGCCGCTGTTAGCTGGTGCTTTGGGGTCGTAGGCAGAGTCTATTTCGCTGAAACGTGATTCAAGAAGAGCCTGCCGGAGTTTTTCGATATATTCGTAGTCAGGCGGGTTGCCTTCGCTGCTGCCGATACCGAGTGCACGCCCATACCAGCCTGCCTCGGCTCCTTCTGACGGATACTGTTCGTAATTGATTATTTTGGCAATCTGATAAGACACCTGTTCTGGTTTTGAAGCTGAAATACGGCTTATTATCGCGTCAGGCACATGGTCGTCGCCGGCAAGTTTTACGTAAACCGGGTCAGAGTCGGCTTTTTCATTTTCGCCCTTATTGGTCGGAATCTGTTCTGCGTCACCGACCAGGATTACGTGAGAGAAGCCGACTTCGTCATATTGGCTCTGCAGGAATTTTTTGATATTGTCGGCGGTAGCTCCGCCGATTTCGCCGGTTCCTACCAGGAGTGTTTGCAGACCGCATTTTTGTTTCCAGTCAGCGAGTGGCTTGGCCGCTTTTTTGAATTCATCGGCGGCGATAATTATCAGGCGGCCGTTTTCGTTTACCGGGGAGAGCCGGCGCGGTACTGAAGCGTAGTTCAAGAAGGCTTTCTGATAAATTGGGGCATAGACGCGTGAGAATTCGGACCGGCCGCGATGAATGTTGGCGCCGCCCTTGCCGGAATATTTCAATTTGGCATGAATGCTCGAGTAAACGCGAAGCTTGCGGGTCACAGGGTTGTATTGCACTGGCATTACTTCGAGACGCACGCCGCGGGTTTCCCTGAAAATGAAGGGCTGTGAAATTTTAACTACTTCAGTATCAGCCGGGAACCAGGCATTCTTTTTATAGACAGATCCCTGGACATAGGGCACGGTTGCCGGGTCGACGTTTCTCAATATGGCACCACGAGATGGGACGACCGGTTTGTCGATACTGATTTCTGTGTATTTGGTTTTTATTACTTCAATCTCTGGTTTTTGATCCTGGGCAATCATGATCAGACCAGAAAGAACTGGCAGAGCCGGTTTGCTTTTTTCGAGGAGCAGGCTGGAATGCCTCATGTACAGGCCGGTGAAATCCTGGCCAGAGGCATTGAATTTAACTCTTTCGAGTTTTGGGGTGGTCACATGAATATCTGAACCCAGGGTGCGGTCAGTATTTACCCTGAGTTGGGCACCGGCAATACCAGTGACTGCTGCAAAAACTGTGGTAATGAGCAAAAGGGGGAAGGATTTGCAAAAACCTCTTTTTTTCATGCCTTTTTCCTTTGTGGTAAGATTAGCTCTTCGCAGAGAAAAGGATAACATCAAAACTCGATTGCCTGCACGCAAAATTTAGCAAATTCAGTAGTTTTGGGTTATACTGACCCGGTAATTATGACGCAGGAAAACTCATTACCCACCAGATGGCACCAGATCATCGACGAATCGCTGCGCTCGCCTGTGGTTGAGGAGCGCTGCTTCGCCCTTGATTTTCTTGGTCAGCAAAGCTCGCTTTCTGTCGAGATCGCCCGAGAAGTGCTGCCGAAGATCGTTGAAGCGGTTGTTCACCCCGATACGCGCGTGCGCTATTTTGCCAGGCGTGCCCGCAATCATCTCCTCGATTCTTTTCCTGAACTCGAGGCCGGTTCTGAAAAAGAATTTAAACTCGAGCTCGCCGAAGGGCAGCAGCTGACTACGACAGAAATTTTACTGCACAAAATGCGGCTTGGCAGTCGCTATGTGGTTTTTGAAGCGATGGAACGCCTTACTGAAAGCGGTGATCTGGCGCTGGTGAACCCATTGCTTTTATATCTGCGTGCTGAAAAAGACGAATACAAGATTTCGCACCTGTTGCGTCTGATGGGCAGATTCGATGATTCAAGAATACCAGAGTTGCTCGAAAAGTATCTGGATCACGAAGACTCGAGAATTGTCGCTAATGCTATAGAGTCTTTGTGTGAATTTGACCGCCCCGACCTGGCTGATCGTCTCGCAGATTTTGCCACTTCTCTTGATAACCGTATTCGGGCCAACGCGGTGCAGGGTCTGCATAAATATTCTCCCGCTCTGGCTGAACGGCACATAGCAGAAATGGTGAAGAGCAGCAATATCGCGCTTCAGGATTCCGGGGTTTACCTGCTCAAGGTTGTCAGGCCTTCCAATCTTGCCGAACTGCTTGAGATAGCTCATCATTCAAGATATGCAACTGTGAGAATGAAGGCTCTTGATATTGCCCCGCCCAGCGAAAAAGAACAGAAAGAAGCAGAGATGCTTCTGAGGGAAGACGTCGAGAAACCTGATCATAAAAGAGATCTGACTTTGCTGGTCTGTTTCATGATCGCTGCAGTTTGTGTTCTATTCGTTGCTGATGAGGGTAACAAACGTCTGCTTTCGCTTCTGTTTCTTGGATTGGCTCTTGTTACAATGCTGATGCCCGACAAAACTCGTACCAGTATTCAAAAAACCTCTATTTCGATGGGTTTTATCAGCTCTATGGCCTGGGGAAACACTCGCCTGATGATTGTGCCGGCTTTGATGGGGTTGTGGCTGACCTGGAACGCAGGGCAGGTAAATAACCGTGGCAAGCCCGAAAAAGCCCGCCCTTCTTATATAGCCTCCTGGTTTTTTGCCATTGGTGCAATTATTATCACGCAGCTGGTTCAGGGAGTGAACCCGTCTATTTTTGGTCTTGCCGCCAGATTTGCGACTTATCTGCCAAAGGTTGACCGTGATATCGCTGAGATTATCGAGCGGCAGCACAATTTTGAGATAACGATTTTTACGTTCATTGCCGCAATGAGTGTTGCAATAATGACCTTTCCCACATGGTTTCCGGCACCCGTGGCACGCGATGGCCATAAACATTCGCCGCACAAGAGGCTTATTCTGGCAACGATACTTTGTCTTGCCGTAATTTTAATTCTGAATGTTTTTCATTCATTCGGTGTCGGCCTTCAGGTGAAACTCGGTGGTTATACAGATGCCGCCGGCGTTTTGAAACGCCTATTGCCTTGAAAAACTGAAATCTGGCACACAAAAAACACTCCCTACCATACGGAAGGCAGGGAGTGTTTTTTTGTGTTTTAATTGATCAGTCTTTGCGGTCGTTCAGTAATTGCAGTATGTTTTTGCATGCCTGTTCGGCGTGATTTTTAATTTTTTCTGCTTCGTTAGTGACATTTTTAACGAATTGTTCATCTTCGATTCCGGTCATGTTGATCATGACATTCTGGTAAGCTCCCCAGACGCCCACTTCCAGTGCCCGGGCGCCGACCTGCATGTCTGATCTGGAAGCAATGTTTCCGCATTTTGCTGCGGCAGACATCATTTCCCAGGCTGCATCGGCAATGCGCATGGTGTTGAGAGGCACTTCAATGGCTTTTTTGAGGCCGGCCTGCATTTTTTCGAATCTGAGTTTTTTCTCTTCGGCAGAATTCTGTGGCAGGCGCATGGCTTCGACATAATCATTGAAGGCGTTGGTATCAGCATCGATCATAGGGATGAGGTTCATGGTCGTCTGATGTAGAACCGGTATGATCCGGCGCAGTTCTTCTTCGAGATGCTCAAATTTGCGCACGCCGTGGGTGAGCTTTGCAACCATGGCGCCAAGGCCACTGCCAATAGCCGCGATAGCAGCTGCAGCGCTTCCGCCACCAGGGGCTGAGGTGCGGGCGTTGATAGCTTCGATGAATTTGCGGGTGCTCATATTGGCGAGCGGTTCGTTGGGTTCTTCCCTGATGATATATTCGATTATGCGTTCTCTGGGCTTGAATTGAGACACAGAGTTCAAGCCCATGCGGTCGATGACCAGTTTGATTTTCTGGTCTTCATCGAGAATGAAGAGTTTTTCTTTGGCAATGTAATAATCGGCGGCCTTGAGCATTGCTTCGAGGGGAATAAGCCCTACAAGCTCGGAACCGGCGATGCCGACGTTGATTTTTGCCGCTTCCTCTTTTACTGCTTCAAACACTTCGTGAGGAGCGGTAACATTGAAGTTGTTGAGGTTGAATGAGCATTGAGCCATGTTATATTCGTCTACGAACCAGCCAAGACCCTTCAGTTCTTTGAAGCGCCCGGGTTCGTCTGGGCCGCGGCCTGCTTCACGAAGGTCGAGCGCGATGCGGTGAGCCTGGTTGCTGGTGCCAAGTATGTTGACGTTGTAGGCAACCAGAAAAAATCTGGCTCCGGTAACTGTGGCGCCCCAGGTCGGCACAAATTCTGCCGGGCCATAATCAGGCTTCCAGTCTGGTTTGACTATTTTTTCGGCCAGCCCTTCGTATTCGCCTTTGCGGATGTGTGGCAATTTTTTGCGGTATTCGAGGGGTTGAGAATATTCATAAAGATAAAAAGGTACTTTCAGTTCTGCGGCGGCCCGCTCGGCGAATTTTTTTGAAATTTCGACACATTCCTCCATGCTGACATTGGCTACCGGTACGAACGGACAAACGTCAAGAGCTCCCATGCGAGGGTGTTCGCCGCTCTGGGTGCGCATGTCGATTTTCTCTCTGGCTACTCTTGCCGCTGCCAGAGCGCCTTCAATTATCGTTTCCGGGTCACCGACAAATGTGTATACGGTTCTGTTGGTCGATTTGCCCGGGTCTACGTCAAGAAGAGTGACGCCTTTTACGCCTCTGATGGCATCGGCAATTGCATCGATGACTTTCTGGTCTCTACCTTCAGAAAAATTGGGCACACATTCGACGATTTTTTTCATGCTCTTTCCTTTTTGCCTGAATTTTCTTTGCCGACAGTTGCAACTACTTGTCGACCAATGGCTTTTATAGCTTATTAAGCTCTTATTGTAAAGCCGCAGCTGGTTTTTTGCGCAAAGAAAAATCCCCCTGGCCTGGGCATGGGGGATCTGGTGACTTTATGCGACTTTAGTTTATCTTTTGCGTCGGGCCGCTTTGCTCCAGACTGCGAATTTATCGCCGCTGGTGGCAAGTTTGAATGAGGGATCAGGTGCCCAGTCTTTGCTGCCGAGTTTGATCGCAACTTTGCCGTCGATGATCGCGGCGTAAAGATTATCTTCGGCTTTCACGATCTCGACTTTGCTGGCGCTGTGGATCCCGTTGTTTTTGCGGATTTCTATGAGCTTTTGAACCGACGAGAAAAGGTTCCAGTCGAAGATGTGCTCCCAGAAAATGCATGGTATGCCGGGGTGAGTGAGAATGTAAGCATAACCCTGCATTATATGCTTGTCGGGGAAAGGCCAGTGGCTTTGTTGCGAGCCGGTATCGTGGTTGTCGAGAAACGTGACTGCTCTGGTCGGCCACCATCCTATAAGGCCGGAAGGTTTGCCGGCAGCGTCGCGCAGCCTGCCATACTCACCATTTACGGCAACCTGCAGGATGCCTTTGGTAGTAAAGTCGAAAAGGCAGGCAATTTTGCTGGGGTTGTTGTCGAGCCAGTTGCAGAGTTGCTGGCGGTGTTTATCCTGATTTGGCTTGAGATATGAACCCTGGAAGTCCATGTTGTCCCAGAGTTCGCCGACAGAGAACAGAGGAGAAGTTTCGCTGTCGTAAAAGCCGGCATATTTTGCGGCATATCCCTTTGAGTAGTCGTAGCGCCAGCCCTTGAAACCGAGTTTTCTCAGCCATTTCATCCAGGTGGCGATATCAGCTCTTACCTGCTCGTTGGTGTGATCAAGATCAGGGGCTGCATGAAAACCATCGCCTGTATCAGGTCTGCCTGTGCCGCCGAACTGCCCCTGACAGACGGCCCATTGTTCCCAGGTGGCTTTGCCGGAAGGGAAATGGTAAATGTTCCAGATTCCGTTTTTGTCTTGTTTCCCGGCGCAGCGGTGGTTGATGACAACGTCGGCGACCGGAGCGATGCCAAGATTGTTGAGTGCTTTCAAGGCGGCCTCAAGTTGCCCCTGGTCGCCGTAGAAAGTAGGAGAATCCTTGCTGCCAAGATCATAGTAATCGCCGGGCAGGTAGCCCTGTGGGCTCACTGAGCGCGAAACCGGCGGGAACCAGACAAAATCTACACCGAGCTTCTTCAGACTCTCGGCCCGGCTTTCGATCAGACTGTACCATTTGCTGGGAGTGCCGCGCGATTGGCTGTTCCAGCCGAAGCCCTGCAGCATGACACCCTTGCCCACACGAGCAGGTGGGTCGGCTGCCAGAGGGGCAGCAAAGACAAAACAGGCAAGAACCACTGCCAGAAAAGGTAA
This sequence comes from Candidatus Rifleibacteriota bacterium, assembly GCA_029564115.1. Next base: position 84,561 of record JAKQQP010000606.1, on the reverse strand, counting down.
AAATCGGGTCGTTCGTAAATACTGCATACTGAGTACTCCCCGTAACTTGTACTTCAAAAAACAGGCTACAAAACGCTCATACAAACATACTTCAAACACTGCAAAGGTATTGCAGCCATGTAACCTCAATTATACCAGTGTTTTTATTTATTTGCCAATATCCAGATGCATCAGCCATCTGGGCTCGCCTTTATGGGGGTGCAGGGATAGCTCCGCCTTTTTCACAAAGCCGGCTTTATCTATATAAAGTTTTTTGGCGGCATGGTTTTCGGGGTTCATTGTTAACTCAAGATAAGATATGCTCAAGCTTCTGGCCTTTTGCAGAAGCTGTTCCATGAGAGAATTGCCGAAACCTTTGCCCTGAAAATTTTTGCTGACGGCAAAACCAAAAATTACCGCACCTGAATCGTGTAGATTGCGCAAAACAACCGCTTCGGCAACGACAACCGGTCCTATGGTCAGGCAAAAAACAGTGCCACTGCGGGTAAACTGCGAGAGATTGAACACAGATATGCCATCTTCGCCGAACGCTTGCCGGTCTATTTCGGCGATCTGCTCGAGTATCTGCCAGTCTTGTGGGTCTGGTTGTAAAAATGTGATTTGATGAGGCAATCTGCCAACCTCCCCGGTAATTATTTGCCTTCTTCTACTGCGGCCAGACAGCTGATCGTTTCATCAGACAGCACCAGCATGCACAGTCGGCGACGGCAGGCCGACAGTCGACTTAGCCTGAAAGGCAATGTGTATCTCGACAAGAGTTGACCACAGAAATTGATCAGGCAAAGCTGATCGAGGTCTGTTGCCACTACGGCGCCGGATTCATGGTTTATGATGAATGATGGGGTGCCGGTTATGGCTGTGGTGGTCATCTGGCCGGTTCTTCTCTGAAGAACATGAATTGAGCCATCGGCTGTGCCGACAAAGAGTGTTTCCTGATCTTTGTTGTACGAAAGAGAAGCGATGCGTCCCTCGAGCTGATATGAAAAAACTCTGTCAGTTTCACATGTTTCTATGCTGATCATACCATTTTCGGTGCCGCAGACGATGAACTGGTCGTTGTCTGTGGTTTCAAGACAGCTTATATCAGCTGCAAGAAACGTTTCTCTGACGACCTCCCCCGAGCAGTCAAGCAGGTAAAATCTCTGCCGACACTGCAGAATTGCAAGGCTGGCGAAGCTGACAATGCGGCTGACCGGTTCTTCTGTTGTTATGGCATGGGAAAAATGATCGTAAGCCTGGTAATATCTGCAGCTCATTGTGTCGTCAAGCAGCAGTATGGCGCCATTGTCGAACACATGCACATCTTTGAATTGCCCGAAGAACCTGAATAATTCGCAGCCGGAAAGGTCGAAGCCGCTTACACCGCTTTGGGTAATGACTACAGCCAGGTCTGCCTCTGATGAGGCCGAAATGGCGACGACGGCATCATTGTTGAAGCGATGCTGCCAGATTTCTTCGCCAATATCGTTGAGACAAAACAGGTTTTCTTCGCTGTCCCAGATGAGGCTGTATTCAACGCCATCCTGCCCCAGCCAGGAATGCATGGCTGGGTGTTTGTCTGACTTTCCCGGTAATTCAATGGCCCACACCTTGCGAAAATTTGCTTTTGCCGAGGGCGACAGCGGGGCAACCTCAACTTTTTGAAACATCAGGCGGTTGTTCTGCTGATCGCCAGCCTGCAGCAGCAGGCCGATCTCGCCACGCTCAGTGGCGTAAAAAATACCTTTTCCATCAGCGGTTATCGAAGCCTTGAGAAGACGGTCGGGGAACCAGTGTTCCCACTGGGGGGTGCCGTCGGCGCTGAGTTTGAGTAGTTGGCCTGCCTGTGAATAAACCAGAGATTCGCCGTTTTGAGAAGCGAACGAAACTCCGCTCGTTTTATGCCCGGGTTCGCCTTTCCAGATGCCATAACCCTTAACCAGATTTAGGCAGAAAGTTTTGCCGTTTTCGGTGGTCGCTATGGCTATTTGCCCATCTTCGTTAAGCTCAAGGTCGGTAATGGTGCCAAGGCCCATAAAGGCGTCATACGGCTTGCCTGACTGGTTGACGGCTGCCAGACCTTCGCCGCGGTCATCGAAACAGGCAAAAGCGGTCGTCTGCCCCAAAGCCGAAACCTCGATACAGGCCGGTCGTTTCATCAGATTGCGGTAAGCCCACTTTACCCGCAAAGTTCTGTCGGTGCCAATAATGGCCGGGTCAGAAGTGACAAAGGCGAAAGAGTCCCCGGCGGCGCTTATTTTGCCCATAATGGCCGGGAAAGGGCGTTTCCGCCAGAGAGTTGCCCCTTCAGGGCCAAAGAGCATCGCGTGTTTGTCGCTATCGACTGCAAGAACTTCGAGAGTATCAGAAAGCGATATCGATGTGATTTCGTAGCCCGCATTGCGTTGCCATAATTCATGCCCCTGGCTGTTAAACAGCCTGATAATCGAGTCTTTGTCTACGGCAACAAAGCTGTGGTGGTCGCTGGCAAAATCAAGCAGGCGCAAACCGGCTACCTGTATGTGCCAGGCTTTTTGAAAGCTGATTTTTGCTTTTTCGCCGTCCACTTCGTGTGTTCCTCCCGAGCGGTGATCCAAAAGAAGATATCATATACCCCGCATTGGGCAACAGCTATTTATCATTCAAAATTATCCGAAATCTGTCGACAGTCATCGGGTTATGAATAGAAAAATAATTGTATTTGCGGCTTTGCTGCTGGTGTCAATCATGTCAGCCGGTTGCCAGCTCGGTGGCAATGGCGAAACTTCCGATCAACCCCTGTCTGGCTATTATCAGACGGGCACCGCTTCATGGTATGGGGCCGAATACCATGGCAGAGATACTGCTTCCGGCGAAAAATTCGACAAAAATGCTCTGACGGCCGCACATCGAGAACTTGCATTCGGCACCTGGGTTGAAGTGACCAATCTTGGCAACGGTCGCAGGGTGACTGTCCGTATCAATGACCGCGGACCATTCGTTGAAGGCAGAATAATAGATCTGTCTGAAAGGGCTGCCGACGAAATCGGCATGAAGATAGCCGGTCTTGCTGAAGTGGCGCTAACAATCGTTGCCGGCCCATGAGTCGATGAGCTGGCAACGCAGCAGCTTAAAGGCCGTTTTCGGCCTCTTCTTTGGGGGCATAGCGAAAATTTTCGTAAATGGCCCAGCCATTCATACGCCCGCTCTTGCCTTTATAAGGTGTGGTCACTGAGCCGCCCCGCGGGTCGAACTTATAGCGGCCAAAGAATTGAACCAGACGCCCGACCTGAAATTTTATCGTCTCTGATCCGGTGACCTGGTAATTGAAGTCGAATTCTACGCGATTATCACGGCTTTTCAGACGGCAGCTGATCGTGTCTGTAGCAGTCTGCGGGTAGAGTTGCACAATATTGCCGCCGTCACGAACTTCTGCTTCAGGCAACTGCTGATCGAAGGCATCGGCAACGGTCAGGTCCTGACTGAAATAGTTGGCGAGAATAAATATGGTGAAAACGACTATGGGAATAGCAACCAGAATGGCTTTGTCCTGCCAGGTGAGTTCGGGTGGTCTTTTGCTCACAAATTCCTTCTCCAGGTTCAATTTGGTATAGGAACCATAACATAAACACGGCTCTGAGTCCATGTATCGAATATTTTTTTTGTTTTTTTTGCAAAGCGCTAATAAACGCCTGAAAAAGTGTCGATTAACTTACTACGGCATCTTAAAACGGAACTCATGGAAGGGTTTCAAGATTAAAAAGACAAGTTCCTGACTAGAAGGAAACTGCAAGGAGCGCGACGTGTGGAATAATCTTAGAGCAAGACATTATTCAGTATTGATTCTTCTGGCAATTGTGGCCCTGGAAACTTCAGCCATCGCAATTGACAAATTCATCAACCGCGAAAGCGAAACTGCTTTTACCATCGAAAGCCCGTTTCAGAACAACCCTTTCATTCAGAGCTTTCGTATGGCCGATGCGGGCCGTGCCGTTCTGCCCGTAAAAGTCAGCAATAAAAAGGCTTCCACACCAGCCAGAACCGAAGTTAAAACTGCAGTTTCCCAGTCTGTTGCCGTAAAAACCCTTTCTGCAGACTTTGTTGCGGCTGCAAATGAAAGCGCCGATTATAAAAAATTTGTTGAATATTCAGTTCAGCCAGGCGATTCTCTCTCGAATATTGCCGTTCTTTTTGGCTCAGAAACTGAAACGATAAAAAAGTTCAATAAAATCGATGATAAGCATAACATTATGGCTGGTCAGACGATCAAAGTCCCGATGCCAAACAGCGATCTCTATTACACCGTTAAAAAAGGCGACTCACTGACCAGAATCGCCAGCCGCTTCAGAATATCCCTTCAGGAGCTGATTGAAGCCAACAATCTTAAATCTCACATGCTCGTGGCTGAACAGCGTATCAAAATTCCGGTTGCCATGAACAAAAACGAATTGGCAATGGTAAAGCCAGCTGATTCAGCTATAGTAGCAGGGAAAAAGCTTGAACTGGTTCGTGAAACCGATAAAAGCCTGGTTGCCGAACCCCGCCTCGAAATGGTCAAGGTCGAAAAAGTTCAGATGGCCATCGCTCCGGCTGCCAGACCAAAAATCGAATTTGTTGAAAAGGCTTTGATCACGCCGCCACCGCTTGTGGCAATGCAGGCAAAAGTTCCGGCAGTGAAAGCGCCGGAAAAGGCTCAGGCTGAGCCTGTGAAAGCCAGCGTTGCACCGACTGTTGCCGCTGTTAAGCCCGTAATGCCGACAGAGAAAGCAAAAGAAGAAAAGAAAGCTGCTGATACTGCCAATAATGAAGTCAGCTATACCGTGGCCAGAGGCGACAGCCTTCTCAAGATCGCCAACCGGTTCAATACCACCGTTGCACAGCTTCAGGTCGATAACAACCTGAATGGCACCCTGGTAAAAGTGGGTCAGGAACTTAAAATCAACCCCGACAAGAAACTTTATCGTGTTGTCAAAGTTGAAGAAACCAGCGCCGACAAAGACGGCAAAGAAAATAAAGCCGCTGCTCAGACTGTTGAACATGCTGTGAAAAGTGGTGAATCATTGTCTCTGATCGCCCGTCGCTATAAAACAACTGTTGGCGCAATTGTTGCCGCTAACAACATGACAAACACCCTTGTCATGGCCGGTCAGACACTTAAAGTTCCGGCTGGCAGCGTTGATTCAAAAGATTATAAAGTGGTTCAGAGTCGCTCAGAAGTGACCAGAGCAAGCTGGAAAATGCCGGTCAGAGGCCGTCTCTCAGACAAATATGGCTGGAGAAAGCACCCGGTCTATCGTAAGCGCCTGTTTCATGCCGGCATCGATATCGCCGCTCCCAAAGGTGCCCCGATCGTCTCTGCCGCCTCCGGCAAGGTCATCTACGCCGGCCGCCGCTCAGGATACGGCAATCTGGTTATTCTCAGCCATGCTAATGGTTATTCAACCCGCTACGCACACTGCAGCTCGATACTGGTGAAAAAAGGCCAGAGTGTTAAAGCTGGTCAGATCGTTGCCAGAGTTGGCGCTACTGGCGTAGCCACAGGCAATCACCTGCACTTTGAACTGCGCAGAAACGGTAAAACACAGAATCCTCTCACTTTCCTCAAATAAGCCCGAAGGGTTGTTCTCGATGAAAGCTCTACCGACATGAATAAAACCGCCAGAAAAGCACTGCTTGTTCTGGCGGTTTTTCTGGCCGTTTTCGGCAGTGGATTTACCGCCAGAAACCAGAACCAGAACACCGGACGCGCCGTCGATGAAAGCGAAGAGCGTTCGGTGCTTTTTCCTGCCGTCAGTTACGATCGCAGTTTTTTCAACCCGCTGGCAATTCCTGAACTGAACCGGGTACAGCCGCCAGGGCAGGGCGCCCCACTTATCGTTCAACAAAGTGCGCCCGCTGTCGAAGGGTATGAAGTCATGACTGCCCAGGATCCGAGATTTGCCGTTATGGGCAATCCGCACCGTGAATATTTTGTTCCTGCCTCAGAGCAGCGACCACCTTCGCCGGCAATGAGCATACCGGTTGTCGACCGGCGACAGCCCATGCATAACGACCTCAACGAATGGGAAGAGCAGCGCCTTTTCAGCTCGAATCTTTATACTGATACGGCTTTTTACTCGACCTGGACCAAAGGCGACAAACACCTTTCTTCACGCGATCAGGGGCAGTTTTATGAAACAAATTATCGCTACGAACTTTTCTCGACCCGTCGAAACGGTGATTCACTCTCTTTAAACTTCGATACCACCTATACTAATGACAAAAGACCCTACCGTGACGGATTCACGCTGAATCAGATCACTGTCGACTCCCGCACTGCACGCTCGAGGCTGGTTCTTGGTCACGCGTTTCCGGAAATTTCTGAGTTTACCATGACGCAGAGCATGCTTGGCGCCTATGGTGTTCAGGAATTCGATTACACAAAAATCAGCGGTTTTGCCGGTTATTATGCCCTTGAAAAAGATGACCTCAAAAACCCCCGTTATGTTGGCGGTTTTAGAATCGAACATTCTCGTGATGATTCTTTGCGGTTCGGCTTTAACATGACCGGCACCGAAGACGAACGTGATAACGCGGCTTCCAGCCTGGAGTCGCCGACACTTGCCAATCGTGTTCTGTCGTTCGACATTCGTATGAAACCTACCGAAAATATTTTTCTCGATGCCGAAATCGCCCAGAGTGACACCGATTATGACAAGCGCGACGAAGTCGGCGAACAGAAGGGTGATGCTTATAGATTCAGAACGGGCTATGAACGTGAGAATTACCGGCTGGAGGCGGGGGTAGAACAGGCTGATACTGCTTTTATCAGCCCGCTTGGGCGGTCGCCACGCGACGAAAGAGCTTATTTTGCCAGATTTTATTATGATCTGAATCGGTATATCAAAACCAGGATTGGGCAAAGAGTTGCTCGTGACAACCTGGCGAATTATCAGCGTTCTACCATTGTCAGAGAGCAGACAGAGCTGCAGGTTACCGTCAAACCCAGCGAATATTACCGTCATATGCGTTTCGATTTTTTTTATTACCCGTTGCACGAATATTCTGAAAACTCCGGCTTCATGAATCGCTATAAAGATCTTCTCTGGCTTGAATTCAATCACCGGGCCGGTCAGATGGTCTATTACGCCGGGCTGAGCCAGACCATCGACAAAGATGATGTCGATATTCTCAATGATCGTGATATTCAGCGTTTCGATCTGTGTCTCACCTGGGAATACGACAAACTCAATCGTGTATACAGCTCCTACGGAATCGAAAAGCTCAGCTACAAAAGAGCGGGCGGCATGGATCAGACCAGCTGGACCGGTTTCGGTGGCAGTTCCAGGTTTCACGAAAATATGCTTTTCAGCATCGATTATCAGCGTGAAACCCTTGATCCTCTGACGGTCAGTTCCAGGCATGATCGTTTGAACCTGTCTCTGACAAGAGAATACGGGGCGACTGCCCGTTTGATAATCGATCTCGAGGGCAATCGCAGCGAGTTTTCTGCCAATGCCGGCGAATTCGATGATTATACCGCAAAAATGCGCTATCTGAAGGCTTTCTGATGCAAAAAAACATTTTCACTGTTCTGATTGTGCTGTGGGCGGTCTTTGTTGGCTGCAACCCGCTGTTTGCCGCAGCCAGATCAGTTACGTCAGTTTCGGAGCCATTGAACGGCAAGGCTGCAGCCCAGCTGGTTGTTATTATGTCTGACGGTCCTACCTACTTCTGTTTACCCGGCAGCCGTAACTGGCAGAGAATTGTCGCCGGCCAGACTCTCATCGATGCCAGCAGCGTCAGAACGGCTGCCCACGGCTATCTTGTCCTCGCCTGGGGAGACAGCAATCTGATCATGATAAAACCAGGTTCGGGGTTGCGTGTGCAGCAGCGTCCCACTTCAGTGCCAGTGTTGCAGCTGCATCGTGCCGAGGTTATGGTCAGTGCGAGAGATGGCGGTCAGGTTGAAGTTGAATGCCGGCACGGCAGTCTAATGGTAAACCACGGAGATGCCAGTGTGGTAACAGGCGAAACTGGCGAACTTGTGCGTTCGCTCAAGGGACAGAACGGTTTCAGGCTTCATGGCAGCGCCGAACCGGTTCTGCTGCCCGAGGCCTGTTTTCTGGAAGTGAATTCTGAAGGCCGTGAAAAGCCGGTTGCCGCATTCGATCCAGACAGCGAATACGAATCTTTTCGCCGTTTTGCCGGGTGGTTGAAGCGTTTTAATGATCGCTACCTCGCCCGGTCGATCGAAATTCCTTTCAAGATCGACTCGGTAAAGGTTAATGGAGATTTTGTCAGTGCTCTGCCACAGGAAAACGGCATGTATCTGCTTTCTGGCTTTGGTGGCAGATTGCCTTCTTCTATTCTTCTACAGATGAAAATAACCCCTTATCCGGCTCCTTCACATCGTTTTGAACTGCATCTTGGTAAAGACCTGGTTTATGCGGTAAGGGAGGGTCGCGATGGTTATTTTGAGGTTAACTTCGCGGTTCCGGCTTTTCCTGAATTTCGGGCTGTGGTGCATCACATCGATTCGGTCGAGCGCCGGCAGCATGTTTTCAGTGCCGGGTTCACTTTTTATGGCCGCCGGGCGGTCGAAGATGCCGCCCGCAGTTTCTGCCGGGCAATGACCGATGCCTTTGCCAGAAAAGACCAGGTGTGGCTGCGAGAGGCAGTTTCAAAAGATTTTCGCGACTGGCAGGGTAATACCTGGTTCGACTTTACAAATATGGCCGACGATACCCTGCGCCGCTACCGCGATGTCAGGCTTAGTCTGCATCCGTTCCGTTTCGAAAGACAGAATGGCGCGATCCTTGTGAGTTTGAATTACCGGCTTTCGGCCTTGACGTCAGATTGGGGATTTCGCTACGAAGATCGTGGTAGCGATGTTTATACCCTCAAAATTGAAGACGGCAGGCTGCGCCTTTATTCAAAGGTGTCCGGTATGTTTTTCAATCGACTCAGAGTTGCGGTAGATCTTCGCCAGGGCGTTTTGCGCGGCCGGGTTATCGATGAACGCACGCGCAGGCCTCTCGAAGGTGTCAGTGTCACCGTAAGAGGAACGAATTATCGTGCCGAAACCGATTCTATGGGCGAGTATGTTATCTACAACATGCCACCGGGAAAATACGACGTCAGGTTTTACAAGAACGGCTATGGTGAAATGACTGCAACCACCGTGACTTTGCGACCGGCAGGGGAACAATTCTGATGCTTAAAAAACAATCGCAGATAAATTTCTGGGTTATCGCTGCTATATTTGCCGTTGCCTTTTTGCCTGGCTGCTTCAACGGCAGAGAAAATGGTGACAATCTTGGTATTCTTACCGGCAATCTCGAGATTGCAAAAGATTCTCAGCTCGTTGCCATGCGCGGCGACGAAAAAGTTCTTATCCCAGTCGGTGCAGATGGAAAATTCATGGCGCGTCTTTCGCCAGGCGTTTACCAGTTGCTGCTGCAGAGCGCAGACGGGCAGCTTACCCTGATTCGCAAAACTGTCGAGATCGATAACAATATGACCGTGACTGTCGTTGATGCCGAGATGGTGCCAATGCCCCAGGTGGTGTCGGTCTCCGTGCCTCTGATTTACTCTGATTCAGCCGTGATCGAGTGGGAAACTGGAATTGAATCGGATGGATACGTCGAATACGGAACCAATGAACTCTATGGTTACGCAAGTTATGCGACCACTGATCAGAAAACCCGGCACCGAATACAGCTTTTCAACCTGCTGCCCGCCACCCGCTATCATTTTCGCATAGTGGCCAGCCGCCATAATCTTGATTCGACCAGGAGCTGGTCACGCAACTTCAGCTTCACGACAGAACCCTGAAATATTTATAACCAATCGGTTTTGCAGGCATCGACAGTCGATGCCCGGCGTGTCGCCAGCTGATTAAAGATCGGGGTCACATGTGACGATAGTATCTGCAGGGGCAGAAAACAATGCCCGTCAATGCAATTCTGGAGGCACTGTATGAACGCATTTTTCATCGGAATCGGCGGCATGGGAATGAGCGGCCTGGCCAAAATACTTCATGGCGAAGGATACAAAGTTGCCGGTTCTGACCGTAACCTCGACGGCGACTATTGCCGCCGGCTTCAGGAGCTTGGCGTCAGGATTTACCCTCAGGACGGCAATGGCCCCGAGATATTCATGCGGGAAAATGGGCTGCTGCCCTCGGAATTCAAAATCGTTAAATCAACGGCGGTAGAAGATCAAGTTCCTGATGTGCAGACCGCCGAAAGGCTCAATATTGAGCAGATGATGCGTTCAGACTTGCTTGCTGCAATGTTTAACGCTAAAAAAGGTATTGCTGTCGGCGGCACTGCTGGTAAAACCACGACTACCGGGCTGATTGCCTGGATATTGAAATATTGTGGTCAGGAGCCTTCCTGTGCGGTTGGCGGCATTATATCAGGTCTGAATACCAACGCTTTCATGGGTAAAGGCCCTCATTTCGTCATCGAAGCTGATGAATCGGATGGTTCTATTGTCAAATACAGGCCATGGCTCTCGCTTGTGACCAATATTTCCCGTGACCACAAAACACTCGATGAGCTCAGGCTGCTTTTCGCAGAATTCTTCGACAACACCGCAGAAGACGGTTTAAGGCTGCTGTGCGCCGAAGATCCCAACGCCATGTCTCTCAAAAAACTTGTAAACAAGAACATTGCGACTTATGGTTTTGTTGAAGACGCCGATTTTCGGGCGACAGACGTTCGTATCGATACCGATACAGCAAGTTTTAAGGTCAGCGGCGTCGAGTTTACCATCAAGATGCCCGGAGATCACAATGTTCTGAATGCTCTGGCTGCAATTGCCACCGCCGCGACCTGTGGAATCGGTCTGAAAGAAATAGCTCTCGCTCTGCAGGCTTTTCCCGGTATGAAGCGCCGCTTCGAAAAAGTGGGTTCGTGCGCCGGTGTCACGGTTATCGATGATTTTGCTCACAACCCGGCTGAAATAGCAGCTGCCGTTCAGGCTGCCCGCAAGTCTTCAACAAGAAGGTTCATTGTTTATCAGCCGCATGGTTTTGGGCCGACAAGTTTTACCCGCGATGATCTGATCGAAGTTTTCAGTAATCTTGAAGAGAATGAATTTCTTTTTCTTGACGACATATTTTATGGCGGTGGTACGGTCAACCGCGATGTAACCTCTGAAGAGATCGTGAATAATGTCAGAAAACGCTTCAAAAACGCTTATTACACCGGCAGCCGTGATGAAATTGTTTCTCGTATCAGCGCTGAAGCAGCGGCTGGCGATCTTGTTCTGGTGATGGGCGCCCGCGACATAAACGTTATCTGCCGCCAGATTCTCGAACGTCTGCCCGGCTGTCAAAAATGCGCCGCCTGAGCGAGCGTCCGGTAACAGGTGCAACTTTTTACGCATGGTTCGATAAATAAAATTTCAGGATATTTGCCATGAAAACGGGTCTGGTATTTTCTCTGCCACCGAGTTCACTGCTTGTGGGTGTGCTCGAAGCACGCAATGTTAGTGTTAAAACTTCGTCAGACAGTTACAAAGCCCAAGTTAATGCTGATATACGCAAGTTTCTGTCTTCTGACTTCATTTATCCGGATCATATGCAGAAGGGCATCAGAAGTCTGCTGAAAACTTTTGGCTTTCATCCTTCCGGGCGCAGCAGACCCGCATCGGAGTTTCTTTTTAAAGATCTTCAGAACCGTGGCGAATTTAACTTCATCAACAACGTGGTCGATATCAACAATCACGTCTCACTGATTTCTCATCTGCCGATCAGTGTTATCGATACCGACAAGTCTGGTTATGATTTGTGCATGCGCATCGGTTTCGATGATGAATCATATGTTTTTAACCGTGAGGGGCATGAAATATCGCTAAAGAAACTTCTGGTTATCGCCAGGCAGGGCGGTGATCGTGCAGCAGTCGGTAGCCCTGTAAAAGATTCTCAGGCGACCAAAGTATTTGCTGAAACTAAAAACCTGGCATTTTTCGTATATACTTCGGCCAATGTTACTGAGGTCGACGAACTTCACCGATTGTTGAATCTGATGGAACGATACCTGAAGTCTGAAACCGGCGCTGTCGAGACGGCTTCGACTGTTTATACCGCCGGCCTTTGAGAACTTACCGAGGAGGGAAGATGAAGAAACTCGCGTTGTGTTTTTGCCTGATTTTGACGATGCTGTCTGGTTGTCTGGGTAAATCCGCGGAGGCTAAACTTGCCAAAGATCTCAAATCGCCTGATGCCTCGGTGCGAATTGAAGCCGCCAAAAAGCTTGGCGATGTGGCCACTGCCGAAGCTTTGCGGCTTTTGCTCTCACATCGTGACGACCCTGATTTCAGGGTCAAGGAAGCTATCAAGAAATCATTGCAGAAAATCGATTCAAGAACATTTTTGAACTGATTTTTGCGTTTAAAAGTGTCTTATGCTGAAGGGGCCATCGGGAGCTGATGGCATGTTTTCTTTGAAGATTTCTTCTATTTCATCGACTCTTGAAAGAAACGACCCCTTTCGCAGTTCGGCAATAAAGCTCTGTATCTGAGAATTGCTGCCCCATGCCTCGGTTTCTACAGAACCGTCGGGGTTGTTGCGTACCCAGCCGCCAATGCCGAATTGTAACGCCTGCTTGTAGACGAATCTGCGAAAACCGACTCCCTGCACCCGGCCACGGATAACGAGCCTCACTCTGTGAAAGACTTCACTGCTCATTACGTGTCAGGCCTTTGTCATTGGCAGAGAGGCCAGTTCAAAGAATTTGCCCGTATCAGGCTGATAGAGAAACAGCAGCAGTTCGCGCCGACCGGTTCTGGTGTGAATGAGCCGCATCAGTGTGAATGTGTCAGTTTTGAATCGCTTGTTTCCTGCCATCTGCAGAGCCTTTTGCTCAAGACTGCCTACCAGTTGAGCGTCAATTTGCCCTTTAACCATAGCTACAAAACGGCGCAGATTGACTTTTTCGCTCAACATCACCAGTAAAGAGTCTGAATAGCGCTGGAATTTATGCAGCAATTCCAGGTCGTGTTCTTCAATGAAGTGAGGTCGCTTGTCACAGGTCATGGGATAATGAATCGACATTACTATGGTTAAACGACCAGTAAAGGCGATTTCTCGCAGCTGGCGCAAACGGGAATCAAGTTCTCCGCCAAAATCAGACTCACAGACAGAGTCGATCAAGACCAGTTTTTCGCCGTCTCCAGGCATCATCAGAGCAAGTTGTTGTATTTCTGCCGGATCGAGGCCGGTTCGACCTGCTTCAATGCCCGAAAAGAAGATATTGCCTGATAACCGACCCTGTAGATGGTTCAGGGCATTGGCGAAAACGGTTCTGGCGTTTTCGCCAATACTGCCGCTGGCCCCCATCTGCCCGAGAAGATCGCTCAGGTTTATGCCGACTGTCGAGGTAGACGCTCTGGTTAAGAATTCGCGAAGACTGTGCTCAAAAGAAAGGTATAAAACCGGCATCTTTGCTTCGTGCTGCAGGGCGTGCTGTATGAGAAATGCACTCTTTCCGGCTTCTCGCGGGCCGACTGCGAGGTGAAGCCCAGCGCTGACCCAGCCTCCGCCAAGGCTGCGGTCCAGGCCTGCAGAAATGGTGCCGAGCGTTGCCGGCTGTGCTTTAAATGTTGCGGCATTATCTGCAAACTCAGCTTTGAGAGGCTGAAAACGGCCGCTGTAACTGCTGTTGCTGCCGACGTTCGATGCTTTGCCAGATTGGCTTCCGCCTGAAAAAGGCATTTCCGGCAGTTTTTCTACTTTTTCCTTCAGGCCGGGAATCGCTGGCAGCTCTGATTCGATAAACTTGACCCAGGCAAATGTTTCCTGCAGGCATTCGTTTAAAGTGCGCTTTTTACCGCAGAAATCAGAAAAAGCGGCGATGCCGTAGGCGAAGTGAGATGGCCCGACACCAACTTTGGGCCGGTGCAGAGCCGGGTGATTACACCCCGGAACCAATATCTGCGATTCGGGATGGCAGCTTTGCAGCAATACCGTTTTGATATCGGTTTTCTGCAGCCTGCTGCCGGTGCTTTTGACGCCTGCAATGTGGCAAAGAAGTCGGTGATAGAGCCCGGGCAGGTTTTTGTCGTTTGTCAGCCCGATTGCGCCACCATGTATTTCAACGCATATTTCTTCCGGGGTGGCGTATATTGCCATGGTCTCCTGGGTAAAACCCAGTTTTTTCAATGCTTCGATGCAGTGCACCGAGTCGTCGTAAACCTGTTGAAAGCCATATACCTCTGTCGATGGTTTAAAAACATTGCCGTTGATGTGAATCAGAGTGTCGGCAGAATCGAGCAGGCGGTTGAGTTCGCCGGCAACCGGCAGTTGTGGCAGTTTCCGACCGGCTGTTTCAAGTTGCAGTTCGAGGCCATGGTAATCGCATCCTTCAAGAAGAATATCTCTGGCTTTTCTGATTGCAAAAACCAATGGCAGAGAACCGTAAAATTCCTGACCTGTCGAGTCGTGAAAAAAAGTGCTGCGAAAGCACCCTTCGGGGTGGGCTTTGATAATTTCGGGAACACGGGTTATGCCACTGGTAGTTTTTCCTCCTTCGATATCAGGATGGAATAAACTGACAAACTTTTCCATGTGGCTCTCCTTTCGCAGTTTTATTTTTCTTTGGGACTGACGCCCATCGCCAGCCCAAGTCTTCTGAAAAATTCAGGAAATGAGCTGATGCCGAAAAACAGATCGGCATTCTGACCCTGGGCCAGGACGGTATAGCCGGCGTAGGTGCCCTGGGGCTGAAAAGATGTAAAATTGACAGCGAAGTTTTTGTTTATTGTTTTTTCTATGAGATCGAGTGCCTTACCTGGCTCTCTGTTTTTGACGGTTTTTGAAATTTCGTCAACCGGGAAGTTCAGCCCGGGAAAGTTTTCATCGAGGAGTTTTGAGACATTGCATTCCGGGCTTTCAAGGCTGGGTTGCATGGCTGCAATTTTTTTGAGGGCATTGATAAAATCCTCAGCGGCAAAGTTCTCACCGGCCTGCCAGTAGCCACGTTCAGGCTCGTCTATAATCAGCAGCAGGGTGTCTTTTCTATTGGCAATAAGGGTTTCCAGTTGTTTGAGAACCGTTTCTCGAATGCGCATGCTGGCAAGCATCTGGATAAAATTGTTATTCTCACGATGTTTTGCGATCGACGACAGATTTATCAGAGCGCAGAAGCCTTCGGGCGCCAACGATGTTCTGTTGACTACGGCAGAGACGAGCTCGGCAAAGCCGGGGCGGATAACTTGAGAATTTGGCAGGCAGGCTGTGATTACCGGAGCCCGACTGGTAAAAACTTTCTCGAGAGTGGGCAGATCGGTTGCAGCCGTCTGCCCGGCATTCACGTCTTTCATCAATTCGACCCGCTCAGGGGTGGTCATTTTGTCTGAGAGAGAAATTGCCACCGAAAAAGATGTCAGGTCAGGCATTCTGGCGTGGTTCGCGCCATCAAGAATGCCTGGCAGCAGGAAGTCTTCGTCGCTGACCATCGCCAGCTTTTTCCCGATGTGGGTCATTGTCGAAATTATGCTGTTTCTGGCACTTTTGTGACGATCGGCCCATACCGGGAAAATAAGCTGAAAACCCTGCCAGCGAATTGTGTCACGGTAACTGTTGGTAAATGCATCTCTGAAGGCTGCTGATGCGCCAGTGAAGCCAGATGTCGAGAATATGATCAGATTTCGGGCCGGAGAATCGACCGAAATGCCGCGCCTTTTTGAGACGGTCTCTATTGAGAGTGGTTGAGCGTTGACCGGAGTTATCAGATCGCTTTCTACTGGCGTCATCGGGCTGAGTTTCTGCGCCATCAGGTCATTGGAGCAGAGCAGCAGAATAAAAACGCAAAACAATGCCAATTTTCGTCTCATATTTTATCCTCCGGTTTTTTTCAGCTGTTATCTTAGCTCATAATCAACAGCTGCCGCAAGAGCATTAAAATTGCCGCAGAAAATTGCCCGGTGAATTGCTGAAAAGTTTTGGGCAGTACGGTAGAATGAGCATATTCCGATCGAGAGGTAAACAAATGGCAAAAAGAGGTATTTGTAGGATTCCTGTCGTATTTTTTCTGTTGCTGCTATTCATTGGAGTTATAAATTCAGCTCTGGCCCTTGATTTATCGGTTGGCAGAGCTGTGCCGGGTGATGTGCAGCCCGTCGACTGGCGTCTGAAGCTCGAATTTTCTTCGCCGGTTTCCTCGGTGGAACTCTCTAAAAAGATCAGGTGCCGGTTCAACGCTACCGGTCTGAATTATAGAATTATTAACGCTCTTGAACTCGATGAACCGGAAGCGGCGCAACCGCTTGCTTCTGAGCGCAGTGTGTTTGTCATTGCCCCTGAAAAGGCTGGAGAAGCCACCGGAAGCATAGAAATAACTATTTCGAGAGGGTTACAGGCTGCCGACAAATCTTCTGCTCTTTCTGCCGATTCTGTTGTGACATTTAAAACACAAAAAGCGATCAGAATGACGGGAGGGGAGGCGTTCTTCGACAGCCCCTCAGAGAAGGGTGTTCTCATCGATCTTACCGATAATGTTAAAGATTACAGGCTGCAGAAACATCTGCGCGTTTTTCCGTCGGTTGGTTATTTCAGGGTTGACAGGCAGTATTACAGCAACCGTCATTGCTACAAGATTATTGGCAAATTCGTTACCGGTCGGAAATATGAAGTTCGTCTGGCTGGTGGCCAGGTAGAAGGCGAAAATCAGCTGCTTGCCAGTGGCAAAATAGAATTTGTCAGCCGTGGCGCAGACCCGCAGATTCTTTTTACCGCTGATCGTTCGGTGCTCGAGTTGCGCAGTCGCCAGATGGTACCTCTCAGCTTTACCAGCGTGGGTAATTTTAAAGCTCAACTGATGAGAATACCGGCTTTTTTTGGCCCGGCTCTTGAGGCTCTGACCGCCTTTCCTGAAGTCGAAGAAAAAAGGCCCCTGGATTCAAGTGGCATGCGCCTTGATTCAGAGACGATTGCAAAAATCAACAAGAAAGCTGCCGACATTGACAATCTCATGTTGCAGTTCGGTCGGCAACTCGAGCAGTTGAAGGAACTGGCGGCATCGCCGGCATATGCTGGCCTCAAAAATTTTGTCGCTCCCGAGTTCTCTTCTGACAGTCAGGCTTTTATGGGTTCAGACAACCCTGACAGCGAATACTTTTTTTCGCTGCCGCTCGATTACAGGCCCGAACCCGAAAAGGGCGGGGCTGTCGTAGTAAAAGTCAGTGAAACCGTTGAAAAGGGCGGGCAAAGCACTGCCAGGTTGTTTCAGATTACTGACATGTCGATTGCCTACAAATTCAGTCGCCGCGAGCTTTTGCTCTGGGTAACTTCTCTCGAAACCGGAAAACCTCTCGCAGACGCATCGATCATGCTTCTCACCAGAGATGGCCGGTCTTATTTCCCGGGTAAAACCTCGCATGAAGGTCTGCTGAAGATTGACGAGAAGGTGGAACATGCATTTGTGTCTTTTAAAGACAGTATTGCCCAGCCCGGAAAAGCCAGCCTGGCAATCCCGGATCTGGTTGTGGCCGCCGCTGCTCTGCCTGACGACAGTTGTTTCATTGCTCTGAACAGTAACAGAATGTATTCGGCCGGCGTGAATCAGAGCGCCCCTGATCAGCTGCTCAAGCTGACGAAGCGCGGCCATGTCTTCACTGAACGTGGTGTTTATAAGCCTGGCGAAACCGTTTTCTGGAAAGCGACTGCTCGTGAATATCTCGACAAGAAGGTAGTTTCGCCAGCCGGCCTGAAAGTAGAAGCCACAGTGACGAACTCACGCGGCGAAGCCGTATTGACACAGGAATACGAACTGAATGAATACGGCACCTGTTCGGGAACTTTCGAGATAAAATCTCATTTTCCCCTTGGACAGTATAATCTCAGGGTTTCTCCGATTATCGATGATCAGGCCGGTTCTCAGACCGTAAGACTCGACCCGCGCTGGAACTATCTTATGAACCGCTCGGGCCAGAATTCTGATTCTACAACCACCTCAAACTCAAATGCAGATGAGAGTGGCGAAATTTCGGTGCCGGCTCTTGCTGCTACCGGTTTTCAGGTTCAAGAGTTCGAGCCGCCCCGACATTTTGTCGATCTGAATATGACGACAAAAAAGAGAAAAATAAGACAGATAGTTGGTCGCGAATCAGAGCAGCTTTTTCTTGACTGCCGGGTTGGCAGCAGATATTACACTGGCGGCCCCCTGCGTCACGCCAAGGTTCAATGGACCGCTTATCTGACCGAACGTGCAGGTGAAGTAGACAAATATCCTCTGTTTCATTTTGGCAGCAATGATGTTCAGAAAGAGCTGATCGAGTCAGGCAATTCGGTGCTCGACAAAGATGGCGAGCTGATCGTTTCGCTTCCTGTGGCCCAGGGAGTTTTGAGCGGTATGAACAGCATCGAGATCTCGGCCACAGTTCTTGATATCGACGGGCGGCCTGCAACTCTGGTCAGCAGATTTTCTCCGGAGCCGGCCATGCGTGTCGGCATCATGAAGCTGCCCTCTGGTCTGACTCAGGGGCAAGAACTGCCTCTGCAGGTGATTGTCGTCGACAAGAATCTCAATAAGATCAATCAGGGAGAAGTTCAGCTTGAAATAATGCGCAAACGCTATATTTATACGCAGAAGCGCGACGATGCCGGCCGAATTTTTTACCACTGGAGCAGCGGCTGGGTGCGCAATCATGTCGCTCGGCAGTTGATCAAAGACAGCGCGGCGACATTCGATCTGATTCTTCCCGACGGCGGCGATTATATGCTGAGGGCCACCTATGCCGCCAACGGCGAAGAGAGTATCGCGGCAATGAGCCTGACCGTAGATTATTCATACGGTTCTTATGAAGACTACAACAACCGCAGCCGAACCCGCAGCGAAAATGAAGTGATTCTAATGCCCGACCGCAGCGTTGCCGCGGTAAACGATCGCATCAGAGTCAGATACTCTTTGCCTCGTCCCTGCGAATATGCCCTGATGACCGTAGAAAGCGACGAGATTCTCAGCGCCAGAGTCGTTAAGCTCGATCGACCGCAGGGCGAGTTTGTGGAAACCATGACCGACGCCTGTCGGCCCAATGTGTTTGTTGGCCTGCTCGCTCCGGCGACCCGCAGCGGCTTTCCTGTTTATGCAACTCAGCTCGATTCAGAATACCCGAGAACCTATTACGGGTTTACCGGCATCAAGGTACAGAACAGCGTAGAAACAGTTGGAATCGCGATTGCCCCTGACAAGACCGGCGAACTGACCGCTCTGCCAGGCGATATGCAAAAGATAGACATGCTGATAACCGACAGAAACAACAGCCCCGCTCAGGCTGAAGTGGCGGTTTGCGTCGTCGATGAAGCGATTCTTTCTTTAACGGGCTTTAATACGCCGGTTTTGAGTTCGCTTACTGACTTTTTGCTGCCGCTGAGTGTCTTTACCGGTGACCTTCGCACTTCTTTGATCAGCCAGGATCTGTTTAAATTGATCTCGACCAGATCCCTGACCGGCGGCGACCAGGGTGCAGGTTCCATTGCTTCCGATCTCGATGCCCGCAGAGATTTTCGCCCGGTGGCTTTCTGGCACCCGGCGCTTTATCCTGACGCCAATGGTCGGGTAAGCATAGAATTCAAACTGCCTGATACCATGACTTCGTATCGCATATACGCAGTTGCGGTCGATAAAACGACCGGGTCTGGTTCTAAAGATCGACAGCTGAAGGTTACCAGAGATTTTTATCTCGATCCGGGGCTGCCTTCTTTCCTGGTGTCAGGTGACAGTGCCGTTTTTCCGGTGGCCATGCATAACAAGACAGCGCAATCTGGAACCGCCGAACTGCAGCTGGCAGAAGTTTCGAATGTGACGGCGGCGGTAGAACAAAATCGACTTGAATTGAGCCCCTTCACTACCGGTAGAGCCCGCGTCAGTCTCGAAGCCGACAATGGGGCTGGTGAAGCCGTTCTTTTGCTTGCCGGCAAATTTAACGGTTTGACTGATGCTATCGAAAGAAAGATTCCGGTCAATACAGCGGCGACGCTGCTCAATCGTCAGATTTCCGGAAGCTTTACCAAAGAGCAGCTGGTTAAACCTGAATTTCCTGATTATATCTCTTCGCTGAGTCCTTCAGAGATTGAGGCTGGTCTGAAAGGCCGGTTGAACCTGTCGTTGTCTCCTTTTGCCCGCCTGTCGCCGGCTCTCAAATACCTGATGAACTACCCCTACGGCTGTCTTGAGCAGACCAGTTCGGCT
This sequence comes from Candidatus Rifleibacteriota bacterium, assembly GCA_029564115.1. The sequence continues at coordinate 64,423 of JAKQQP010000606.1, read as the reverse complement.
ATTATTCCGCTGGCAGCCATGCGTTTGCTGATCAAAGAAGGCCGGTTGCCGGGCTACAGCATCGAGCAGGTCGACAAATTTCTTGAAAAGGGCTTTGCCAACCTGCTGAAAATGCAAAGAAGTTCTGGTGGCTTCAGCTACTGGCCAACATCGCGTGAAGATTCATGGTGGGGAACTCAATACGCGGTTCTGGCTCTCACCGTTGCCGACCGTGCCGGTTATCAGATCGATAAAGAGAGTCTGAATAAAGCCGTTGATTATGTTGCCAGAACGCTTTTCGCCTCGGAGGGCAGTGGTCGTTTTGAACATGGCGTAATGGCCCTTTCAGCAGTTAATCTGGCGATGAACCAGAAGCTGAAAGCCGCTGATCTTGAAACTCTCAAAAAGCGTTTCGTGAAAACTCCCGCGGAAAGCAGCCCGTTGCTTCTCTGGGCAGAGGCTCTTGTCGGCGAAACAGACATAGAAGAACTGGTCGGTCGGGCAAAGCAGTTGAAGCCGTCAGAAAGATCTGTAAGTCAGGGCTGGTATTACAGCTCTGCCCGCCATGATGCCTTTGTGCTGCTGGCTCAGCTCGCTGTCAATACAGATCGCAAAAATATCGACAGTATGGCCGGCAGGCTTCTCGCATCACTCTCAGATAAAGGTTACTGGAGCTCCACTGCCGACACCGGTATTGCATTATACGCACTTTCTGAATATTTCAAGACAATGAAACCCGGCAATGAAACAGAGGTTGGTATTGCTATCGATGCAGGTGCAGAGAGCCGACAACTGAAGATAGACAAGAACGGTCAGTCTATCGAATTTTCTGCCCCCGAATTTTTCAAAAATCCTGGGTTCAGAATTATTTCGAGCGGCGATACTCTGATCAACTGGAGCTTTGAATACAGTTATCCTGATCTGGCTTCACGCACGGAGGCTGTGAATAACGGCTTCAGTCTGGCCAAAACTCTCGAAAATCTCAACGGCAAAAAGGAAATTCGGGTCGGAGATCTGGTAAGAGTCACTCTGACCTTCGAAGACCAGATTCGCAAAGATGGTTCCTGGGCTGTCTACAGTAACTTTGCCCTCGAAGATCCGATTCCGGCGGGTTTTGCTCCGATCAACAGTTCCCTGAAAAATGATTCTCTGCCTGCCGATGCTACCAGTGAAGATGACGAATACTACTGTGATTACGTCGATGGCGCCTACACGTTCTATGCCAACCACCAGGAAATGCGCAAAGATCGCCTGCTGGCTTTCAAAGATCATTTCTGGTCAGGCAAATTCAGACTGGTTTACTATCTGCGGGCGATCTGCGAAGGTTCGTTCAAAATGAAACCTGCTCAGGTCAGCCTTATGTATAACCCCGAAATAAACGGTATTGGCGTGCCTGATGCCATCACTGTCCTTCCGGCGGAATGACCCTGTAGGCCGGCCCAGGTTCAAGGCCTGAGCCGGCTTTTCTATATCTTTATCTGTAATTCTGATCTCCGGCGACCTGTAATGAAAAAAAAGTTGCTCACCCTGGCGGTTGTTTTGTTGGTCACCGCCTGCTGCTGGCAGATGCGTCACCGCCTGCTGCCGTTCTTTTGTGATGACCCGCTGCCGTTTATTAAAGCTCATTTCTCGACCGGTGGCGCGTTCACTGATCGACATGGCCGGGTTTTGCGGGTGTTCCCGGATGTCAGAGGCGATCTGTCGGTTTATATGCCTCTGGCCAGTCACTCTGCCGACCTGGTCGCAGCGGTGCTGACCGCCGAAGACCGCGATTTCTTTTCTCACCCCGGCTTCAACCTCAAATCCATTGTCCGGGCTGCCTGGCAAAATGTCAGCAGTGGCCGCATCGTTTCAGGGGCATCGACTGTCACACAACAGCTTATCAGGGTTGTCAGACCCAGACCGCGTAATCTCGCCACCAAGGTCTCTGAAATATTGATGGCTTTGAGGCTTGAGACCGAAATGGGTAAACAGGAGATACTCGAGCGCTATCTTAACGCTGTATCGATGTTTGGCAATGTGCGTGGCGTCAATATGGCTGCTCATACCCTATTCGGAAAAAGTGCCGAAATGCTCAACGTCGCCGAAAGCGCTGCTTTAGCGGCAGCAATTCAGGCTCCGGGCCGTTATGACCCTTTCAGCCGCAACGGCAACTTCAGGCTTCTCAGGCGCCGCAACTGGGTGCTCTCTGAATTGCTGAAAACCGGCAAAATAGATGCTTCGCAACATCAGGCTGCTGCTAAGGAGCAGATCCCGACCTGGCGCCGGCGTCGCCCGTTTCAGGCACCGCATTTTTGCGATATGCTCGCCGAGGTTCGCGGCAGACCGTCTGGTGTCAGAAGAACCACCATCGACATCGACCTGCAGAATATGTTGACAGATACCCTGGCCGCCCATATGCCGAGATTGCGTAAAAGAGGGGCGAGTCAGGCCGGTGCCATGATTGTCACGGCTCGAACAATGGAGATCGTCGCAATGGCCGGTTCAGCAGAGTATGGGCCACTGGCGGCAGGTTTTAACAACGTTTGTGCGGCCCGACGTTCTGGCGGCTCTATATTGAAACCGTTTTTATATGCTCTGGCTCTCGAAAGCGGTTTTTATCCATCTTATGTGATTCCTGATACCATGCAGACCTTCAAGACACCACAGGGAGAATACCACCCTCTAAACGCCGACCGCCGTTCGTATGGCCCGGTCACCGTCAGATCAGCTCTCGGCAACAGTCTGAATATAGCTGCAGTTAAAATGCTCAATCTGCTTGGCGTCAAGAATTTCTATCGCATGCTTGTGAGTCTTGATCTGTTGCCCGATAAAAGCGGAGCTGCAGATTTTTACGGTCTTGGTCTGGCAATAGGAAACCCGGAACTGCGTATGCTCGACCTTGTGCGGGCATTCACCGTCTTTGTCAATGCCGGCGAACTGTTAACATTGAAATATTTTGCGGATCAGCCTGTTAGCCGATACCAGATAATTTCACCGGCTACTGCCTATATGGTTTTCGATATGCTTTCTGACCCATCTGCCCGCCTTTTCACTTTTGGCAACCCGTCTTTTTTTAAAACGACTTCGCCGGTAGCTATTAAAACCGGCACCAGCACCGAATACCGCGATTGCTGGTTGATAGCGGCAAATCCTGAATTCGTTGTCGCCATCTGGGTCGGAAATTTTTCCGGGGCACCGACCAGGGGTCTCAGCGGAGCTTCTGCCTGCGGTCCCATTTTTAAAAATATCATCGATTACCTCGAGACAAAAACAATGCTGAGGCCTTTGCCTGAGCCGCCCGGGCTGCGCCGTATTTCCGTGTGTTCAATTTCGGGTCAGCTGGCCGGGCCTACCTGCCCTCATTCCGGCAGAGAATTGATTGCCGAAATTTCTCCAGATCCGCAGATATGCACGTTTCATAAACTCGGAAACGCCTCTCACGAGCTTTCTTCCGATTATGCCAGCTGGCTGCGCCAACGGCGCCGCTATCTCGATATCGACCCCTTTGTTCTGGCCGCCGGTTTGTCTTTGTCTGATCCCTGGGGCGAAGACAGATACGGGCAGAATGTGTCGCCGGTTATCCTGGCCTCCGGGCCGATTGTGATGGATGCCTCGCCTGTTTCCGGCTCTAGTTCAGCAATAAGAATTGTTTCTCCGCACGATGGCGACCGCTACGTGATGTCTTCCAGCCACGAAAACCTGGCGTTGCTTAGGGCGATACCACTTGAGCCGGTTGCAGAAGTGATCTGGCTGATAAACGGTGTCGAGTTTGCCAGAACCGCGCCTCCGTATGAAGCCTACTGGCCGCTGGTGAAGGGCCGGCACCGTATTACCGCTTTGACCGATAATGAAGCCGCCGCTGAGATCGAGATAAACGTCGAGTATTGATTCGTTAGGGGCTACCCAGCGGTTTGTAGAAGTTTGTTGAGAGTGGTGTGGGGTACGTGATACTCTTGTCTGTATGAGCACAAAGCTTCGCAATGTTTTATTGATTTTTACAATGTGTCTGGTTGCTGTTCCCAGATTGCCGGTTGGGGCATGCAGCCTCGCTTTGCACGACTGGAAGCTTGTTTTTTATCTGAAAATACCCGTTTCGATGCCGGTTTTACCCTTGGCTGAGCTCAGCGCGGCCAACGCCAGATCAGAACAGAGACCCCTCGCCAGAGTCCTGTGGGTCGGCGAACATGGTCTGCTCAGTGCTTTTGCAACGGCAATTATGCCTCTGTTCAGGGAAGTCGCCGCTAAGGTTCCGTGGCTGCCGGTTCCCGCCGGGCCGTCGTTGCTCGCTCTGGCTCGTGATTCGAGCAACCCGGGGCCAGCCCCATTGGTTATCGGCTCTGACAGAAATTTCATCAAAATCGCTTTTTTTGCAGACATGGCAGGCCTTGGCTGTTATCAGCTCGTTGTCATGCAGAACAGTCGTTTGCGGGCAGTACACCCTGATGTGCAGTCACCATGGGCCCAGGAACAAAACGGCCAGAGTTGGTTTTCTCTCATTTTTTATCAGTTGCCGCTGCCGGGTAGAATTCTTTCTTTCTCTGTTTACCCGGTTAATAAGGTTCGTCACAGTGTCTATGAAGATCATCCTTATGTTGAGACCCTTTTGAGCAATCGACTGTTGCAGCGCCGCCCGGATATGGTCGTTGACCCTTACCAATTCGATTTCCCGGAGTTGCCAGAATGAAAGTTTGTAAAAAAATTTTGCAGTTGTTAAGTATTTTTGCGGTCGTTTTTCCAGTGATCGCCACCGGAACTGAATTCAGGCAGATAGATTTTGAGCGCTTGTTGAACGCGCACCCGATGATGAAAAACTATGATCCTGAAACCGGAAGATTTAAAAATACGCCAAGTGAAATTGTTCCGGTCGAAGTCCTTGAAGAGCGGATCGCAAGCATTACTGCTGATATTGGCCATCTCGAAAAAAAGAAGATGCAGCTGGTGGCCGCATCTTTACAGGCTTTGTCTGCCTCTGACGACAGCAGCCTCTGGGCCGAAATAAGCCTTATAGACAGGCAGATAGAAGGCTTGCGCAAAGCTGCAGAGCCGATCAGAGAACTGCGTGAGGACGGCGGGGTTCCTGGTTTCGACAAGCTTTTGGCAGTTTCTTCCGGACTTGCTTATGACATAATCTCAGCTCAGGCGGCGGATGACAGAGTTGTTCTCAATAAACTGCCGCGTTTCAGGTCTTTACCGCCAAAATTTGCCGGGCGTGATCTGAAGCACCTTTTCTTTACCCGTGATGCTTCTGTTCTCACAGATTACCTGGCCTGCGCTGGGCTTGTGGGGCTGATGTTTTCGCAGACAGACAATACAATTCTCTACTACGGCAAGGAGTGAAATCTGATGAGAACAAATAGAATTCTGGCAAACTGCTTTCTGTTGTTCGCTTTTTGTCTCTGCTCCTTGTCGGCAGAGGCTATTCGAGTAGGAAAGATCGATCTCAGTGTCGCTGTGAGCCTTCACCCGCGCATGTCGTTGTTCGATTTTGACCGTATGGGCTTTTTTAAAGTTGAACCCGGTCTGACCGAAGAAGAATTTAAAACCGCCGTCGCTAAACTGAAAGACTCTAAAGAAGCTGCTTCAGCAATAGAAGAAAGAGAAAAAATCGAGAAAAAACTCGCAGAACTCGATCATAAAAAATCTTATCTGGTGGCTGCGATGTCTGACCCTTCGGCTGATGGCTACACGACTGCTCATGCAGATCTGGCAGCTGTTGCAACCGAAGAAAACGCCTTGCACGTTCGCCTGAAAGATCTGTCTTATATGGCTTCTTGCCCTGATCTCACAGACCCGGCCACCACCAGGCAGATTCTCGATGAAATCGAAACCGAGGTGCTCGAGGCTGTAAGAGAAGTTGCGGTGCAGAAAAAAATTGATCTGGTTTTGAACACCTCTGTTCCCGTTCCTTATGGTTACCCTGTTCGCTACCGCTCCGGAGAAATGTTCGGCCAGGGAATCCCCGGTATAGACTACACCATGTTTTATGCATTTCTGGCCAGAACTAATCTGGCTCACCCGCTCGACGAAACCCCGCCTTCGCGTGATTTGATAAACTGGCTTGAATTGACACGCTTCCCTGAGGCGATGAATCTTTTGCCGCTCAGGCCTTATCCAGTTGTTTTATCAGGCGGAGAATGCATTCTTTCTGAAGTTCTTGAAAAGATTTATGTTGCTCACAAAATTGCCCCGGAAGTCTTTAAAGTAGTCGATTCAGTTATCAATAAACTCGATCAGATGAACAAATCCAGGGTGTTGTCTGATGAATGACGTGGTACCGAAATTGCATGTAATGAACCGGGAGATTATATCTATGTTGTCTGACAAAACTAAAAAGCGGCTAGCAGGCTTTACGCTCATCGAAATTATCATCGCCAGTGCGGTGTTTTCGATGTTCACCGTTGGCCTGTTTGCCTTTTACCGCATGGGCAGCGGCATGTTTCTGACCGGCAGCTGGAAACTGACCCGCCAGAAAGAGGCCGAACGTTTTTTGACCATTCTCAAAGAGCGTGTTGAGCAGGCCGCCAACACTACTTCCATAAATCCGACAAATCCTGACCCGAATGCTCAGATCACTACTTCTATCTGTAACTTTCTGACACTGAACAACAATACTCAGGTAGCCAATATCAAAGCCAACAGGCGCGTAATGATTTTTACCGTGTCTAAACCCGATATGACCGCCATTACTGCCACAAAAAGAGGCCTGGTTGCCTATCATTGCCTTATGGCTGTGCCGGCTGCAAAAAATCTTTACACTCTCCATCTGCACGCCAACACTCAGACCACGGCCTACGAAGGCATAGACTACTTCAATACGGCTGCGAATTTTAAGCCCAATCCCGCTGCTTTTGTTAATTTTGCTACAAGATTTTCCAATACTCCGGGCACGTTCGGCCTGGGGCGAATGCCATATACATACAAACTCAGCGATGTCGCTTCGGCCACGATTACCTGGGGGCTCGCAAACCCGGCCGCCGCCGGCGGCGAAACCGACAAGGTCGTTGGCATAAAGATTCGCATGCAGAATCCCAACCATCCTCAGACCTTCGTTGATCAGGGCGTGCAGGCCAAGCTCGACATGGCAGTTCCGATTGTGTCGTATGCGCTGGGGGGCTTCTAATGAAACATACCAATAAAAAAACAGGTTTGACCTTGACCGAAGTTATGCTGGCGATGGCTTTGCTCGCTTCGGCTTTTATTCCGATAGTTGGCGTTATGGGCACTTCGATAAAGGCTACCGAAAAAGATGATCGCACTATCAAGGCCGTCAACCTCTGCCAGGAAAAACTGAACCGGGCCTTGCAGTTTCCCTTCGAGTCGATCGCAGCCGGCACTCATGGTGGTGCAACCGCCAAAACCCTTAAAACAAGCGGCAGCGCTGGGGCGATAACTCTCGTTCTTGGCCCCGAAAAAATCGATGGTATTGATTTTACCTCGCAACTCGTTATCTCTGACGTTCCAGGCACGTTTCGTGTGCCTACATACGACCCGTTTGCCAAAGGCGAAAACCCCAATCAACCGAATAACTGGGGCTGGGCGACACGCAATATAGCTTACTCGAACCTGTATCACAAATATGTGATGACCGTAACCTGGAAAGACAAGGGCAGTGCGGCCGTTAAGTTTTATACCCTCGCTTCTCACAAAGCGAAGATCCGGAGATAAATCATGAAAACAGATAATCGCAAAGGCATGGCCCTGATTCTGGCTCTGGTGTTCGCTGTTGTTCTTTTGCAGATGGCCATTGCCTACAGCTCGATGACACGCGCTTCAAAACCGCAGACAATTCAGATCGACGAAAGAGTCAAGCTCGATTATCTTGCTCATGGTCTGACTGAGCTTGCCCTGCTGAAATTTCAGCTTTACCCGGCTGATTTCTACGCTTGCTGGGAAGCCGCTAAAAAAGGTGTGCCCGTTCATCTGAGAACCTATACGATAAATGCACCTGAATTCACCATTACCGGCTTTGCTGACTCAAAGTCTTCATTTAACTCGGTTCCGATCAATATTCAGCTGGCCAGTATGGCAATTCTTACCAACAACAAATGGAACACCGAAGCTCTGTTCATTCAGGCCGGTGCTGCCTATACCGATCAATTTGGCCGTGACATCTCGAAAGAAGCGGTAAGACTGGTTTCGTTACAGAGAATGCTCAAAAAATAAAACGGGGGAAATAAATGAGTTCTGGCGTCAGGTATGTAAAATTACTGGTTGTTCTTATGCTGCTGGTGGCAACTTCAAACTGCCTTTATGCCCAGCGCAGTCGCGAAATTGCCCTGATCGGCAAAATCAACCTCAGAGCTGTAGTGCTTCTGCACCCGGCAATGATTTCTTATGACGTGGCGCACCAGGCTTTTCGGGTCGACGCCAGTCGTGTTCCGCAGCAGCAGATGCAGCAAAAAGCCAGTCAGCATCAGGCCGAACTCGAACAGCTCGCTTCGACCATGAAGTCTTTACAGGCTCGCATTCAAGAAACCCATCGAAATTTTGATCGCAAAATCGAAGAGCTTTCGTCACACTTCACAGACGGCCTGGATGCCCTTGCCACCGGCCCGGCTGCAGTCAGACGTCACGAATTCAATGCTGACAAAAGTAAAGCAGAGGCATCTTACCACGCCAGTCTTACCGCCCTGAGTGCCCAGCTGTCCACCGCCCAGGACCGCTATGACCGCCTGAGCCGCCTGGCTTACAAAGTCGGCTTCACTGACCCCGAAGAAACCCAGAAAAAATTCGCTGCAATTCTGCATGAGATTCGCCAGTATACCCAGCAGATCGCCACCCAGAAAAACATCCAGGTTGTTCTCAATACCAGTTTGAGCAGTGTCCTGGCACGCACTCGCGACTCTGTCGTGCCGCCAGACCTCGACTACGGAAAATTATTCAATATCCCTTTCCCCCGAGAGATTGCCAATGATTCGGCAGCTGTCGGTGGTTATTACGGCAATATTTCAGCTATGGCCGAGAACTGGCTCAGTCATGGCGAAAAGATTCTCGAGCCATTTAAAAAAGATATGCTCGAAAATGATGTGTTCATCGGTGGGGTAGATCTCACTTCAGAAGTTCTGGTAGCTATTTTCAGGGCCTACAAAATCGACCCGAACATCGGAAACGCGGTAATTCAATCAGTTAATCTTAACTGAGCGGGTTTTCCTCAAAGAACAGGAGGGGTTTATGATTAACAGATACGAAAAGATTCTGAAAGCGTTGTTCTTGCTTCTGGCGGTGGTGGTATTGCTGCCGCAACCCGGTTGGGCCCTCGCGCCAGAATATGAGCGCAATGGTGAATGCTATCTGCTCATCGGTGATGGGCCGCCCGCCTTGAAAGGGGTCTTTCGTCTCAACAACCCCGAAAAAGCCAAATATTTTGATCCCTCCAAGCATCTGTTTACCCCGAACAAAACTTTTTCGTTCGCGGTCGACCTCAACAGAAACATTTACACTTTTACCGAAGAAGTCGAGTCTGGTTTTACCATGCTCTCGACCAAACTGAAACGGCAGGTTCTCGATTCTGGTTCGACAGACCATTCCGACTGGGGTTATCACGCTTATTTCCATTACGACCATCGCCCCTGGGGCGCTGGTACCAACGTTTACCGCGTTGGTGCCGTTGGTCGTTCGATCAAAGGTGCCGGCAAAAAATTCTACGGTGCTGGTACCGGTACCAAAGTCAGCACCCCTGCAGGTAACCCGCTGCCTTCTTTCTCAGGTTCTCTCTATCTTGAGGCTTACAAAGACAAGGCCTGGTATGAAATCCCCAATCAGGCCTGGTATTCAAGCTGGAAAACAGCTAAGGCGGTGGGTAAGTTCAGTACATTTTACGTCGTTTTTGGTGACCGCGAAAAAGGCAAAGCCCACAAATGGACCCTCTATACCTGGAAGCCAAGCAACATGTACTTAGATGCTCCCAGTTATTCAAGCAGCAAGGGCAGCGTCGTTGCGACTTCTTACGAAAAGCAGGTCGAACGCCGTATTTATGCCGGCTGTCTTGACGGCTGTGGTGGTGCAAGCGGCAGCGGCAGCAGTGCTGCCGACGAAATGACCAACGACCTGGCTTTCATGCCGCCGATCAAAGCTCAGCCTTCCCGCACCTATTTTTATTCTCGTCCCCTCGGCAAATCTGGCGCAGAGATAACTCTGAACGGATCTTCATATAAACCTATTGCCGGCAACCCCCTGATCGGTCTGCCCGATAACACAGACACCTTCTGGATCGGCGTTTCAATGAGAAACACTACGACAGACTATGTTTATGCGCTTGGCACGACTGTTATCAAAGACTGGTACAAACAGGCTACCGGCGCCGAAGCTCCTTCAATGAACATTTCTGCGGTCGCGGTTTCCAACCAGTGGAACCAGGAGGGCGGTATCGTTTACGCCTATGACCAGACCGGTAAGATGATTTATAAATTTCAGCGCAAAGAGAAATCCGGGTCTCCGATTTCCAAAGAACGCTATCAGGCTTTCCCGATGGCCAGCATTCTTTCGGCGATCGGTGCCAAACCCAATATGGTCATTGACGACATCAAAGCCGATGGTTTTGGCAGTATGTTCTTCGCCATGAGCCACCCGGCCAAAAACGTTGCCGATTATGATCCTCGCTATTACTTCAACCCTGACGAAGCCATTTATCTGGTTAAAGGCAGTAAAGACACCGAAGACGGAACCTGGAACGGGAACCTCATATACAAACAGGGTTACGGTAAAGTCGTCTTTGAAAGAAACAGCCGCAGCGGTCAGATCAAAGAAATCGGCCGCAAGGATTTCGCGGTCAGATATTACAACGTTCCTTTTGTGTTGCCCATAGCCGGTATGAATGAACTGGTTTCCAAGGGGCTTGGTAATGCCAAAAAGCTGCTCGCCAGCTGGTCGGCAGTGATCGGTAACAACAACGGAAAATGGGATGCCGGCGACTACAACTATGGCGCCGCAGGTGCCCCGTTCTACGCATATACTTACGCCGACCCCGGTCAGTGCAGACTTTCGGTTATCAATGTTCCGACTCCTGACAAAGTTATAAGTCTTGCAGATAAAAAGTCTTTCCTCGATATCGTCGGGCCATACCCCGACACCATTCCGATGCCTGATGCTCTCAATCGTACGACTGGTCAAAATGTGGGTTTGATCAAGCCGACTCCTACCACACTGTCCCCTGACAAACTTTATTTCTATATGGTCGAAAACTACCCACTGCCTGACGGCACCCAGGACCCGACCGAACAACCCGACTGGGATAACGACGGCAGACATGGCGGGTTCATCACCTCAATCATCAACCCTGAGTCTTCGACCAAGGGTGGTAAAGTCTTTTATCGCTGGCGCACCTGGCTGGTTGAAGACCTTTATGGCAACCCGGTTTGCAAACCTCTCGAAACGACAAAACCGCCTGTTAATAGCAATACTGGTATGAATCATTACCATTATTTTTATTCGCCGGTGCCTGGCAAATACATTCTCACCTGTCAGGTGCTCTATGACTGGTATGATTATGACCTGCTGAAGTTTGGCGACACCATCGATGACCTGCCGAACGTCCTACTCAAAGGAACTAAGGCTTTACCGGTCAAAGTGGGTTCATACGAGCATGAGCCTGCAGTCAACGTTCTCAATGGTATTATGGCTACGCCGAACTTCAAGTTCATGGCCGCTTCAGCTTCTCAGTATATCAGCAATATTCTCGAGGGCAGCGACCAGACCTTTGCCATGGTGCCGATAGTTGTTTCAGGCAGCGTTCCGCCTCAGTCGAATACTCTTGAAGTCGCGAGAATTCAGCGTTGCGACATGATACCTGCCCTTGAAAGCACAAAAGCTTATCTCAAAAACAATTCCTACTGGAGTCCGACGAGCGGCGCACAGCCCAGTGGCGGTTTCCATGGTCTTGAAGCCGGCAAAAGCTACTACTGGAGAATCGACGTGGCTTCGCAGACCAATCTTTTCTTCGATATTTCCAAATCCAATAACATCACTCCGGGCGCGGCCAACTTCAACTACGTTGCCGCCAAGCTTCTCGACAACAAGGGTTTGAACTCTGACGGAAGTGAAAAGAACCCGTTCTATGTTAACCGCAAGCCCGAATTTCAGTTTCGCAACCTTGGTGGCGATGTGCGCTGGGTTGCAAACAGCAAGATTCGCGTGACTGCTCATCTTGAATACAAGGTGCCCAAAGCTGGTGGTGGTTACAACATCGAGAAAAAATTCCTGATCCAGGATGCTGCCAAACCCGGTGAACCAATGGAGGTAGCCGTTAAACCTGAAACGACTGTTTTCAGCAACAATACGCCTATCGTTACCCAGACCGGCGGCGACCTTCCCCCCACCGACCCGACCGAAGGCACTCTGGTTATCACCATGCGCCGCATGTTCGAATATGACATGTATATCAAAGTCTGGAACGGCAAGGAATGGATCATCACCACTTACATCACTCTGCCGAAAGACATGATCATCGAAGCCAAAACCACGGTCAAGATCATCGACATGCAGTCTCCGAAAATTCTCTACAGCGAAACTGCACCCAACAACCTGTTTGGGATAACCGGCAGCAATCTCGCCGCTGGCGTTGGCCCGACAGGCATGGGTAACCCGAGCCAGGTCAAGCTCGCCTTCTCAGACAACAACCCCTGGGAAGCCGTTGACTCAGAACTTGGTATTACCAGTCAAACAACCTATAACAACAATCGCACTCACAACGTCAATACCAAAAGTCAGGTCGCCAACCTGATTGCAGCCGGCAAACCCAGTTCGCACCTGAATCTTAGACCTGTGTTTGCAAAATTGTTGAATCGCAAGGTGAAGGTGGCATTTGAAACTTCAAGTCGCGATACTGCCGGCAGATATCTGAAAAAACGCACTGATCACAATTTTGACGTTCAATACAGCCATTACTACAGCAAAAATGCCGCTGGTGCCATTGTAGAAAACAATCAGAGACTCCAGAAGGCCACCCAGTCTTTCAGCGAAACTCTGCCGAATGGTAACGTATCTTACTTTGCAAAAGTATCTTACAAGTTGCCGTTGAACTTCATCAGACTTGGTGCCGGTGATAATCTCAAGATTCCGACCGGCTATGCCAATAATACGCCCGGTTATTACGACAAGAGCAAGAATACGATCAAGCCTTATGAGTTTTATCTCGAAGTTATAGACTCGTCTGGTAACAAACTTAACGAGACACCACTCAACCTTGTTCTGCATGTTCGCGATAATATGCCGCCCAACCCCTTCGGCGTGATGACAGAACTCAAAGACAACACCGTGTCTTATTTCCCGATGATGGTCAAGGCTGCTCGCGCTGCCAATGCTCCTGTGTCGAAATACCACGAGTATTCGTTCAAAAACCTCACCAATACAACCTTCAATGAAAACTTCATCGATACAAGCAGCACCTGGACGCCTGACTCGACCGTCGATGGTTATATCAACGGCAAGGTCAATTATTATCAGTCTCTCAAGTCGATGGGTGACAAGATCGTAGCGCCTTTCAAAGACGCCGCTTATACCAAGCAGATCGACAACGTGACCAACGGTGGTGTGTCGTTCTTGCCGCCAAGATTCCTTGAAGACAACGTCGAAGCCGTATTCCAGGTGGGTGTCAGTGACAACGCTGGTGTGGCTACCGCCACCATGTCGTTCAACTACTTCGACTCTGCAGGCAAAGAACAGACCCGAAGTCTGGTCTCACGCTGGGAAAGCACATCTTTGCCAGCCGGCAAAATTGCCAGCACTACTGCCAAGGCTACAGCAGTCTTTAGAGGCACTGAAGCTCAGTTCCCGATGGCTATTCCGGTCAAAATCGTTGCCACCGACAACGCCAGAACCTGGGATTACTACACTGGCGGGGCTTTGGCTGATCCGTCGAATCCCTGGAGTGCCTGGAAGTGGAGCACGCCAAAAATTGGCGGCAATGCTTTCCTGACCAGAACTTACAAGACTTCAGTTCCTGTTTATGGCTCTAACCTGATCATTAGAACCATAGACAAAACCATCAGAAACCAATGAGGTTCTAAGCCCTGAAACCAAAACCAGCCCCCGGCAACGGGGGCTGGTTTTGGTTTAGGCTTTTATTGCAGGCACTGTCGGTGTTTATTTTTGTATTAGTCAGTAATTGTTTTTAAATAGGCGAGAACAAGGTCACGGGTCGCTTTAAGCCCTTTCAGATGAGTGCGCTCATTACCATGTGATGCCGAAACACCAGGGCCGATGAGCCCGACTCTCAGGTCGTGCCCCGCTCTCAAAGCAGCTGAACCGTCTGAGCCATAAAACGGGAAAACATCGAGTTTGTATGGCAGCTTGTTTTTATCGGCCAGATTGGCGAGTTTGAGGCGCATTTCATAGTCATACGGGCCGCTCGAATCTTTGACGCATATTGATACAGATCTTTCGTCTCCGGCAGTTCCTGTGCCAACTACGCCCATGTCGACTACCAGGAGCTCTCTGACGCTACCGGGTATGCCGGCGCAGGCTCCGTGGCCCACTTCCTCGTAGTTTGAAAAGAAGAACATCACCGGCAACTTTTTGAGTTTTTCTGCGCCAACAGACAGTGCGGCGTCGATCATCGCGGCGCACCCTGCCTTGTCATCGAGAAAGTGGCTTTTGATAAAACCTGTGTCGGTGTATTCGAATCCAGCGTCGAAGGCGACGAAGTCTCCTGTCTGAATGCCGAGTTTTCTGGTATCTTCAGCGCTGTTGACTTCAGCGTCAAGTCTGATGTGCATGCTCTGTTCGCTGCGTACTTCTTCTGAAGCCTTGTTGTTGACGTGCGCAGCCGGATTATTCAGGATCAGACTGCCGGAATGAATTTTTCCGTCAGCGCAGAAAATTCTCACGGTTCTACCTTCAAATGCCGCCAGCACCGGGCCACCAAGTCTGGTAAAGTTCAGATTGCCGTCGCTGCGGATCTCTTTTACCATCAGGCCCAGGGTGTCGATATGCCCAGCTATCGTCACTTCAGGCGCCTGATGATTGCCGGCTATCAGAGCGCCTTTATTGGTATACCTGGTCTTGATTCCGGCTTTATTGAAAAGCTGCTCGATGTGCGCGAGAACTTTGCGCGTGTAGCCGGTTGGCGAGTGAATTACGCAGAGATCTTCAAGAATGTTGATGATCTGTTCTTTTTTCTGTTTGCTGGCCATGTTTTGCTCACTTTCAAAATTTTGAACCCTTCGAATTTTAAGCTGGCAGGCGTAGCTTATGCAACAGTCTGTAATGCTTGTGCTTCTTTTGAATATTGCTCTATTTTTGTGAATGCGATAGACTGCGGCTATGAGCAATTCGGCAGCCAACTCTCTGGCAGAAGATTTAAAAAGGCTTAACGAGCAGCAGAGAGCCATCATCAAAAGATTCAACAGGCCATCATTGATTGTGGCCGGCCCTGGCACAGGTAAAACGCGCACTGTTTCTGTTCTGATCGGGGATCTGCTGCAAAAAGGCGTTCGTCTGCGAGAAATACTGGCCCTGACTTTTTCTGATAAAGCGGCCCTGGAGCTGCGCGAACGTGTTCTGCAATATTTTCCGCACAGTTTTGACCAGTGCTGGATTTCGACGTTTCATTCGTTCTGTGCCCGGATATTGCGTGAACAATACTGGCTGGTCGGGGTTAAACCCGACTTCAAACTTCTTACCGGTTTTAAAGAAGCTCTGTTGATGAGCTGTATCTGTAAGAATCAGCAGGCCGAGGCTTTTGTTGAGTTCGGCAAGGTTATTAACAAAAGAGGCTTTCAGCAGGAGGTTCTTACCTTCATTTCTCTGCTCAAATCAAATCTGGTAGGCATCGATGAATTTGCTGCCGCTGTCGAGGCCTGCGCCGATATTTCCGAGAGAACCCGTGCGCGTTTTTTTGAGCTGCTCAATCTCTTCAGGCTGTATGAAAAAGAGCGGGTGCGCACCGGTTATCTTGACTTTCGCGATCTGATCAGCCTCAGCATCGAAGTTTTGCAGAATTCAGAAGTGGCGGCCGTGTACCGCCGCAAATTCAAGGTGATTCTGGTTGATGAATTTCAAGATACTGACCCGGCGCAATTTCTGTTGCTGACCCTGCTGAAAGGCGATAGTTCCGATGTCAGCACCGCAGTGATCGGTGATCCAAGGCAGAGTATTTATCGTTTCAGGGGTGCGGACCCTTCGATGATGACAGCGGCGGGACCTTTTAAAAAACGTTTCGATGCGAGGGTTTTTCCGCTCGAGATAAATTATCGCTCAGGCAGCAAAATCATCGAAATTGCCGGGCGCCTCGCCTGGAAAGACAAGTCGGAAACGGTGGGCAAATTGCGTGCTGCCGGCAAAGAAGAAGGTTTTGTCAAGCTCTTCAAGGTTCGTGACGAACTCGAAGAGGCCAGGCTTCTTGGTCGAAAAATCGCGGCGTTGCTTGTTTACGGTTCCGGGCGGCGCTATCGACCTTCAGATATCGCCATTCTGGTGCGTAATAACTACCAGATAGATCTGATTGCCGAGTGTCTGCAGTCTTTACATATTCCCTTCGCCATCGCCGGTGACATGAAGTTCTTCAGGTCCGAAGAAGTCATCGCTCTGGCATCTCTGCTTAAAATCGCTGCCGGGGAAGGGCGCATCGAACGTAACAATGCTTTGCAGCGAGCTTTTGCCTCGCCGGTTTTCATGATCGACCCTCTATGGGTTCAGGCTGTATTTGCCGAGCTTTCGCCAACTTTTACCATGCAGAACCTTCTCGAAAAGATCAGTGCCGGCGATCTTTCCTCATTTCCCGAGGCCGATGCTGAGACTGTCGCCAGAATCACTTCTTTTGCCGAAATGATCAATATTCTGGAAAACTGCGCCGAAGAGCCGCTGGAAGTGGTTTTTGCCCGGCTGCTTCTGACCGTTTCGCATCTTCTGCACGACCCTGAATCGCCACAGGCGCGTAATATTTTGCATTTCAGAGGCATGATTGCCGATTTTTGTGAGCTTTTTCAGGCACAATACGGTCGCCCCGCCCTCACTTCCGACCTGATGGGTGAGTTTGACGAGTGGCTGACATACTACGCCTCGACACTCGAACAGGTCGACGATAGCCCGGCTGAGGGCGTCCGCATAATGACTGTGCACCAGTCGAAGGGGCTCGAATTTCCGATTGTGGCGGTTTGCGGTCTTTGCGAAGGCCAGTTTCCGGTCAATCTGCGCGAAAATCTTCTCGTGCCAACTGCAGCGCTCGAGGCGCTGCGCCACCAGATAGACCGGCTTGCGAGACCCGTGAATTTTTTCAATCCTTACCCTGTCGGTATTGAAGATCATCTTGAAGAAGAAAGACGTCTTTTCTATGTTGCCATGACCAGAGCCAAAGAAGGTCTGATACTCACTTATCCTCAGCGTCTTGGCTCCGATCCAGCAATTCCGGCGCCTTTTATTCATGAAACGGGCTTGCAGCCAGAACAACCCGAGCAGGATGAGCGACCTCTCACTCTGGGCGAATTCAGAACAAAGCTGACTCGTCTCGATTCCGAATCTCTTGCGCTGTTTGAGCCAGTTCTGGCTGAACTCGAAAGCCAGATTCCAGAATCGGCATCGGTGCACGGCATTCGCCCGAGAAATTTTTCTGGGCAGCACATGGACAGAATTCATCTGCCCGAAGACTTTGTTTTTACGGCAAGCTCTCTTGCCAATTATGTCGATTGCCCCAGACGTTTCTTTTTTTTGAACATTCTCAGAATACAAGATCCGTTGCTTGCCAGGCAGCCTCATTTTATCGTCGGCAACGCTTTTCATGCCTGTCTTGAAGAATTGCATCGACCAAAATCCATCTGGGAATCAGGCAAGAAGCCCGATAGTTCTGATCTTGTAACAATTTTTTCGACTGCGGCCATGCCATTGCTTGGCAATATAGAGTTCTTTCAACGCCATCTGGAAGCCGATGCCATTCAGAACGCTCTGCCTGTATATTGTGAGGCACTTTATGAGCTTGGCCAGTTGCCGCCACGTGCAACGATCGGTGTCGAATATGGGTTTAATTTCACTTTCAATGGCTGTCGTTTTCGTGGCAGGTTTGACCGTCTGGTAAGTCTGGGGCCTGATGCTGTGCTTGTCGTCGATTATAAAACATCAACAGCAACGTTGAATTCCGAAAAAATCTTCGAAAACTCATTTCAGCAGGAAACGCGGCCAAGAGAGCTGCAGATGCCTCTGTATCTGATGGCCTGCCGCCATCTCGGCTGGGCAAAGGCATCAGCTGCCCTTCTGTATGTTAAGAAAGAGGCTTATAAAAAGGCTTACAAGGGAATGCAGGGCGGTTTTCTTCGCTCGGCAGCCCTCAACTGCGGTTGTGGGCCTGAATACGGAATTGAAGTCAGTGAGACGGCTTTTGCCGGGTTTGAGCGTCAGATAAGCGAAATTCTCGATGAAATAAAACAGGACCAGACTTTTGACTGTCGTCCTTCTTCTCACCCTGACGCAAGGTCATGCCTGCAGCGTGATACCAACCGTCAGCCAGCCTGCGAGTTTTACCCATATTGCCAGGAAAGGCTAGAATTTCTTAAAATGAGCGGAGCCGTCAATGTCTGATTTAAACACGATTCTGACGGAATTGACCGAGGGTCTAACCCCGGAACAAAGGCAGGCTGTGCTTATAGCCGCCTCCGGCCGCCTGCGAATCTCTGCCGGAGCCGGGTCAGGGAAAACTGAGGTTCTGACCCGTCGTATCGTGGCTCTTCTTGAGTCTGGCATCGGCGCTGAAGAGATCGTTGCCATAACCTACACCACAAAAGCCGCCGCCGAAATGAAAGCCAGACTTGTCGACAAGCGCAGACTGCATCCTGCCCGTCTTCGTGACATGGAAGTGGCGACGTTTCATTCTTTTTTGTCGCGATTTTTGCGCCAGGACCCATTTGGAGCTGGTCTGGACCGTTCAGACACGGTAATTGCCGAAAACAACCGGCAACTCGTCATCGCTGAACTGGTCGAAAATTTTGCTGAGAAGTTCGGTGAACGCATTATTAACGGCCCTGAGGCACTGGGAGCGGCGGCGGCTGTCAAGCTGATCAGGGAATTTCCCCAGGCTTTGAGCAAGATAAGGCGTTATCTTCTCAAACCGGCAGAGTTTTATAATTTCGCGCGGACACAGTTCAAAACCCGTTCTTCAGGTGCCACCGAACTTGAAGGCCGCTGTCTGGAATGGCTATACCGCTTTTACACCTGTTATCTCGAAGACCTTGAAAAACGCGGCCTGCTGGATTTCGACGAAATTCTCATTCGCGGCCGCAATCTGGTGAAAGATTTGCGTGAAGCCGGTGTTTTGCCAACGCGGCGTATTTTTCTCATCGATGAATTTCAGGATAACAACCCGGATCAGCTCGAGATAGTCGATTCGTTCTGTCGCGGCCGTGACAGCCATGTATGCGTGGTTGGCGATGAAAAACAGAGCATATACCGTTTTCAGGGCGCCAATATCGAGACTTTTCGCAATTTTGACAGCGATGCGGATATTATTCTTCGCGATAACTTCAGGTCTTTCAGCGAAATAATCAATCTCGCCGACAGCTTTCTCGAGAGAGGTGGCGATTGCGGCAAAATGTTCGTCAGGCAGACGGCCCGGCGCGGCAGTTCGCCGCGTTCGCCGGTGGTCAGCTGCCTGTTAACCGACGACGAGCAGTCAGACGAGGAAATTTGCGAACAGATGGCTTCAATGCTGCACGCGATGGTTAATGCCGGTATTAGAATAGACGATCGAAAAAACGGCGGCAGCCGGGCTGTCGGTTACGGTGATGTGGCCATTATCGTCAGCAGTATAAAGGGGTTGCCAAAGGCTTTTGAAGACGCGCTTGCCGGGCGGCAGATACCCTATCTCATGTCGGGCGGCTTCAGTTTTTATGCCCGCAGTGAAATCGAAGAAATTCTCGCGTTTTTACGACTGCTGGCTCAGCCCAATGATGATCATGCTGTGGTAAAAATTCTGTCAGGACCTCTGTATGGTCTGAAAGATTCTGAGCTGGCCTCACTCTCGTATGCTGGCCGACACGAAAAGGTGTCGTTGTTGCCTCATATAATGGCTCAGAAAGATGAGTTGCTGCCCGAAAAAGCCCGTCAGTTCAGACGCCTGTATGTGCAGCTGAAAGAGCGTTGCAGTCGCCCCGGGCTTCTCGATCTGTGTCATAACATACTTGAGCAGGCCGGCTTTTATGAATATGCCGCCGCTCAGAAATCTGATTTAAAAAGACTGCGCATGCAGAACAATCTGGGCAAATTTCTGGGAATTGTCAGAAATTTTGAACAAAATGGTGTTTTTACGTCTTTGCACGATTTTTTGCTTTACGTAGAAAGAATCCTGATGGCCGACATCGACGAAGATGAGGCTGGCCTGGGGCTTGAAGAGGGTGACGCGGTCAAGGTTATGACTATTCACAAATCGAAGGGGCTCGAGTTTCCGGTGGTTTTCTGTCCCTTTTTGAAACGGCGCGGTTACCGGGCAACAAGCCGCATAAACTTCGACAGGCAATACGGTCTGATTGTTAATGACCCGGCATTGCCGGTCTCTCAGGGAGCCTCTCCGACTTTGGCAGCCTATGTCGAACAGGACCGCCTTGCCGCAGAGCAGGAAGACCGGCGCAAACTTTATGTTGCCTTTACCCGAGCTGAAGATCTTCTGATCATTTCCGGTCGTCGCTCTCACAGTCTGCCTGCAGAAAAGGTCGATACTCCGGCTGAACCTCTGCATGAAATCTGTGAGATTATCGCTGCCGATCCTTCCCTCGGAAAAGTCGCCACGTTGTCTGACTGGCCGGCATTTTTGCAAAGCTGGCTGGATTACGGGCAGGAACAGGTGCGAGTCAAAGAATTGAAGGCGCTGCCGATGCCCAATCTGGTCGAGCTGGAGGCTGATCTCAGGTCTCTGGCGAGTTTTATCAGAACTGACCACAAATCTGAACAAAAGTCAGGGCACGAACAGGAAATCTTTTCGTTGCAGGATCTGAAACTTTTTAAGTCGTGCCCGCGGCGTTATTTCTTCGCCAGCAGGCATGTCAGCTCTTTTTCTGAAAGACCTGTCAGTTTTTCGGGCACTCTTGGCACGGTTGTGCATGAATCTATACGCATTTTCCATGCCGGTGGCGGGCATACTCTTCCTGCTTCTGCCGCTCTCGATAAAATGCAGCGGGTTCTCGAAAACGTTATTCCCTGCTATGGTGAACATGGACAGAATGTTTTTTCGCATGCACGGGCTATTCTGCGGCAATATGTTCTATCGGAACTGGGTAACACCGAACCATGGATGATCGAGGCGGAGGTGAACGTCAAATTTGCTTCGCCCGCCGGTGATTTTTTTGTCAGAGGTTTTGCTGACCGTGTTGATCGCCGCGATGGTGAAGTTTTTATAATCGATTTCAAAACCCGCAGATATTCGGCTGAGGCTCATGAAAGTTACCGGGAACAGCTGGCTTTGTATCGAATTGCGGCTGCTCGTGGGGTTTTGGGCGAAAGCGGTTGTCTGAACTATGCCAGATCATCGGTTGCTTATCTGGCGCCTGATTTGGTTCAGCTGGTTGAAATCGAACCTGATTTGCTCAGTTTTGAGACCCAGGTTCGTGAAGTCGTGGCCCAGATAAGAAATGAGAAAGCCTGGCGCCCGTTTGCCGGCGAGTTATGTGCTGACTGTGGTTTTGTCGTTCTCTGTCACGGAAGGGTTGAAAGAGCTGTTTCAGGTAATCTTGAAACTTGATTTAATAGCCGGGCAATGCTATTTAGTATTTCATTGTTGGCTTTGACCAATCTTTTTTATCAGGAAAGGGAACGAATTATGGCAATGAATCTTGTTGGTCGTCATTTTCTCACGCTCAAAGATTTTACTACTGAAGAAATCCGCTATCTGCTCGATCTTTCCAGAGATCTCAAGCGCCTTAAATATGCTGGTGTCAAACCTCGCAATCTTGAAGGCAAGAGCATTGCATTGATTTTTGAAAAACCTTCGACACGCACTCGCTGCGCTTTCGTTGTTGCAGCGGTTGATGAAGGTGCCCATCCTGAATATCTTGGCAAAGACGACATCCAGCTCGGCAAAAAAGAAACAGTTGCTGATACAGCACGTGTTCTTGGCCGCATGTTCGATGGCATACAGTTTCGTGGTTTCAAACACGAAACCGTAGAACAGCTGGCAAAATATGCCGGTGTTCCGGTCTGGAATGGCCTGACCGACCAGTATCACCCGACCCAGATTCTTGCCGACCTGCTGACCATGGAAGAATACTTCGGCTCACTCAAAGGCCTGACTTTTGCCTACGTTGGCGATGGCCGCAACAATATGGCCAACTCACTGATGATCGGCTGCGCCAAAATGGGCATCGAATGCCGCATCGTCGCTCCGAAGTCTCTGTTCCCAGAAAAGGGACTGGTGAAAGAAGTCGAAGCGATCGCCGCCGCCAGCAACACCAAGGTCATTATCACTGATGACGTTGCCAAAGGCGTTAAGGGTGCCGACGTTCTCTATACCGACGTCTGGGCCAGCATGGGCGAAGAAGACCAGATGGCTGCCCGCATCAAGTTGCTCAAACCTTATCAGGTCAACATGAAGATGCTCAAAATGACTGGCAAAGAAAAGCCTCTGTTCCTGCACTGTCTGCCGGCTTTCCACAATAATGAAACCACCGTTTCAAAAGAAGTGGGTGCCATGGAAGTCACCGACGAAGTATTCGAAAGCAAATTCTCAAAAGTTTTCGACCAGGCCGAAAACCGCCTGCACACAATCAAAGCCGTTATGGTTGCCACCCTCGGCAGCAAATAATCGCGTTCTCGCACACAAAAAAAAGGCTGGCCTTCGGGCCAGCCTTTTTTGCAGCAGATTTTAAAGATATTGTTGTGGTTTTGAAAAGATGTTTTCTTCAAGATAATTACTCTGGCCAAAAATCAAATATTCGATCAGAGTTGCATGTTGTTTGAGGATTTGTGCTGGTGGGTGACCAGAACGTCGCCTTATTTCTGCAGTTCAGCACTCAGGCGCTTCATCTGTTCTGTGTCGCCATGTTCGGCTGCTTCATAGTAGCGTTTCAGCAGTTGCTCGCGAGTGTTGGCGGTGTTGCCGATTGCCAGTGGCCTGTCGCTGGCGAATGGATTGATTTGAACAGGGTTCGGCAGTTCGTTTGTAACGTCGGCGTTGGTCTGCCCTGATGCAACAGCGCTGGCGGCAGGCTTGACAAAATGCTGCAGGTGTTTGTTCAGAGAGGTGTCGAAGGCTTTCTCGCCGAACACGGCGCGGGCGCCGACATGATCTGCGTAGACATCCTCTTTGCTGCGTGACCCGTTGGGGTTCAGGAATGAGCCGTCTATGGCCTCTTTGATCAACCCGACGACCATGGTGATACCGTAAGCCAGATGTGCTGAACCGATAAGACTTTTGACGTGCAGCGCCAGTTCTGCTGATTTTTTTATATGCAGAGCTTTGTCGTTCTGGAAATCGTTGCTTGTTATCGTTCTGCCTTCATGCTGCAGACTCATTTCATCGATACTGCGGTTGGCGTGGGCAAACATTCTGTCGAAGCTCTCTTTGTAAAAAATAACAGGCAGCCGGTGTAGAAAGCTCAGTTGAAAAGCGCTTTGAAGTGCTTTGCGAGCTTTTGCCAGAGCGTCAGAAGCAAACGAGGCCTCGGTCGCGGTCGGCATGGTCGTCAACAGCATGAATACCAGTAAAATTGTCTGAAGATTTTTGATCATATGTACAATTATACTGATGTTTCAGCCGACCGTGAAGATGTTCTGGAACGCACAAAATAAAACTGTTTTGCTCAGTATCCTGACTTCTGCTTTTGTTGAAATGGCGAATCTGACTAAACCAGGCGTGAGCGCAGAATGTCGTGCAGATGGAGAAAGCCGGTGAGAATGCCGTTATCGACAACCGGCAGAGATGTTATCGACTTTTCTTCCATTATTTTCAGGGCTTCCATGGCCAGGCGATCTGAGGTGGTAAACTTCGGACTGGTTGTCATAATCTGGTTTATTGAGATATCGAGATCGCAAACCTGGCTGCGCTCAAAATAGCGTCGCAGATCGCCATCGGTAAATACGCCGAGCAGGCGATCGACTTCATCGACAACAACCAGAGCGCCAAAACCACCTTTAGACATCTGAACGACAGCTTCACGCAGTTTTATTCCGGCAGTGGTTTTGGGCACTGTAGTGCCTGTGTGCATCAGGTCTTTGACAGAGACAAAGCGGCGTCCAAGACTGCCGGAGGGATGAAGCCTGGCAAAATCTTTTTCTTTGAAGCCCCGGGCTTCGATCAGAGCGCCGGCCATGGCATCGCCAAGAGCCATTGCCACTGTTGTAGAACTTGTTGGCGCCAGGTTCATCGGGCAGGCCTCGCGCTCGACCCCGGCGTAAATGACTACATCAGACATTTTGGCGAGAGTTGAAGCGGTATTGCCGACCATGGCGATAATACCGGCACCGATACGACGCAGAAAGGGAACAAGTCTGACGATTTCTTCTGTTTCTCCTGAGTTCGAGAGAAGAAGAACGACGTCACGCTCACGGATCATACCGAGGTCGCCATGCAAAGCTTCGGCCGGGTGCAGAAAGAAAGAGGCGGTGCCGGTGCTGGAAAGGGTTGACGAAATTTTGCGGCCCACCAGACCGGATTTGCCCATGCCGCAGACGATGAGCCTGCCGGGGCTTGTCAAGATAAGATCCACCGCTCTGATCAACTCATCGCCAAGAATATCGGAAGCTTTCTGTAAGGCTTCAATTTCTAGTTCAAGAATATGCTTTGCGGTTGTCAGCGGGCTTGCGTGCATTGGCTTCACCTGTTTTGTGCGAGATTTTAAATTTGTATCTGTGGCTTAAAATAACATTTTGCGAGTCGGCAAACAACCCTGATGGCAGTCTTAATCTTGCGCAATAAGCTGTACATTGTTATCATTGTTGTATTAACCTTCTGCTCGAAGGGAGCTTGAATAATGATGAAACAGTTCAATAGAAGAACAGGTCTTGCCCTGTTTTTTACCATCTGTACCATTGCCGTGATCAGCATAATCGTTTATGGCATGATCTATTTCATGCGCGGCGAAGTCTACCACTCAGAAAACTACGTAGACTCGACAGTATCGCTGCTGCTGGCCGAAGCCGGCGTCGAAGAAACCCTGTTTACGGTTAAAAGTCAGATGAATGACCCTGAAAACGCTTTTTACAAGCTTATCACCACGCAGGATGAAGGCAGTGTCGACATCGACCTTTCGCGGCTTTCCGATGGCAACAGATCTGTGGCACCAGTCGTTGAGGGTGGTAAGGTCAAGGCCCGCCTGACCTGGCAGATCGATAAAAAGGCATTCGAAGACCTTGTGGCCAAGGGAGTGCCGCGTGAGATTGCCCGCCAGGGCACAATAACGATCAATTCTCAGGGTAGTTTTCATCGCACCCGCAAACAGGTTGAAGTTAAAAAATCTTTGAAGGCCATGCTGCTGAAAGGCCCTTTGAATGCAAACGCTGTCGGTATGGTTGCTCCGACCCACGGTCTGTTTCTCAATACGGCCAACCGTGATTCTTTTAAAATTGAGAGTTTCGACTTCTGGGATCCCTGGGGCTTCATCGTCAAGGGTGGCAAAACCTACATGAAAGAAGGTATCGCCCTCGATCTGCCCAAGTGGCTGATGTTGACAAAAATGCGCAATGAACTCGATCACCCCTGGCTCGACATGGGCATTGGCTGGACCGGCTGGAACGGCGGCGGTGATTTGAGCGAAACCGAAATCGAGTATTCGAAAGACCCCGTTACCAGACAGTATTTTAAATGGCAGGGCCTGTTTACCTGGCCATGGTGGGTGAAGAGCAGCAATGAGCTTTACCATTCGCAGACCCGCAAAGTCGAAGAATATGAAAATAAAAAGGTTAATTTATACTCGGCCGATGTTTATCGCAGACTGGCCAATCGTGTGGTAGACCCGACTTCAAACCCAGACCACGGCAAATATTTCACAAGTGTGAATTTTCAGGAGGCTTTTGGTCGCAACGAAGTGAACTATAACAATGTTGTGCCTCTCTATGGTTGGGGTGACTGGCGTAAGGTACATAACAAATATTCTCGTTATTTCGGCAATCCGACCAAAGCCCACGATACGAGCCGCGCCGTCGAAATCAACGGTTTGACTTACATCAAGGGCGACGTTTTTCTCGAAGGCTGGGTCAAAGGGAAGGGGCTGCTGGTCGTCGAAGGCAACGTCTATGTTGGTGGCGACATCCTCACTCTGCAGGATGACACTGGCCTGGATTCATGTGTCGGCATAATCGCTTTGCGCGACAAGTCATGGGATAATTCCCTCGAAAACCCGCGCACCGGCCGTATTATCTATAAGCCTCATCACGACAGCGACTGGTCGAGATTTGGCATTACGCACCCGTTTCGTAATCTCAGCCCCCGTCTTGAGGGTAGTTTTTATGCCGAGGGCGGCATGGAACTCGATACCGATTCGCAGATGAAAAAGTTGTGTAACATGGATATCGTCGGTAATCTGACGGTGGATTATTTTGACCGGCGGCGTATGCCCAATGACGTTAGAATAACCTACTTCAACTGGCAGGAAGTTCTTGAACGCTCGAGCTACGATTATACCGTCGATAAAAAAATCGATTACACCAACCTTTACGAACTTGCCATCCAGAAAGAAATTTTGAGCTGGCGTGAGGTTGACGCAACGCTTTGAGTCTGTTGCGCCGCTTTGTTTTGGGTTCGCTCTCAGCCAGAATATTCTGGGCGGTTACTGCCGCTTCGATTGTTTCGGCTTTTGCCATCTGGAACTGGCTTTATTCAAGCTTTTATGATTCTCTTGACCAGGAAGCTTCTCTGAGAATGAGAAGAGTGGCAGAAGCTGTTCTCGAAGAAGTATATGAAACCAGAAATCTAGAAGAAAATCGTGAGCATCGTTACTCGATAATCAGCAGTCTCTGGCGTTTTGAAAAAGCTTCTGGATTGATTCAGAACCTTTATTGGCTCGACCTGCGTGGTGCAGAACCTGCTTTTATCGCTTCTTTTTCGCATGAGCTGACGAGCGGAAGCGCGATGGCACCTCCGACTTCAGAGGAAGCCGAAGACCTGGTATTTGATTTCATCAACGAGCTCGATCGGGGCGAATTTGTTTTTCCAAATCCTTACGCCCTCGGCGCCGGGCGGCGATATAAAATCGTTCTTTGCCCGGTTCTCGATGGTAATGGTCTTCTCGAGGGCGTTATCGGCATCGAGGCCGATATGGAATATCTGAAACTTGCCGAAGACTTCAGGAAAACCCTGGCGGAAGGGATCATTCTGGCACTGCTTATCAGCTTTATGGTTTCTTTGCTTCTGGCCGGCAATGTTGCCGCCAAGATAGCGGTTCTGAGCCGCAATGTCGATCTTATTGCCGAGGGGCGTCAGCCTGAAACGATCAGGCTGTCGATAAAAGAGCTCGATGAACTTTATCAGGCTTTTGTAAAAATGGCAGCCGACCTGGAAACGCAGCGGGCCCATGTCAGGCGTGTATTCACCCGGAAGCTTGAAGAACTTGCTTTCACCGGTGGAGCCATCGCTCACGAGATTCGCAACCCGCTTTCGGCAATTGAAATGCACTTTGGACTACTGAAGCGAAGTCTGCAGAAACTACCTGAAAGCTCAGGTGCGTCTGAGCCTCTGGCCGAGATTGACCAGCAGCTGCAGCATTTGCGCCGTCTGGTAACAAGCTTTTTGAACTATTCACGCAAGGTTGAACCGCAGATAGAAAGGGTCGATCTTGCCGAATTCTGTGCAAAAATTATCAATGCAAAAAAGCAGGTGCTTGGTGACTTTTGCGCTGAAGTAAATGTTGAATCCGGTCTGGTTGCTGATTTTGATCCGATGATGATGCAGCAGATTCTTGAAAATTTGCTTAACAACTCTTATAAGGCCTGTGGTGGCAAGTTGAGGTTTGTTTTGACAGCCGCGCGAAAAGATTCTATTCTGCAGCTGCGGGTGAGCGACAATGGCCCCGGCGTGCCAGAGGCTTTGCGAAGTAACCTGTTTACCCCTTTTGCCAGCGGCAGCAGCGATGGTAATGGTTTTGGGCTGGCTTTATCGAGAAAGCTGGTTGAAGCGCATAACGGAGAAATCTTTTACGAAGATGCTCCCGAAAAAGGCGCTCTGTTCGTGATCGAGGTACCTCAAAATGAAAATTCTGGTAGTTGATGACAATGCTTCTCTGGCAAGGGCCATCAAGGCTTTTTTGAACCAGGAGGGGCATGTTGCTGATCTGGCCGGTTCTGTTAAAGAAGGTCACAAGTTGCTCGATCTATCGAGCTACGATCTCGTCATAACAGACCTGAAGCTGCCAGATGGTGACGGGCTCGAGATAATACGCAAGGCCCGTGAGGGCAATGCGCCGCGCTTGCCGCAGGTTATTCTGATGACCGCTTTCGGTTCTGTAGAATCTGCCGTCACCGCGATGCAGCTGGGTGCTTCAGACTACCTCACCAAACCCGTATCGATGGAAGAGTTTTCTTTCAGAATTCAGAAAATCGCCGAATTGAGACGCCTCGATGCCGAGAAAGACCTGTTGCAGAGACAGCGTGACAGTCTTCTTGCGGCCAGCGGCTTCGGGCATGCAATAGACGATATTGTAGGCGGTGGCGAGGCGATCAGACAGCTCAAGGAGCTGATTATCAAAGTAGCGCCATTTCCGTCGACCGTTCTCGTCACCGGTGAAACCGGTGCCGGCAAAGAGATGGTGGCCCGGGCGATTCATCAGCTTTCGCCCCGTGCCGATGGCCCATTCGTCAGGGTAAACTGTGCCTCGATACCGGAGACCCTTTTTGAGGCCGAACTTTTTGGCCACGAGAAAGGCGCATTTACCGACGCCAGACAGAGAAGGACAGGCAGTTTTGAAGCTGCCGACCAGGGAACGGTTTTCCTCGATGAAGTGGGAGAAGTACCCCTGGCGATGCAGGCGAAGCTGCTGAGAGTTCTTCAGGAAAAAGAAGTTATCAGAATAGGCAGTTCTTCACCGGTGAAAGTGGATGTTCGCATTGTTGCAGCGACAAACCGAAATCTCGAGAAGATGGTGGCTGAAGGTTCGTTTCGGGAAGATCTTCTATACCGCCTCAGCGTTTTCAATATTATAGTGCCGCCCCTCAGAGAGAGGCGTGAGGATTTCAATCTTCTTTGTCGCAGTCTGCTTGACAGGCTTGGTAAAGAACTTGGCAAACCTGCTTTGCATATCAGCGACAGAGTAATAGAAAAGCTTGCTGTAATGCCGTGGCCGGGTAACGTCAGACAGCTGAAAAACGCACTGGAACGAGCTGTCGTTCTGGCTGAAGACAACGAGATCGACTTGCGTTTTTTTGCTTCCCCAGAAAGGCTGCCGACGGTTTCTTCTGAGATTATGTCGGCGGCCGACAGCGGGGTAACGGAAGGTAAAAACGGCGAATGCCATGAGAGCGGCCTTGTTGAAACTCTGGAGGCCCTGGAGCGCAGAATGATAGTGGCTGCTCTGCAGAAGACAGGCGGAACAAAAAGCCGCGCTGCCGAACTTCTTAAAATTCCGAGAACTCAGCTTTTGTATCGCATGAAAAAGCTCAGTCTCACCGATGGTGACGACTGAGCCGTTACAGTCTCAGCTGCAGATTTTTCAGAGATTCATTATTTTCTGGTAGGTGGCCTCGAGTTTTTTCAGGGCTTCTTCTGAGAGCTTATCTATTTCGGCTTTAACTTCGCTTTGCATTTTGGTGCGGGCGGCCAGAACCCTTTCTCGATCAGCCTGGCTCAGCTTTTCAAGGCGTTTTTCGCTGTGTCCGGCTTTTTTCTGGTTTTCTTCCATGCGTTTGGCCATTGTTTCACGGCGTGTTTCGATGTTCTTTTTGAAATTGTTGTAACGTTCAGTAACTTTAGCTTTGCGTTCTGCCAGCTTTTCTTCGCTCATAGCAGGCTTTTCGGTGCCATTTTCTTCTCCGCCGGCTTTTGCCTGGAGCTGTTTTCTTTTTTCACGGCGACTGGCAGCTTTGCCGATGCGGTCTTCGAATTTTGCGAGTTTTTCGTTGAGTTTTTCGAAGCGAACTTTGACATTTTCGATAATTTTGGTCTTGCGGCTTTCAATGCGGGCAATGATTTCGTCGGCACTCAGTTCCTGGCGAGCTTCAAGAGCTGGTCGGCCTTTTTCTGCGACCGGGGCTTCTTCGGCGGTTGTAAGAATGGGCAGCAGCATTGCGGTAAGTACGAACAGGGTAGTGATCAACTTTTTCATGGTTTCCTCCTGAAATTTAAACTTGAAAATTAATATTGCAAGGGGCGTGCCAGATTTTAAAATCTCGATTGTCAGCGAAATACAACTAAAATTGCAGTTTGTGTGTCAAAAAAATGACGCTTATTGCCCGGCTTTGCCGTCAAAATTTTGACGCGGCGTCAAATTTCAGTCTGTTTTTTATATAAACAGGCCTGAAGTGTTCTGAGTTGTTTAATGTTTATGAGGGGACTTGCCGATGGTATAACCCGAAGACTGTTTTTGGGGTTTAAATTATCAGACAGGCGTTGAAACAACTTTTGCTGTTGCTGCTGATCGGCCAGATTTTTTTGGTCGGTGCCGTTTTGCAGACTGAAGATGCGGTTTATTACGACATTGGCGGCGAAGGTGAAGATGCGGTTCTCTACGACATGAAGAGTTTGTCTGAAGAAGATGCCGGGCGTGCTATCGAAATGTTGCAGGAAGACCAGATGCCCGAGCCTGATGTGGCTGAACCTGAAGAAAGGTCTGTTTCTGAGGTTTTGCCCATTTCAGCGGATCAGACCGGTCAGCCAGATATTCAGAAAGTGAATTTTCGTTCTGAAGAGGCCTTCGAAATAGTTGAATTTTATCTGTCGAAAGAAGTTAAAATTCTCAGGCGCAACCAGGGTGGCAGTCTGTTAAGAATTCGCATGCTGCCGGCGGTTGCCCCGCTCAAACCTGAACTCGATGCGCAGCTGCAGAAAAAACTCAACAGGTTTTCTCTGCATCATGCCAGCAATTTCTCTGAGATGGTTTTTGCAGCCGGTGGCAGAATTGGTAATCCCTATGTTGCATCTGATTCTAAGGGTATTTTCAAGCTTTGTGTGCCTTATCAGGTCGAAAAATCGAGCTTTGCACTGAAGACCGGTGAAAAGATCGCCGAAGGGCTGACTTATTATCGCGACCGCGCTAAAGTCTCTGATCGTTTTTCTGACGTGCATATTCTCAGAGTTGAGCCGTTTTCAGACAATCTGAGCGTTTTTCCAGCTCTTGCCAACGAGGGAATAGCGCAAAAAGAAGTTCTTTCGTCGATGGCTTCGCGCTATAATGCGGTTGCCGCCATAAATGGTGCTTACTTTACTTCACGCGGTGATCCGATTGGTACGTTGATTATCAACAGACGACTTATCAGTTCGCCATTGTATCGAAGATCTGTTTTTGGCGTGACAGAAGACGATACGCTGCTTTTCGGCAATCCTGACTTCAGCGGAATTCTGCGTTCAGGAGTTCTTTCGCTGAAAATAGACGCGGTTAACCAGCCCCGACGTGCTGATGCCCTGGTGGTCTTCACTCCAGAATATTCTCGCAGCACTC
Organism: Candidatus Rifleibacteriota bacterium; assembly: GCA_029564115.1. The sequence goes on along the minus strand of JAKQQP010000606.1, from coordinate 32,972 downwards.
TGACTGACGAAAAAGGCGTGGAGCTTGTTCTGGTAAAGGGAAAAATTGTTGGAATACATGAAAAAGACGCACTTATTCCGCCTGATGGCGTTGTCGTTTCGGCTGGTGGTGAAAAGGCTCTTGAACTGGCGAAGTTGAAGCTGGGGCAGTCTGTTGAGCTCGATTATTCCATCGATCGACCCTGGAACACCATTCGACACGCTGTGTGCGGAGGCCCGAGGTTGATTGAAGATGGCAAAACCAGCATCAACGGTAAAGAAGAAAAATTCGACAATTCGATTGTATATGGGAGACACCCGAGAACTGCCGTAGCCCTGACGTTCGACGGCGATCTGCTGCTGGTAGTGGTCGATGGCAGATCGAAGCGCAGTGCCGGCATGAAACTTGACGAACTTTCGGGTTATTTAAAAACTCTTGGGGCACGGCATGCAATTAACCTCGATGGTGGTGGTTCATCGTCGATGATCGTGCGTGGCAGAACGGTTAATTCTCCATCAGATGGCTGTGAACGCCGCATTTCAAACGGTATACTGATTTCCAGTCGCTGATAGCAAGTCTTCGTATGATCGCGAACAAAAATCTCCGGTCACCGATTAAATTACCAATATCGGACAAAATGCTATTGCCCGTCTACAGGTTAGGCTGTATCATGCCGATAGATTTCTGACAGGGTGAAAAATGTCACTTTTGTCGTTTGGTTTTTTATGATGTTTATTATGTTGGGAATCTGCTATTTAAAAAGGTCTGGCCAAAAAAAATGTCTTTTTTATGTCAAACAGCTGAGCGACGGCCTATTGTAGCCGTCTTGTTGGTTCTGTTTTTTCTGGCAGGTGGCATTGAAATGTCTTTTGCGCAGAATGTTGATATTTTGCGCCTGAAAGACGTTAAGATCGGCATGAAGGGGTTTGGTAAGACTGTCGTGCAGGGCCGGAAAATCGAAACTTTTGAAGTTGAAATTCTTGGTATTCTTGCCAATAACAAAGTAAACGAAAATCTTCTGATCAACGGCAAATCAATTCTCGTCAAGGTAAGCGGCGATGTGATCAAGCGGGCTGGCGGCATTGCTGCCGGCATGAGTGGCAGCCCGGTTTATGTCGATGGTAAGCTGCTTGGCGGTGTCAGTTCTGGTTGGATAATGACCGACCACACTGTCGGCCTTGTCACTCCCATCGAAGAAATGCTCGAAATATGGTCTTACCCTGAACTTGCCAGCTCTGAAAGTTCTTCTGATGAACGTTTTCGTCGTTGGGTGCCTCAGACACCAGTTCAACTCGGTGGTCGGCCAATAAAAGCCATAATCGAAGCCCCCTTCGAACTGGCTGGCAAAATTGTTCCGGCCCCTGAAGAAGAAATTTTTCAGATGGCATCGGTAGAAGTGTATGTTGATGGCCTCGACGGCAGAGCTGCCGAGCTTCTCAAAACCAGAATGCAGAGAAAAAACATTGTCATGACCAAAAAAATGCCGGGTCAGAATAAGCCTGGCGATGACTCCGACCCGGCGAACGATTCTGCCGATACTTTTGAACCTGGTTCAGCTCTTGGTATTCAGCTGGCCCGTGGCGACATCAATATGACCACTCTTGGGACGATGACTCATCGCAGTGGGCATCGTATTCTTGCCCTGGCGCATCCTTTCCTGAAAAAGGGCCCGGTTTCATTTCTTTTGACCGGCGCTTATATTCATCACTCTTTCTCAAGTGTGCAAATGCCCTTTAAGATCGGAGCTCCTGCAGAAATGCTCGGCATAATAACTCAGGATCGCGAGAAAGGGCTGAGCGGCGAGGTGGGGCGTTTTCCCGAGCTGGTTCCCGTGCAGATAGACGTTATGGACAAAAATCTGCAGATCAGTCGCAGCATAAATTATCAGATAGTCAGAGATCCGTCTGTTTTTGTAATGGTGCTGGAATCAACCCTTATTCAGGCTTTGGAGGGAGTAATAGACCGTGCCGGCCCGGGCACTGCTCTGCTGGGTATTTCTCTTGACTGTTCAAGTCAAAACGGTGAGAAATACAATTTTCGTCGTGAAAACCTTTTTTACTCACGTTCTGACATTGTACAGGCGCTGATTACCGAGGTCACAAGCCTGATGGATATGGTTACCGAGAGCGAATATGAAGAAGTTATGCCTAACCGGCTTCTTTTAAAAATTGAAGTCGAAAGGCGTCGCCGCACTCTTTCGATCGAGAAGGTGGAAATCAAAAATTCTTCGGTCTCGAGCGGTGGTGTTCTCGATGTCGAGGTTACCCTTCGGCCTTTCCGTGAGAAAAGGTTTGTGCGCAAGGTGAAACTGCCGATTCCACACGACATTGGTCGTGAAAATCTTACTCTATCTGTTTTTGGACTAAACATGAAAATTGAAGATGTTGATGTTCCGGCTGATTCGCGCGATGGCAAAGCCGGTCGCGAAACGAAAGTCGAAGAGAGCCAGCCGGGTGATTTCGATTCGGTTATTCGCAGCTGGGCCAGTTCCCCGAAAAATTCTGATATTTTGTTTCAGTTGACTGCCGAGGGTGACGAGTCGAAGAAGCTGAAGCTCAACGGTAAAGATTTTGAGATTCAGCCGACCAATCTTGTGGTTACCGGCAGGGTCGATACGACTCTGACTCTCAGCGAGGAGTAGGCTTTGTTTTCTAATCTGGTAAAAGGATTTGTCGAATCTATAGGCAGTATGAGCATTCTGTTCATGCAGACCATCTACTGGACTATCCACAATCTGAAGACTGGTCGATTTTCTGTGAGAAATCTGCTCGACCAGATGTCTCGCATTGGTGTTGATTCGCTTCTGATGGTCGCTATTACCGGCGTGTCGACCGGTGCGGTTCTCGTGGTTCAGATTGGTTATCAGTTTGCTCAGATGGGCGCACAAAGCTATGTGGGTGGCGTTGTCAGTCTGGCTATGGCGCGCGAGCTTGCCCCGATTTTGACGGCAATTGTCGTTGCCGGCAGGGTGGGTAGTGCCATTGCCGCCGAAATCGGCACCATGAAAATTACCGAGCAGATCGATGCCCTCGAAACGATGGCCACCAACCCGGTTGATTACCTTGTGGTGCCAAGATTCTGGGGTTGCACTATCATGCTGTTCATGCTGACAATTTTTACCAACGTGGTTGGGATGATCGGTGGTTCTATCGTTGCCGTTCACCAGATCGGTTTGACACTTATTTCGTTCAAAGATTCCGTTTTACATATGCTCCTGATTCAAGATCTGATGGGTGGCCTTTTCAAAGCGACCGTCTTTGGCGGTATTATTGCTATTATTGGCTGCTATAAGGGTTTTACCACGGAGGGCGGCGCTGAAGGTGTCGGGCAAAGTACAACCAGTGCTGTCGTTGTTTCGATCATGATGATTCTGGCGGTCAATTACTTTCTCACAGTCGGCATCAACAACTTCAACACGGCATATCTGCAATGATAATAGTTTCAAATCTACATAAGAGTTTTGGTTCAAAAAGGGTTCTCAAGGGCGTGAACCTTAAAATTTACGACGGTGAGTCTCTGGTGATTCTTGGGCCTTCCGGTTGTGGAAAAAGCGTTCTGCTGAAGCATATAATCGGCCTGATGAAGCCAGACGGCGGCCAGGTGATCATCGATGGCGAAGACATCACCAGTTTTGAACAGAAAAAACTGGATGCCTTGCGTATGCGCATGGGTATGCTTTTTCAGTCAGCGGCACTTTTCGATTCTTTGAATGTCGAAGAGAATGTCGCTTTTGGGCTGCGCCGGCACACTAATCTTACCAATCGGGCTATTCATCACATTGTTTCGGAAAAACTCGAAATGGTTGGCCTGCCCGGCACAAATTATCTCATGCCATCCGAGCTTTCCGGCGGCATGAGAAAACGTGTAGGACTTGCCAGAGCCATAGCCATGGAACCGGAAATCATTCTTTACGACGAACCCACGACCGGTCTCGATCCCATCATGACATCGGCGATCGACGAATTGCATCTCAGTCTTAAAGAGAGACTGGGGGTCACTTCGATAGTTGTGACCCACGATCTTAAATCTGCTTACCGTGTCTGTGACCGCATTGCGTTGCATTTTGGCGGCCAGATCGTTGAAATTGGAACCCGCGAAGAAATAATCAACTCGCCCAACCCCGTTGTGCAACAATTCATCAGAGGTGAAGCACAGGGGCCTATGACTCTGCTATGAGGCGACACAGGAGAAGCTAATGAACTCGACAGTCAAAGTAGGTATCATGACATTAATTGCGGCGGTTCTGCTGTCGTATATGGTTTTCATTATCGGGGACTTCAGCTTTTCAGAACAGGGCTACAGCTTTGTCATCAGCTTTTATTCTGTCAACGGGTTAAGCAAGGGTTCAACCGTTTCGATGTCGGGGGTGAAAATCGGCAAGGTCACCAGTATCGAGATTCGTGACGACCAGGTATTCGTCAATGTTTACATTCAAGACAAAAAACTGCATATCAGGCGCAAAAGCACCTTTACTATTTCGACTGCAGGTCTGATGGGTGAAAAATTCGTCGAAATAATGCCGACTCGCGATTACACTTCCCCATATGTCTCTGACGGTGAAATCGTTGCCGGAACAGACCCGACGCGCATGGATGAACTCTTCGAACAGGGCAACGTGCTGATTCAGAAGCTTCAGGAACTGACTGCCTCTGCCAAGGATATTATCGGTGATCCTGAATTGAAGGAAAACACCCGCATCATGTTCCGCAATGCCCGCGCTGCTTCTGACAAGATGAATGAGATCATCAACTCGGTTCGCAACCGCAGTGACAGAATTGTCGAGAGTCTCGATAACATTCTGCATCGCGTAGATGGCGAGATCGAAAAGAATCGCGAAGATATCAGGTCTATGGTAGCTAATTTCAGGCTGTTCAGCGACCGGCTTTCGAACATTACCGAAGACAGCCGCGAAGACTTCAAGGAAATTATCGCCAATGTCAGAAGCACTACAGATCGTCTCGATGACATGATTGCCAAACTCAATAAAAATGACAAGATGACTGACGATCTGCGCGATACCATTGAATCGCTGCGTGATGCTTCAGACAACGCCAAAGAGATTACCCGCGAAGTCAGAGAAATAGTTGCCGACAAGGAAATTCGCAAGAAAATCAATACCGGCCTCGACGATGCCCATAAACTTGCCCAGGCCGTTGACAAGGTATTCTTGAACATTCGTCAGACCAGGATCGACTTTAAATACACACTCAGATATCGCGAAGATACTGAAACGTTCATTTCTGACCTGAACGTCGATCTTTACCCGAGCGACAAGACCTTCTACCGCATCGGGGTCGAAGACATCGGCGGTGACGACAACTTCAACCTCATGGTTGCCCGCGGTGCAGATACCAACCTGGTCAAGAGGGGCGGTATCATAAGCTCCAAAGTTGGTCTGGGCTTCGATTATTATCTGGCGAAGCCGATTCAGCTGAGCGTCGACCTGATCGATACTACTGACTCAGAAGTGCGGCTCAAGGCAGGTTATCTGTTGAACGAAAACATCAGGTTCGAGTTGCGTGTCGACGATGCCATCGACAAACGCGATGTTCACTTCGGCGTTGAATATAAATTCTGATCGGAAACTGTCATGATTGCAACCGACAAGACTGGGGCAAAGCCCAGGGTTCTTATTCTGACCACCGGTGGAACTATCACCATGCTGCGTGGGCCGCGTGGCGCTCTTTACCCCTGTGAAGATGCCGGCAGTCTCATCGAGAAGATTCCTGAACTGCGGCAGATTGCTGAGATTGAGGTTTTGTCGGTTGCCAATGTCGATTCAAGTGATCTGACTCCGGGGCTGTGGCTGAAGATCGCCCGGGCCATTTTTCACCGCATCAAAGATTACGATGGTTTTGTGGTGGCTCACGGAACCGACACTCTTTGCTACACCGCAGCGGCTTTGTCGTTTTTTTTGCAGGAACTGAACAAGCCGGTCGTTCTCACCGGGGCCCAGGTGCCACTCGAAGAAATTGGGTCGGATGGGCGCTCAAATCTTATCAATGCTGTTCGTGTCGCTATTTCAGATCTTGCTGAAGTTGCCGTCGTTTTTGGCACGCTTGTGATTAGAGGAACACGTGCCAAAAAAATGTCGGTCTTCGATATGCAGGCTTTTATTTCGGTAAATGACGTGCCTTTGGGCACTATAGGGCTTTCGATTAAGTATAACGACTTTGCCCGGTTGCGCAGTCGAAAAAAGCCGATGCTTCGGGCCTTTTTGAATGAAAATGTTGCCATGATGCCGGTTTACCCTGGTATCAAGCCGGCTGTCGTCGAATATCTGGCGAACAATCATGATGCAGTGGTGATCGAGGGTTATGGTGCCGGCAATATTCCTACAGGTGAAAACAGTCTGATTCCGGCAATTGCTGCCGCCACTTCACGTGGTGTGCCCGTTGTTGTGTGTACACAGTGTATAGTTGGCTCGACTGAGATGGAACTGTATCAGGTCGGTCGGGCGGCGCTGGATGCCGGTGCCATACCGGCAATGGACATGACTCCTGAAACCACGCTGGTTAAACTCATGTGGATTCTTGGCCAGACTAACGATCTTGGCACAATCGATTCAATGATGCAGAAATCATTTGTCGGAGAGCTTCACGAGGTTTCCTGATTGAAGAACTGCCCCGAATGCGGTAAGCCTGTTCCTGCCAATCTCATATACTGCGGTATATGCGGTGCTTCAATCAGTCAATCGCAAAACAGCCGGCGTGAACGCTTCTTGTTTTTCATTACTCCGTTTTTTCTGGTTCTGCTGTGTGTTGCCCTGAGTTATGAGCTTGGAGTCGTTGAACCGGTTGAAAAAGGGCTGTTTTACGCTGGCGTAATGATATTTATTTTCATGGGAGCAGCCGGCATTTTTGGCGTTATCACCTGGATGTTTTCGTTGCCGGTTCTGGCTGAAAGTTACTGGTATGCAGGAATGCTGGCCATAGCCCAGTTTGCTGGGTGTTTTTTGTTGCTGCAGCATGTTGAGCTGTCTTTGCTCGGTGAAGTGTTGAAGAACATTGGTCCGGTAAGTTATGTGCAGGCCCGGGTCGAAATTCTGGCTGTGACTTTTCTACCGCTCGCTTTCTGCGGGTTGCTGACGCTTCCGGTTCGAGCTAAAGCGCTGCGGTTTCCCGAGTCTGCCGGCTCACCTTCAGTCAGACTGATTTTAAAAAATCTTCCGGTGTTTTTGCCGCTTTTGACCTTTCTGACAGCGGGTATCTTTCATTTTTCTTTGCCCGATGCAGCTTCGCCACTGATCAAGGGAAAGCTTCTGCATGATCTCAGTGCTTACGATATGGCTTTGAAACGGGTTGAAAACGGTTTGCGGCTGCATTCTGAGTATGCACCTCTGCATTTTTTAAAGGCTGTAGTTATCATCGATGGTCAACCGGAAGGACACACTCCTGCCGAGGCTAGAAATCATCTTGAAAAGGCTGTGCATCTGGAGCCCGGAGTTTCTCTGTATCTTTTCAGGTTGAGTATGGCTTTCGACCTCGAGCATCGCGGCATCGAAGCTGTAGCTGCAGCTGCTTCTGCCGCAGCACTCCTTCCCGATGACGCTTATCTATGGCAACATCTGGGAGACCTGAACTTGAAATATCGCAATCATGAAGGTGCAGTCGAGGCTTTCAGAAACTCTCTCAGGCACAATGCCGGCAACGCAATAGTGTTGAATAATCTTGCTTACACTCTTCTGGAACTTGATAGAGAGCTTCCCCAGGCACTTGAAATGGCGAGGATGTCGGTAGAGAGGCTTCCGGGGCTTGTTTTCAATCTTGATACCCTTGCCTGGGCCCTTCACAGGAATGGCAGACATGCAGAGGCTCTCGAGGTCATGAACGATATTTTTCAGGGTCGTACCAGTGTTTCGCCTGAGGTCGATTTTCATTATGCCATGATTCTGCATGCCATGAATATGCTTGGTAACCCTGTTCAGACTTTTGATGAGCTGCTTGTCAGACCGGAAGTCGCTGCTGATCGCAAGCTTTTTGAAGAAGTGTTCGCAGCCCGCAGTCAAATTTCTGATGCTGTTCAGAAAAAGGCAATATCTGTCGATGAGACTACCAGGGGAGAGTCAGCAGATGATTGATCGCAAAAGAAGGCTAAAGGCAGGAATTCTCGCGGCTGTCGTTCTGTTAATGCTGCTGCCTGTTAAGCTGCTGGCGGTTTTGCATATCGATACCAGTTACTCTGGCAAATTTCGCAATCACCCGGGTTTTGCCAAAATTCTTGCTGATCTGCCTTTCGTTTACCAGGAGTCGTTTCAGAAAATAGAAAAATCTCTTGGGATCCCGCCCAGGGAACAGATGTATGTTGTGATCATGTTTTCTGATCATCTCACCTACAAAGGCTTCAGACTCAGGGGCAAGCGCCAGTCGATACGCACTGCAAATCGTACTGTCGTTCATTACATTCATCTCGATCTCGATTTTTTGATCAATGGTCAGGCGACTCTTTTCGAGGAAATGACCCACGAAATGACGCACGCTGTCATGGCGGATGTAATGGGTCTGAAAGAATACGATTCCCTGCCGATGTGGGTTAAGGAGGGAACGGCAGTGCATGCGGCTGACCAGGGTCTGGCTCGTATCAAAGCCTTGACCCGTCGTGGTTTCGATATAAACGCCATTGGCGGTGAAGATGAAAATATTGATGGCAACCCGATTTCTCTGGAAAAATACGTTGAAAACTATCTGAAAATAAGGTTTTTGCTGAAAAGCTTTGGTAGCAGTGCTTTGCATCGATTTGTCAAACGGCTGATGAAGTCAAACGATCTGCATCAAGAATTGGCCGTGTGCTTCAACGGTCTTACCGAAGAAGTGATGAATCAGTATGCTCAGGATTTCATCAAAAAAACCCTGGTTGAGAATTCCAGGCCGGTTACTTCTCAAGAGAATCTGCAGCGTGGCATCAGATTTTTCGATGAGGGTGAGTTTTTGTCGGCACGTCTGGCCCTGATCGATGCTTTGTATGGCAGGCTTTCAGACAGCGAGTTTCAGAAGGCTGCTTATCTGCTGGCTGAATGCTACATTCAGGAAAGAAATCCTCAGGGAGCGCTGCAACTGTTGCAGCAATTCAAACCCGACCCCAGAAACGTCCCTGTTGATCGTTACGAGTTTCTCAGCGCTTACTCTGAATACGCCATGGGGCTTGTTACCAAGGCATATTTCGGTTTCAAAAAGGCTTTTGAAACATCGAACAATAAGGCTGTTCAGGAGGGCGCTCTGTATTACATCATCCGGATTTTGATGGAACTCGGCAACAAACCTGAAGCTGACCGCGTTCTAGCAATGATGAAGCAGCAGTTTCCCAAAAGCACTTATCTGAATCTGGCGCACCGTATTATCGCCACCCGCTGAAAAGAAGCTTTCTTCGTTCGTTGACAGGTTTTATGTCACTGTGTTACCCTTGTTTGCCGCATTTGATGCGCGATTCTGCAAATAAGGACGTTACCATGGAATTGAAAGAAAAGATTCGCCAGGCTGCTGATTTTATTGCCGGCAAAATTACGGTGAAACCTCAGGTTGCTCTTGTACTTGGTTCTGGCCTCGGAAAATTCGCCGATGAATTGAAAAACCAGGTTGCCATTCCCTATGAACAGATCCCGCATTTTCCTGTATCTACGGTAAAAGGGCATGCTGGAAAGCTGGTCATCGGTGAAGCTGGCGGCAAAAGCGTCGTTGCCATGCAGGGCCGTTTTCATTATTACGAAGGCTACAGCATGCAGGAAATCACATTTCCGATGCGGGTAATGCTGGCGCTGGGCGTTCAAGACCTTATCATCACCAATGCTTCCGGTGGGTTGAATAGAAATTTCAAAGTCGGCGATCTGATGATAATGACTGACCACATCAATTCGATGGGCGATAACCCTCTGATTGGCCCCAATGATGAAAGTGTGGGCACCAGATTCCCGCCGATGCAGGGCGTTTATACAAAATCGCTCGTTGAAGAGGCGATGAAAGTTGGCCGAGAAATAGGCGCTCCGGTTGAACGCGGTGTTTATGTTGCGGTCAGTGGGCCAAACTATGAGACCGCCGCTGAACTCAGGGCTTTTAGAGTGATGGGAGCCGATGCGGTGGGCATGTCAACTGTTCCTGAAGTGATCGTGGCTGTTCATGGCGGGATTAAAAGAATTCTTGGCATCAGCTGTATCACGGATATGGCTACGGGCGAGAGTCACGAGAACGTCAATCACGAGGAAGTCATTGCCGCCGCAGCAGCTGCGCAGCCATATTTTCTCAAACTGATTCAAAAAATGCTTGAAAGGCTCTGATAGTGCTAGATAAGCTGGAATCGGTCAAGGAAAATTTCAAGGAACTCACTGATAAACTTTCGAACCCGAAAGTTATTGGTAATCAGGCAGAATTTCAAAAACTTGCTCGGCGTCGTTCCGAGCTTGAGCCTGTAGTTGAGGCTTATGCCAAATATTGCGATATGCGCAGCAGTCTTGAAGGGGCACAGCACATGCTTGCTTCTGAAAGCGACTCTGAGCTGAAAGAGATGGCCGAACTTGAAATTGCCGACCTGGAACCGCGGCTTGCCGCTCTTGAAGCGGAACTTAAAATGCTGCTGGTGCCGAAAGACGAGGATGACAGCAAGAACACTATTTTTGAGATCAGAGCCGGCACAGGTGGCGACGAGGCTGCACTGTTCGCTGCTGATCTTTATCGCATGTATTCTCGTTTTGCCGAACGCCAGGGCTGGAAGTGTGAGCTGATGAGCATGAGCGATACCGGAATCGGTGGCATAAAGGAAGTCGTTTTTTCTGTTCAGGGTAATGGCGCCTTTGGTAAACTGAAATTCGAAAGCGGCGTGCATCGTGTGCAGCGAGTCCCGGCTACCGAGGCTTCGGGGCGGGTTCATACCTCTGCTGCCACTGTGGCGGTATTGCCCGAAGCTGAAGATGTCGATGTCACGATCGATGAGAATGAGCTGCGCATCGATGTTTTTCGTTCTTCAGGCCCCGGCGGGCAGAGCGTCAATACCACCGATTCTGCGGTCAGAGTGACCCACCTTCCGACCGGTATCGTCGTCAGCTGCCAGGACGAGAAGAGTCAGCACAAAAACAAGGCAAAGGCGATTAGAATTCTGAAGGCCAGATTACTCGACAACGCCAGAATGCAGCGAGACAACGCCCGTGCCGAGCATCGTCGCAGTCAGGTGGGCAGCGGCGACCGATCTGAGCGTATCAGAACCTATAACTTCCCGCAGCAGCGACTTACCGATCATCGTATCAATCTGACGGTTTACCGGCTGAACGAAATTATAGACGGCGACCTCGACGATGTTATCAACGCTTTGATCGAGGCTGACAATCTGCGAAAACTTGCCGAAGCTGAAGATGACATCTGATTTATGGCGGATATGACTATCAGGTCGTGCATTCTGGCAGCCAGAAAAAAGTTGACTCAGGCCGATATAGACGATGCGGCGTTCAATGCCGATTGCATGGCAGCAGCCATTTTGAAAGTAAGCAATGGTAGGCTGCCCCTGCTGTGGTGCAGCCCGGCGACCCCTGAATTCGAAAAATCTCTCGAAAGTATGGTTGAGAGGCGCTGTTGCCGTGAACCTCTGCAATACATAATCGGGGAATGGAGTTTTCTCGACTTTGAAGTTGACGTCGCTCCTGGAGCGCTTATCCCCAGGCCAGAAACAGAAGAAGTGTTTTTGGCTGCCGCTGCCGTTATTGCCAATAAAGATTTCGCAGGCAACTTCAGGTTTGCCGATGTGGGAACGGGCAGTGGTGTTCTCGGTATTGCCATGGCTCGCAGATTTGCCGGGGCTGAAGGCTTTCTCGTCGATATCTCCGACGCGGCGTTGAATGTTGCTGCCGCGAATCTGAATCGGTATCCACAACTTTGCGGTCGAATTTCGCTTATGCGTGGCGATCTGCTGCAGGCTTTTGCTCCTGCCTCTCTTGAAGTTGTCATATCTAACCCGCCTTATGTACTGTCAGACGAAATTTCGTGCTTGCAGACCGAAGTTGCTGATTTTGAGCCATGTCTGGCACTGGATGGCGGTGTCAATGGACTCGACCTGATTGAAAAACTTGTCGCCCAGGCCGCAGTCTGCCTGAAACCTGGAGGTATACTCGTTTTTGAACATGGTCACGGGCAGCGGTCAGAATTGCTCGAACTGCTCGGGCCTGACTGGTCATTGTTGAGTGCCGCTGACGACCTGGCTGGACGCGAAAGATACGTCATCGTTACAAGAAAATAGCTGGAAAGGCGGACAAAATGAAACGGTTGAAAATCGAAGAGTTACTGCGTGATGCGTCACTTTTTGAAAAATTTTGCGAAGATATGCAGAACGCCTCTGTTGCAGTGATTCCCACGGATACGCTTTATGGTTTTGCCGTCGCCGCCAACTGTGAAGAAGCGGTCGAAAAGGTTTATCGCATCAAGAACAGGAGCGGCAGCAAACCTCTGATTCTGTTCGTTCACGACGTCGCTGAGCTCGCTCGCCTGGGCTTCAGGGCAGATACAGAAACCATCGAAACTCTGAAAAAACATTGGCCGGGAGCCTTGACTGGTATTCTTGCAGCTCCGTCGCAACCGGCTATCAAGGCTTTTACTTTCGAAAAAATTGGAGTCAGAATGCCAGATCATGAGCCATTGCGACAGCTGTTGGGCAGGTTGCCCTTCAAACTACTGACTACGAGTGCCAACCGTTCCGGTGATCCTTCAGACAGAAATCCCGACCTGATTGCCGCCGAGTTTGCCGCTGAAATTGACTGGTTGCTCGATGGCGGGATTCTTCCCGAGGCGATGGCTTCAACGGTTGCTGATTTTACCGTCATTCCCCCCGTTGTTTTGCGCCAGGGCAAAATCAAGCTTTAGCTGCCAAATTTTTGCAGTTGTGATACAATTAAGCCGCCCGGCGGCGGGTAAGTCGAAATGCATAAAGTTACCTTACAGTTTAAAATTGTGATTCTGGCTCTGGTGTTGATCTTGATACCGGTGCTTGCAGCCAACCTGATTTTTTCGCGCTGTGCGCCGCTTTTTACAGCAAGAACTGTAGTTGCCGGCACCAAAAGCATTTCTTCGCAGTTGCAGGCTATGGGCGATACTCCGATACTTGAAGATATCGAAAAGATGAGTCTCGAAGAATTTCAGATTAAAGATTCTGAGACAGAGGGCATTGATGAGTCTGAAGGCGACGACGCTGTCGACGGCCAGCCGCCGATACCGAAACTGAGTATTGAAGAACTGAAGGCGGCCAAACAGCGCCTCCTCGATGATGCCGTCAGCAGAATAGAAATCAAGGCCCAGGAAGCCATGATCATCGATGAATTCGTGCAGAGCAAGGCTAAAGATCTCGAAGTTCTAGACGAGGGGCTTAAAAATCTCGAAGTTGCTGCGAAGATTTTTTACATGGGTACCTTGTTTTTTGTTCCGGTAGTTATTCTATTGCTTTGGGTTTTTATGAATCAGGTTTCGATGCCGATCAAAGATGTCGTCGAACGTTTGAGAAGCTTTCAGAATGAGAATGCTGACAGTTCTCAGAGCGATATGCTCGAATGCGCCATTCAGTTTGACTCTTTTCTTGTGACGGCGCGCACTCTACTCCAGGAATCATATTCAATCGCCCAGGAAATCGGACGAAAACTTGAACCGCTTACAGCGATGCCGGTTTTTTCTGATGAAAACGTCAAACAGTTTTTTACCGATGTCCAGGAAATATCACGCAGCTCCAATTATATTGCCAACACGCTCGAATCGACGACCCTGCACATCCAGGAGGTATCGGCATCTGCGCAGACAATCGCCGATCGTTCCCATGAGGCGGCCAATGACAGTGCCGAGACCGCTGCAATCGCCGGCGAAGGCAAGAACGCTGTCAGCGAGACGATCGATACCATGGAATCGATCAAAGACGAAGTTCTCGGCCTTGAAGACGTTATCGAGAACCTTAACTCGGCAGGAAAGCAGATTGGCGAAATCGTTAACACCATCACCAATATTGCTTATCAGACCAACCTCCTTGCTTTGAATGCTGCCATTGAGGCGGCCCGCGCCGGCGAGCACGGTCAGGGTTTCACTGTCGTTGCCGGCGAAGTGCGCAAGCTTGCCGAAGAATCTGGTGAAGCTGCCGAAGACATTGGCAAAAAGATCAAGGAAATGCTGCTCAAGACCGGTAAGGCGGTCGAAACTATCAATCGCGGCGCTGCCAAGGTTATCGAAGGTGTTAACATTGCCAACGTCGCCGGTAACAACCTTGATAAAATCGTTAACTCAGTCTTGAACGTCAACCGTATGATTCAAGATATCAGTGCTGCTTCTACCGAGCAGTCGCAGAATATAGATTCGTTGCGGGGTAGTATCGAAAGTATTTCCGGCGCGACCAAGATTACTTCTGAAGGTACCAGAAGAGTCGCTTTTGCCGTAAATGAGCAGTTGTCACACATCAGACAGTATATGAATGTCACCAAAGAACTTTTAACTCTGGTGCAGATGATGGGTGATATGCTCGATAAATTCAACCTCAGCTGATTTTCAAGCTTCATTGCCAGTTTTTTCTTCAGCAGTTTGCTGAAGATTGCCGATGTATTGTCAGAAGGGGAAGAAAATGACTGCAAAATCTTTGTTCTCTTGTGGATTCAATGAATTTCAGAAGACTATCGCTGACCTTGGCATGCCGGCTTTTCGGGCCAAGCAGGTGCAGGAATGGATTTTTCGAAAATTTGTTTTTTCATTCGATGAAATGACAAATTTATCGCTGGCTGACCGTGAAAAGCTGAAATCGGCTTTTCCCAAAATTTTGCCACCGGTTGAAAAATATCTGCAGGATCGTGATGGAACCAGCAAGGTTGTGGTCAAACTCAATGATGACGAACTTGTCGAAGCGGTCGCCATACCTGATGAAGATTCGCTGACTTTTTGCCTGTCGACGCAGGTTGGTTGCGCTGTAGGCTGTGTTTTTTGTCGAACCGGTGAGATGGGTTTTAAACGCAATCTTTCGTCTGACGAAATAATGTTGCAGGTGATGCTGCTGGTTAAAAGAACCGGCAAAAAACCGACCAATATCGTTTTTATGGGTATGGGCGAGCCATTTTTCAACAGAGCGGCGCTTTACGAGGCCATCGATATGCTTACTGACCCACAGGGGCTTGGGCTGGCCACCCGACGCATAACCATCTCTACTTCAGGGGTCATCGAAGGCATCGCCGAGCTTGCCGGGCGCCCGGGCGAAGTCAATCTGGCAGTCTCTCTGCATGTGGCTGACGACAATACCAGAACGACTCTGGTACCGCTCAACAAAAAATACCCTCTGGCAAAGCTCAAAGAGGCGATTGCACAATATTGCAATATAACCGGGCGAAGAGTGACGCTTGAAGTGGTTCTTCTGAAAAATCTCAACGATCAGATGCAGGACGCGATGAATCTCGTCGAATTTTGCGAAGGTCTGATCGCCCATGTGAACGTAGTTCGCTTCAACCATTTTCCGGGTTCGCCCTACGAACCTTCTCCTGAAAAGAACGAAAAAGAGTTTCGAAAAATTCTCAAAAAAGCAGGTATCGCTGTTACCGTGAGAAAATCACGGGGGCAGGAAATCCTGGCCGCTTGCGGCCAGCTTGCAGGAAAAAGTGATGACCAGGAAAAAAAGTGATTCGTGTCTGTCGATCCTCATTAAAATGACATTTCTCATGTCGATTTTGATAGCGGTTCTGATTGGTGGCGTTTACTTTGCTTATAACAAGCTCAACGAGTTTTTCAACCGCGGCGGCACAGTTATTGTGCCCGACTTTCGCGGCAAACATATTGTTGAAGTGATGAAAACGAAGCCGACCGGTCTTGAAGTCGTTCGCCGCGACGAAAAATTTGACGATCGATATGCCAAAGACCATGTAATTGCCCAGTTTCCCGAACCGGGAACTGTCGTGAAGCCCGGTAAACAGGTGTTGCTGTCAATTTCGCTGGGTCTGCAGAAGGTCAATGTCCCTGAACTCATTGGTAACAGCCTGCGTGAAGTCGATGTGGCTCTCATGAATGCTCAGCTTGCGGTAGGTGACCGAGCTTATATCTTTTCTGATAAAATTGCCCCGGATCGCGTGGTTGGCCAGTCGCCACTGCCATCTGAAGAATACGGGGTAAATAAAGATGTTGATTTGCTCATCAGCCTTGGCAGACGCCCCGAGGTTCTGGTGCTGCCCAATCTGGCCGGCGTGTCGCTCGAAGAGGCCAAAAGCCGACTGAAAGCCTGGGGGCTGAACTTCGGCCGAATCTATTCACGGCCTGACGCTGGTCGGGAGAAGTTTCAGATTATTTCAACAAGCCCGTCGCCATATTCACAGCTGCGCCGCGGTGAAGTCGTCAGTCTGCTCGTTTCATCCGGAAGCGACGAGGGCACTGCAACGCCAGCAGATCTGAAAAAGTTCGAGGTTTTTTCCAGTCTTGATTTGCCGCGCCCAGCAGAAGTAAAGCCTGTTGCCCCGTCGGCCCCGACCGTTACCCCTGCAGATATCGTAGCAACACCTGCTCCGCCCAAAATAGCTGTGGCCGATGAACGTGAGATCGAGGCGGTTGCAGCGGTTCAGCCGCCTCCCAAAGTTGTGGCACCCGTGGCTGAAAAAGAGATGAGCTTTGTCATGCCCGACGGTTTTATGCCGAAAGAAGTGAAATTCATTCACATAAAAGCCGATGGCAGACAGCAGATTTACGCCGGTGCTCACAAACCTTTAGAACTTGTTAAGGTAAAGGTACCTGTTGTGCCGAATAGTAGAATACAGATTTATATTAATGACGTTCCGGTAGAGGAACGCAGAGTTGAGCCATGACTGTGGCAAACCCGTTCTGGAGGCATAAATGATCGGCGAAATAATCAATGAAAAGTATAAGATCGAGGCGGCTTTTTCTGAAAGCCACATGTACGAAATTTTTTCGGCCCTCGAACTCGCGACCGGGTCACGGGTTGTTATAAAAATTCTCAAAGAAGAAATGGCGGTCAATTCTGACCGTATCCGCGGCTTCAGTGAAGAAATAAAATCTTTCGCCAGTCTTTCGCACCCGTTGATTGCCGAAGTGCTCGACGTCGATATGTTCGATGACCGTCCTTATGTAGTTTCGCCGGTTGTTGGCGGCAAAGAACTGCATCAGCTGGTTAAAGAAGACAAGCTGCCCCTGAACGACTGCGTCAGAATCGTTCAGGATCTGGCATCTGTTCTGCAGTATGCCGCTGATCAGAAGGTCGAACACAGAACGATAAAGCTTTCAAACATTTTGCGCCGCGAAGACGGCCGCATAACGGTTCTTTCTTTCACCCACCCGCGCCTCAAACTCGCCGGGCGCACAACACGCAGCGAAGGGGCCGGAGTTCATTCAGACCTGTTCTTTCTGGGTTCAACGCTCTTCGAACTGCTGGCCGGGGAATCGCCAATTCGTAAGCGCGGCGGCATCAACGAGCTCTGGGATATGAAATTAGAGAAGCTGCTGCGGATCAGGCACCCGGAAATGCCGCCCGAACAACTGGCGCGCATTGTTGAATTCGTTCGCAGGACTCTCACGAGAGATCTTTCAGAACGGTTCAATTCGCATGAAGAATTTCTCAAATCCCTTGCCGACCTTTCTGGTAATATCAGAGAAACTAATATTCGCAGCCGTTCCAGACAACTTTCAATGGCTTCACAGGTCGTCGATGCCCTGAACGGGAAAATGAGCGATGCCGTGGCTGCTTCTGCGGTTGCTTCAACGCCTGGTCGGTTTGCTGTTTCCGCGCAGGCAATTGCCGGTTCAGCCAATTCCGGGAATGATGCATCGGATACAGTTGCCGTTGCGGATGTTTTTGCCGGCCCCGCTGTCGAAGGTAACCTGGCCCTGGTCGTCGATAACAGTGACAGAGAAAATACGGGTGACGAAGCGCCCGCAAAAGATACAGCCGCCCGCGCCAGAAAACATCTCAGACTGGTAAAGCCCTCACTTGAACGGCCTGCCAATGACGATGCCTGGAAAGCCTCTGAAGAGCGTCATTGGTTTAAAAGCCCTGTATTGTTCATGGGAATAAGCCTGGTTGTGATGGTTTTTCTGGTTTTGTTCTGGTAAACTGCGGTCATGAAGCATAAAACTTTAATTGCCCCTTCGATTCTTTCAGCGGACTTTGCCAGAATGGCCGACGACCTGCAGCTTATTGAAGCTTCAGGTGCCGACTGGATTCACGTCGATGTGATGGATGGCCATTTTGTCCCGAATCTGACTTTTGGCCCGCCGATAATCAAGGCTTTTAAACGCCACAGTTCGCTGCCGTTCGACGTTCATCTGATGATCGAACAGCCAGAGCGCTGGCTCGAGGCCTGGCGTGATGCCGGTGCTGACCGAATAACCTTTCATATCGAAGCCTGCCGCCACGCCCATCGTTATCTTACAGCCGTTCGCGAAATGGGGTTGGCTTCAGGTATCACTCTCAATCCTCAAACCCCGCTTTGTGAGATTGAATACGTTCTCGATCAGTGCGATCAGGTCTTGATAATGACCGTAAACCCTGGTTTTGGGGGGCAAAAACTGATCGAGCCAGTGGTCGAAAAAATTCGCCAGTTGCGTCATATGATCGACTCCAGGGGGCTTTCGACACTTATTCAGGTCGATGGCGGAATTAGTTTGCAGAATGCGCAAAGAATTTGCGAGGCAGGTGCCGATGTATTAGTTATGGGCTCTGCTTTTTTTGCCGCCGAGGATAAACAAGCGCTGGTCAGAGAAATACAGAGCCTCAAAAAATAAAGATAATCGAGGCAGATAACATGCTTGAAAGCCCTAAAGAGCTCACGGGTTTGCTTGGCAAACTTGAAGTTCAGAGCAGGGAAACCCCCGATAATGTCGAGCTGCTTCTGCGCCTTGCCCGTCTTTATGTGCGTAATGGCGATGTTCGGCAGGCGACAGAGGTTCTCGAAAAGGCTCTGAAAATCAGCCCTGATTGCGTTCCTGTAATGGTCGAGCTGGCCGGATGCCTTGTCAGAAATTCCGCTTATCACGATGCCATGTTCTATCTTGAACGTGCTCTGGCTCTGAAACCTGGTTTTGTTCCGGCGTTCATAGCTTATTCAAAAATGTATGAGAAGATGGGCGATCATGGGCAGCAGATTTCTTTTATGATGCGTGCCGCCAATGCCGCCCCCGAAAAAACAGAAATTCGTCTGGCGCTTGCAGAACAGTTGAAGCGCTACGGCGATATCAACGGTGCCATAGCTCAATACGGGCAGGTTCTCGACATCAGGCCAGAACTCGAGATTGCCAATTTCTCGCTGGGGACGCTTTTGATGGGGCAGGGCGACCTTGCCGCTGCCATGCAGTGCTTTCGTCAGATTATTGCCGTTAACCCCGGCGCTTTTGATGCGCATTTCAATCTTGCCGGCTGCCTGTTCAGGCAGAAAAAATATGCGATGGCCGTCAACCACTTCAGAATGGCCTGCCGCAAGGGCGACCTGCAGGCACGCTCGATGTATCTGATGGCGCAGTGCCATTTCAAGATGTCAGACTTCGACCACGCGATCGTTTTATTGGAAAAGCTCATAGAGTCTGATGAAAACAACGTTTCATACCGAAAATGTCTCGCTGAAATTTACGAAACCGCGTGTGAATACGATCTTGCCGCTGACGTTTATCGCCAGCTGACCATAATGGCCGCCGACCGCGCCGAATTTTTTATCGGACTTGCCGAAATGTTGATCAGACAGGGAGATTACGACAGGGCAGAGAAGGCATTGCTGACTTTGTTCAAAAAGTTTCCCGGCCATCTTGACGGCCACAGAATTCTCGGCGATCTTTATGCCCGCCGCGGCCAGTTCAGGCAGGCAATCGAAGAATACCAGAGAACACTGATGCTTAACGAAAACTGCGCTGAAGTTTTTGTCGGCCTGGCATCTGTCTACGCCGCTCTTAACGAGCCGGTCGAAGAGCAGAAAGCTTTGCAGCGGGTGGTTGAACTTGGCAAAGAAACGCCAGAAACCCTTCTACGGCTTGGTCAGCTCGAAAGACAGTTAAAGATGCCGGCGAGCCTCGACAGGTTCAGGCGCATAACAGAGCTGGCCCCTGAGTCGAACATTGCCCGTGAAGCTGAATATTACATTCGTCACCGCGCTGCCTGACAGCTTTGCGCTTTGGGTGCGACGAACCCTGGCTTACGGAAGAAGCTTCAAAAATATACCGAACAACATAAGAACGAAGAAGAGAAGACGCGCTGCCTGACGCGTCTTTTCGAGGTTGTTCAGCACCGCGAGAAGCAGCGGTGGAAATGCTGCGAAAACCCAGAAATACCCCAGAGTATTCAGTAAAAAAAGAAAAGAGAGACTGCCCCAGCTGAACAGCTCGTAACTTTCGCTTTTGCGAGTAGCCACGAAAGCTATGAAAGACGCGATAAGGGCCGGTGCAAATGCGCTGTGGTAAATGATCGGGTATTTACCGGCAATGAGATCGAGGGCCAAAAAATAAAAAATTGCCCATAAAAATGGTTGGGGCTTTCGAACTTCCTGGCGCAAAAAAATTACGCTGGCAATGAACCAGATGACCATACGCGAAGCCAATATGACAAACTCCGGTCCATAGCTTCTACTGAAAAAACTCAGGCCGACGATTGCTGCGATGGTTGCTTCTACCAGCGGGTATTGATACGAAATCGGAGCTTTGCAGTAACGGCATTTGCCGCGCAGAAGCAGCCAGCTGAAAACCGGTATAAGGTCGCCGGCGTGCAACTGGTGATTGCAGACCGGGCAGGCAGAGGGCGGGAAAATGACAGACTTGCCGCCTGCCATGCGCAAAATTACGACGTTGCTGAAACTGCCCAGCAGACTGCCGAAAACAGTGAAAAAAAATGTAAGTAGCAGGTGCATGGCTTCGTTCTGCGGCATTTTGCTGTTGTTCCCCGGATATTTTCAATTATGGAGCTTTAGTCTATAACAATTCAGGGTAAAAAAAAAGAGCGACTTGCGTCGCTCTTTTTTGAGAACCGAAAGATCAGTTGCCTTCGCCTTCGATAGTGCCGTGAATGCTGCAGGCGATCAGACCAGTACCATCGATGTTGTTGCCCGAGTAGGTGCAGCTTTTTTCGGGTTTGCTGACGGGGCTCTTCAGATACTTGCCTGCTACGAGCTTACCGGCTGAAGTGTTGACGTCGCCGTCGGCGAGAGCAGTCATCATGCTGGTGTTGTCCATGTTGTACATTTCGACGGCACCGAGGATAACTCTCATGTTGGCGTAGCATGCTTTTTCACGGGCCTGTTCACGGGCTTTGCGGAAGTTGGGGATCGCGATAGCGGCCAGAATACCAATAATAGCGATAACGATCATAAGTTCGATCAACGTGAAACCTTTTCTGTTCATGATAAGACTCCTTGCATAAAAAAATAAAATTAGAACTTCGGTCAACCTAAGTCTAAAGTAAAATATCGGTTTTGTCAATGCGATCTTTGAGTGAAAAATACTTGCTGAAAAAAACTGGTGATCAAGATTTGCAGGTTTTTTTCTTTCGGGCTGTGATCTTGTTTGTGTACAAAGATCTTGTAGGTGGGCTCTGGCGAATTTTTAAAAATTGCTTTGGCGGGCATAGTGGTCGATGTTGCTTAAAAATTGCTTTTGCAGCTTTAAAAATTGCCTGGTTCGATGGTATTTTGCCCAGAGATCTTCTGCCGGCCACGCGGTCAGTTGCCTGATCGCCGCCGTGTCGTTGTCGCTGCAAAGCTCGTAAACCATGGCGTCGGCAGAGTTCTTGATGGGAAAGTGGAAGTAGTGATTGTCTTCAATGATGGCTCGATGCTCGAGTGACGAAATGAAAATGCTTCTGCTCGCCGTTTCGGGGGTAAACAGATTCGTTCCCTGTACAAAGCTTGTGTTGTCATCAATGCCGGCAAGGGCCAGAACAGAGGGCAGCACGTCGGCGTGGCAGCCGGGGCGGTAATTTTTTACAAACCCCGTCGCCTCAGGGCGAATGATTATCAGAGGCACGTTTACCAGAGAAGGTTCCAGGTTCCAGCCATGACCGTGCAGGCCATTTTCTCCGAGCATTGTTCCATGGTCACCGACTATCACGACCAGGGTGTTTTTTTCGAGACCTGTTTCAGCGAGTTTTTTGATGATTTTTGCGATCTGTTTGTCCTGGTAAAGAAGGCAATTTTTGTAGCGGCCCAGCCAGCTGCCTTCAAAATAATCCTCTTCTGAAAAATGTGGCTGATCGTCGGTTACGCGGTCAAAGGGAGAATGCGGGAAAATCATGCGATAATAAACGAAAAATGGTTTTTGCCGATCTGCAGACTTTTGCTGCAGCAGGTCGCCGATTCTTTCGACCATAACATGCTCTTTGATTCCCCATACCCAACCATCATCACGCTTCGAATCAGGCAGGGAAACGGCATCGTATAACCTTGCAAGTCTGCGTGGCTGATAAAATGAAGCAAGGCCCGTATCGCCGATGAAACCGGAAAAGAACATCGAGCACTCGTAACCTTTATTTTTCAACCTTTCTATGAGGGTGGGCCGGTTGAATTCTGGTTTTTGTCGTAACAACAGGAAATCCGGCGGATAAAGGCCGCTCATCACTGAAAAATCCGCATTCGAAGATTCTGGAAAATTAGCGAAAAAGAAGGGAAAAATTTCCATTCTTTCTTTTAGCTGCTCCATTTCAGGCCATGTTTGTTCATGGTGCCCAAACAACGAAAGATACCTGGTATGCGTTGATTCGAGCATTATCAGTACGATGTTCGGGTGACTGCTGTTGTCAGGTTTTTGTGGCTGAGCTCTGTTGAATATTGCAACGTTACTTTTGCTGAAACCTTCGATCAGTTCTTCTAAAGACGGCTTTTCCGGTGCAAGAAAGGCTGGTGCGGGCAAAGAAGCGATGAAGGTTCTGCATGAATCCTGGAGAATGTGGGGGTGTTCTGAGAGAATCTCATAGCCCGAAAGCGATACCATCGCTGTAATGATCAGATAGATGAAAGACCCTGAAAAAATCCGCTTTCCCCCGGATTCTCTTGCCCTGGCGGAACGTGCCGATAGCATGACAGGTATGGGGATCATTGCCGCGAAAAGAATAGTTCGTACATCGATTACCGAGACTGCGGTTTTAAAGATACTGCTGAAGTCTTGCAGGCCCCAGACCCAGTCGATGGCTGCAAAACTGATACGCATGCCATTCTCTGACAAAAGAATGGCGTCTGCCAGATAAAAAACGATAGCGATGAACGAGGTCATTGCGAAGACGGGGTTTTGCAGACGTCGGTCGATCCGGCCGGCAAGGCAGGATATGCCAATACAGACAGCAACGACAACTATGCCCCCGGCTGCGAAATTAAATGAGGCGAACAAAAACCAGAAGTTGAAAAGACTGTTGCCAAGAGGGGCGTTGTTGATGATCTGGCTCAATACTGCCCCGGACAAAAAGGATATCAGCCAGGTCATCGAGATGGCGGCGCTGTTTTTACTGCTTTCATACTCTCTTATCAGCCAGTACCCTGCAACCCACACTGCCGGAAAAAGAATCAGCCCGGTCAGCCACGTTGCCCGGTAAATTATCGGGCTGTGGTTCAGATAAAAGAGAATCAGCGCAAAAAGGCCGCCTTGTATCAGGTGCAGATTTCTTGCTGATTCGCCGTTATTGCAGTGAGAGCAAGTTATTGCCGCAACTGAAGACGCAATGAAGAACACCGCCATCAGATTGCTCTGATTGAAGTCGACAAGAGCGAACGGCAATAGCCATAAAACTGGCAGCCATGCAATTTTGCAGAACTTTTTCGCCAGATGGTAAGAAATACCAAAAAAACACAGGCCCCAGAAAATAGCCGGTGCTTCGAAAAAGCTGTCGAGAACCAGAAGGTTGGAGATCCCTTCAAAATCGAGTTGCCCGTCGAACAAATGGTAGAGATACGAGCGCTTGTTGATCGTGTTACTGTTCATGGCGGTCAGAAGGTAGCACCAGGCATGAAAAAGCAGGTAACGCCACTGCAGCGTGCCGGGCAGCCTGCTGAAACTGCGCTGCAGCAAAAGCAGAACCGGCAGCAGAACAGCCGGAATCAGCAAGGCTTCCAGCCCAAGCTCTTCTAGTCTGGGGCGCCAGAGCTCGCCAATATGAGTTTTAAGGTTTATCGCAACGCTGAACAGCCTGACGATAAAAATTGCTGCCAGTGCCGTAAAAGCATGAATGCGAAGATTTTTCCAGGTCGAGGCCAGGTGCATCAGAATACTTTGCATAACCAGAACTTTACCCTAGTTTTGCCAGCCCGGCAATCAGAGTTTGAATCTTTTCTGGCCAGCGAGGTTATTTTTGATACAGGCGCAGGTTTGCCAGAAAGATCGTCTGAAGTTTTGTGAATTTCTTGCTCATCTGTCGCAGGGAAAGGAGCTCGGCGGCTGTAAACCTGTGTTCCGGTGCAAATATGGTTTTGCCGTTTTCCCTTGCTATCTTGAATGCTGCCGTTTCAGATGTTTTATCGTCTGCAAACCATAAATAACTGGAGTTTTCGACAATCGCCGACTGAGTCATTGAGGACAAAAAAAACTTTCTTCTGGCTGACTTTTCGAGGGCTGCCGGCGATTCGTCGAGAAGGTTCAAGCCCTGACACAGGATGCCAGAGGGTTGTGAATGCCCGACTGCAGAGAGTGCGGTTGGTAGAATGTCTACATGACAACCCATTCGCAGGTTGATTTTTTCGCCGGCCGGTTCTGGCCTGATGATAAGCATCGGAACATTGGTCAGTTCTGGCGCCAGGCTCCAGCCGTGCCCCAGTTTGCCATTTTCGCCCAGCATGGTACCGTGGTCTGAGACCAGTAAAACTACAGTTGACTTGCCGAAAATGGACGCATCGAGGTGTTTCAGCATTTCGGCGAGCACTTCATCCTGGTAGAGAAGGCTGTTTTTAAAGCGCCCGACGAGATTGCCGTGCTGGTAACCATCTTCGTCGAAGGTAGGCTCTTTGTCGCCGACGCTTTGAAACGGTGCATGCGGGAAAAGCATGCGATAGTATATGAAAAATGGTTTTTCGGGCTGTCTGGCGTGTTGGTCGAGCAGATCTTTGATTCTGCTGACCGTAAAATGCTCTTTGATCCCCCATATCCAGCCGTCTTCGCGGCTGGCGCCAGGCATGTTGCCCGCATCGTAGACGCGGTCGAAGCCTCGCGGCCTGTAAAACGAAGACAGACCACTGTCGCCGGTGAATCCGGAAAAAAACATGCTGCAGTCATAACCTGCTTCTTTGAGATGATCCACGAGCAACTTGTGTCGAATTTCGCTGTGCTTGTGCAAGACGAGGTAATTGGCCGGAAACAGGCCGCTCATTACCGCAAAATCGGCATTTGAAGATTCAGGAAAGTTGGAAAAGAAAAACGGAAATATTTCCATGCGTTCGCGGTAGCGCTCGAGCCGTGGCCAGGTCGGTTCATCGTGGCCAAAAAGTGATAAATAAGTGTTTGCGGTTGATTCAAGCATTACCAGGATCAGGTTTTGCTGTGCTGCAGCCGGTTTTGCCGTATTGCTGGCTTCAATTTCAGGCACTTTGACATTCTCTATGCCGCACTCGGCAAAACCTTTTTGCAGCATGGCAAATGGCATGTATGAGCTGGTTTTATCCGAAAATACCGGTGTGGAAGATATAAAAACATTGAATGGATCTTTGAAAACGCCGACAGGGTTGACATCGAACGTTTGGTAAGCCAAAGAAGCCGACAACGCCATTATCAGGAATGGGGCAATTGTGCCGATAATTTTAGGGCTGTGTGCGATTTCTCGTGTTTTTCTGAGAATGAGCGGCAGGCATGCAAAAACCAGCAGCAGGGGCCATGAATCTTTCATTGACACGACTGTTTTGGCGAGACTTGTCAGGCTTTTCAGACCGATTATCCAGTCTATGGTGTAAAAGCTGAGTCTTAGCCCCGTCTTGTACATCATTGTGGCATCAAGCAGGTAGAAGCAGGCAGCTACGAAGCCCAGCAGATAAAAGACGATGTTTCCCAGCCTCTGATTGTATCTGTTTGCGATCAAGACAATGGCTGACAGGTAAATGGCGGGAGCAGTCGCTGTAGTTGCGAAGTGTATGGATGCGGTGCTGAACCAGAGGTTGAACAGGTTCAGAGCCAGCGGAACATTGGTCAAAGCCGTCAGAGCTGCGAGACTGCACCAGCCGGGGATTAGCCATAAAACAGCGTTGTCGGACAGTTTGTCGGCGCTTTTTTGTGTGGCTGCAAACAGCAGGCCTGGCACCCATGTAGCCAGCAGCACGATGATTGTGGCGATCCACGAGGTGCGATAAATAGCAGAACTGTTTTTGGTTGCGAAAAGCAGCAATGCCTGGGTCAGAATCATGAAAAATATCATGGAGTAAGCCGAACTGCTGCGGCAGAATCTGTAGCAGACTGCAGCAGATAAAGCTATGCCTATTGCGGCTATGGCCTGAAATGCATTAGTGCTGAGACTCGCAAATGCCAGTAACGGCAGCCAAAAAATCGGCAGCAGATGTCTTTTGTCGGCCCTGGCGGCCAGTTTCCAGCTGATTGTGAGCCAGAGCAGCCCCCAGAAATAAAAAGGCTCCTGAAAGAAGAAGTCTAGGGAAAGAAGGTTCAAAAGCTCGTCTGGTGCCAGGTTGCTATCTATGAGTTCACAAATGAAGCTTCTTTTGCCGACTTTGTTGTGCAGCAGGGCGAGAAAAAAATATTCGGCGGCCAGAAAACAGAGCAGGCGGTTCTGCTGCCTGGTATCGATGCGGCGCATGCTTTGCCCGGTAAGCCAGAGAAGTATGGCGGCCACAAAAAAGACTACAAGCCCGGTATGTTCTGAGGTTACTGGTTGTGGCCTGAACAGACCACCAAACTCGCCCGAAAAATTCAACAAAACCTGAAAAATTCTGATTCCCGCAAGGAGCAGAATCAGGCTGAAAAAACTACGGCGCAGGCAGGCGACAGCGTTCATTTAAAGAAATGCCAGCGCCCTTTTACAGACGACTGTGGGCTTCTGCTGCTGGCGGTAAAAGAATTTTCAGGGTAGTGCTCAGGCACTTTTCAGCATGCGTTCGAGTTCTTTGGGGTGCATGGTGTGAACCATGGCCTCTTCGAGGGTGATGTCACCGCGCAGATAAAGGTCGCGAAGCGACATTTCGAAGGTCATCATGCCTTCTTCGTGGCTTGTCTGCATTACGGTATAAAGACCTGAAATTTTCTGCTCTCGGATACAGTTGGCTACAGCCGGGTTGCCGACCAGAATTTCGTTGCAGACGACGCGGCCTTTGCCGCTGGCAACTGGCAGAAGCTGCTGGGCGACGACGGCACGCAGAACGAATGAAAGCTGCGAGCGTATTTGCCCCTGCTGGTGCGGCGGAAACATATCGATGATACGGTTTACTGTCTGGGCGGCGTCGGTGGTATGGAGAGTTCCGAAGACAAGGTGGCCGGTTTCGGCCATTGTGCAGGCTGCAGATACCGTTTCGAGGTCGCGCATTTCGCCGACGAGAATGACATCGGGATCTTCACGGAGAACGCGGCGCAGAGCTTCGTCGAACGACTTGGTGTCGATGTGCAGTTCGCGTTGATTAACGACCGATCTCTTGTGGTAATGCAGGTATTCGATCGGGTCTTCGATGGTCATGATGTGGCAGCGGCGGGTCTCGTTGATGATGTTGATCAGGCAGGCCAGCGAAGTTGATTTACCAGAACCGGTCGGGCCGGTGAACAGCACGAGGCCTTTGCGCATTTTGGTGAAATCACGCAGTTTTTCGGGCAGTCTGAGCTCTTCAAGGGTCGGGATCTTGGTCGGAATAATACGAAACGCAGCCCCGATGCAGCCGCGCTGCTTGTATACATTGACGCGGAAACGGCCAAAGCCGTGAACGGAATAGGAAAGATCGAGCTCGTAATTTTCTTCGAACTCTTTTTGCTGTTCGGCAGTGAGCATGTTGTATATCAACGATCTTGTGTCCATGGGGGTGAGAACATCGAGGTCTGTCTGAATCAGGTCGCCGTCGACGCGTATTACTGGCGGAGTGCCTACTGTAATGTGAAGGTCGGAGGCTCCATTTTCGATAACCAGGTTCAGTAGATCGTTGAGGACAAACATTGCCGCACTCCTTAGTTGTGTCTTATTTCTGTTTTAAAATCTTCTGTCAGTTGAGAAGTGCCCGATCAGTGCTCACCCATGGTGACGCGAACAACTTCTTCGAGAGAGGTCATGCCGGTCAGAGCTTTGCGCAGAGCTGATTCGCGCAACGACAGCATGCCTTCTTCAATTGCCTGGCGGCGAATATCGTCTGTGGAGCCGCCATTCAGGATGATATCTCTGAGACGCTCAGACATCATCATGACTTCGTAGACGCCGATACGACCGCGGCTGCCTGAGTTGTTGCATGACTCGCAGCCTTTGCCCTTGTAGAAAAGCATGTTCTTTTCGTTGATGTGTGGCAGGTCGAGGCGGCGCAGCAGTTCTGGAGTGATGCCGAACTGGCTGATCTGCTCCGCTCTTGGTTTGATTTCGAACTTGCAGTCTTTGCAGATCTTTCGCACGAGACGTTGTGCCTGCACGAGAATTACCGAAGTGGTAACCATGAAAGGCTCGATACCCATGTTGACGATACGACCGATTGTGCCCGGCGCATCGTTTGTATGCAGAGTAGAAAGAACTAGATGGCCCGTCATCGACGCTTTGATGGCGATTTCGGCAGTTTCAAAGTCGCGGATCTCGCCGACCATGATTACATCTGGGTCCTGGCGCAGGAATGAGCGCAGAGCAGCGGCAAAAGTCAGCCCGATTTCGGGTTTGCACTGAACCTGGTTGACGCCGTGAAGCATGTATTCTACAGGGTCTTCGGCGGTCATGACGTTAGTGTCGATCGAGTTGACCGAAGTCAGGGCCGAATACAGGGTTGTGGTTTTGCCCGAGCCTGTAGGACCCGTTACCAGAATGATGCCGTAGGGTGAGGCAATACCGGTTTTGAAACGCTCGAGAGTTTTCGGTTCGAAGCCCAGATCTTCAAGATTGACCTTGAGAGAGGTCTGGTCAAGAATACGCATAACGATTTTTTCGCCCCAGATAACCGGCAGAACCGAAACGCGCAAGTCGATCATGCGGTTGGCCACTTTGATCTTGATACGGCCATCCTGCGGCAGACGTTTTTCGGCGATGTTCAACGACGACATGATCTTGATGCGCGAGGTGATCGCAGCAGTGGCCTTTTTGGGCGGGTTCATGGCGGTGAACATCATGCCGTCCTGGCGGTATCTGATGCGCAGTTCTTTTTCGAAAGGCTCGATATGAATATCTGAAACGCCGTTTTGAACGGCCTGTGATATGACCAGGTTGCAGAGACGAATGATCGGCGCATCGTTCTCGCCGAGTTCGCCGAGACCGTCGAGATCTTCGTCATCAGTGTGGCCGATATCTTCGAGGTCGTCCATCAGTTTGTCCTGCTGGGCAACAGCGCCGTAAGCATCTTGCAGGGCTTTGTTGATATCGGTATGGGTGGCAACGACCGGTTTGACCATCAGGCCGGTCATCAGCTGAATGTCGTCGATAGCGATGATGTTGAGAGGGTCGACCATTGCCACGGTCAATTTGTTGCCGACCTTGTTGATCGGAATGAGCATGTGGCGTTTAGCGATGTGTTCAGGCACCAGTTTGGCGATAACCGGGTCGATCAGGTAGTTGGAAAGATCGATGAATGGTATGCGCAGCTGCTTTGAAAGAATCTGAACGATGTCTTGTTCTGTGACGAGGTGCATTTCGACAAGAACGGCGCCGAGGCGTTTGCCGCTCTTCTTTTGCAGGGCCAGCGCCTGTTGCAGCTGTTCTTCGTTGATCAGACCTTCTGAAATAAGCGCATCGCCGAGGCGCATTTTCTTGGAAAGAATTGAAGTTGCAGCCGCAGACTTTGGAGTATGTTGCCCGGGACCTGGTGGGGTGCCAGCTCCTGCTGGTGCTCCTGGCTGTGCAGGAAGAGATTGATTCATTTCTGCAGTTCCTTCCTTATTTCTTTACCAGAAATAATGCCTCAAATTGTCGTGATAATCAAGCAATTCAGTAACAAGGTCATGAATAGATACAGCTTCTGATAACCTCGACCGGCGCTTTGACACCGGTCAGCAGCTCGAAAGATTCCAGTCCTTGTTCCAACAGCAGCTCCCGGCCATCGATAACTGTACAGCCGACCTGATGTGCCGAAGCAATCAGTTTAGAAGCCGATGCGTAATTGAAATCGACAAAAGTCTGCTTTTTTTCAAGATATTTGTCAAATTCAGGCAAAAAATCTTCGGGCGACCACCCCAGTGGGGTAGTGTTGATGATTATATCAGATTCTTTGATTGCGTAGGCAAAGTTTTTGTCTTTCCAGTTCAGCTCGATGACATTTTTGCCGCTTTCTTTTTTGGGGGCAAAGTTGCGGGCTATTTGAAATACCTGAGAAAAGTTTTCGGCAGTGAGTGCCCACAGAGCCGTTTGTGCGGAAGCGCCGTTGCCGAGCACCAGGGCTCCGCCTTTTGGAGTATTCAGCCTGCTTAGAATTCTTTGCAGGCCAGTAGCATCTGTATTCCAGCCTTCGCAGCCGGTTGCGCCAAATTTGACAGTGTTGACCGCCCCTGTGGCTATTGCTGCGCCGTGCAAAAAGCGGCAATATTCCGCAACTTTACGCTTGAGTGGTCTGGTAACATTGCAGCCGCAGACGTTCAGAGCTTCGAGGCCATCGAAAGCCTTTGTAACGTTGTCTTCGTCAACTTTAAATGGTACATAGACGGCGTTTATCTCAGAATAACGCAACGCCGCATTCCAGAATACGGGACTCAGAGAGTGGGCAACCGGATTGCCTGCCAGAGCGAAAATTCTGGTTGCCCCATTTATGGCTGCGGCATTTTTTTGATATTGCGGCACAGTGCGTTGTTGGTCGGACCGGCAAATGTCAGTTGAAACTCTTTATGGCTTCTTCTTCAGATTCAAAGATATCAAAAACCTTGGTCAGGCGGGTGAGGTCGAATAGATCCTGTACGGCCGGAGAAAGGTTGATGAGCTTGAGATCGCCCTTGTCTTTTTTTAATTTTTTCAGTGTGGCCGCTACTACGCCAAGCCCCATACTGTTAAGGTAACTTACTTCCTGAAAGTCCATTATCAGGCGTCTGTGACCCTCTTTAACGACGGCTTCGACCTTGTCTTTGAACTGAGAAACGGTTTCCGTGCCTATTTCGCCACGCAAGACCACCATAGTGATGTCGTTGCCTTTTGGTCTTACATCAATTTTTAATTCCATGCAGGTTTTTACACTCCCAGATAACTTCGCCAGTCAAGTTCCTAAAATTACCTCATCTTTCTCTTGAATGCAAGAGAAAGACGAGGGCTTGTAATGGGGCTGATTATAGCAGCTTAAAACTGTTTTGAAGCAGAAATTCTGTGGGCATCGCCCAGAGTTTCGTCGGCGTAAGAGTAGTCAAAACGCCAGGTATCAAGCTTAAAACTTGCGCCGAGAGTGAGATCGCCATCATGTGAGCCGAGTCTGAGGGCGGCGTAATCCTGCAGCCACCATTCAGCACCGGCGAACAGTTTGGCGTCCATATCCTGAACCTTGTTGATGTCAGCGGCGAGAGTAAGCTTGTCGTTGGCTTTATGAGCGATACCGACAGTAGTGGTGGTGGGAACTTTATCAGACTGGCCGGAAGCAGTGTTCCAGTCGAGAGTTTCGCCGATATCTCTGATGCTCAGGCCAAGGGTGGTTTTTTCGTTGGCTTCGAAGAGAAAGCCAAAGTCGAGTCCCCAGGTGCTGGCAGAGTTGGTAAACAGTTCCTGTTTCAGGTATTTGACGTTGACACCACCGTAAAGGTTGTCAGAAAGCTTGCGGGCGTAAGAACCGAAAGTGTTCTTTTCGCTGTCTTTAAAATAGCCAAAAATGTAGACGTTTTCGCCGGCCCAGTAGGTGCCGTCTGCGCGGGTTGCCGGTTCATTGTTGGTAGCGGGCGCACCGGTTGCACCAAGAGTACTGGCAAGACGGGTCTCCGGAATACCGTCAACACCGAAGCTCATGTGTGAGAGGGCTACTACGCCTTTTTTATTGCCATTCTTGTCTTTGAGAATGTGAGCATAGTTGAAAAAATTGTATTCGCGATCCATGGTCAGGTCAGCGTGCATGAATGAGGCTTCTGCCTTTTCAAGCCGTGCCAGACCGGCTGGGTTCCAGAATGATGCGGTTGAATCATCGGCGAGTGCTGTGAAGGCACTGCCCATACCTAACGCTCTGGCGCCTACACCCATTTTGAGGTAAGCACCTGCCTGACCGGCAGATTCGGCAAAGGCTGTGCTTATGGTGCTCAGGCCGAGAGCTACCAGAAAGAGGGTTCTTAAAACCTTTTTCATATTGTTTCCCCTTACAAGTCGATAGAACTAGTTATCTATCCTTTCGGCAGACAAGTTGATTTTCTGAACGATTTTTTTCAATTTTTTACCCAATCTCATGTGTCGTTGCAAACACAGCGAAGCAACCTCCAGTTTACATGAGATTGCTTCAGGGCTTTGCCCTTCGCAATGACAAAGAAACCTGTCATTGCGAGCGCAGCGAAGCAATCTCACAGAATACTTTCATACAAATCATCCCAAGAAGGGTTTATTGAATCGATAAGACCGATTTTTTTCTTTCGAGACCCGGCTTTAATCTGTTTTTCTCTTTTTATGGCCTCGTTTATGTCGCCAAATATTTCGTAATAAACAAGCTTGCAAACGTTATACTTTTTTGTAAAGCCTTCGATTAATTTGCTTTTGTGCTCATATACCCGCTTAATTAGATTGCTTGTTACGCCTGTATAAATAACCTGATTCCCTGGATTGGTCATCAGGTATATGTAGTATTGATTGTTCATAAAAAGAAAGAGATTGCTTCAGGGCTTTGCCCTTCGCAATGACAAAAAAAAACTGTCATTGCGAGCGTAGTCTGGTTGTCATTATATATTCACCTTGTGGTGAATATATGTGCTGCATGTCCATGAACAGTGATTTGTAAGGAGCTTTCTACCGATAAGCTTCAGGTAGAAAGAAGGAAGGTGAATAAGCTAATTTTTGTCATTGGTACCTTGATA
>JAKQQP010000571.1 GCA_029564115.1 Candidatus Rifleibacteriota bacterium | reverse complement strand
CTGCCAGCAGCACGGCTTCAAAACCTTCGACAACAACGAATAAATCCGGCATTGTTGCCCCCTTGCCAAAAAGCCTGTCTGACCCGCCCACCAGGATAATCTGCGCCAATCGTTTGCCGAGCCAAACAAAAGAACAGCGCGACTTGCCCGATAGCAATTCCTGGGCTATACTTTCCGAAGCAAAGTCTTTCTGCAAATTTTTCCTGTCGGGATACTAATGAAAAAAACAACCTGCCGGCCCAAAGTATATCTGGAGACTTCTATTCCCAGTTATCTCGCTTCGAGGCCAAGCAATGACCTGAGAGTCTGCGCCAATCAGAACATATCTTTCGACTGGTGGACTAACCGCCGGCATTTGTTCGAGTTATATATTTCGGAACTGGTGATTGATGAATCTTCGCTTGGCGACACCGAAGCTGCAAAACGACGCCTGGATCTGCTGGTTGACATTCCGCTTTTACAAAACAATGAAAACACAAAGCAATTGGCAGCCTATCTTATAGACAAAAGTTCTCTTCCTGTAAAAGCAAGACTTGACGCACTTCATATTGCTCTTGCAACCGTACATGGAATTGAATATCTTTTGACGTGGAACTGTACGCACATTGCCAATGCCATCATGCGACCCAGAATCGAACAGGCCTGCCGTGACTTCGGCTTCGAGCCGCCAATTATCTGCACACCACAGGAACTTATGGAGGGCTGACATGTGGAAAGACCCGATCATCGAAGAAACTCGCAAGCGGCGCGATGAACTCGCGCAAAAACTTGGCAGCGACCTTGATGCTATCTGCAAGGCATTACAGGAAAAAGAAGCAGAAACCACCAGAAAAGTCGTCAGCCTCCAGCCGCGCAAAGCTCGCCTGCCAAAAAAGGCTGCATGATTCGCCCCCTTACCCCGGCCCCGAGTGAAGTATTTCAATGCAGACGGCAATCTATCTGTGTTTTCTGACCTGCCCCAAAATTAGCCGGTGCCAATCTACAGATCAGTATTTCCCGCCAGGCAAGCTGGAATACGCTGTATTATTGATTGAACTCAAATCTCAGGCGCTTTTTAAAAGCGGCTTTAATTTCGCCGGTCGGGCCGTCTGCATCGGGTCCTTTGGCCTGCAATTCAAAAAACGCGTTGCCTTCGCCGGTTTCGGTGCGCGATTTAACCCAGATGCGACCATTTCTGAGTAAAAAGAAGAATTTATGGGTAAAGTTCTGCTCAGGCGTTTTCAGCTCTATGGTTGCGGGAAAATCATTAATTTCATCTGCCGGGAAACCTGTTGCCGGCACTGCTGTTTGAAAGAAAATTGCAACAAGCACAAGGCAGGCGTATCTGCAGGCTGTTGTAAATAAAAAATTGCCCATCAAAAACTAACTCAGATACCAATTTGCCCAAAATTTTTATATGTCAGAAAAAGCTGTTTAAAACTCTTCGAGGAGGTGAGATATCTAATCAGAGAGTTGGCGGAAGTGGCCACCTGATTTAAAATCAAAACTAAATAAGAAAGGGGAATAAAGCAGATTGACTGCGCCTGAAATACTGTTGACGTAATAAAAGCACAGAAATATCAGCCGCATAGAACAAAAATGAACGAGGTATTTTCAGGAATACGTACATACCAATTATGAGTTAATCAGGTGCGGAGTTATTTAAAAGGCAGGCCGGTCAACGAGCGAACGATCCTGTCACGAAGTCGCACCAGGTCTGATAGTTCTCTTTCGTAACGATAATTTCCGGGGTTATAACCCCGCTCCCAGGTTCCATCGCGGTTGTAGACGAAATGGAGAAAATCGGCGCTGTAGACTCCATGGGTATCTGGCGGGTTAAATCTCAGAGTGAGTTTTTCGTCACCCGGCACCGGCTTGATCGGGTCCGTGAACATCTTAAGACAGGCATGGTTCTCTATGAGGGCCATGTTTTCGCGCTCGGCAGTATCTTTTAACGTCACGCCGTTTTTTTTGGTCAAAACGAATACTTTTCCATTAACAGCTTCTTTGACAGCTCCGAGAAGACGATTCGAGAAGTCGTTTTTGCATTTGTCTGTTATCACCACATGATAACGAACGATTTTTTGTGGTTTTGCGGCTTTTGCTGCATAAGTCAACGATTTAAAGCTGGCGAAAATTCCCAAAAATGCCAACAGCAGGAAAACCCCTCTTATTTTCATGGAATATTTCCCCCTTATAATGCTTTTTAAAAAAGATCAATCCACGACAAACACAGTTCCGACATTCATTGAATCCCCCATCCTGCTGACAATTAAGCGATGATAAATTTCGTCCCAGGCTCCCGGATGATTATCGCCGGCTCTTACGGTTACACAACCATCGGAAAACTCACCAAGGTGGAGATACCGATCACCGGTATGACCGATTCGAAACCAGGTTTTTGCAAACAGTGAGAAGCCGGTTTGTTTGGCTCAGGTTCATCATAAAATTCGATGAGGTCGCTATGCTGCCTGAATATAGAAAGGATTTTTTTGCTGGTTGATGCAGGCACTTCCTGGAAATTGAAAAATACTTTTTTTCCGTCTTGATTCGTTTGCTCGAATCTAAAGAGCGCAACAAAGCGCCATCCAGATTTGGAGAATTCAGCATCATCAGACAACTCTGATCCCTCCTGACAGAAATATATCCAGCCGATTTCATTCTATCACCGCAAATTTATGCAGGTCAATGCCTATCTACCTATCTTTCGACTTTTGGACTAACCGCTGGCATCTGCAACCGTAAATGGAATTGAATATCTTCTTGCCTGGAACTATACACATATCTCTAACGCCATCATGCGACCCTGAATCGAACAGGTCTGCCGCGACTTCGGCTTCGAGTCGCCATTTAAAAAGCGCAAACACTCTAAATAAAGGGAAAAGGCCAACCAAACCTGCCTGCTCAGGCGAAAAATTGTGCGCAAAATCACTTCCAGATCTTATTGCTGACACTCATTGTTCGGCGTTGATAAAGTTAATGCAGGAATGATAGAATCAGGTGAGGCAATGACTATGAAAAAGCAGAAACCGGCAAAAAAGGCAAACTGGGATCGCCCTTACAAGGTGATTTTTTCCAACCCTGATATTGTTAAGGATCTTATTATCAGCCACTACAACTCTGACTGGGTTGCTGATGTTGATTTTTCGACCCTCGAAAAACTGCCAGCCGAACACACTGGCGATGAACTTGACGAAACCAGAGACGATGTTATCTGGCAGGTAAACTTCAAAGACACAAAGCTGTATATTGTTCTGCTGATAGAGTTTCAGAGCAGATCAGAAAAATATATGGCGGCACGAATGCTGTCTTATATCGGCAACCTCTATCTCGATCTTGTCAGAACAAAGAAAGTAAAGGGCAGCACCCGCCTGCCACCGATCTTTCCAATAGTTATTTACAATGGCAAAACCCCATGGAAAGCGGCGCAATCATTCAGAAAACTCGTAAACTGCCCGTATAAAAGTCTTGAAAAATATATCCCAGATGCTTTTTATGAGGTTTTCGACGAGCAGGAAGCTCTAAAAAGCATTGTTGACCCTCAAAATCTTATAGATTTGCTTGTAAAACTGGAATTTTGTAACAACCCGCAGGAAATGAAATCTCTGATAGCAATGCTTTGCAGCCTCGCAGGTGCGAGTGCCAGCTTTGATCATCTGCTGAGAGGTTTCGTGCTGCTTATACGAAGAGCTCTGATTCGCTCAGGAAGTAATTCCGGTAATACGGATGAAACCAACTGGGATGAAATAAGTGCACCACAGGAGGTTAATAATATGCTTGAAACAACCATGAAAATCTGGGCAGACAATTTCCTTGCGCAAGGCATGGAAAAAGGCATGGAAAAAGTTGCTCTAAAAATGCTTGCCAAAGGAAAATCATTTGAAGAAATTGCCGAAGCAACTGACCTGACCATTGATCAAATAAAGGCCATTGCCAGCAACAACAAATTCTGCGAACCCGCTGCACCCTATAAAACTGTCAGGAAGCGAAAAACCGCCACATAAACGGTTTGAAAGGCCTGCTCTGTTTCTGTTAAAATTCTCTGAGAAAAGACCGTGACGTTTCGTTGAGAATCAACACTTTAATTTCGCCGGTCGGGCCGTTTTTGCTCATCAGACTTGATTTTTCTGCTGCTGATGATAGATATTAATGCTCTATTTGCAGCATCAAGACTGAGTTTGAAAGGTTGAAACAATGAAAATTGCCATGATCGGAACCGGTTATGTTGGTCTGGTTACAGGAACCTGCTTTGCGGAATCGGGCAATGATGTTATTTGCGTTGACACTGACGAAAAGAAGATTGCCGGGCTCAGAGACGGCATTATTCCGATTTATGAACCCGGTCTCGATGGCCTGGTCAAACGCAATGTCGGCGAAGAACGCCTCTCTTTCACGACCAGTCTCGAAGATGCTGTGGCAAAATCGTTGCTGCTGTTCATTGCGGTTGGCACCCCGCCGGGCGAAGACGGGTCAGCAGATCTCAGGCATGTTCTGGCGGTTGCCCGGGGCATCGGGCGCAGTATGAAAGAGTACCGGGTCATCGTTGATAAATCGACGGTTCCGGTTGGCACTGGCGAGAAGGTTAAGGCAGCCATTCGCGAAGAACTTGCCGCCCGCGGTGAGAATATTCCCTTCGATGTGGTGAGCAACCCTGAATTTCTTAAAGAGGGCAATGCCATCGACGATTTCATGAAACCT
>JAKQQP010000565.1 GCA_029564115.1 Candidatus Rifleibacteriota bacterium | reverse complement strand
ATTCAAACTCAAACCCTTGAAACCATAAAAACCACCGTCTGAATTATTCACAATCAGCGCCAGAAGGAATTTTGCGTAAGTCTGAGACGGGGTTTCGCTACCATTGAAATAGTCGATTGCATTATCGCTGACCTGGTTATTATCGAGAAGCCCGGTGACCACACCAGCAGTGCCATAATTCTGCGCCAGCCAGACCCCGAAAATGTAGGCTTTGCCGTAATAAGCATCAGCAGTCGCATTTGAATCGCCACTCGAATACCAGGCATTGGTTTTAACGTTCTGAACCAGCCCAAGGTATTGCTCAACCTGCAAGGCTTTTGACCGGTTGTTTTGATCGGCCAGCGAAAAGCCGTTGACATGTTCGGCATAGCCCGACATCGCCTCGTCGAGCCATGCGTTGGCGTTATATTGGTCGGCGGTAAGAGTTCGCTTCTGCCAGTAATGAATCATGTGCTGCAACTCATGTGCGGCCGTCGAAGCAAGCTTATCGATTGCGATCATATAATCATTGCTGGTAGAAGTGTTGGCGGGTAGTTTGAGAAAAATAATTTTCTTCTGATTGGAATTGGGTTCTGTTAAAAGATCTTTTTGATAAAAATACCCGGCCGTGAAAATCTGGCGGGAAATCAGTATATAAGTTGCGCTTGCGGTAGTATCGACCGAAGTGACATCAGAAGAAGTAAAAACGCCATCCGGCTCGGCTCCGAAAATCTGACGGTTCTTGTCATAGATTCCGCCTGACTTTTCCCATTTGTCGCGGACAAGATCAACAACTATATTTATATTGGCCATGCCGGCATCCAGATTGTCGAGAAAAAAGTATGTCGCGCGGCCATTCGCATGCACCGAAACCCGACGACATGTGGCATTTATAGTGCCAAAAGTTTCGGGGTCAGAATTGGTGACATGATAGAACCATTCTGTTGAACCCTCACTGACAGCCGGTCGCAAGGACTGACGCAAAGGTGAAACGACTGCCCTTGAACCCGTTGGCTCGAACTTCCGGCGCAGCAGAAGATCGAAACGCTGCTGTGGTGTCAAAGAACCGGAAGATCCTGCAGCTTCTGAAACAGGCACAGCGGAAAGGCGCAACGAAGGAGAAACAGACTTTGCGACAGACCATGATGGCGTCAAACTGCTGGCCGAACGATTAACAAGAATCGCCCAGGCTGAAGATGCCGTGGTAAACGCCGGCATTACCAGCTGAACGCTTCCGGTTGCCGGAAAAGCAAGCGAAGCATAGTCCGCAGGCGGCATGAATTCAACATAGGACGGTATCGTAATTGGCGCATAAGCGTCATTATACGCGGCGTAGGCATCGTCGTAGACGGTGGCTGAGCTGAGGTTGAGGCCGGCAACTATCCCGTCGACCTTTGCAAAAACAGGCACTGCCAGGGTTGCCACATTGGCTGGGGCAGCTATCAGACGATCGAGCAGATTCACTGCCACGTCGACCGGGCTTTTATCACCCTTTCCGACCAGAGTTATGACATTTTCGCTTGCCGCCACCAGGTCTTTGCGGCCAACCCAGATGCGATACTGTTTACTGTCGGCACCGACCAGATAGCCGCCGTTGATACTCATGCTCGCAATCGCCGGCAGCACTGCCACATTCTCGAACCGGGCACTGGCAACAAAGCCGCCGTCGCCGGCAGAAACCA
>JAKQQP010000276.1 GCA_029564115.1 Candidatus Rifleibacteriota bacterium | reverse complement strand
TCTTTCTGGTTGTTCTTGGAAACCTGAAGAATATAGGCCTGAAAGACGACCTGAATCGGGTCATCGATGACAACAAGGTTGCTGATTTTTTCTTCGTCTTCGACGAAGCCTTTTACGGTTTCAGACAGGTGGATGTACTCGTTCTGATCTTTGACCGAGCCCTGCAGAACGACTCTGATTTTTGAGGTCTGAGATCCGACTCCGGTGTTGCCCTGCTCGATGTTGGGGTCGATTTCAGGAGAAATGACCGATACTTTGACGCTGGGCAGCTTGATTGCGGCTTCAATGCGCTGTTGCAGCGAGGTGAAAGAGGCTTCGAATTCAATCAGGCTGACAAGAGGCTTGCTGCCAAGCAGACTCTGGGCAACGGTTTCGGCTCTTGCTTTTTCTTCGGGGTTCGACACCTGACCTTTGAGGTAGGCGATATCCGGGAAAATCGTCAGATCAAGGCTTTTGTTGCCCATGATCGAGGCAAATTTTGCCAGGATTGTATCGTTTTCGGAGAAGGTTTCGACGTCGTAAACCCGACGGCCGGTCAGATCCCAGAGGATGAGCTGGGTCTCGCCGAGACCCAGGCCTGAGAGAATTATATCTTCGTCAGATACGTTCAGCACGTCGACGATGCCTTCTTTAACTGCCAGGATTTTTTTAACACCATGGGCAGGAACGGACGTCGACTTGCCTACCGGGATCATAAGCTTTTCGGCGGCTGAGATTTGTGTCTGAAAAGCAGCCGTGATAAAGACGGAAATCAGAACCAGCATAAACAGAGTTGATTTTTTCATAATGAATTGCTTTTTCACCCTTTTCATTACTCGCAGGCGGTGCCACTGGAGGCTTCGGCAGCTTCGGACTGCTCGGGAACTTCAGTGTTGACAGATGAAGTCTGATCTGGCAGTTGCTGAAATTTGGTGGCAGCCGGCCCGCCGTATTTGTAGAGCTCACGTCTTGCGGTTGCGCCGTACATGATTTCGACTTTTCCGTCGTCGACGGGGGCAACGATAACCTGGGCCGGGGCTGAATCCGGGGTTGCCTGGACTGTCTTAACCGCCTGAATGAAGTCTGGGTGACCTATGTCACTCAGAACTATGCGTTCTGTTGCACCTTTGGTCTGTACCTTC
Source organism: Candidatus Rifleibacteriota bacterium (assembly GCA_029564115.1). The sequence continues at coordinate 719 of JAKQQP010000276.1, read as the reverse complement.
TGGTCTTTATCCTTGGGGTTTTTCAGGACCAGGCTGAAGCTGGTGCCTGAATCGAGATACATGAGTTTTTCGAGATCGGTCGGATTGAGGGCCAGAGTTACCAATTCAACTTTGCCGGCGGCAATGGCCGGGGTTGCGGTTGCCGAAGCGCCGTCAAATTCATAGGTGCCCCCGACTGCGAGTATCTGGATGTCCTGGAGGACTATTTTGGTGATCGGTTCGCTGTTTCTCGGCCTGAAAGTGGCGATAACGTCAACATAGTCACCCTGTTGAATGAAGCCGCCAACAGAAGTCGCCTTGTTTACGGCGATCGATACGGCACGCTTGCCCTGAGGGATCGCCCGTGCAAGGTTGGGAACCTGTGCCTCATCCATCAGGCGCGGCGGGGTCATGATATCGTCAGGAAGGATAGTGACTGCCGTATACCTGTTGGTAATCGAAGCAAGGTCGGTGATTGCGGTATCAGGAACAGCTGAAGCTATCATTTCGCGCAGCTCGAAACTTGTCTGGACGATACCAGGTTCAAGCCTGGTTCGCGCTGCCAGGCGTTTAGTACTCACCACAACAGCCTTTTTCATTATAGTTGGCTGCTGGACTATGGGTGCTTCAATACGAGCCGGCTGGCTTGTCTGCAGCTTGTTCCAGAGAAGCATTGAAATGGCGAGTGACGCCAGCAATGCCACGATGATCGCTCTTCTGTTCACGGTTGAGGATCCTCC
>JAKQQP010000547.1 GCA_029564115.1 Candidatus Rifleibacteriota bacterium | reverse complement strand
GGGTTTTAGAGTTTTCGGCCTGTTGAACGTCCCGAAAAATCTGAAAATTGGATTTTTTGGGACCAGGTTGAATGAAATGACGTCTATTTTTTGCCTGTGCGGCTGAAATTTTTCTGCTTTTTATTGCGGCGACTGGATCTCAGGCATGGCGAATCGGCTTATTTCTCCCTTCTCATAGAATTTTTGGTTTTGAATCAGTTGGTAATTGCGAACTCTCTGATTCTGCTTCTAACCTCCTCGAAAATATTTAAACAGCTGCTTTTTACTTTAAACCAGGCCTGCCCTGCATGCATGACAAGTTTTCCTGCTGTCTGGTAGAATTTCCACCTGATGGTCTGAACGGTGTGTTTAGCCCATTCTGTTGGCATTGCTGCCATTTTGAAAAGTCTGAAAAGGTTGTAAGCCAGAACGCCGATTCTGAAGTAAACAGCGTTGGCTTTAGTTGTACCGCATGGCATATATTCCATTGAAAAACCGATTTTAAGTTCTTTTATTCGATTCTCGCTGGCCTCACCACGCTGATTATACCAGCGGACTATCGATTCAGGCTTCCCCTCAATGTTTGTAGCCACCAGCACATATCTTTTGCTGTCATCAGCTTGTGGTTCTAACAGATCGGGTTGCCACGGCCTACGAATAATAATCAGATTGAAAGCTGTTTTGGTATTTTTCATACTGTGAGGGATACAGGTAATGCTTGAAGAATCCTTGTATGGGAGCCAATAAGACTCGTCGAGATCATGAATGATTTCCTTGACCGATGAATCCATACGCCCGCCAACAGCGAATTTGATATTGTTTTTCTCGCACCAGTTAAATATTTCTGCCTGATAACTGGCGCTGTCAGCACGAAACCTTGAGATCTTTTTCCCCTTTGGCATTTTATTGGAACACTTCTTAATAAATTCCATATTGCTGGTTGAAGGACTGACGTTACCATCTCGGAATTCCTCGTGCACAACCATGCTTACTTCTGCAATATGTCCAACTATGGGCATGTAACCATGCTCACCTTTGTAGGTAACTTTGGCAGTTTGCTTCTCCGCCACGATCTGCGTAGCATCAATATCAAGAGTGAATTCCTTTTTGCCTGTTCGTTTAAGACCCCTTTGAAGAACGGCGCGGTTACACCTTGAAAGACCGGACAACCCACCCTTGGCATCTGCAATAAAGCGTAACCAGTCGCCTACGGCGCTGCTGCTGGGAATTGCGGGGATCTGCAGAAGCTGCAAAAGAGCTTCATCATTGGCTATTTCACGAATATCTTCAATATAACGACCACCGCCATGCAGCATCAAAAGCAGTGGGGTAACAAATTCTGACGGTTTGTAGCTGTGGTTGCTTTTAAAGCCAAGAATATTGTCATCGATAAGCTTTGAAAGTCTCTGTGAATAAAGAAACTCCCCGAATAAACCCAAACCGGCATTAGGGGTGATTTTATCGTCAGTCGAAGCGAGCTTGAAAGGAAGGAGCGGAGATGATATATTTTTCATTGAAAACCCTTTGGGTGAAATTAGTAATGGCTTGGTAACTCTTACTAAAACACATCCCAGAGGGTTTTTCAATACCCTATATCTATTTCAGGGAAAAAAGGCGGCTGTCAAGCCGCCCCAAAAGGTTGGTTAGGATCTAGAAATCAGCAATCTGTTCGACAAATTCAGGGTTATCGATGAAAGGATTGCGGTTGCCCTGAATTGATTCAACTATTTCGTTACGGGATTTTTCTTCGACATCGACCGGATCTTCACGATGCCATTTGCGCAGAACAGCTTCTTCGTCGGCTTGTATAGACTTGCCATAACGCACTGCAAAGTAGAAAATGGCACGTGCCGTATTTCCACGGTATTTTTTTCTGACTTCAAAACGCTTCATGTCACACTCACTGCCACCATTCTGCCATCTCGGATTTGTGACTTCACCAAATGGCAAACTGCTTCGGGTAGAATTGGCAACCGGGTCGGTCGGAAACAAATGGTGCATGTCGCTCTTGGCTGCACCCGTCGCACCTTTTGACTGCGGCCAGGTATGCTCGATATTCAGTTCTGTGGTCTTGGGCATATCATCGGCTGGTATAATTTTGCCGGTGTAGACGCATTCAATATGGCCGTTATGGTTATCGATTTTCAGCATTACCAGACGTCTGGCATCACCGTAGTCATAATATTTTTGGGTGCCTATTACGACCTGAAGCTTCTGACGCAGCTGGTCGTTGCGCAGACCACTGATCGATCTGTAATATCTATCGCGGCGTGCCCGGCGTTCAGCCCGACTCCGGCTGTTGGCAGCGCTTTGTCGCGAAAACATTATTTCGGGGTTTTGATCGGCACTTTGAATGCCTGAATCAGTTGAAGTACGGTGTATCGCCAATACTCGCTCGCGAATTTTTACCAGATCGGCATGCGCAGCCGGAGCAGCGTTTTCCACGCGATCGAGAAGTTGCAGCGTTTCCTGGAGGGCCTTTTCTCTGGCACTGTAATTGGTCGTTCCTTCCTGTGCCGAAACATTCATCGCCCCGGAAGCCACAGCGAAACCCAGTAACAAAACACCTGTTTTGAGATTCTTGAATGTCATGAGCTAATTATACCCGCCAAAGTAATTTCCGGAAGACCCGACGAAAGTTTTTTTTACAACCACAAGTCGAATAGCAATAGACAGTTTTTTGCTCGAAATTGTTGATTAAATAGTCAGCTATGGCTTTTCTTGCCAAAAAATGCTATTAAGTCTCGAGGGATAAAAATGAAATCACTCAAAGAACTCTTCAGAATTGGTAATGGTCCGTCAAGCAGCCACACAATGGGACCGCGCAAGGCGGCTGAAATATTTCTCGGGCAGCATATGGGTGCCGCGTCTTTTGTTGTCACTCTTTATGGCAGCCTTGCTGCGACTGGCAGAGGTCATATGACTGATGTGGCTATTCTTTCTGTGCTCAGGCCGCATGCTCAAACTGAAATTCTCTGGCAACCGAAAGTTTTTCTGCCGCTTCACCCGAATGGCATGAATTTCAGGGCTCTAGATCAGAACGGCAGAGAACTCGGCAACTGGACGGTTTTTAGCGTAGGTGGCGGTGCTCTTTTAGATGAAAGCAGCAAAGCAGTCGGTGTTGAAGAGGGTGAGGGTGAAGAAATCTACAGGATGAACACCATGACAGAACTACTTTTATGGTGTGAAGAAAAGGGAAAAAGTTACTGGGAATACACTCAGGAATGCGAAAGCCACGATATCTGGGACTATCTCGAAGAGGTCTGGCTGACCATGAAAGCTGCGGTGAAAAGAGGGCTTGAAGACGAAGGTTCGTTACCTGGCCCCCTGAACCTGAGAAAAAAAGCAGCTTCATACTACGTTCGCGCCAGCGGCTACACTCATACTCTGCGCTCACGCGGTCAAGTTTTTTCTTACGCACTGGCTGTAAGCGAAGAGAACGCTTCTGGCGGCAAAATTGTTACGGCACCGACTTGCGGGTCCTGTGGTGTGGTGCCGGCAGTTCTTTATCATCTGCAGACTTCTCGCGAATTCAGCAACGCCCGCATTCTCCGGGCTCTTGCAACTGCCGGTCTCATTGGCAATGTCGTCAAACATAACGCTTCAATTTCAGGGGCCGAAGTAGGCTGTCAGGGCGAAATTGGCGTTGCCTGCGCCATGGCGGCCGGTGCGGCCAACCAGTTGTTCGGTGGCAGCCCGGCGCAGATCGAATATGCTGCCGAAATGGCTTTGGAACATCATCTCGGCATGACCTGCGATCCGGTCTGTGGGCTGGTGCAGATTCCGTGTATTGAGCGCAATGCTTTTGCCGCTGCCCGCGCCCTTGATGCCAACATCTTTTCGACTTTTTCAGATGGCATACATCGTGTTTCATTTGACAAGGTTGTCGAGGTCATGAAACAAACCGGCCACGATTTGCCATCTCTTTATAAAGAAACTGGCGAAGGCGGGCTGGCCCGTGACTACCGCCAGATGTAGCCGAACCCAAAGTTGCAAGATTAGTCAGAATCAGGCCTCAAAGAGCTTCGACAGCCTTAAAAAGCAGATTGCCGGCAGTATTTTTCAGTGCCACCGCCCTGATTCCGAAGTATTCAGCCAGCAACGCTTCGTCGATGACTTCTGCCGGCCGACCGTCAGCTGCAATACTCCCTTCATGCATCACTAAAACCCGGTCTGCGAACTGAATGACGTCATTGGGGTCGTGCAGAGACATGATCAGGGTCATCTGCCGAGCCTCCGCGAGTTTGCGCACCAGATCGAGCACAAGAAAACGGTTGCGGTAATCGAGATGGGTGTTCGGCTCATCGAGCACGAGAATCTCGGATTGCTGCGCCAGGGCTCTGGCAATTAATACCAGTTGCATTTCACCCCCCGACAGGGTTGAGTATGGACGGTCTAGAAAGGGTACTGTGCCGGTTTCGATGGCTGCTTCCTCGACAATTTTAAGGTCTTCAGTGCCCGGTGAGCCAAACAGGCCCATGCTGCCGAAGCGCCCCATCAGAATAAAATCTCTGGTAAGATAGGGAAAAAGCGGCTCATGCTTCTGCGGCACCAGCGCCACCTGCTGCGAAATTTCCGAGCGGCTCATCTGCCTGAGTTCCTGCCCGGCAAGGGTCACTTTTCCCTGATAGCCATTGTTTATACCTGACAGAATACTGAAAAGCGTGGTCTTGCCCGCGCCATTGCGCCCGAGCACGGCGACCTTTTCCCCCACCCTGACGCTCAGATTTATGCCCTTCAGCACAGGTTGGTCGGCAATATACGAAAAGTGCAGATCTTCGAGGCTGATTGCCACGCGGTTCAGTTCCATAGGGCCACCTCGCGCTTGCGCAGAAAGTAGACGAAGAATGGCGTGCCGATAATGGCGGTGACGATGCCGACCGGAATCTCGCCCGAAGTGGCTGAACGCGCCAGATTATCGGCAATCAGCAGAAAAATCGCCCCGAGAAATGCCGACAGGGGCACGACATCTTTGTGATTCGGCCCGCTGATCGCTCTGGCGATGTGCGGAATGACGAGCCCGACCCAGCCGATAACGCCGCAGCGAGCAACGCCTGAGCCAATCGCGATAACCACCAGCATGATGAAAAATATCTTCCATCTTTCGACATTCATGCCGAGTAGCATAGCTTCGCGGTCACCAAGCGATAGAATGTTGAGATACCAGGAAAAAATCACCATCGACAGCATGCACAGCGGAATTATGTAAATAACCGGGTCGAGACTGGCCCAGTCGATCGACGCAAAACTGCCCATCATCCAGAACGTCAGCGCTGGCAGCTGCGATTCGCTGTCGGCGAGGTATTTGAGAATGCCGACCATCGAGGTAAAAAAAGACGAGACAATGACGCCACTGAGCACCAGAGAAAGCCGCGGCGTGAAACCACCGGGACTGCGGGCAATCAAGAATGCCGCCAGAACTGCTGCGAAACCGCCAGTTGCCGCGCCCAGGTCAACCATGAATGGCAGACCAGAAAAAAATATCATTGCTACCCCGGCACCAAAAGAGGCTCCGGCTGAAATGCCAAGAATGAACGGGCTGACGAGCGGGTTTCTGAAAATGCCTTGTGAAACAGCCCCAGAAATGCCAAGCGAAGACCCAATCAGCAAAACCATGATTATTCGCGGCAATCTAAGCGACAGAAGCACGACATCCTGGTATTTTTCAATTTCGGGCATCGCCGTATTAAAAAGTTTTGCTGAAATGATTCTGAAAACCTGAGCCACAGGAATGCGAAAATTGCCCAGATTGAGAGATAAAGCGACGGCAATCACCAGAATCGCACAACATATGAGAAAAATTCCGAATCGACGCATACGGAAGCTCTTTCCATTAAACTTTTCACTACTCTAACATATTTAATATACTTTATGCTATTTTATGTGTGCAATTTTATCAGAACAAGTCTGAAAAATACTGGAGGCTGTTGTTTATGACGCGCCAAATCAGAGCTATTACCATAATTATGGTATCGATCATCGCACTCTTTGCCTCAGGCAGTGCTTATGTCGCCGGGCTGTCAGCCTCGAATGAAGCACTGCTCAGCCATGAAGCAGCTGGCGCGTCGTCTCTCGCCAGAATTGCCCTGCTCTACCCGCAGGCAATCGGACTTTTTTTCATTCTCGATCTTACCGACAAGGTAGTGTGTATGCCGAAAGGGCCGGCCGGAATCGCTGACAAAAAACTCGAAGCATTTTACAGCAGTTTCTCACCGTCTTTCAGCAATGTTGCAGATACGGGCCAGATAGGCATTCCCAATATAGAGACAATTCTGCGCACCCGACCAGATCTTGTGGTCGCCTCGCAGGATTTTTCACACTCAGGCAACCTGACCCGTTCGCTCGAACAACATGGTATAAAAACGCTGACACTTAATGCTGGCTTCGGAACAGTTAACGAGTGGCTGGAATCAGTTGCAAAACTGGCCGAAGTAACGGGCCGTACAGAACGGGCAAAAAAATATACGGCCTTTTTCAAAGAAAAGCTGGCTCTCGTCAGTTCAAGAACTGCAGACATTCCTGTTGAGAAGCGACCGAAAGTTGCAATGATCAATACCACCGGCAATCAGATGGTGCTGCGGGGCAGCCGCACAACCTATGGCTACAACCTGATCCGCCTGGCCGGCGGCAGACTTATGGATTCGGGTGATGACCCTGCAGATTCGGCCGGTTGTGCTGAACTGCTTTTTGCCTTTGATCCCGACCTGATAATTGATGATTCTAAAAATGATATTTTTTACAAAGCTTCCTGGTGGAATTCCTTAAGAGCGGTAAAAGAAGGCCGCGTTTATAAAACCCCGGCTGACGACCGACAGGCCTGGGTCACCAACTGGTTTCTCTCGACCTATTCGCCCCTCGGCACTCTTTGGCTGGCCAAAAAAATCTACCCCGAGCGCTTTTCTGACATCGATCTCAAGAAAGAACACGAGAAGTTTTGCCGAATGCTTTACGGGCAACCGTTTGCCCATGCCGGTACCGGCTTCGACAACTAATTCTCTGTCACATCTGAACAGGGATTTATCCGTCATTCCCGCGGAAGCGGGAATCTAAGTTCAAAACAGCCTGGATCCCCGCCTTCCCCCTCCGGGGACAAGCGCGGGGATGACGCCACAAGTTTGCGGGCATGACGCAAAAAATTAATCTTTTGGCAAAGTTGAATCCGTAGTCTTATCATCACTACTCAAAACAACTAAAGCCATGTAAAAATATTTTTTATCTTGTTAAGTATTACTTAATTGTATAAAATCTCTCAAAACATTAGTTAAAAAAACGAGGTTTTATATGAGAAAGAGGTTTTCACTGTCGTTGCGTGCTCTGATGGCAATTTTCTTCATGGCTGGCGCAGTTGCTGGTTATTCAGAAGAGCAGATTTACAAACTGTCTGATTTGAATATCGATGCTGAGCGTGCTACTTATCAGGCTTTGATTGCCAGACCACAGGATGAAATCGCATCATCGGCTATCGAGCTGAAGCTGCAGCGCAACCCGATAAAAATGCTGCAGTCACACAATTCTTCAGTCGTTCTGGGTGGTGGTCTGCGCGGCGCAACCGTCACTCCGACCTATCGTGGTTTTGACGGCAAATACATGGCCGTAACCCTCGACGGTTGCCCGATCAATAGCGGCTGGAACGGGACTTCGCCGCTTTCGGGGTTTCCGATGAGTCGACTGCAGAAAATTACCGTTGTTCCCGGCGGAGCCGGGCTGGTTTATGGCGCCAACAGCGTCGCCGGAGCCGTCAACTTCGTGCTTCCGACCGCCAGAGATCTGGAAGACTTCACCATCACCCAGGAAGTCGGTGGGGATGGCAAAAGACACCAGGAATTCATTTACGGTCGTGTGGCAGAAAAAAGCGAGCATCTGTTTGCTCTATTTATGGATGAATACGACGGCGACAGACGCTTTAAAGATTTCAGCAACTTCAACGACGCTGCCAATGCAGTCAACCCAAAATCGTCGGTAAACCTCGGCACCATCAACAACCGCAACGACAGCCACGCATTTCTCTATCGTGGCAAACTGGAACTTGAGAACGACTGGACTCTCAAAGCAACGATTCTCGAAAACCAGGGTTCCATCTCTTGCCCATCGTTCTACGAAAGATTCGAACCATGGAACATGTCTTTATACGACTATACGGTCGAAAAAGATTTTGGCGACAACGGCAATCTGACCCTGCGTTATGCAAAATACAAAGATTTTTCGTCAACCTGGGCCTACCCGAACGACAAGGATCTTCAGGCCGGTGTCTTGAACGCCAACGGCGATGTTCTCGTTAAAATGGACACTATGGAACTTCTTTACAACGTCGAAGCCAACCACCGCAATTTTGTCACAGTCGGTGCCATCAAACAGGAGATTGAAGATATCGGCCACGGCTTCGATACCGGAACCAGGAAAAAGGTCGACACTACCGGTTACTTTATCAGTGATGCTATCGAGGCTACCGACAAACTCGATCTGAACATCACGGGTCGTTCTGATACCGATTATGAAGGCGATGCAGAGTTTTCATGGGCTCTGGGTTCGAATTACGCCATCAATGACAATACCAGCGCCGGTCTCAGTCTCAGCCGGGTCATCAGAAACCCAAACATGCAGGAACTCTACCGCAGCAACGGCAGAGGCAACCCTGACCTCAAGCCCGAAGATGTGGACAACCTGGAACTCAGACTGAATCACAAATTCAACGAAAATTGGCAGGCATCACTCGCCTGGTTCGATTCAGACATCGAAAATTATATCGAAGCCGATGCCAACAACAAATTTCAGAATATCAAAGAAGCTGAAGTTTCGGGAATCGAGCTCTCAGTTAACGGCAAAATCAACAATAAATTCACTGCCTGGGTTGGCTACACCGACTTCAATAAAGCCGAAAACAAAACTGATAATGTCAGACTGGTCAGCAAACCCGAATTCCGTGCGGTTGCCGGAACCACCTACAACCATAACAAGCTCAGTGCCATGTTAACCATGTCGCACCAGGGTGAAACTGAAGCTATTGGCACTATCTACCCGAAAGTCGATGCCTCGACCATGTTCGATCTCAGTATCAGGCAGCAGGCCACCAAAGATCTGGCAATTTATCTGAATGTCGAAAACCTGACCGATCAGGATGATGTTCAGCTGAGCCAGGCAACCGGCAAAGCCGTGTTCAGAGGTGGCAACATAAATCTCAACCAGAGCGGTCCGATAAATTATGAGCCCGGTCGCCTGGTGACTTTTGGTATGGAACTCAAGTTTCGTTGATTCACTCAGGGTAATCTGTGTTATGTGGCTCGGGTTAAACCCCGGGCCTTTTTTTATGAAAAAAAGGCTTCGAGGTGTTTTATTTGCCAACCCATGATTCAGCGGAGATTGAAATTGATATTGAGTTCGATAGCAGCTGATGGCTGCCATCCGGTCGGTGGCGGTGGGAAACGGCGGCCCGCAAGCATTTGAATTGCAGCTTCAGCCAGAATACCGGGTGCACTGCCTGAAATTTCGGCACCAACGACCAGACCGTCTTCAGAAATTCTGAATCTAACCGGAACCACACCTTCGATGCGTTTCTTTCTCGCTTCCGGTGGGTAGACCCGGCTGCGATCGAGAGACTTGCGAATCTGCGCCAGGTAGCGGGCTATGGCCTTCTGCTCTTCGCCTGAAAGCGCTTTGACTGTTTTTTCAGTTTGACTGAGCGCATTCTCGTCAGTCTGAGCAGAAGAACTCAAGGCCAGCAAAGTAGATTCTGGCAATGCCGGCGTCGGCATCTGTTCAGGCAGCGGCAATCCCAGGCTCTTTATCTGTTTCACCGTTTCGAATTCAGACTTCGATTGAGACTCTGGCCGCAATTCCGGCTGTGCTGCCGGTTTTTCCAACAGTTCTGACACAGGTTTATTGGCCGTTTTTTTGCTCGGCTTTACCGGCTTGAGTTCGTTTTTTTTGCTTATTCTGTGCTTTTTTGGCGGCTCAAACTTTTTCAATTTCTCAGTCTTCTGCAAAGCCAGTGGCTCTATCGGCACTGCTTCTGAAAGCCTCGCCGCTTCTGACTCCGGGGGCGCCTTTTCTGGTTCTGGTATGGGCTCTGGCAGCGGCTGCGGCAAAACTGGCCGGGGTTCTTCAACCGGGAGTGCTGGCTGAGAAATTTCCGGCACATGGCTGACCTTTTCAGTATCTTCGACAGAGGCTGGCGCTGCAGTCTTTACCGGGCCTGCCGGTGCGGGCTCAGGTGCGAGATAAACCATTATCAGGGGCTCTGGCGTCTGGCGTGCCAAAACTTCTTCACGACACATTCTGACAAGCAGAAGGCCGGCCGTCAGCTGCAGAATGAATGCCAGAGCCAGGCTCACGACCGTCGTGAGTCCCTTAGCTCTTCGCTGCCCTGCGCCGGAAACAGTCATTTTTCACTTTCCGGGCGGCCGGCGAAGGCAACACGGTTGATGCCGGCCCGTCGCAGCCTGTCGAGCAACTCAATAGAGACACCCGCTGGCGAAAGACGGCTGACATAGATGATTACCTGTGTGTCGCTGGCATTGTGAACCTTCTCGCCAATCTGCAATACAACCGCATCGGCAGCCATAGCCGTGCCATTCAGGCTGAGCTGGCCATTCTGTGCGACCTCGATCTGCTGGGCAGTTGTGCTGCCATGAGTCTGCGAAGAAATCGCCGGCAGTTCAAGAGGCGTCTGCGGTAAAAAATTCTGCGTCAAAATATAAAACAGCAGCAGGGTAAAAATGATATCTGAACACGAGGTCAGATCAAGAGCGAAACCCTCTTTTGCACTGTTTCTGCGCAGAGCCATCAGTTTTTACCTGTCGTCACTTTATCGGGGCCAATCACGACCGACGCATCTGCTGCAGTATCAGCACCAACTTCAAGTTCATGAAATACCAGAATTTCAAGCTGACGCAGATGCCGGCGGGCAAGTGCCTCGACCGCATAGGTGAAACCCCAGGCAATCAGTGCCAGCATCAGGCCATAAACGGTGGTAAACAGGGCTTCATGAATGCCGCCGGCAAGGTCTGAAGGCGTTACCATGCCAAGCCTGGCGACCGTGTTAAACACTTTGACCATACCTGTTACGGTTCCGAGAAAGCCCATCAGTGTGCTTATCTGTGCAAGAAAGCGCATCGCGGGTACGCGCCGCGTCAGGCAGTCTTCCATACGCGAGAAACACAGTTCGATCGACTCGAGCAGCGAAAGCCCGGCAAGCCCTTTGCGGCTTTTCGCCATTTCTATGGCCTTGCGTGCCCAGCGCGGAGCACCGGCACACGAATAGCGTTCTGACCACAGGGTCCAGATTGCCAGCCAGACAGTCTGATAGACACCGAAACCAAAAATGAAAAATCCGACCAGAGTCAGCGGGTACATGATCGGCCCGCCTGCCTGCAGAATACTCAAAAAATCAGTCATTATATTTCTCACCACTAGTTGTATTAAGTAGCCTTAAGTATACAACAGTAAGCCGGCAAAATCAAAGCAGCTTATTTAAGGCAGTATTACCCGGTGAACCAGGCTAAACTGGTTACATAAAAGCCTTGGTGAGCTTAATATTACTCTGAGACGAGAAAGCTAGATTATCAGCAGTAAAAGACAGCAGAACCCAAACGGAAGTGTAAATTGTTGATTTATACTTCATTCACGCGCTTGTCCACAGAGGGGGAAAGCGTGGATCCAGGCTGTTTAAAACTAGATTTCCGCCTCCGCGGGAATGACGATAAAACTACGCATTCAACTTTGTCAAAATGCTGTATCCCCGTCACCCCATTTCGCAAGTGCGGGCTTCGCGGGAATGACGGACAAACTACAGGCCCGAGCGTGACAGAGAATCAGTAATATTTTGTATTGCGAGAAAATAGCTTGGATGTAACCTGTGTTAGCAGTATATTAGCGGCAGTCTTTAAATACACAACCGTGAGGAAACAATCCAATGAAACGACTGCTTACGCTTTTTTCTGTTTTCTGCCTGATAGCCGGGGTTCTTTTTGCTGACGGCGGCGCCGAACGCCCCATCAATGCCGATGAAAAGGCGTTCTACGAAGCCACTTACAATAAAATTGTCGAACTGCTTCCTGAAGCGCAGAACGGCATTGCTAAAAAGGCTGAAGAAATCAGTATTCCGAATATGGTTGGAGTTGGTTCAGAAAAATTTCCAATCCCAATGTACGTAACATGCGTCTACAATGGCGAAATGAGTATGCAGGAAAGCATGGAAGCCGGCAAAATGCTCGCTGACGATGCCGAAGGTATCGAAAATATGAGCAATCAGCTTGCCAGACTCAGCGAAGAAATGCAGAAAGCCGCTGAAACCGGTGATCAGGCAAAAATCATTGAACTGCAGGCGAAAATGCAGGCCACTGTTGAAGGCAACAGCAGCATGAACAAACTGCAGAAGAAAACCCAGGATCTCGAAGCAAAATCTTTGACGGTCGAAGTTTCCATCAATGCTAACGGTGCCGATTTTCATCCTTACAAGGTGATTCCGACCCCTGCCGGCGCCGACCTCGCCATTCGCCGCGATAAACGCGACGATGTAAAAGCAGAAACCGTGCTGTTTTTCGGGCCTTACGTCAACAAACCATACGAAGAAACCATGGCCGTTTACGTTGAACGCAAACCGGCTGCCGCCACGAAAATTCATCATTTCTATGTCACTGTCACCGGTGAACCCGAAGTCTGCGACGCCTACGTTGCTCAGATGAACCTCAGCGGCCTCGCCGCCCTGATAAAGTAAGCACCTCCGGGAGTGCCTGCGAAAAGCTGCGGGCACTCCCGGGTCAGAATGATAATAAGCAGCGAAAAATGAAAAAAAACATCATTATCGTCAGCGCCTGCCTCGCCGGTGTGCCCTGCCGCTTTGACGGGCAGACCAAGGGTTATGAAAAAATCAAAGAGCTGGTTAAAAACGAAAAAACAATTCTTGTCTGCCCTGAGCAACTGGGTGGGCTGACCACGCCACGCATCCCTTCTGAAATCAAAGGCGACAAAGTTTTCAGCAAAGCCGGTATCGATGTTACGACACAGTTTGCCCGCGGTGCCGAAATCACCCTCGCTCTGGCCAAAGAATACGGCTGCACTCAGGCGATTCTTAAATCGAGATCGCCATCATGCGGCAAGGGCAAAGTATATGACGGCACTTTTACGGGCAGATTGATCGACGGCAACGGTCTAACGGCCGACCTGCTGCTGAAAAACGGCATCGAGGTGCTGACCGAAGAAGATATCTGAATTGCGGCGATCGTAGCGACAAGCCAGTGTAGTCCGCAGAGTTACTATTTTTCTGGCTGTTTTTGGGGAATTACTGGGCCAGTGCCTTCACGATTCGCTTCATAAACGGGTGAAAGAATTTCGACACCAGCTTCGGCGAAGGTATCAAGAACGTTGGCACGCAGATTTGAGTGAATGCGTGGCAGATTGACCGGGTCGCGAGTAAAAGCCTGCAGCCGGTAGGCAACTGAAAAATCGCCAAGTTCACTTTGCAGAACGAACGCAGCTGGCTGCCCGGCCAGGCCTTCGGTTTTGCCGGCGGCGGCAAGCAAAAGCTTGTGAACCATGCGCCAGTCAAGGTCATAGCCGAGAGTCAGATCGACGCTCATTCCAACGCCTTCGGCCTGAGCTAGAGAAGTCAGGTTGATTATCGGCTGGCTCAGCATCAAACCGTTCGGCATGGTGATAACGCGATTTTCCATGGTTTTTATGCGGGTCACCAGCAACCCGGTTTCGAGTACTATTCCCTCGATTTCGCCAATTTTTACACGGTCACCGGGGCGGCAGGCACGCATGTAAATCAAGGTGACGCCGGCAACAACATTGGCTACGGCGGCGGTTGAACCCAAAGACAGTAACAGCCCCAGAAAAACCGAGACTCCTTGAAATGCCGGAGTATCAAAACCAGGCAGAAAAGGCGCTCCAAGAACGACTGCCAGAGCTACCAGCAGAAAGCTTATCAGTTTGTCGGTCGGGCTCGCCCAGTCCCGATGAAACCACGGCAGACTGATGCTTCCACGCTCAACGGCACCCATTATCAGATGCAGAAGTTTCAAAATCTGCATGGTAATGAAAGCAATGAAAAATATGGCGACAAACCCGGGCACACAAGCCCAGACCAGACCACCCAGCTGAGCCATAGAGCTGAACAACCAACGCAGACCGGCTGTGGCAAGCCCGCGTGTCGCCTTGAAAAAACCGGTGATCAGCGTCAGATAACAGAAAAACAAAAACACCAGAAACACCGCTCTGACAAAACGAAACAGCACCAGCAGAAATTCAGAGAGCCCTGCAGCCGAGATCAGCGTAAGTTCGCCTATTTTCAGAGTGAACTCGGCGCGGTCACGCAAGTTCTTGATTTTGTCATTCACCTTGCGAAAAAGCTTGATTAAAAGCAACGACACTACCAGAAAAACCAAAGTGGCGATGAGAGTCTGATCTATGCCAGAACCAAGGCCGGTAAAAGTCACCTGACCAAAATAGCTGTCCCAGATCGAGTAGATATATGAAATCACTTTGGTGGCATTATCCATCAGGTGTCCTCTCCGTTTTTTCTCTGACTGTGCTCAATTTATCACGCCCGGTTATGACAAAATTCTACCCCCGTTCGCCACAAAAAACAAATCAGTCTTAATTCGACAGTTTGAGCAGCTTATCGCGGTTTTATTTCGGGCGACAGCGTCAAAATGCCAGCGGCAGGGAAAACCGCGCCGAAGTCTGCAATTTTAAGCAGGCTGGTTGATATTCCGAGACTTGCCGCGTCCGAGGCGGTGCGCAAAGCGTAAAAAAGCGGCTGACTGCCATTGTTTATCAGGCTCAATTTTGTCGCATCACCGTCTTGTGTGGCGTGGTCATAAACCGGTTGCAGCAGCTCCGGCGCTGCAGCATTTTCGCTGAAGGCGCAGAATTCAATCTGCTGCACCCTTGCCCATAAACCGGCGACGGTTACGGCCTTACCGCTCATCAGGCGCCATTTCCCTGCAGCGGTTTCGACCCGGTAAACAGGCTTTGGTAGAAGTAAAGACGGCTGGTCGAGTTGCAGTCGATACATTACCTGGTTGTAGTCTGCCCGCGGCGATTTATAATTGTCGCGAGTGAAAAAAGAAGTGTATGTGCCTTCGAAAAATATTGTTTTGCCGCCGTCTCTATCATACCAGGGGTGATGCACCGGGTTGTAGAAGTTGTATGAATCGTGCTCGACGACGCGCTTTGCATACAACCATGGCCCGGTGAAGGTGTCGGCTTGGGCATACCATATTTCGCCGGTGTGCCCCTGAGTGATCATGATCCATTGCTCCCTGAAGCTGTTCCAGCTGATTGAGCCGCTGAAATCAGATTTTTTTCTGCCGGAACCAATCTCTGTAAGCTGCAGCCAGTTTTCGTCATTCTGCAGAAGGCCGGCCTGCAGAAGTGTTTTTTGTACCACCGGCGAACAGGGCAACCCTCCCTGAACCCACGAGAAAACCGGGCGACCTGCCCTGTTCCGCCGCACGCGATATGACTGCCCGCCAAGCTGAATTTCACCGGCACCGCTGACTTGTTCAAGGCAGGTGTAGTTGATATATGAAGCTGGGTTCATAAAATTTTTGAGGTCGGGTTCGGTTATTTCCCATGGCTGCACGGCAAAACGCGGACGACCGGCATGTGTGACCGCTACTGCATGAGCTGATTTGTGGTGACGTCCCGACTTGATTCGTCTAATCACCGAAAATTTTCGCGCGGCCGGCTGAAAAACCGCAAAGCCTGTTTCAACCGCTTCCTCAAGAGTCTTGTGTTTGACATAACGTGCCGCAAGAATTTCGCCATGACGACCATATTGCAGCGGCAATACCGTTTCGACCCAGACGAAACCGGGCGAGCCTGTATCGATCATCGGCAGCGCATAACCCTCATTATCAGAAAAATAATTGACCTGCACAGGAAGCGTTGGGTCGCTGCCATCGGCCAGTTCGACAATACCACCGGATGCGCTCAGGTTAAGGCGATCAGTGGTCAATGTGTCACCCCAGAAGCAGAACAGTTGATTGCGCCACCATACTGGAATCGCCGAATCAAGCCCAATTACCTGACCGGGGAGACAGTTGTCCACACCGGTAGTCCCAGCCAGCGATGAGTCGCGATAACGGCCGGCGCCGGTTATGCGATAAAGTCTTTCTGCCGCCGCAGTTCTTTTTAAACTGATCAGCAACTGCCTGCCCGGCTCAATCACCGAGCTGACAGCCTTTTCCCCAAAAAAATCAAGATGAGGGTAGCAATAACCGTTACCGCGAATGACAAAACGCAACCTGGTGCCGATCAGATCAGGCTCTTGTATGGCAATGCAGCCAAGATTGTCGCTGACAAAACGCATGGCATTGAAAGTTTCAATTTCGACGAGCGGTAACGGCCGGCCCGTGTCGGCATCGACGAACCTGAGCACGAAGGCTGCAGTGGCAACCTGCCCGTAAACAGTCGAAAAGGTCAGCAGAAAAATGGCAGATATTACCAGAGTCTTTAAATAAGGCCGTTGTCGCATGTCACTCACCTTTCGCGGGCTGTTACAGATTGGTTTATGGGCAAAACGTCACTGCAGTTCAATTTTAACAGTGGGAAGCGGTATGCCAGACCTGACAGCCAGATGAATTGCAGAAAAAGCCAACTACCAGAATGAGGCCGGCAAAACGGGTGAGCTTCGACAGCACTCCGAAGTCACTCGTCATGACAGAAATGAACAAAAAGAAAGCTATAACCGCCGCGATTTTAGTGAAGCAACCGAACATTCTGCCGACGGTTTTTTCGGCCGGTGTCTCAAGATCGAGAACAAAACGGCCCAAATCGTCGGCTTTAAGATGGTGAATCGGGTTTTCATCATTGCCCCTCTCATTATCCTGATAATGCCATGAAAGACAGCAGCAAATCAATACATTCTTCAAGCTCCACAAAATAAAAAAGCAGACTAAAGCAAACAGGGCTGAGTTCTTTTGGAACTCAGCCCTGTTAAATTTATGAATAAAGATCGAAAGGCTTTAAAAAATCTTCCAAGCTCGACGAAAATCCGTTACTGCGCTGCCGATTTGCATCGGACCTATGCCAGATAACATGATCTCCATAGAAAGGAGGTGATCCAGCCGCAGGTTCTCCTACGGCTACCTTGTTACGACTTCACCCCAGTCAC
>JAKQQP010000527.1 GCA_029564115.1 Candidatus Rifleibacteriota bacterium | reverse complement strand
AAATTTATCTGGTCAGCTGATGTTAAATTTTATGACTGCCGGGTCATCAGAAAAGCAGAAACTGGCCGGGGCCCGGCACGGGTTCATTCTCTACATAGTCATGGCCGTGCTGCTGGCACTGGCAATTCTCGCTTTTGCCCTTAACAGCTTCAAGCAGGGTGCCGTAACTCAGCTGGCCCGCACGGTCGACCAGAACCGCCTGGCCCTTCTGGCTCAATCAGCCAATGCCGAAGTTGTGGCCATGATTCGCAGTCAGGTTAACAGCGACAGCAGCAGCAGTATTTTTTCAAGATTCCGGTCGATTTTTCCAGAATCAGCTCCAGCTGCGACCCTTAACTCAGACATTCTGCTTGTATCTGATTTTGAACCACAACAGACCATGCAGATGGCTCAGTCAGCCGGTTACCCTCTGCAAATCAAAAGTCGGGCAATTCTAAAGGTTTATCGCAAAGCGGAATACAACTCTGTTTCTGCTTTCAATGGCTATCTCGATGTTTATTCACAGGCATTTCGCGATGGCGGTGAAGATCACGTGATCGAAGCGCATCAGAGACACGACGTAAGATTGCTCGACGTGCGCCACAACCTCGACAGATACGCCCTTTTTGTTAAAAACTATTCGCCTGATTACAACAATACATCGCGGCGCATCATCGTTCAGGGAATCAACCCTGTCGGTGCTCATATTTCCAGGGTTTATCTCGGCAACGAGAACTACCCTGATTGCCGCGACAGCGAGAAGAATCTGTGGCTCGATCTGAGTTTCGCTGAGAACAAAGATCTGCCGGGGTTTTCCGAACTGTTTAATTTTTCGGCATTGCAGAAGTTTCCGGGCGGTTCAGGCGAAAGCAGTCTTTTAACCTTCAAAGAAACTCAATTTTCAAGTCTTTCAGGCATTACCGTCGATCAGTTTTATCGAGTTAAGGCGGTTATGCGCATTTATGAGGTGTTTGTCAACGATGCCGCCGACGGTTGTGTCGGCAAACGCCAGGATTTTAAGACCGGCGACGACCTGAAAAAGAAATGCGCCGACTCAAAGAAACAATCAAACAGCAACGCAGCCAGTTACCAGATATGCGAAGATTTTGAAAAAAATGCCTCTGGCTTCGACTATTCGAAATGTTCTGGCTTCAAAAAGATTCTCAACACCTGTATCGTCGAATGGAAGTATCACCATGGTTATATCGATGCAGCCGGCGTCTGGGATGTCGATGGCTACGAGCGTCCGAATCTGCCAAACCCGCGCCAGTGGGTGACAGCGCTTGCTTACAAAGGGCTTTCAGACCTTTCTGAAGAATTTGGCAAAAAAGGTCCGTTTTTCAATGCCTACCTCGACAAAAAGGGTGACGAGGCGTCTGACAGCTCCTCAAAAATATACAACCCGGAAAGAATGCGAGTTGGGCGTATGATGAAGCTTTATGGTTACGACAACAGAACTCCGGTTCTGGTTGAGGGGCCGGCATTTCTGCGCTTTTTCAAAATTGCCTATCTTGATACCTTTACCAAGCAGATTGACTTCTTCGACCAGAAAAAAGATGTCATTCCAGAACCGGTTCCTCTTGCTTTCCGCCGGCCTCAGCTGAAACCGAAAACCTTTCTCAATACAGAGCTCGGCAATCAGCTTGCCGCCTCACCTTATTTTTCTGACAAAATGATGATGAGCGGATCAATCGACCATATCTCGGTAAATGCCCTGCTCGGAAAAAGCGTAACCTTCTATGATGGTGAGCGCAAGCCGGTAACCATCAACCCTCTGACTACTCCGGCCCCGACTTTTCTGCACCCGGTTCAAAAACCTTCGGCCACCCCGGCGCCAGCCCGCATGTTTGGTCGTCTTGTCGATTTTAAAACCGCAAGCTACAACTACCCCTCGCCGAAGGAATTTATCGAGAACCGGGTTGCTACAGTCGATGGCAAAAAGATCATGTTTCTCGATGGCCTGATTTACATTGAAGCGGGCGATCTGGATATTTCCGACATTAAATACTACAGCGGCAAAGGCATTATCTATCTTGGCAGCGGCGACTGCCTGATTGGTAATCTTGCGCGCTATCGTGATCAGCTCAAAACCAACGATTCTCTGCGCATTTATCTGCGCCAGGGGCAATATCGCATAAAAGACACCGCCGATGAAGTAACAATTGAGGCTTCACTGGCTGCTTTCTTCAATCCCCATGGCTCGACCGACCCGAACCGCATCGGCACTCTGCTTGCCAACCGCAAAAAGAAGATTCTGATCAAAGGCAATCTGCTGCTTGATTATCTCTACGTTCAGGACACAAGCAATTCAGGGCTTGCAAAAGATGGAGCTCTGATCGTCGAGCATGACCCGCTGCTGTATGAGCCTGCCCTCGAAGTTGCCGGCAAAAAAATGGATCCGTATCATATCAGTATCGGGCCGGTAAAAACCTCATTCTCGATAAATGCCGGAGGTAAGACATTCTAATGGATCAGGCACGCTGGATGATTGTTTTATCGGTGGTGTTCTGCATGAGTCTTACTCT
Organism: Candidatus Rifleibacteriota bacterium; assembly: GCA_029564115.1. The sequence continues at coordinate 1,009 of JAKQQP010000527.1, read as the reverse complement.
GGGTTTTCTGAAGTTCTTTTCAGGAACAGCGCCGGTCGAAATTGTTCAGGAAGAGCAGACAATCGGATCAAATGCCGAGCTGCCTGCAGCTCTGGTAATTGAAAAAGGAACGGCAGAGCCGCAGCAGCTCAGAGAAATCCGGTTTCCCGAGCCGCCGGCGCATATTTTTGCGGTTGCGGGTCAGGCAGAGAATAATCGAGAATCTGAAGCCTTTGCCAATGAAGGGAAGATTCTGCCATGAACTCATATACTGGTTTTTCCGGTTTTCATCGCATGGGTATGGGGTTTGTCGAAGTCCTTATTGCTGTTCTGGTCGTTTCTGCCTGTGCTGTGCCGGTTATTTATATGGTCACTTCTTCACGCACTGACACTTCAAAGGCGATTCATTACCTGCGGGCGGTAGAACTGGCGAATGAGGTTATCGAATGGGCATCACTGGCTGAATTTTCTCAGATAGACGACAGTATTTTTTCGGCTTTCTGCGGGTCAATGGTTGAAGAGTCGGGTGGCGGTCTGACACCGGTTAAGCTAGCCGTAAGTCCTACGACACACCCGGTGTGGAGCAAAGATGGTCTGATGGCCGGTGCCTTGCAATATTCTGAGCAGTACAATAATGCCTGGTTCTTCAGAGAAGTAGAAATCAGTGAGGTTAATGACAGCTATCTCCAGCCTGGGCTGCTTAAAAAGGTTACGGTAAGAGTTAAATGGAGTGAGGCACACCGGCCCGCAAATATAAACCTTTCTGATGATCGAAATCGTCAGGTCGAGCTTTCGGTGCTGCTTTTGAACGACAAAAACCTCACATACTGACAGGTAACAGATGCATAAGAACTCAGAGAACAATATAAAAAGGCTTGTAACAAAGGGCTTTACGCTGGTCGAAATTTCGATCAGTGTCGGCATCGCTCTTGTCGTTCTGCTGATGATTTACCGCTTTTTATCAAACACCCGGCATCATTATATGTATGGCACGGTTAACCTGCAGAACCTCCAGGAAGCGCGTCTGGCG
>JAKQQP010000526.1 GCA_029564115.1 Candidatus Rifleibacteriota bacterium | reverse complement strand
TCGATTGCGGCAGGTAAAGAAAAGCCTGAAAGCGATGTTGACCTGTTCGTTATTGGCGATATCGGCTTGCGAGCCGTCAGTAAATTATTGCAGGAACCTTGTGGTAAAATAGGTCGTGAAATTAATCCGCATGTTATGAGTCGGGCTGAATTCGTGAAACGAAGGACCGAAAAGGACCATTTTGTGGCCAGAGTTCTTGAAACGCCGATTCTGATGATTATCGGGGATGAAAATGAGCTTAGAAAGCTGGGCTAAAAATGGCTGAAGAAAGTTAGCCCGGGCCTTGAACCATGACCCTCAGTGGTTTTTGGGTATACAAATCTGGTATTTGGCGGGAAGGTCGCGCTGGCAAAGAGACGGGCAGAAAGTTTCAACCTGATTTTATAAACGCCTTGATTCTGATAGAATACTTCTGCGCCGCATGTGGGCTTTTGTCGAGAATCAACAAACATTTCGGTTGCCCATCTTTCATACGTGGTCAGGAATTATGAATTCTCTCATCAGTAAGTTGTTGCAGGAACCTGAAGGCAAAAGGCTGGAGTTTAAGCGGGATTTATCTTCTCCTTCACCGCTGTTGAAGACTCTGGTCGCTTTTGCCAATTCAGCCGGCGGCAGGCTGGTTCTGGGGGTGGCTGATGATCGTCAGGTTATTGGTTTTTCGTCGCCTCTGGATGAAGAAGAACGCCTTTGCAATCTTATAGCAGACAGCATTTCGCCACGCCTGGTTCCTAATATTGAACTGGTGACTTTCGAGGGAAAGACGCTTTTGCTGGTTGAAGTATTCCTGAGCGGAACAAGGCCACATTTTATAAAAGCAGAGGGCATGCAGAACGGCGTGTATGTCCGCCTTGGCTCAAGTAACCGCAAGGCCGATTTTCAGATTATTGCCGAGCTGCAGCGCGGAGTGGCGGGTATTTCTTTTGATACTCTGCCAATGCCTCAGTTAACCATTGCCGATATTGATGTCGATGCCGTCAAATCTGACTTCAGTGCCAGGAAAATTGATGAACACAGCCTGCTGAGTCTGAAAATTCTTGTTCAGGAGCAGGGGCGTCTGGTGCCCAGTCATGGCGGAATTCTTCTTTACGGCAAAGACCGGCAGTTTCATTTTCCGGGTGGCTGGATACAATGTGGCCGCTTCATCGGCAAAGACAAGGGTGATATTTTTGATCACACCGAGATACATGAGCCGCTGCCGAAAGCCGTCGAGAGCATAATGCTGTTTTTAAAGAAGCATGCGATGCGTGGCGCAGATTTTTCGGAAATTCGTCGCAAAGATATCTGGAGCATTCCGATAAATATTTTGCGCGAAGTCATTATTAACGCCCTTGTTCACGCTGATTATTCCAACAGCGGCACGCCGATCCGGGTGGCGTTTTTTGATGACCGGATCGAGGTAGAAAGCCCGGGTCTGCTTCTCCCCGGCCTGACTATCGATGATCTGAAGGCCGGCGTTTCACAGATTCGTAATCCTGTCATTGCCCGGATCTTTCGCGAACTTGAACTGATTGAACAATGGGGCAGCGGTATCCCCGGAATCTTCAATGAAATCCGGGCCAATAACTGGCCTGAGCCGGTAATTGAAGAAATAGCCAATCGCGTTCGCTTTACTGTTAAGCTGCCCGAAATTTTACCATTGACCCGTGAACAGTCGCGTAAATCCGCAGGGCAAGTCGCAGAGCCAGCAACCCATCAAGTAACCCATCAAGTAACCCCGCAAGTAATGAAACTGGTAAATTCGTTAACAGGAGAAATGACTCGTGCTGAGCTCATGGGAGCTGTTGGCTTAAAAGACCGGATGAATTTTTCGACAAATTATCTTGAAGCTGCGATTAACGCAAATCTCGTTGAAATGACACAACCAGATTCTCCGAATAGCCCAACTCAGAAATACCGCCTTACCGAACTCGGCAGGCAATTTTTGCAGAATAATAAGACTGACGCCAAGATCGAATGACATTAAAAATGGCTGACTAAGACCGCATAAGACAAGCGGTCACGAGCAAACGCCACATCACAAATTTTCAGGCACTCTTGTTTATCTCCAGAAAGTATCATATAATTGTACTTATTGGAGATAAAATGTTCAAAGATCATGCTACGCTGATGCACGAGCTTCGCGGGTATGCCTCGCCGAAGGCGAAGATCACCAGATTGATCAGGTCTGGCGAAATCATTCAGCTGCGCCGGGGCATTTTTCTGCCGGCCAGTGAGCGCGGTTATTCCCGCAAAAGTCTCGCGGCGATTATCTACGGGCCGTCTTATGTCTCGTTTGAAACGGCGCTGAGTTACTACGGGCTCATTCCCGAAAAGGTCAACGCCATAACCAGTGCCACTTTCAGAAAAAACAAGAACCGCATTTTCCAGACCCCTCTTGGCGATTTCTACTATTACTACCTGCCGGCAGCGGCGTATCCCTATGCTGTTAAATGTGAACAGGAGGGTGGGGCGAACTTTTTGATCGCATCGCCGGAAAAGGCTCTTTGTGACCTGCTGTTTCGCGCCGGCCGGGTGAGCACCAGTGAAGCTCTGGCAAAGCTGCTGCATGAAGACTGGCGCATCGAACCGGGCAGTCTTGAAGAACTCGATCTCGAAACTGTTGAGTTTCTCGCGCCATTATACCGTAAAACCGTTTTCAAGCACCTGCTGACGCTTTTGAAAAAAGGGGCAGCAAGGTGAACAGTGCCATTAAGAGTATGCTTGAACGCTATTCCTGTGTCAGCATCGAAGATTATCGCAACGCGCTCAAGGAAATAGTCCAGGAACTGGCTTTGCTCGGGCTTTATCGAGGCGGCTTTTTCAGTCATGCCGCGTTCTATGGCGGAACTGCTCTGCGAATTTTTTACGGTCTCGACCGCTTTTCTGAGGATCTTGATTTTACTTTGCTTCAGCCCGATAAAACCTTTGAACTGGCCAGGTTCATTGGTCCGCTGCGTGATGAACTTGCTGCATTCGGCCTGGAAATGACGGTTGAAGAAAAGGTCAAAAGCAACCGGTCTGCCGTCAGGTCAGCTTTTATAAAAGGTGGAACCCAGCTGCATCTGATAAAGATTGCATCGATAAAGCCCCCTGTCAGCGGTGTAAATCCTGATGAACAGCTGCGCATCAAAATCGAGCTCGACACCGATCCGCCGCCGGGCGCTGGTTTTGAGCTGAAATATCAGCTGCTTCCTGTTCCCTATTCGGTCAGAATGTATGATGCCCCCTCTCTTTTTGCCGGGAAAATTCATGCGCTGCTTTGCCGCGGCTGGCAGAACCGGGTTAAAGGGCGAGACTTTTACGATTATGCCTGGTATCTCGCCAGACGCACGCCTTTGAATATGGAACATCTGGTTGCACGTCTGCGCCAGACTGGTTATCTGGCAAAGAGCGAAGAGCTTGCCGGCAATGATCTGTTAGAAAGACTGTTGGCCCGCTTCCAACAGGTAGACTTTCAGCAGGCCCGCAAGGATGTTGAACTGTTCGTAAGCGATCCCAAATCACTGGCCCTGTGGTCATTCGACTTTTTCTCAGGAATAACCCGCGACTTTCTGCGCCTGAAAACACCCTGAAACCTTTGGTGGTATCTTTTTGCGCCCACACATCGCCCGGTGATTAATAAAGCCGCGTAGTTTTTTCGGGTGCGCTACGTGGCGCAGTGGCATCCCCGGAATCTTCAATGAAATCCGGGCCAATAACTGGCCTGAACCGGTAATTGAAGAAATAGCCAATCGCGTGCGCTTTACTGTTAAGCTTCCCGAAATTTTACCATTGACCCGGGAACAGTCCCGTAAATCTACTGCTTGGTTTAAAACACGAAGATCATTTTCGCGATGCTTATCTAATACCAGCATTAAATTCTGGTTTAGTGGAAATGACTCAACCTGAATCACCTCGAAGCCCAACTCAGAAATATCGCCTCACCGAACTCGGCAGGCAGTTTTTGCAGAATAATAAGACTGACGCCAGGGGCGAATGCCCTTAAAATGGCTGCGAGGATTAGAACCTGTTCACAAAATTGCCTTGTTCATGAAAAATGAACAAAGCTCGACCTTCTCAGGTCGCGGAAGCTCAGATGATCGATCTATTGCCAGCTTCTGGCGCTAAAGGGTCAGGTATTCGACGATGAAGACTGCTGCTGCCGCGCCGAGGGCAGTCTGCAGAAGGCCGCGGTTGAAATAGGCCAGCAAAATTGCGACCAGAAAGCCGGTGCCGGCCGAAAAGGTGCTGCGCGTCGATTCCAGTATGGCCGGAAAAGTCATCGAGCCGAGCACCGCGTAGGGAATGTAATACATGAAGGCCTTCAATCGCCGCGACGATAGTTCCCGTCTGAAAAAAACGATGGGAAGCATTCTTACCAGGTAGGTAACGATGGCAGTCATCATAATCACGCCGGTTAAATAACTCATGCGGGTTCCTCATCGGCGGTGAAGAGAACGGCCGCCAGAGCAGAAGTAAAAAGCGTGACGATTATGATTGCCCAGCCGCTTGAGAGAGCTGATATAACAGGGGCGTATTTGAGGATACAGCTCAAGGTAATTGCAATCAACAGGGTATACAATACTGGCCGTTCTTCGCGGGCGACCGGAACCGTTATGGCCACGAACATTCCGTAAAGGGTGATTCCCATGGCCGAGACAACCGAAACCGGCATCAGCGAGTTGACAGTTGCTCCCAGAATCGTGCCCAGCGACCAGCCAAGGTATGGCGTTATGATCAGCCCGGCCATATACGAAAAGCTCACTTTTTCGCCGCGGGTCGAGGCAATGGTGAAGACCTCGTCGGTGATGCCGGCCGCCAGAAGCATTCTTTTTAAAAATGACATCTTTTCGATTTTTTGCGACAGAACCAGGCTCATCAACGCATAGCGGATATTGACAACAACAGTTGCAAAGCCTATTTCGGTAAAAGATGCACAGGCCCCGGCAAGATTGACCGCGGCAAATTGCCCGGCGGATGTCATATTGGTCATAGAGAGAGCGATGGTCGAAAAAACCGGAATGCCGTGCGCAACCGCAAACATGCCGAACGACATCGAAACGACGATATAACCCAGGCACACTGGTATGCCGTCACGCATACCACAAAATAAACTTTGCTTCATTTGAACGATTCTTGCTTTGGCTGAAAATGCAGTGATTGTTTCCGTTTGCCCTTTGTAGCAGAACTATCGTTGCCTGTCAATCTGCCATTGTTCGGTCAGCAATTATGCGCCCCGACCTTCTGGTATAATGTACGGCGGGGTTTTGATACCCCGCGCATCACCAGGAATAGTATGGCTCGGGGCTCTGAAGACCGCGCTGCAGAGTGGGCGCCACGAGGTTCTTGTCGTTTGTCCATGGCGTGGGTTGAGTAGTTGTCTCGCCATTGTCGTGTATAGCCTTTTCAAGCTGGCAGCCATCGAAAAGAGCTGTATCACCTGAATTTCCGTTTTTGACGGTTATTTCAAAAGTAAAGCTCCCAAGATC
>JAKQQP010000523.1 GCA_029564115.1 Candidatus Rifleibacteriota bacterium | reverse complement strand
AAAAAAAAAGACCGGGGTTTTTCCCGGCCCGAAAAATAAGGAGGCAAACAAATCCATGAACCCTGTCGGAAGATTATGCTGTTTTGTTAACGAAAATCTCTCAGACAAAGACAAACACAAGCAAACATCAGACAACAAAGCCATTCTTTGAATGTCTCAAACGATCATCAACAGCTCAATAATTTAAAAAAAATCAACTTAAATGCACCTCAGAGTGCTCCATCATAGATAACGGGTTGACCAAGCTCGTTGAGCGCAAACTGATAAAAAACATGGTGGCCATCGTAATCCAGAACACGCAGATCGCTTTCTTGTCTCAGGTCTCCCATGATTACATCAAAATGCTTTCCGTATTTTTCCTGAACCAGGTCGATCGAAACTTCATAAACTATAAATTTTTTGATTCCCTTGGCCGCCAACTTATTTATCAATTCAGGGTGTAAAAATGAATCATAGGTCGTCAAAAACAGAACAGGCCCAGTACCGCTAAAACAGATTCCGGCTTTCATGCTCCCGCCCCCTCTCCTGAAAAGTGCAGACCAAAGCGGCAACAGTTCAAAATATATGAACCCAGTCTAAATATAATTTAATAGCCAACCTTTTCAAGCACGTTACCAAACCATGAAAATACTGAGCGCAAAAAAAAACGGCACCCGGCTTAAAATCAGATAAACCGGGTGTCGGAGTGCAAATAAAACGAGCTTATGAGTCGAGCAGGCGTTCCTGAACTTTCTTCGCGGCGCTGCCGAGGGCGTCTTTTGCGTTTTTCTGGCCAGAGAGAACCGCTTCGATTTCCGGGTTCACCAGGTCTTCGAGCAGGCCAAAGTCCTTAACTACCGGGTTAGGGCCGGCGTGTTTCATCTGTTCCATGAATGTCATCAGGTGCGGGTCTTCGAACTTGACCAGATCGTAGGCACCGAGATTGATCGGCAACTGATTGAGCTCTGTGCACCAACGAACCTGATTTTCGGCGTTGGTGAAGAAAGTCAGAAAGCTGTAGCAGGCTTCGGCATGCTTCGAACCCTTGAAAATAACAACGTCAGTGCCACCGACATTGGTCGAAGTACCTGCCGGGCCAGCTGGTATCAGGCCAACGCCGAAATCCATCTTGGCATTCTTGAATTTGGCGAGGTTCCAGGGACCCATCATGATCATCGCGTATTTGCCGTTAACAAAACCCTGTTCGGGGGTAATCGCACCGGGGCGCCAGGCGCCGGCTTCGATTTTATGCTTGGCAAACAGGCTGGCCATCATTTCGACAGCGCCAACCGCCGCATCTGAATCGATAAGGCACCTGGTGCCATCTTCAGAAACGATTCTAGCGCCGTAGGTGTTGAGAAAAGTCAGGTTCCACCACAAGGTGTTGAGCATCGCAAAGGCATACTGGCCTTTCGATTCGTCAGTCAGCTTCTTGCCAAATTCGATGAATTCTTCCCAGGTTTTCGGCAGAACACTGGCAAATTCGTCGGCTGGCACAGCAGTATTGTCAATTTCTGCCTGCGGTGGCAACAAACCAGCATCTCTGAACATCTGGCGGTTGTAAAACATCGCGACGCAGTTGCTCTGATCAGGCAGACCGTAGAACTTGCCGCCGACATTGCATGAACCGATGGCAGCCGGCAGATACTGGGCTCTGATAGTTTCGAAGCCGAGGGTTCCGAGGTCGACTACTGCATTTTTGCGAGCCAGTTCACAGACGAACGACCAGTCGACACGAGCCATATCTGGGCCCTGGCCAACTGTCAGCGCAGTGCGCAGCTTCGGTTTGTGGCCATCGAACGGAATACGAACCGGGCGAATGGTAAACTTCTGGTTGCCGGTTTCCCATTTTTTGATGATTTCGCGCAAAATGACTTCTTCCTGGTCGTTGTAGGTATGCCAGAAAGTCAAGATGGTGCGACCATCGGGGCTGGTGGCTATGGAGTCGTCCCAGCCGACAAAAACAAGCGCCAGATAAGCGATTACCGCGATTACGATCAGATATTTTTCTTTCATTGCCGGGTCTCCTACTCTTTTACTGCGCCCTGAGTCATGCCTTCGATGAAGTAACGCTGCGCGAACAGAAACAGCACGGCAATCGGCACGATCGAGAAACATGAAGCCGACATGATCAGACCCAGTTCAGAAGTATACTGCCCCCTGAAAAGTGCCAGACCGACCGGCAGAGTTATGCTGAGCGGGTTTTCAAAGTTGGTGACGATCAGCTGCCACAAAAAGTTAGACCAGTGAAACAGGAAGGTCAGCAGAAAAAGAGTCAGAATGATTGGAAAGGCGAGTGGCACGATAACCACTCGAAAAACCTGCCATTCAGAAGCCCCGTCTATTTGAGCGGCCTCGAGCAGTGAATCTGGAATGGTGTCCATGAACTGTTTGAGCATAAAGATGCCGAACACTGAAGCCAGATGCGGCAGAAACATCGCCCACTTGGTTCCGAACAGCCCCATTTTGCAAACCATGAAAAACTGCGGCACCATGAACATCATGCCCGGAATCATCATTGTAGCGAGCAGCAGCATGAACATCTGCTGTTTATAAGGCAATTGTTTTTTGGAAAAAACGTAAGCACCCATCGAGGCAAACAGGGTTACAAGAAACGCCGCGGTTGTCGCTACCAGCAAACTATTGAGAAAATATGTACCGAAATTCTTCTTATTTTCGATCGGATCGAGAGCGCCGGCCGCCACTGAAGCTGCGTCAGTCTTGAGAACACGGCGAAAATTGTCGAGAGTTGGTTCTGAAGGGACGATATCGAATGGGTTGGCCTTGCTGATAACCAGTTCCTGGCCGGAAGGCTTGAAAGACGTGCAAAGCATCCAGAAAAATGGAAACAACACAACTACAACTCCGGCAATCAGAGCTTCATACAGAAACATGCGCTTCAAAAAGGCTGAACGCTGCTCTATCGGTGTTTTCAGAAAACGCCGCACGACATAAAAGGTGAGTATTATCGTCATAATGATGGCAAGACCGCTATGGAGCGGCACCATCATTCGCATCAATTCACCGGCTCTGGTCGCTCCTTCCGCGCCTTCGCCGACGGCAAAGGCCGATACGGTCATTGCCCCGAATTTAAACAACTGACCCGAAATTACATAGGTCATAGAAATCATCAGAGCGAGCAGCAATACAAATGTCAAAATTCGGCCCGGATGGAAATTTGCGCTCATTTTCCGGCCTCCATTCCGTTGTTGCGTGCGGCAACCTTCTGTTGCAGCCAGGTGATGCCAAGAGTTATGATCAAAAGCATATAAGAAATAGCAGCTGCATAGCCGTAGTTACCAGAATCAAACTGTTTGAAGAGGTAATAACCTGCAACCGAAGTCGAGCCGACGGTTTCGCCACCCATAACCACCTGCGGGCCGCCCGAAGTCATGGCATAGATTTCGGTAAAGGCGTTCAAAGAGCCAATAACACCGGTAATAACCATGAACACTATTATAGGTCGCAGCAGCGGCACAGTAATTTTTGTGAACTTCTGCCATTCAGAGGCGCCATCGATATCGGCGGCCTCGTAAACAGCTTCCGGGATATTCTGCAGAGCGGCCAGAAACAAAACCATACCGAACCCTGCGCCTTTGAGCACCATAGCGACAACAACCGCCAGAAGGGCAGTCATGGGGCTGCCGAGCAAGCCAGTGGTGTTGAAAAAATTGTTTTCACCAATCAGCCAGGTTGTAATCTGCGCCAGCGCGCCAAACTTAGGGGCATAAATAAGAGTCCAGATGACGCCCACTACAAGCATGTCGAGAACGTTCGGCAGAAAAAACGCACTTCTGAAAAAGCTTTTGCCAAACAGCTTGTTATCAAGCAACAAAGCCAGTGCCAGCGAAGCACAGATACCCAGCGGAATGCTGAGAACACCGTAAAAAGCGGTAACTCCCAGAGACCACCAGAACTGAAAATCGCTCATGATGCGTTTGTAGTTGGCAAGGCCGACAAATTCGAGATTGGTGAGGCTATAGTCGGTAGGCGAACCAAAAAAACTCAGATAAAAAGAATAAAAGATCGGGAAAATAAGGAAAACTCCAAACAGAAGCATAAAAGGCGAAAGAAACCCTGCTGCAACCGCGGTATCCTGAGAACTTTTTATAGCCAAAATCAGGCCCTCCCTGCTGGTAGGTGTGGTTTATTCATTTTTCAAAGAGATTTTATCACAGTTTTATTTAAAACCATTATTAAAAACTCAGAGGGATTCAGATACAAAGCAGTGCAAACCTATCGAATTAAGCTGTTCAGCTTTGTTTTCGGCTTCTTCTTCCGATTGAAACGGGCCAAGAAGAATACGATAAATTTCATACTGGTCATCAGGGCCGGCCAAACGCGGCGAAAGACCGTCTTCAACCAGCTGTGCATATATCTCTCTGGCAGACTCCTCGTCAGCGAAAGCCCCCAGCTGCACAAAAAAGCTGGGCATGATTTCCGGCAACCGTTCTTCTGTCGGCGGCACTGCCAGCGGCTGAACGTTCGAGACTGCCGATGTCGCCACAGGGGTGGCTGCTGGCGCACCGTTACGACCGTTGATGTCGAGCAGCACCCAGGCACCAATACCCAGCAGCGCTAAAATGACAAAGTAGATCAACCATTCTTTGAATCCGTCGCCTGAGCCGGCCGGCGGCCCCCAGTCGAATTGGCGCTGATTGGTCTCTGACACGGGCTACAGGTGTCCTTTCGGTTCAGGGAGCCTGCGAAGCCCCTTCATAAAGGGAATCGGGCGACCGCACTCACATTTTTCGTCGTGGTTAACCACCGTGACTTCGTAATTATTACGTTTAACCCAGACCAAATCACATTGAGGGCAGCGGGTATCCTGATGCCCCGGCAGATTGCCGTGGTAGACGAATTTGAGTTTTGCCCTGGCGATATCGACAAAACTGTTTATCAATGCAGGGGAAGTGGCGGGAGCAGTTTCGAGATAGTGTGGGAAATATCGGGAGATATGCAGCGGCAGCTCATCAGAAATACCGGCGATCCAGTCAACCATTTCGGCAAACTCGCTGGCATTATCATTGAGACCTGTCACCACCAGGTGGGTCAGCTCTACATGCACTCCTGCCTCTACGGCAAATTTGATATTTTCTTTGACCGTTTCAAACCGGCCGCCACAAACCTGCGAATAAAAGTCGGAATTAAAGGCTTTCAAGTCAATATTCATGGCATCGACAATTTCGCAAAGTTTGCGCCAGGGCTCATAATTCAGATAGCCATTGGTAACCATTATCGCCAGCAAACCTTCTTCATGCAGCCGCGGCACACTATCGATAATATATTCATACCAGATGCCCGGCTCATTGTAGGTAAACGCCACACCGATATTGTTCTCGATACCTTTGGCTTCTAAAACAAGCTGCTCGGGCCGCAGCTCGGTCGTGGGCTGTTTGTGCTGCGAAATTTCAGAGTTCTGACAGAAACGGCAGCGCATATTGCAGCCATAAGACCCGATAGAATAGACCGGCCGACCCGGATAAAGGTGGTAAAGCGGTTTTTTTTCGATCGGGTCGACGCTGGCAGAAACAACCCGGGCGTAGGTATGCGCCCAAAGCTTGCCGCGAACGGCACTCCGGCTCAAACAACGCCCGCTTCCCCCCTCACTTATAAGGCAATGATTGGGGCAAAGAAGACATTTAATCCTGTCACCCTGTTTTCTATAAAAAGTTGCTTCGCGCATGCACCTAAAATACCAGCATCTTAAAATTTCATCAACTTTTCTGCAATCTTAAAAACGCGGTTCATTAGGGGTTGAATTCACCTTAAAATCTACCGTAATACTGTTGGCATCGATCTGCCTGATTTTAAACAAAGCGTAATTTTTAGTCAACGGGAACCAGGCGCTGAAAACATCGCCTACTTCCAGGGTTCGGCCGGGTCTGAGATCTTCGAGAGCCGCACCGGTACCGGTGAAATACATTCCGGACGAATATCGCGGAGCACTTGAAAGCTTGTCGAGCTCAGGTTGCCCGTCGACCACTGCCACCAGGGCCTGGTTACCGCTGTAGCAACCAATTCCAGTCTGGGCACTGACATATGCGAGGTTGTTGTCAGTCGGAACACCGTCCTGCAGAAAATCTGTAGCCAGAACCGCGCCCTCAACAGGCGTGCCGTTCAACAGCAGCAATGTTTTTTGCCCGGTGGTAATCGCAGTTGTAGCAGTTGAAATCAAGCGATACTCAACGACCACTCCACTAAAAATACCATCAGTACTAAGATCGATACGCCTGACGAATATTTTGATGTAGCGATCGGCTGAGGCTGAGCGACTCAGATAAAGACCAACGGCAAAATCTTTGTCAGCCGCACTGAAAGTGTTGGCTTCACTGACACGACCGTCAGAGAAATCACTCAGAAGAGAATTGTCTGTGTAGGCATCAATCGACGTGGCACCTTCGAACAAAGATGTTGCAGTCGCCAGAGCGGTAAAAAACCTTAAGCGCTGCCCACCACCAACCTGAACAATCTGCAGATCGACAATACCATCGCCATCGAGATCGTTTTCCTGTTGCAGATAAGCGAGTCCGGCCTCGCTGTCAAAGCTGCCGACTGCATCTATATGCGCTTTGTATTCTTGAACAGCCTCTGTCACCACAGTCGAACCGATAAAATTGTTACCAAGTTGAGAAGCAGTCTGAATCAAAGCTGCGTTCAATTCAACCTTCAGCATGTTCACAATTGCCGGATAACTGGCAATAATCTGCTTCTGCTCTTTATTCGAAGCTTCAGCAAGCAAAGCCGCCGCAGTGGTTTCAATATCCACAACGAGGTTTTCTTTGTCGGCATCGTTTATATTGCTCTTCAAAACTACTTTGCCGGCGGCGATATGCACGGCATATCTGCCAGACGAAGACTCAGGTACGTTATACAATCGCAAAGGCCAGCTGGTTCCGGTAGATGAATCTATTGTAAAGCTGGAAATCAGATCGCCGTTGACATAAACACTCGCATTTCTAAATGAATCGCGCACGTTGGTATCGACATTGCTCGATACTACGGCGAGAAGGCTGGACTCTACCTGCTGTGGTGCGGCAACAGAACCCTTGAGTGTAACAAAAGAGGTTGGCCCCCGAGAGCCATTTTTGGAATCACCGCCAAAACAACCGCTCAGCGCCATCACTGCTACCAGTGCCAGCAAAATCATACTGCATCTAAAAATTTTCATCGATAAACCTCGTGCAATTTTATATGAATGCACTGTACCAGAAATTTAATGTCATTAACAGAGCAGAATAAAAAATGCCTGCCGCGCCATAAAGGCGGGCAGGCATTCAACAATGGCAATCAGAGCTTGCAATAAGCGACAACCTGGTCGAAAGTCTGCAGTTTGAAAGCTTTGGTGACGTTATACAGAGTTTCTTTGCCGCCAATCAGCAACACGCCGCCCGGCACGAGAACATTGTAGATATTCTCAGCCATGCGTTCTCTGGCCTTTTGTGAGAAATCAGAGAACAGATTACGGCAAATGACCACATCGAATTCCCCAAGTTCTTCCATTGCTTCAGAGTTCACGGCATTGGCGAATCTGAAATCCACAAGGTTTTTCACCTGATCTTTTACACGCAGATCGCCGCGGTCATCTTCAAAGTAAAGGTCTGTGTATTTCTGGTCAACATGCCTGAACATTTCGCGCTTGTAAATACCACGTTTGGCGGTATTCAGACAGATATGAGACACGTCGGTGCCAATCACTTTAACCTTGGCCTTATCAGAGTGCAGATCTTCGAGAACGCTCATGGCAACAGAATAAGCTTCTGGCCCGAAAGACACACCACAGCACAGAATTCTTATCTCATCAGCGCCGTCTTTCAGGCGATTTTCAATCAGATTTGGCAATATGGTCGATATTAAGACACTGCTCTGCCTGGCTTCACCAAAAAATTCGGTTACCGGGTTGGTAATAGAATCATAAAGGCTGGTCAGAAGATCACTGCCCTCTTCAGCACCGTATCTGAGACAGTGATAATATTCGATCCATGAAGTTATGAAAAATCTGCTGAGATTACGCGTCAGCTTTTGTTCAAGAACTTTTTTATCGGTTATTTCAACGCCGCACTTGAGTGAGATGATTTCGCGAAGCAGCAAAGCTTCTTCGTTGTTCATACCTTTTTCATCGTCAGACACAGCTTTGAGCCGGTCTATCAGTCGGGCCTGGCGCGGTGAAACCACTGATTTGAGGATCTTTTCGAGGAATTCAGTGCGATTCTGAGCAAAAGTCTGAATAAAGTAGTTCTTTACCCAGTTGTCGCACAGAAAAATAGTTCTGATCTTGTCTTCGAGACCGGTCAAATTCGACTGACCGTTATCTTTGAAAAATTTGATCGCAGCAATGACAAGATTTTGATCAGAACTGTCGAGCACTTTAAAGATAGTTTCAGCCGGTTTTTTATCACCAATTTTGGAAAGGGCGAGAATAGCACGAGCCCGCACAGCATTGCTCTCGTCTTTTTCGATCATTTCAGTCAGGGCAGCAACACTGCTCTGGCTTCTAATGGCACCGAGGGCTTTAACCAACTGATATCTGACTTCCCAGCGGCTGTGTTTGATATGCTTCTGCAGGTCTGTATCAAGAGTTTTGTCGCCAAGTTCGCTGAGAGCAACAACGGCAAGCTTGGCCACCTGAGCATTTTCGTCAGCCAGCAGAGGCACGAAAAACTGCTTCAGCTCTTTGCTGCGGAATGCCCGCAAAGCAGAAAGAGCAGCAATTCTGATCTGCCAGTCAGCACTCTTGAGCAGCTCCTTGAGCGGGAAAATGGACTTGAGATCTTTCATATTCTCGAGCGAATAGCAGGAATTGACGACAACACGCCATTCCTTGTCGTTGAGTTTCTGAATCAGAGAATCGACGGCAAGAGTCGAACCACACTGCCACACGGTTCTTGAAACGGTCTCACGAATCCTTGAATTATCGCTGTCGAGCATTTCAAGAAGTCTTCTTGTAATTGCGGGGTCTTTGCGCATGGCCAGCACCGAGGCAGCAGCTTCACGAACGTCGCCGTATGGTTCGGTATTCAGAACGTTAAATAACGGCTCAACAAGCTGGTTTGAAGTTGAGTTTGCCATTGCCAGGCAAGCCTCGCGACGCACATGGCCGTTTATATCTTTGAACTTATTGATCAGAGCGGTCAAAGCACCGTCAAAATTCAGCATTCTGGCAATACCGGCTACGGCATTACGACGAACGGTCTCATCAACATCGTCAAGCATGGTCTTCAGGTTGTTGAAAGCAACATCTGACGGATTGGCACCAAGGGTTCTGGCAACAGCCTGTCTGACCTGATCATCGGAGTTGCTGACAAACGTCCCAACAGCTGCCGGGGTTTCCGGAGACGGGAACTTTTCCAGGAACTGGAGAATTCTGACGACAACAGCAGGTTCCGCCTTGCCGATTTTTTCGAGAGCTGATTTTACGGCCTTTTTGCCGATATTGACGATACCTGCAAAAGCGATGTCGATAATTTCGGTCTCAGAGCAATGCAGGGCATTAAAAAGCTGACCGGCATAAGCCTCATCGTTCAAAGAAGCGGCTACAAAAACCAGATATCTGTATTCAGCAGCATCCTGGTTGTCGAGCAGTCCGAGAAGAATCGGTCTGATGACATTCTGATCGAGTTTTTTGAGAGAACCCGGGTTTGCTTCTTCAATTTGAGCAAGAGATTTAAAAATAAGGCGCCTGGTGCCACTGTCTTCTTCTTGAACAAGTTTCTTGAAGAGAGGCTCGAGCCCGGCAACTGATTCCATTGAACCCATGGCACCAATGGCAGTAAAATATTCAAGGATGTCGCCAGATTCGAGGGCACCCAGCATAACCGGCATCGCGGTTTCAACTGAAATGTTGCCCAGGGCTTCAACAATTGAATATTTGAGAATATCAGAATTTTTATAAGCTTCAAGCAACGCTTCAACAGCTTTCGGATCCTGGATTTTACCAAGGGATTCCACGGCAGTGGTCTTAATGTTGTCATCAGCGTGGGTGATATATTTCAAAACTGTTTCGGTGGCCAGCGGTGAATGAATATCGCCGAGAATGACCAGAATCTGAATTATCTCATCGACATCTTCAGAAGCCTCTACAGCTTTGACCAGTGGTGCAATAGCCATGGGGCCAAGGTTGCGAAGAATGGTCATGCCCGCGTTGCGCGTGTTCAAATCAGAGCTTTTAACGACAGAAATAAGCCCTTGCACGGTATTTTCGTGCATCATCGAGGAAAGAGCCTCGATAGTTATGTTCTGTACGCCCTTGTTAGGGTCGCCCAGAGCTTCGCACAGAGCATCGACAACCTCTCTCTGTTCAGGAAATCTGACCAGCTCACGAACGGCTTTCCGCCGCAAACCAGGGTCTGCATTTTTCAACTGTTCAAGTAACACTGCTGAACTCGCCATTTGTCAGGCCCCCTTCGTAGATTTGCTGAGCAGACGTTCTACTTCCTGCAGCATAAGATCTGGTTTGATCGGTTTTTGCAGAAAAGAATTGGCCCCGAGAGTCAACCCCTTCATTACCATCTCTTTTTTGCCTTCGGTAGTGAGAATAATGATGGGGATGTGTTTGAATTTTTCGTTTTCCTTGACCTGGGTAATCAGTTCAAATCCGTCCATGCCGGGCATGTTCAGGTCAGTGATGATTATGTCGACTTCGTTCTTTGACATTGCTTCAATGGCTTCGATGCCATTGTTGGCTTCCAGTACCTTGTAACCTGCCTTTTCAAGGGGGAAACAAGCTACCTTGCGCAACATCAAGGAGTCTTCAGCCACAAGTATTGTTTTGGCCATTATCTGGAATCCTCCGGAGTACTGGAATCTTAACAGCAGATTATAATGAGAATTTCGTACAAAATGCAACTCATTAAAACACTAAAAGAAAGACAGAACTTTTACCGCACCGGGTAAAAGCCCTGATTTGAGCGTTTTTGAAAAAAATTATGCAAAAACCTTCAGGAAGAGAGCGCCTCGAGAATTGCGCTCAGGCGATTGCGAGTCGGGCGTTCGATGCTCTGCGAAGCCAGACCTCGCTCAACTGCCCGTCTGGCGGCAACTTTATCACCCCGCTCATAGTTGTAGAGGGCAATATACAGATTTGCCCTGGCGTTTTCGGGGTTGGCGGCAAGCTCGTGGTGCAAAGCCTTCATGCCATAACCAGCTGCCGTGGCCGCCAGCGCCGTTTCACCAGAAGAATTAAGAGCAGAGGCTATACCAAGCCAGGTTCGGCCAATTTCGGCAACATCACCGGCGGCTTGAAAATAGCGCAGCGCAGCAAAAAACGAACCGCTTTTCAAATAATCTTCGCCCAGCAGTCGATAGCTGCTCTTATGGGCATGTCTGGCCCCCGGCAACGCCAGAACACCTACAAAATCGACATTTCCGGCGCCGGCCGCCTGACCATCCGCAACAATGCGTTCACATATATTTTTTAAAGCCGGGTCATTCAGACTGTCCATCAGCTGATTTATACGACTGATTCCTTCGTTTATCCGGCCTTGAGAATAATCGAGCAGCGCGAGAAGAATGTGATTGCGGGTGTCATCAGGTCTGAGACTGGCAGCATATCCGGCGTAGCTCCTCACCTGTTCGGGGCGATAGTCTGCCGTCAGATAAAATCTGGCAAGATTGAACCAGATTTCTGAGTTTTTGTCGTCGGTTCTGGCCATCTGCGCGAGGGTCGCTTCGGCACCCTGATAGTCAAGACTCTGCATTTGAGCGTCAACCAGCATGCTACCGACCAGAATATCATTCGGATACCTGACAAAAGCTTCTTTGAGCAGCCTGGCCGCCACGGCATCATGACCGGCTCCCATGGCAATACCGGCAACAAGCCTGGCCTGATCGGCAGAATCTTTTATTGCCTGCCCCTGGTTGTAGATATCCAGGAACGACTGATAAGATTCTGGTGACAAAACCGATTTCAGTTTCATCAGATGCTGACCAAAACCGGTAAAATCGCGATTGTAAAGAAAAACAAGGCTGTTGAGTACCTGAACTTCAAGAAAACGTCTTGAGTCACGGCTTTCACGGGCCAGTTGTTCGGCGGCCAGAAGATTGGCTGCAGCAGCCCGGGTATCATCAAACTCAATGTTGAAACGAGCCTGTTCAAGGTTAATCAAAAATGAATTTCGTGAAATTTCAAGAAACGATTCAACATTGAAATCTGCGACATTTTCTGCAGCCGGCAGAGGTAAAGATCGATCAGCATTCTTTTTGACCACTGTTGTCGGGCTGTTGGCAATGAAAGGTTTGGGTTCGAAAGACTGTGGCTGTCCAGCGACAGCTGAAGCAGTAGAAACCGCTGCCTTTTCAAAATCTTTTTTTGATTTTTTCTTCGCATTTTTTTCCGGATCAAGCTTTGTCTTCACGGGCAAAGGCCGCTGGTTGGCCGGCAATTTTTCGGGAGGTTGATCAGATAACCCTGCAACGACTGACGAAGACGAAGTTTTAACAGCAGCAAGCAACTGTCGGGCACGTTCATGGCCGGGTTGCACTTTAAGAATCCAGTCGAGATGAACCTGTGCTTCAGAAGTTTTATTGAGGCGAATCAGGTTTTCAGCCAGATAAATTCTGGCGATGATATTGCTCGGGGAATTCTGTAAAACAGTCTGAAACTGGTTGTGACTTTCAGAAAACCTGTTCAGTGAAAACAGCGCCTGGCCATAACGAAAGCGTGAGCGCAGGTCATCAGGGACAAGCTTCAGAGCCTGAGCGAAGTTCTCGGCAGCAACGTTAAAGTTACTGGCGGCGAAAGCTTTTTCCCCTGCTGAAAAGTGGCTGTTAAAATCGGCGGCAGCATAACAATTCTGCGAAGAACCGAGCAGCAACAAAGAAGAAAAAACAGCACACCTGATAACGCTTTTATACATGAGCCTGCCTCCGAAAAATTTTGAGATCGCCCGGGCAATCTCATCTCTATATATGACCTATCGGCAGAAGCAGCGGCAAAATTGCCAACCAACCCGATTTTTTTTGCCAGAGCTCTAAACTTTTCAGGCAAAGTTGACGATAAATAAAATGGGATAAGGGAAAAATATGCCTTTTTAACATGGAAGTTGCAAGGGAGTTTAATTATGGTTGATTCCATTCAAGGGCCTGGGAAGAGAATAATAATAACCACCAAACCCAAGGCTAAAGAATCGGTCGATAAAAAAGGCTCATTCGATGAAGCTTTGAAGGACAAGGCCGATACCACCGCAAAGGCCGGACAGCAGACTCATGTCGGCAGCCCGGCACAGAACAATCTGAAGATATTGCAACAGCAGCAGCTTCTGCATATGCAGCGGCTGCAGGAAATTACCCGTCAGGTTCAGGACGGCACCTATCGCATGGTCGACCCGGCGGTTCTTGCGGAAAAAATCTACCAGGTGATTTCTGACCGCTCGACACGCGAGAAGTTCATCAAAAAACTTCTCCAGGAAGAAGCTGAACGGATGCCGGTTAAAGATCGCGGCAAAATGACTGACCTTGAACTGAAAAAATTGGTTTTCATGATCAAAGAATCTCAAGATGAGCCATTTGAAGATGCCGAGCTCGAAGAAATGCTCAAAACCCTCACCTGATAAAAAATTGGATTTTTACTCTGTAATCACAGATATCGCTATCTTTTCGGGGCGACGGTACTGGTCAGGGAAATCAGGCACTTTTTCATAAGGCTCGCCCAGAGTATTGCCGGGTTTTCTGGCCATTTTGAGCAAATCGTTGATGTTCACATAAACCTCTTTCAGGCTTGTCGACGGAAAAGAAAAATCTCTGGCGATAAAAATTTTATCAAGACTGACCCTGCCCAGCTGAATGGGCAGGGTGTCGTTTTTGTAAACAGCATAAAGAGTCGCAAAAACCGTCTGGGAAAAAACGAGTCTTCCGGTCAAGTCTTTTTTGATGGCCATCTTTTGCTGCATTTCTTCCTCAGTCAGGTATTCTTCTGAATGCTGGTTCTCTTCGTCGATCCAGGTGCTTTCAAAACCGGCAGCATAGTCTTCGTCCTCAGCAAATGCAGCCGGAACTTTTTCGAGCGTCGCCAGGTAGAGGTCGCCATTTGCGGTGGCATGCATTGCACAAACTTCAAAACCTGGCTCCAAAACTCTTTCCAGCTTAATTTCATCAGCTTCGGCCAGAACAAACTGATATATCTTGCTTTCAGGGGCTGAATAAACAAAAACAACCGTCTGGTCGCCACCAGCAACGTTAACAAACACAGCATCGGAACATTCGGCGACACGGCTCTCGTGAGACAGCCCTTTCAACCAGTCTCGCAGAATGTCTGTGCCCATAATATAAACACGCCGGGCATAACCCGACATTCTCATACCGACAAAACGGCGCCTGGAATCTTGAGAAATAAAGGCAGGGGTATCAGAATAAGGCTGCCCGTCAATGTATACCTGACCGGGGGCACGGCCCGACCATGTATGCACGAGCAGACTTCCCTCTGCATTGCCCGAAACGCTCTCATGAAACACGGCGCAGTTCCCATGATATTGGATTTTGACAGTATCACTTGAATTTGCAGGAATTTCCATGGCGCCATCTGTCACGGCTCTGACGAGCTGTCGGCCAATACCGGCGCCTACACGTCTCTCCAGAATCATACCCGGGTTAAAACCACGCCATAAAGACTCGACACATGAGAATGTTCTTTCTTCCCAGCAATCATAAAAAATCTTATAAGAAGCTGGTTTTCTGTCTGAAAGGGGAAACCAGCTCTGATACCAGCTGCCATTTGGGATTCTAAACCATTTTTTATCGACGAGTTTTTCGACTTCATCATCTTCAGTGGCGGCCAGCGCAATACCCTCGGTCACCAGCTGACCAGGGCCGGCACTGAATGGTGCCCCGACCGGCCTGAACACCGGCTGACCTGCAGCATCTGGTATCAATTGCGAACGCTGATCCAGGTGTTGTGCGTGCCCCTGGCCCATATCGGCCTCATCAGCCAGGCCATCGAAAACCTGGCGGTAAATGTAGCCGGGAGATTTTTTAAAATTCTCTTCATGCACCATTTTAATAAAACGGTAGTTACGCAAAGGATCGATAATGAAATGAGAAATATTTTTATCACCATCAAAAACATAACCGGTTGGAAACTCCGGCCGATCGCTGGTTATACGATAAACAGCGGCTGAGTCAGGAAACCCTGTGTATAGATAGCTTTCTGCGGCCATTGCCGGTAACTGCGCACAAGTTAAAAATATGGCAAAAAGCGTTGAAATAGTCGATTTCTTAAAAAATCTGCACATAAACTCACCTCTCCGAAAACTTTTGTTATAGATTACTGCAAAGCAAAAACAACATTATTTTTTAAGGCAATCCGCCTGGCAGGCCGGGTAGGTTGCGGTTCAAGTTTGTTTATACAGTATTCAATACCGATAATACTATCACAATCATAGATTTAAAAACATTACTCGAAAAAAAACTGCCCGACGGCCAGGCAGCCATCGGGCAGTTTTATTTAAAACCAGCTTTATCTGACACTGAAAGGGTTGGAAGTTTCTGTTTTGACTTTTATATCGAGCGGTTGGCCGACAGTTCCTTCAACCTGAGAGACTGCAGGAGCTTCAATAGCGGCATTTTTGGCAGCGGCACGCTCTTCGAGAAAGGCTTTTGCTTCAGCAGAACTGCCAATGTATTTGCTCATTTCATCGTCAGAAAGCTTACCAAGAGTCTGTTCATCGATAATTTTGCCAAGGATTGCAATATCAGCGGGGTTATCTTTAGCAAACTTTTTGGTCATGGTTTTAAGATCTCTGAACAGCAGCAGGCGGGTGTCTACAAAAGCTTTGAAAACTTTATCCCTGCCGTTGTCGATTTCTGTGGCCATGCGGTGCATGATAACTGCATTGATACATTCGACTTTGAGCAGGTCTGTGCCCGTCAGTTCTTGTGGATCTACATTCGTATATTCACCAGCTTTGGTCTTGCTTTCGATTCTAATGAGCTTGCAATTGTTGTGCATTTCTCTGATCTTGCTTTCAGAATCGAGCATTTGATTGAACTCAGCCCAGCCTTCAACGAAGGCAGATCTGGGTTTGGTCAGTTCATTGGCAAAATGTGAGCCATCTTTGCCATATGGGTCTCTGAATTCTTTGATCGTTCTATCGTATGAATGGGCGAATTCATGCACAAAAGTTGAAGCTGCTGAAACATCTGAACCGGGGTAGTTATATCTGTTCGAAGACATCTGAATTGTAGAACCACTTGAATAAGGCCAGAAATCATCTTTAATGTCGGGGTATTTTGCCGGGTCATCGAAGCCAGTAGTATCAGAAAGAATTACATTGATCTTCGAACGGTAATTGTATTTCATTCGGTCTTTCACGTCTTCAGATCTGGAATGTCTGTAAACAGCAAGCAAAGCTTTCTGGCCATCACTGAGGTCGGCTTCACTGGAAGCGCCCATCAGCTGTAGAAGATGTTCTTCGCTGGTTACTTTAACACGCTTTACGTCATAGGCAATGTTTTTATTGTCAGAATACCAGCGTTTTGTGCCCTCACCGGGGGCAAAATTGCGGGTGATTCCTTTTTCCCAGGTTTTTTTTGCCAGATTCAGGCCACTTTTGAGAAAGCTTTTTGTATGGCCCCACCAGCCTTCAGGCTCAGGATCGTTAATTTGAACGACTTCTTCTATACACTGATAATAGAAATCGAACTCGACTTCTTTGGCCAGCACCGAAGAGCTCTGAGCACAAAAAACAACAAACACAAACATCAATAACAGATAGTTCTTGAATTTTTTCAAAACCGGCTCCTGATAATTACGGGTCTGGCCCGGAGTCAAACAATACAATCGCACAGGATTTCACATAAGATTATAACAATAAAGCAAAGTTTTTCCAAACAGTTAAAAAACAACAATTGCCGACTTCAATAACACAACAAAGCTGATCTGCCACAACCTTACGGAAATTAATACCTGCGCCATCGATAAAAAGTTTTGTTGTTTTACCAGTTTCGAGGTTTGAGATTGGGGTACATAATTATGTAAACCGTACCTCCGTCTAAAAAATTTTATGTACACCTTCTTGACAAAACAAAATATTGCATGCGCAACATTTTTTTGTCAAAACTGCGCAAAAGCCCTCAAATAGATGTTGTCAAGAGGGTAGCTTTTTTTCTTTTCCACAACAGTAATGTCGCTGCCCATCCTTTTCCCCAAGGTTTTCCACATTTTCCACGCAAAAACAGGGTACAGCTCGCAGGCGACTTGAATTTCGGTGCTTTAGTCTTAAACAAAGGGTTTGCCAATGTGCATTATTTACCGAATAAAAAAAAATCGCCTGAAAATGCGACTTTTTTTTGTTTTATTATCTATTTTTTGATAATCAATCTTCGACTTCGATGATTTCACCACCGAAAACATCGACTGCATCCGCGACAGCTGGCTTCTGCAAAACTTTTTGCCGTGCCTGTTCGTCAATTTTTGCTATCTGCTCTACATGGCTGTTGCGGTTCGGTGGCGTTGCAGCAGTCGAGTTGTCCGCGCCAGCCATGGTTATTTGAACGGTTTCCACGTTGCCGTACACTTCTTTGGCTGCTTCCAGGAGATAGTTAAGGTTTTTCTCTTCCTTGAGCTTGCCAGCCGCAAAAGCCTGCTCGATCTGAATGTTGAAAACACCGTTTTCGGGCTTGTGCATGCGAGCATTGACCAGCAACGCCTGGCAAACATTAGATCGAGAAGCCACAGCATTTTTAAAAGCAGCGAATGGGTCTGAAGGGCGACTGGTAGTCATCGGCACAACATTGTCGGGCAAATGACTGGGACGCACGGCAGCAGGTCGGGTATTGCTCTGAGGAGGGCGAGTATCAAATGTCGCAGGGGTTGCAGGAGCCATATGGCCTGTCGGGGCTGCAGATAGGCCGACGGCAGGCCTGACGCCCGACAAAGCCGGGTTACCGGCAAGCCGTTTTACAGCCTGTAATTTCTGTTCGAGAACTTCTACACGCTTTTCGAGAGCTTCAGCCGCAAAAATTTCGTCGCCAAGCCCGAGTCTGATCAGTTCTGACTCGAGCAGCACCCTTGCCTGCAGCGAGTTGCGAATGACCATCATGGCGCGTTCGACTCTGGTGACCGCACCAATAAGATAGCGGGTAGCAAGGGGAGCAACCTGGGTGCGTAATTCACCAACCTGTTCTGCAGGCAGGTCGAGCACCTGGTTCGCTTCAGGGTCGATGCGCAAAATCATACAGCGACGCAGATATTCAAGCAGATCTCTGGCTATGGTCAAAGGCTCATAACCACGAAAATACAGTTCGTTGAGTCGCTTTACCAGAACGGCAAGATCGTGGCCAAAAATAGCCGCTGCAATCTCTTTTAAAGTTGAATAACTCAATCTTCTGGTCATCTCAAGAACTTGATCAAGAGTTATTGTACCGCCGGTTGACGAAGAAGAAATCTGGTCGAGAAGACTCAAGGCATCTCTAAAACCACCCTCTGCGCATTCAGCGATCATACTCAGAGCTTCTGGCTCAAATTCTGGAAACTGCCCGGCAGCGTTCTCAAGTTTAACAATCTCTTCAAGTCTGCTCTGGATGGTGCGCCGCGAAACCGAATGAAAATCAAAGCACTGGCAGCGTGAAATAATCGTGGCAGGCACTTTTTGCGGATCGGTCGTAGCCAGAACAAACAAAACATTGGGGGGTGGCTCTTCAAGAGTTTTCAAAAATGCATTGAAAGCGGAGCCAGAAAGCATGTGAACTTCGTCGATGATATAAATCTTATATTTGCCTTCAGCCGGGCGGTATTTGACCTTTTCACGCATCTGCCTGATATCTTCGACGCTGTTGTTACTCGCCGCGTCTATCTCGATGATATCCATGAAGTTCATCTCTTCGATACGCTGACAATTATGACAAACCCGGCAACAATCAGGCATACCGCGCGAATCTTTCTGCAGATCAAGACAATTGAGAATCTTTGCCAGAAGGCGGGCTGCCGAAGTTTTGCCGGTACCACGCGGCCCTGAAAACATGTAAGCATGTGAAATACGGTCAGAAGCAACAGCAGATTGTATTGTCCGCGAAATGTGTTCTTGACCCGAAAGCTCAGAAAAACGCTGCGGGCGGTATTTACGATAAAGATTTTGACGGGCTGGGGCAGTCATTGGCGTTCTCCGTGAGCAAATTGCAAATTGTGTGCTGCTTCAGGGTAACAGAATAACGGCCAAAAAAAAAGACCCATGTCTGGGTTGAGAGAGAGAAGTCGTGCACCTGCCTTCGAACACAAATCAATGGCACGCATCCTGAACTATAGGCTCCGGACAGGCGCTGCCACATCACCCGAAAGCGATCGTTTACCGTTGCTACCTTCCGGTCCTGGCGGAGTTCACGGACTTTCGCCGTGTGGAACCCATCCTTCGATGCTTCTAGAACTGGCCGTTGCCACCAACAATGCCCTCTGACAGGGATTCGATCCGCCTGGCGGGGATTTGCGGTTGATAAGGGACCCCGAGCCCCCCATCTAGCACGACAGCGGAAAGGGCGGGATTCGAACCCGCGGTGGAGTTGCCCCCACGCACGCTTTCCAGGCGTGTGCCTTAGACCAACTCAGCCACCTTTCCGGGAAGGGTTGTTGAAAAATCAAAACCCCTGGAAAAAGCAATCGCGCCCGAGAGGACTCGAACCTCTGGCCACCAGATCCGCAATCTGGTGCTCTATCCAAACTGAGCTACGGGCGCATTTTCGCTTCGGAGAGAGGGGGATTTGAACCCCCGGTACCAGTTACCCAGTACGACAGTTTAGCAAACTGTTGGTTTAAGCCACTCACCCATCTCTCCAGAGATGCATACGGAGGAAGTAGGATTCGAACCCACGGAGCTTTCACCCTGCGGTTTTCAAGACCGCCGCCTTCGACCACTCGGCCATTCCTCCAGTGCGTTTTAAGGATAGGAC
>JAKQQP010000500.1 GCA_029564115.1 Candidatus Rifleibacteriota bacterium | reverse complement strand
TGTAAACAGTTTTTTCAATCGCTCCAGCCTGAGTTTTGCGAACATCAATTTTGATGTTGTTCAGAGCCTGGCTGGTTCTGGCGTCAACGACTCTGCCGGCAAACTGGAAGGTTGAAGGCGCGAGTTTGAATTCGAGCGAGGCTGGTGAGGTCGTGCCATCGCTGTTGATGGTGATCATCAAAGTTCCGGCTGTGTGAGTGGTCAGATTGCTTCCGGCTGTTACGTAATAAGTGCCGGCAGCGCGGTTTCTTACTGAGAAGAAGCCATCAGACACAGAAGATTCGGTAATTTGAACAGGATTGCTCAAAGAGCCTTCTCGAACCTCGATGTCGGCGCCATTGACCGGCAAGCCTGTTTTAGCATCCAGAACTTTACCGACAAACTGGAAAGTAGAGGGTGCCAGCTTGAATTCAAGAGATGCGGGCACTGTGGTGCCATCTTCTCTGATTGTTATAACCAGAGTTGCTGCAGCATGCGAACCTGCTGTTGCAGTTACGTAAAATGTGCCTGAAGCAAGGTCTTCTATTGAGAAGAAACCGTCAGACACAGAAGTTGCAGTTGAAACAACGGCTCCGGCGGGAGAACCGGTTCTGGCAACCAGATTGACGCCACTCACGGCTGAGCCGGTCTTGAGATCAGTTACCCGACCGGTAGCGATAAAGGTCGACTGCGCCAGTTTGAATTCAAGAAAAGCCGGAAGAGTTGTGCCATCATTTTTAATGGTCAGAAGCAGAATAGCTTTGGTGTGCGTTGTTGAATTGGCAGCGGCAGTTACGTAATAGTTGCCTTCCGGAAGATTCTGGAAGGAGAAAGCTCCGTCAGAAAGTGACATTTTGCTGCCGAGATCAACGAAGGCACCTTCGCGACGAATAGAGACTTCGATGTTGCTCAGCCCCATACCGCTCTTGGCATCGGTAACCCTGCCATTAAACGAGAAAACGTCGACATTTGAAGGGCTGAGAGCGATGACCGGGGTTGCCGGCATCGAAATGCCATCTTCAAGAATGAGAATTGTGAGGGTAGCGGGGTGATATTCATCGGTGTAAAATCTGATGTCATAGAGACCAGGAGCGTGTCTGGCAAAAAAGAACTGGCCATCTGATGTCGTTCTGGTGAAGTCGATTCTGGTGGCCTGCCAGAGTTCGGCAACGACGTTGCCGAGTTTTTCGTTGGTGCTTTGTGAGACGACGGTTCCAACAATCGAGTATTTCTGTTCAGCGGGGGGGACGCTCAAAGAAATTACGGAATAACGGGGTGAGACGACACCATCAGCGCTCACCTCGACGGCCTGGGGGGTAACCGCGTAGATTGAGGCTTTTCCGGCTTTTATGCTGTAAGTTCCGGTGCCAATTCCGGCGAAGGAAAAATGCCCATTGCTGCTGGTGAGAGCTGCTGATACCAGATTGCCGGCGAAGTCTTCGAGTTCGACATTGATATTGGCGAGTTTAGTGCCAACCTGCTCAAGAATGACTTCACCCTCGATGACTGCCTGAACTTTGAGTCTGTCAGGGTTGGTGGTAATCATTTTTACCAACGGCGCTGCCGGTTGAGTCGTGCCATTTTCGAGAACACGAATTACATAGGTAGCGGTAGCGTAGATTTCATCAATACTGCTGAATTCGAGTTCATAGAGGCCAGGGGGCACTTTAGAAAAATAGAACTGGCCGTCTGAAGTGCTCCAGGTTTTCGCTGCCTCCTGCTTGTTCAAAAAAAGTTTGACCAATATACTGGCAATGCTCTCAGAAGTTTTTTGCGAAGCGACAATGCCCGAAATGGTGTGAATGGCTCCAGGCATATCAGCAAGACTCGACTGATAGCCGGCCTGGCTGTCGGGAACGAGCAGAGCAGAGACGGGGGAAGATTTGGTTCCTTCTTTGCAGCCTGGCAAAAACGCTGCAAACATAAGAAAATGCAAAAGAGCTATCAAAACCAAATTTCGACGTTTGCGAAAGAGCATAGTTAGTCCCCCAAGAAATATTTGTGAATATTATCGGCAGACCTTGGTTCTGTTTTTACAAAATTTCGCACAGACAGATACAAAACTTACCAGTTATGGAGTCGCAGCAAAAAAGACCTTAGCGATTGAACAACTCATAAGAGTCTATTGATTGATTCTCAATCTACAGCCGCGGCCTTCAGCCGGGCGGTGTGATTTTGAATGAGCTTTTGTATACAAAATATTTTGCGATACTGCCACAGCAACAAAAAAACAAAATGCCACAACATTTTTCGGAGTGTACACTGCATATCATCTGTGGCTGTATAGAGAGTGAAAACCCTGATTTGAATGGGCATATACTTTAGACTAAAAAACAAAACCTTTATTGATGGCACTGACAGAGAAAAATTTTTTTTAAGGGTATTGACAATAAGCGAGAGAGGTAATTATAATCAGCTCATCAATTTCCAACCATCAAGGAGACCTCACGATGAATAAAGCTGATCTCGTAAAAGAAATTTCCCAGAAAGCCGCCGTTAACCAGGCAACTGCTCAGAAAGCCCTCGAATCAATGCTCGAAACTTTCAAAGACACCCTCAAAAAGGGCGACAAGATTCAGCTGATCGGTTTTGGTTCTTTCGAAGTTGCTAAACGCGCCGCTCGCAAGGGTGTTAACCCCCAGACCAAAAAAGCCATCAGCATTCCGGCTAAAAAAGTTGTTAAATTCAAACCCGGCAAAGATCTCAAAGATCTCATCGCTAAAGGCAAATAATTAAGTTATTTCGAGAGCCCTGCTCGCAAGAGCAGGGCTCTTTTTATGTACTCTTGAATCTACACCGCGGGCCGTTTGGCAAAATTTGCTATTGAAGAGGCTCTGTGGTACAATTCGTCCCACTCGATGACCGCCTGTCAATTATGAGCAAACTTCGCAAACTACTGCTATTCCTGCTTCTGCTGCTTTGCATTGCAGCAGTGGTTGGTTATTTCGCCTGGCAGCAAACTTTTAAATTGCCCGACAGGTTGATTCAACAAGCAAGGGGCTACGCCCGCAGCTTTCACGACATCGATTTTGACACAGAAAGCCTGAAGATCAACTTTCCCGATCACACTATCAGAGCCCGCAATCTCAAAGTCATGATGCCAGGCCAGGTTCCTTTCATGGAAGCCGAAGAACTCGTAATTTATCTCGCCTCAGGAACAGGGCCGCTCGATTTATATTTCAGTCGCGCTGCCATCGAAAAAATCCAGGTGGGCAAACTCAGATACGATGCCACCGCCCCTCAGCCGCAAAATCGCGACGAGCGCCCGCAACTCCCGGCTGTTCCGGCTCGAGAGGTTCAGATCGATGGCCTGACTTTAAATACGCTTATAAGCAAGTTCGACATACCCGATTTCAGAGCAAAATTCATTCGCACACGCCGCAACGCCAATCTTGAACTCGCCTTCGATAAAAGCCCGCTCGGGGGCAGTGCCCGACTCGTAGCCATGCTCGGGCTACAAACCGGCGACGCCCGAATAAACCTGAGCTGGCACGAAAACAATTTCTCGAGCTTTGTTCCGCTGCTTTATCTCTCGCATCTCTACGGCCTGAATATCATGAAGGGTGGGGCCGAAATCAGCCTGAATTATGAAGGCAATCTGGCAGAGCGCTTGAAAGCACCTGCTAAAAACATAGTCAAACTGTTCAACGATGAACTATCGGGTTCGCTCAGACTCAACGACTGCGGGTTTAGCTTTCGTGGGGTCGAAGGGATTCTGAGTCTTGGTCTGACCAGAGAACAGGGCCGACCGTGGCTTGGGAGAGCTGAAGCGGACATTCTGGGGGGTAGCGCCACAGCCCGCGTCGAACTGTCTCCCGATCGCAACTCTCCACGTGATTTTACTGCTGTCGTGAATGCCAGAAACATTCGCCCCGACAAAAAGCTGTTTGATCTTTGGGGAGTAGTTCTGCCGGAAGCAGGGCCTGCCAGAATGGACTTTGCCGGGGATTTCACCTGCCGTGGCGGCAAGCTTACCGGGAGTGGCACAACCTCAGTCAAAAATTTACTGCACCAGCAACAGAAGATTGATAATGCTGATTTTTTCTGGAAAATCCAGGAAAACGAATCATTGCTGCTGACCAGCGAAATTCGTTCTGAAACAGGTTATCTATCAGCAAGTTCCACAATCAGCCTCGCCGCTGAAAACAAGTGGCAGGGCATTTCCCGTGGCGCACTCAAGAATGTTGACCTGCATAAACTCAGGCCATTTCTGGGAATTCCGGTCTCAGGGCTATGCAGTGGGCCATTTACAGCTTCTTTCGATTTGCAGAATCTTGCCAGCACGACCTATGACCTGCGACTTGAGCTGCTCGACGGCAAGTTTTTCGATTTCAATCCCCGCAGGCTCAGCGCCAGAATATATGGGACCGGCCTGACATGGGCCCTCTCGAACCCAATAGCCGAGTTCGACAACGGCGGTCAAATAACCGTTGAAGGTGTTGTAACCAGCCAGAAATACGCCGCTGACATATTTATCGAAAATGTTAACCTGGAGGCTTTCAGCGTCCCCTCGAAAATTGTTTCCGGTAATGCAACTTTAAAAGCTTCGGTAGGAGGCAGCCTGAAAGAACCAGAAGTGAGAGGCAGCCTTCTGGCTCAAAATCTCAATATCATGGGCATGCCAGTCGATTCGTTCAGATCGCAGCTGGTCATTCGCGATAAAATCCTCAGCCTTGCGCCCATAGCCATAAAAAAATCCGACGACGAAGCCCTTGACGGATATTTTTCCGTAAGTCTAGATAACGGTCAGATCAATTCGTTCAGACTGAGTTTTCAAAAGCTGGCCGTCGAATCGATCAGGGTATTGTTCCCACAACATTTATCCGAGCATGTAAAATCGGGTTACCTTTCCGGCAACATTCGCTTTAACCATCACGGCGGCCAGAACGACTGGAATTTTCTCGTAGAGGGCAGTCGTTTGAATCTTGCCGACGAGTTAATCGACAGTCTTTATCTCGAAGGAAACTCTCTTGGCTCTCAGATTGAAATTAAAAATCTTTTTATGCGGGCTTTTGGTGGATCAATAAACATCGCCGGCCGCATAACCGGCTCAAATCATTTTTCGTGCTCTATCGAAACTGAAGCGCTTCGACTCGAAAAAATTAAAAATCTTGCAGCAATTGCCCCGAACCTGCGTGGAGATATAACAATGCAGGGCGGCTTTGAACAGAATGGTGACGAAAGAAAAGGCTCTTTTACCGTATTTGCCAGAGACATGAAGTCTAAAGATCGTGATTTTGGCAACTTCGGGTGCGAAACCGCTATAGACAACGAAAAAATAAGAATCAGCAGCGGTGAATTTGACAAACTCGGCATAAAAATCAGTGGAGAAATGGAATGGCAGGGGCGCAGGCCATACAAGGCCGCCCTCGAACTTCGCAACGTAGACCTTTCATTCATTCCAGAGCTTTATGGTGTGACGACCTTCGATTACGGCGGGCTACTCGCCACCGGAAAATGCGACGTCAATGGCGACATGGCCTCTCTGACCCCTGATGTCATCAACATGGAACTCGATACATTACGGATTCAGAAAGATAACGACGTTATCATCTCGAACAAACCGATGCAGATCATTTACCAAAACAATGGGTTCGAGGTCAGATCGCTCGAACTGAAATACAGACAAGGCATTCTAGGCGTAGAAGGCATATTTACCCCCGGCAAAACAGCCGCCCTGATGCTTACAGGCAACAATTTTTCGGTTAAGGCTATCGGTCGCCTTTTTGACCTGCCAAACTGGAACTACGATGGCAGCTTATCCGCAGAAGCAAGGCTTTTTGGTGATTTTAACGACCTTAGACTCAAAGCCTCGGCGACAATTGCAGAATTCATGATAGGCGGCAAAAAGATCCCCGAGGTCAGAGCCAGAGTCGAGGGCAACCGGAATGCCCTGAATATTGAAGAAGCTTTTATCAGACTCAATTCAAGTTCATTCAACCTCAAAGGCAATATGACCTTCAAAGAAGACTTTGCCCCTGAAGCCATAGACCTGCGCCTTTTTATCCCACAGAGCCCCATTAACGACCTCGCGGTTTATCTTCCCGAAGTTTTCAGAGAAGCCAGCGGCACTATAAAAGCCGATCTGAATCTTTCAGGCAAACCCCACAACCCGGAAATATCGGGGGAATTGCAAATGAAAGCGGACGAACTCGCTCTGAAGAATATGCGCAAACCACTTACCAAAGTAGACTTTGCCATATCCACCGACGACCGCATCATCAACATCGATCGACTAGAGGCCAGTCTTGGGCGCGGAAAACTCGCCGGCAACGGGCAGGTTAATTTTCGTGATGGGCTTGGTTCGATAACTGCCAATATCAGTGGACAAAAGCTCGATCTCAGCTTTATGAATCTTGAAATAAATAACGCCAGCGCCACCCTTGACGTAACCGGAGACCTCTATAACCCGGTGTTAAAAGGAAAACTCTTTGTGCCACGCGGCAGATTCAACATTACTACCGACCTGCTGGCCAAAAGAAAGCCCATGGACCTCTTTTTCAACACTCTCAACTACCATTTCGACATCGAAGTTCCGCGCAACTTCTGGATCAAAAGCTCCTTTCTCAACTCAGAAATGCGTGGTCGCTTTTCAATTACCGGCGACCTCGAAAACATCAACCTGGATGGCGGTATAAGCTGTGTTCAGGGCAAACTGTATTTCAAGCAGCGACAGTTCCAGATCGAAACGGGCGAAATAAAATTCGGTGGGATCGATAACAGCTTCGACCCACACATCTACGTCAAATCAGAAGGCCAGATACAGAGCACCAAGGTCTTTTTAACCCTGCAAGGGCGCGTATCATCTTTCACTCCGCAAATTTATTCCACACCGCCCATGTCTGAAGGTGATCTGTTCGCCCTGCTGACTCTTGGTCGAGACCTCTCAACCGCTATGCAGAGCGATTCAAAGGAGCTGTTTGAAACAGAGATTCTCGAAGGCCTTAAAAATTCGTATATCTCTGCCCTGATCGGCAGCACTATTTCGTCAGCCCTGAATCTCGACGAACTTTTCCTGTCTTCTCTCTTCGACCGAACCTCTGGCAAATCAAGATCTTTTATCAGGGTCGGCAAATATATCGGAAAAAATATTTTCATGGCCTACGAAGGCTCGATGGAGCAGGGTCAGGATGAAGCTTATATTTTCGAATACCGGCTGCCGAAAGGCTTTGTCGTCAACCTCGAATTCAAGGAGCCAATTCAGGAACAACGAATTGGCGTGCGCTACGACTGGAAATTCTGGTAAGCTGAGCGGGCTATGATTTTACTTGAGAAGATCGAATCTTTGCTGAATATTCGCACGAACGAATGGAAAGAAACCGGCTTTTTCTGGTTTTTCACCTTTCTTTCGTGGTTTTCGCTGTCTCTGGGTGATGCGATAGCAGACACCCTCTTCATCAAAAGGGCCGGCGTCGAAAATCTGCCGACCATGTTCATCATCTGCTCTGTTTTCGCGATTCCGGTCAGCGTACTTCTCACGCTTCTGCATGGTCGCGTGGAAAAGCGCAACCTGACTTTCGTTGCCGGCCTGATTTCAGCTGCCGCGATTGCCGCTGCCGTTCACTTCGTCAATTCTGACGCAGAATCAGTTCTGGCATGCCATTTTCTTTATTTTATCACCAACCTGCTTCTCTTTATTTACCCGGTAATCCTTTCGGTGATCATCAGCACTCAATTCAACGCTCTGAAGGCCAAGCGCCTGCTCCCGGTTATTTTTACAGGAGTTATCTGCGGTCGCATTGCGGCGGGCCTTAGCCTGAGTCGTCTGGCAATAGTTTACCAGGTTTCGCAAATTCTCTGGGTCTGGCTGTTTTTGCACATTTTTTCTGTTCTTTTCTTTCTAATTGGGGCCGGCAGTTTTATCAAACCTCAGATTCAAAGCTTTTTCACCAGAGAAAACGAAAGAAAAAAAGTCAGACTGCCCGAAAAATTCCGCAATTTTATCCGTAGTTTGACTGAATCCAGGCTGGTGCTGTTTCTGGTTGTTTCTTCGGTCTGCAGTAATCTTGCCTACTATCTTGCCGAATTTCAGGCTGCCTCTATTTTCAACCGACATTTTCCCTCGGAGAACGAACTGGCCAGATTCTATGGTTTTTTTACGATCTTTTCCAGTTTCTTTGCCTTTCTGTTTCAAGGCCTGATAACAGGCAGTCTGATTCAACGTCTCGGCATCAGCAACACCAATCTTATTTACCCATTGCTGGTTCTCGCTGGCTTTACCGGTACTACTCTGTCGTTTTCTCTCATTCCAGGCGTCGCCCTCAAATTCATTCAGTCAGGGCTACAGAATGCTCTTTTTCAACCGGTGAACAGCCTTTTTTACAATGCTCTCCCCCCACGCGAAAAAGGGCGCATCATCACCGTTAACGAGGGTATTCTGCAACCGCTCGGCACAGTATTTACCGGCGCTTTATTGCTTTATGCCGGCAAGGAAACTGACCTGACAAGGTTTTTTCCGATAGTTGCGGCTGTGGTCTGGGTTACAGCAGCCGTAATGATAAGACGCCCTTATCGCGACAGCCTGCTGAAACTGTTGCGCAGCTCAAACCTGAATTTTTTCAGAAAAGATGAAATTGAAAAACTGAATCTCGACCCCAATACACTCAAACTGCTTCTAACCAATCTCGATACCGCCGACGAAGACACCACCTCTCTCATCATTCAGCTGATCGTGAACCATGGCGATCGCGGTAGCCGTGAACAGCTCGCCGAAAAGCTTCGCCATTTCCCCGATGACCGAAAAATAGAGGTTCTCGATAAAGTCAGGCTACCGGTAGACCACTTTGTGGGCGAGTTCTTATTCGATTGTCTCGAAGCAAAAACGGAAGGGCTGCAAAAACGCGCCTTAAAAGCCTTTGCTGGGTTTCCGCCTTCAGCCAGACTGCGCAACTCGATTCTTCCGTTTCTACAAAGCGAGTCTGAAGACCTGCGACGCTTTGCTTCGATCGTCTTTGTTAAAATAGGCGATCTGAACCAGATGATGCGATCACTCGACATTATTCACGCCTATATCAGCAGCGACTCTGAACCTGAAATACTCAAAGGCATTGAAATGCTCGGCCTTACCGGCGACGAGCGTTTCTGGGTCAACCTGAGGCCCTTCTTAAGAAGCAGCGAAGTTAAAATCAGGCTGGCGGCTGCCGGAGCCCTCGAAAAGATTCTACAAAACGCTGACTCTGACGAGCATTACGAAACTATCGGCAGACTGATCAAAGACGACCTGCGTGAGATCCGCTTTCTTGCCCTGAAAATGCTGGCACGCCTCTCTGACGCCAAATGGTTCTATCACGTTGTCGAGGGGCTTTCCGACTCAAGCCCGCGCAATCGCAAACTGGCAGAAGACATACTTGTCACCCATTACAACGATAAATACAACGAATTGATCATGGTTCTCGAAAGCAGCGAAACTTCACTGCATGCCCGGGCGGCCGTGGCCGGCATTTTGTCTGCATCCCAGAACTCACAGGTTCGTGATTATCTACACCATTTCGGGCAGAAGGTTATACTGCAGCTCTATGAATACAAACTGGAAGAATTTGTAATAAACAGGGAACTGCGCCGTGAAAGCTCAGTTTATCTGAAAATGCTTCTGAAAGAACGTGCCTGGGCGTTAACCCGCCTGATCGTCTGCCTGATAGCTCCTGAACAAAGCCGCGAAGCACGCGACCTGTTCAAAAGCCTTTATTCTTCGAACGAGGAGCTTGTCAGCAATGCTATCGAAGTTTTGCAGAATATGGGTGAACGACAGCTGGTATACCACATCATACCGGTTCTAGAGAACATCTCTCTCGACCAGATCGCCGCTTATGGTATGAAAATACTGGCGCTGCGCGAAAAAGATATCAAGGTCATTCTCGGAAAATATTTGAACTCTTCTGACAACGAACTCAAAGAAGCTGCTGTTTATACGGTCTGCGTCGCCGGAATACACGATCTGATACCCATTTTGAAAAAACTGGAACAGGAGCCATCTTTGCCCGACGGCGTTTCTGCGACCTGCAGATGGGCGGTCGAAAATCTTAAATCCAGGGGTATAACCCTGCAATTCAGCTGAAAGAAAATTATGATTATCATTGAAAAAATTCTCTTCCTGAAAAGAATTTCTATTTTCTCGAGCCTCACGAGCTACGAGCTGCGAAAAATTGCCGAAGTAGTTACCGAAGAAGACTTTGAGGCCGGCGAAACGGTTTTTGCCGAGGGAGAATTCGGAGAAAGCATGTATCTCGTCGTCGATGGCAAAATTTCGATATTTACCGGTCGACCACCGGCTATCAAGATGCTCGCCAGCTTCGACAAAGGCAACTTTTTTGGAGAAATGGGTCTGTATGACGATAAACCACGCGCCGCTTCGGCAACGGCAGATGTTTATACCAGAACTCTGGTTCTGCGAAAAGGTGAATTCTGCGATCTGATAAGCGAATTTCCCATGGTGGCGCTCGGAATCATGAAAGAGCTGAACAACCGTATCAGAGCAACCAACAAAAAGCTCAACCTGATCGAAAAAAACATTGTCGACAGCGGCAGTCGGCTCTACGCGCGTGATTACTTTCTCGACTGCATGCAGTCGATGCTCACCAGATCCGGTAACGAAAAAAATTCTGTGGGTTTTCTTCTGATCAGACTGGTAAAGGTTCATTTTGGTGAACAGGGGAGCGAAGAAAATGATCTCGAAAAATTCAGAGCCGACCTGCTGCGCGAACTCGGCGGCCGAATCGAAAGTTTCGTCAGAGAAACCGACATGCTTTGCCGATTCGATGATAACAGTATTCTGGTGATGATCCCAGAGTTCAACAGCAAAAGCATTATGATGTTTCAGGCCCGGATAACCGACAACCTGAACCGGGTTCTCATCGACTTTGAAACGGGGCGCAACCTCTATGCCGACCTCGAGTTCCGTTCGGTTGTCTTTCCAGATGATGCCGCAACGGCCGAAGAAGTCACTAAAAAATTCGAAAACAGATAAAATGCCTGACAAAAAACATTCTGCCGCCAAAAAAACACCATATCTTCTGTCCGCACTGTTTGTGGCACTAATCGGCATTTTTCTCTACCTGCCACAGGTGTCACAAACAATTGGCTGGTATAATTCTTCAGAGTTCGTCATTGCCGCCATGACACTGGACGTGCCTCATGCCCCCGGCTACCCGCTGTTCACCCGTCTGGGCAATCTTGCCAACAGCTTTTTCCCGGGCGGTTCGCCGGCCTTTCGTCTGAATCTGCTTACCGCAATTGTTGGGGTAAGCGGGGCAGCACTGCTGACAATATTGCTGCTGAATTATGGACTCTCGCCATGGTCAGCCATGCTGGCGGGAATATTACTTCTAAGCTGTGCTACTTATCGCGACCAGTCGATCCTTGCTGAAGTCTACACTCTCGAAATATGCCTGATAATTGCCGGCCTTTTTATCGGCCTGCAGCTCGAAAAAGAAAGATTCACACCCTGGTGCGGTTTTTTTGCCGGTCTGATCGGAACTCTCGGCGTCGGGCATCGACCGACCTTTGGTCTTTATGCTCTTACACTGCTCTTTTTTGTCTTCGCCAGCTCAGAACAAAAAAAAGCCCGGCCAGACCTCAACTTCTGGTTTTCTATGGCTTTGGGCATGGTTTTTGGTTTGCTTCCTTCATTCGATCTGTTTTTGCGCCTGCAGAACCCGGCGCGCATACTCCTGGACCCGTTGACAGGGCAGGGGATAGGGGGCTTTTTCAGAATTTTCACCGGAACGATATACAGCGGCGGCTTTGGAGTGTTCGACGCTGGGGAGATTCTCGAACGCTTTGTCGCCTTCATTAAGATGGCGGCTATCGAAGGTTCGGTCTGGATTATAATTGGCCCGCCGGCTCTTCTGATGCTGAAGCGGCTAAGGACTTCGGCTTTGCCACGAGCTTTAATGGCAATTCTTGCCGTTAACCTCATCTTTGTCTTGAATTACAATGCCTTTGAAGCACACACAATGCTTTTGCCCGCGATAATGTCTCTGATCGGGCTTTCTGTGATAGTCTTCGACCGAATTGGCCCGGAACGCCTCAAATTATTCGCCGCTATTGCGATAGCCTCTACCAGTATTTTTGGCCTTTCTCTGCATCGACCCGATACGGATTCTCCTGAAAAATTCGTTAAAAACGCCTTCGCCGACCTGCCAGCCGGCTCGATGGTTCTGATGAGTAACGACGTAGAGTTCAGACCATACTGGTTTATGCGAACAAACGAGGGCTTTCGCAAAGATCTCGCCATTCAGCTCGTCGACAAGATAGAGACTGCCGAGCTTGCGACCCTTGCTCCAGCCGTACGGGCCGGCAAGCTCTACGGTTCGCTTGTTTACCCCGCAGACGGCAGGCATGCTCTGACCGCTTCTTACTCGATCGTAGCCGATGGCTACCTGCACAGAGTTTTGTCACCGCCACTCTGGAATGAAATACAGCCTCATAACGGCTCTGACTCGAGGTTTCTTATCACCCCTGATTTTTCCGACTTCAAGTGGGTTGGTGGCGCGACAGATTCTGCAAATTTACCTCGCGCCGGCTCTGCTCTCAACTATGCCTACACATTCACTGGCAGTTCTGCAGACTTCAAGAACCTGGCAGTAGTGACTTTACTTGTCGATTCCGGCGGCATGCCGACCGGAAGCCATGGGCTGCTGACCGGTCACGATCTGCATTTCCCCGCTGAGTTCTTCTGTAGAACCGGCAGGCCCGACTACGCTGCGTTCAAAGTTTTCAGATCGCTGGTTTTGCCTGCTGATCTCAGCCCAGGCCATTATCGGATAATGATGCTGCCCTTCAAAGCCTCCGACAAATGGCCGGTTAAGTGGTTCAAGCAGCGCCCCGACAATGTCAGTATTTTTAATTCTGAAGGATTTCTCGAAGTTTTTGCTCTGAAATACGGCTTGTCATGCCGCCCCCTGATAAAAATTATGCCTCTGCAGCATTTTTTGAATACCGACGAACTACAACCAGTTGCGGCAGGCTGGCAACAGCTCGCAAGCTTCACCCTGCAACCATGAGCTACCCTTTGACTTGAAATTATCGGGCCGGGCGTCTATAATTCGAGCCTGCACGTAAAACACAGGAGACAAGTTTGCCCCGTAATCTGCTGCTGGAAATAGGATTTATCGGACTATCAGACGACGCGTTCGGCTTTGATCTTCCTGACTTTCGCGAATGCTTAACCAACGCCATCCGTCAGGAAAAATTCGAGTTTGCGCGCATCAGGTGCTGGGTTTCTCAATACCGCGTCGGCATTGTTCTCGAAGGGCTCTCATGCGACCAGACCACCTGCTGCAAAGAAATTCGCGGCCCGAAAGTCAGTGCCGCCTTTGACTACAATAATCAGGCCCTGCCGGCTGCAAAAGGTTTCGCCGCTGCTCAGGGGCTTGAATTAAAAGACCTGGTTACCAGAGAAGTCGATGGCGAAAAATTTCTGTTTGCGATCAAAACTGTAGTTGGGCAGTCTCTTGAATCTCAGATCGAAAAAATAGCCGCTGTTCTTCTGGCGGCAATTCCCTTCAATGCGGCAAAATGGCGACAGAACAGTCTTTTCCCGCAGCCGCCTTTGTATTACACCGCCATGCTCGATGACCAGACGCTGAACCTCGAAGTTGAAGGGCTGAAAAGCTCTAACCTGACGCTTACCCACGAAGGGGTCTGCCTTGTCCAACACCGGCTTTCCGGCATTCACTCCTTCCTCGAACTCATGAACGACATCTCCCTGATGACCGAGCAAAGCGAGAGAAAAAAAATATTCGACGCCAGAGTTAGATCTGTTCTGCCAGAGGGCTATAGACTTCGTTTCGAAAGTCATCGCATGCAGCGGCTCTGCATGTTTTCAGAGAGCCTGCACCCGGTACTGGTAAAATTCAATGTCGAATTTCTCAATGTTATTCCTGAGGCGATCATCAGCAGATACCTGGTTATGCACACTGAGTATGTTCCCTGCGAAGACGCGGTGGGGAAGCTTATGCCCGCCGTCGTAACCCTGTCGCATCTGAAAAAACTGTCGGCACTTGAAGACTCGCAAAGGGCTGTCAGTCTCAACGAAAAGCTGAGCAGACTGGCCGAAGTCTATCGTAAAGACCTTGAAAACCTCCCGGTAAGAATCGAAAAACTTGCCGAACAGGCAATAAATCGCAAAATTCGCAGCGACGAAATACACACGCCGCTTGCCAGATGCGCTAATTGGCTCGCCTCCAGGCTCGACAGTCCCTGCGACCCCGACCAGATAGCAATTTTACTGGCACTTCTCCAAGAAAGCGACGCAACCGAAATAGCCGGCAATCTGCCCAACACCGGCTTTGCCATGGCAATGAGCTGCCTGCCTGACTTTACTGTTTTTAAGCCGGCAATGCCGATTCTTCAAGAGATGTGCAGTTACTTTGCCGGCCGCATTCCCTCGCCGCAGTTTCCGCCAGCTCTGCTTTTGAGCCTTTCAATTCTGATGTGCGCCCACGCCAGACTGTATGGGCGCATGGTCGTCACGCCCAGGCGCATCTTTTCACTTCTGCAGGCCGGCAAAATAAAGTTCGATATTTTCAGAGCATTTGCTGAAATTTTTCCGGACTTTGAACTGAATAAACGACAATGGCTGCGTCAG
This sequence comes from Candidatus Rifleibacteriota bacterium, assembly GCA_029564115.1. The sequence goes on along the minus strand of JAKQQP010000500.1, from coordinate 60,073 downwards.
GTTGCCGAAGAAGCCCTCAAAGAAAATCAGGTCGAACTCGCCAGCGAAAACTATTATGCCAGCACCGAATTCGATCCCTGCAGCTTTTATGAAGCGGCACGCGAATGGAAAGATGTTGCCAGCCTCGACATTGAAGCGATAAATTCAGTTTACACCAGAATTCGCGGCAAAATAGACCGCATCGAAACCATTATCGACGAAAAACCTGACTGCGAACTTGAAGCAGAAATAGTCCGTGAGCTTGAAGCCCTGGACTCGAAAAAATACATAGACTATGCCGCTGTTTATGAATTTTTTGTCAAAGAAAAAATCAACATTGAAGCCTGTCTTCTCAATCTTCCTGCAGTTCTCGACGAAAAAGACGCTGCGCAGACAGCGCGAATTTCGCTTCTGCAAAGGTTGGCAAGGCAACTTTCCAGACTGCCGTTCGTAAAAAAAGACAAATCACTCAGATGAAATATTTTGAAAACTTTCTATTTTTTTCTTTCTGCAGTAAAATCATCACATTCCGGTAGGAGGATATTTTTATGGCAACTGAAGATCGCAGCAATATTCAAGACAATAATGACGACAACTCCGGCCTGGTCGGGCCAGAGGTATACCCTCTGCTGCCCCTGAGAGACGTTGTAGTTTTTCCATACATGGTCGTACCGCTCTTTGTCGGCCGCAAGAAGTCAATCAGAGCCATCGAAGAAGCGATGCTTAAAAACCGTAAAATTATTCTGTGCTCGCAAAAACAGGCCAAAACCGACGACCCGGAAGCCGAAGAACTTTTTGAAACCGGTACTATCGCTGAAATTCTTCAGCTCCTCAAGCTGCCCGACGGCATTCTTAAAATACTTGTCGAAGGCACAACCAGAGTTAAAATCAAAAGTTTTACCAAGCTCGATGAATATTTTGAGGTCGAGGGCGAACGCATTATCACTGAAGACCGCAAGTCAATCGAACTTCAGGCCCTGATGCGCAACGTCATCACCCTTTTCGAGCAATATGTAAAGCTCAATAAAAAGATTCCACTTGAAGTAATCATGGTTGCCAACAATGTCGAAGAACCGGGCAGACTGGCCGACATAATCACCGCTCACCTCAACCTCAAAGTAGAAGAAAAGCAGGAAGTCCTCGAAGCTTTCGACCCGCGCGAACGCCTCGAAAAAATTGCCAGTATTCTAAACCGCGAGCTCGAAATCATGATGGTCGAGAAGAAAATTCGCGGGCAGGTTCGCAAGCAGATGGAACAGATTCAAAAAGAATATTATCTGCGCGAACAGATGAAAGCCATTCAAAAAGAACTCGGCGATGCTGACGAACGCACCGAAGAGGTCGAAGAACTCAAGGCCGCCATTGCCAAGGCAGGCATGCCGGAAGAAGCCCGTGAAAAAGCCGACAAAGAGCTCGCCAAACTGACCAAAATGCCGCCTGGTTCGGCAGAAGCAACAGTTTCGCGCAACTATATAGACTGGCTCGTGGCCCTTCCCTGGAAAAAACAGACCCGCGACCGCATAGACCTCGAAAAATGCCAGGAAATTCTCGACGAAGATCACTTTGGCCTGAAAAAAGTCAAAGAAAGAATTCTTGAATACCTCGCCGTCTGCAGACTTAAAAAGTCGATCAAAGGCCCGATTCTCTGCCTCATCGGCCCTCCGGGCGTCGGCAAAACTTCTCTGGGCAAATCGATAGCCAGAGCCCTCAATCGCAAATTCGCCCGCATTTCTCTTGGCGGTATGCGTGATGAAGCCGAAATACGCGGACACAGGCGCACCTATATCGGCGCCATGCCAGGTCGCATCATTCAGGCACTGCGAGATACCGGTTCACGTAACCCGGTCATTCTTCTTGACGAAATCGATAAAATGGGCATGGATTTCAGGGGAGACCCGAGTTCAGCACTTCTTGAGGCTCTCGACCCCGAACAGAACTACACTTTTTCCGACCATTATATGGCGACACCTTTCGATCTTTCCAAGGTGCTCTTTCTCACCACCGCCAACGTGCCGCACACTATTCCCGGCCCTCTGCGAGACCGCCTTGAAGTGGTGTATCTGCCCGGTTACACAGAAGAAGAAAAAGTTCAAATCTCGCAAAAGTATCTTGTTCCCAAGCAGAAAGAGGCTAATGGCATCGACAGACATGATATCGAAGTCGAAGAATCGGCAATTGTCGAAGTTATAAGAAAATTCACCCGCGAAGCCGGAGTGCGTAATCTCGAACGCGAACTTGCCTCTGTCTGCCGCAAGGTCGCCAGAGACATAGTTCTTGGCAAGCTCGGCAATATCGAAGATAAATCCGCAAAAATCAAGCTGAAAATATCTGATGCCTCGATCGAGTCATACCTTGGTATCCCCAAATACCATAACGACAAACTCGAAGGAAAAGACGACATCGGCCTGGTTAACGGTCTCGCCTGGACAGAAGTTGGGGGCACCACACTGCCGATCGAAGTGGTTGTCATGCCGGGCCGTGGCAAAATAATTCTGACCGGCTCTCTGGGCGACGTTATGAAGGAATCGGCGCACGCCAGCCTCTCTTACCTCCGCAGCCACGCTGATGAAATAAAGATGCGACCGATAGATTACGATTCCATAGACCTGCATATCCACTTCCCTGAAGGTGCCGTCCCCAAAGATGGCCCCTCAGCCGGTATCGCTATCTCCACTGCAATTTATTCAGCTCTGAATGAAGTTCCGGTTCGCAACGATTTTGCCATGACCGGAGAAATAACTCTCAGAGGTCGAGTTCTGCCGGTTGGTGGCATTAAAGAAAAGCTTCTTGCCGCCCATCGCCAGAATATCACCAATATCATTCTTTCAAATGATAACGAAAAAGAGCTTGAAGAAGTGCCACCGCAGATTCTCAAAAATCTGACCATTCACAAAGTCGCTCTCGCCAGCGAGGTGCTAAAACTTGCCCTGAACGGCGAACCCAAAAAAACACCGCTGGTTTTCAGCAAACGGGCTCTCGGCACAGAGGCCCGGAAAAAGACAAGGAAAGGCCGTAAAACAGACCAATGACGATCAAGATAACCTCTGCCACCTTCAGTGCCTGCATTACCAGCAGCGCCGCTCTGCCGGCAGACGATCTGCCGATAGTTGCCCTCGTGGGCCGAAGTAACGTCGGCAAATCTTCCCTCATCAACTCGATTACCGGGCGCAAAGAACTGGCGAGAACCAGCTCTTTGCCCGGCAAGACTCTGACAATCAATTTCTACTGCATCAACGAAGCCTTCTACATAGTCGATCTACCCGGATACGGCTACGCCAAGGCTTCCAAAGTCACCAGGGCCAAGATTCAGTCGATGATGAACGAGTTCTTCTCTGAGTGCAAAAATCTCAAAGGCGTAGTTCAGGTGCTTGACATCAGACACAAACCCTCGCCACTCGATGTGCAGATGCACGACTGGGTCAGAGAACAAAAATTCAATCATTTTGCCGTGCTCACCAAAGTTGATAAATTGAGCAACCAGCAGGCTCTGAAAATGCGAAGCTCTATTTCTCGCGACATCAAGGGAACCTACAACATTCTTTTTTCGGCAAAATCAGCGAACGGTCGCGACGACTTTCTCGATGCTGTCGAAAAAGTAATTGCCGGCCTCGAGTTCAAAGCCTCTGAACCAAGGCAAAGGCGGGCTCCACAACAGGACAACAGACCGAAAGGCAGGCCCCCCCGCAACGAAAGACCTCAGACCGGTGATAAACCCGCGCCCCACGGCAGTGGCGATTCACCAGCGAAAAAGTTTGACGGCGAAAAAAGTGGCGGGAAGCCCACAGAGCGACACAATCGTCAGGCACAGGTTAAAGAAGCCCCGGCAAATTCTGAAGGTGCGCAAAAGACAAATCAGCCGCACCGTGAAAACGCACCCGGAACAGGAGCTGGGAATAACCGCCGGCGACGTTGGAAAAACAAACGCCCGGGTGGAGAACCCCGGCAGGATAGTCCTAAGAACGAATGATTCTGAGAGGAGGAAGTTTTATGAAGTTTCTGCGAATTGCACTCTGTCTGCTTTTAGGTCTTTGTGCTGGTCAGGTTTTTGCTGCCCCCGGTCTCGCCACCATCCAGAAAAAGGTTTCTGCTGCCGGCAGGTTATGGGATTCTGATAAGAATGGTGCTCAGGCAATGTTGCGCGAATCTTTCGCGGACGCCATTTCCTGGACAGGTAACGATTATCTTGACCGCATCCGGGAGCAGGGTTTTTACACAGCTATAACCTGTTTCAGCCCCGAGCTTATCGATGAAGTAGCCGTTGCTGCAGATACTTACATACACCTTTTTCCCAAAGGGCGATATCTCAAGAATGTTTATCTTTACAGAGCGATGGCAGCCTGGGCTGTCAAAGATTTTGCCGGCGCCGAAAAATTTCTTGCCGGTGCAGTCAAACTGGGCAAACTGACCCATGAGCAGCAGACACAAATTCTGGCCGCTCACCTTAACAGCGGCAAGCATCGAACAGCCGAGAGATTTATCGAAGGGCAGCGCATCAGCAGGCCTTCAACAAAACTCACCCGTGATCTAAAGCGTTTCCACTCAGGAAATAGACTTGTTGAGGGTTTGCTGAAGAGGGTCGCAAACGGCGAAGTCAGCGGCATGAAGGCTGTTGAAATTCTTGACGGTGCCATTGATCACGCCTGGTTCGCTAAAAAAGCTCCCGAAGCCAGCCTGATGTCTCTTCGCATCAGAGATGAGCAGGGCCCGGCATACAACTCGACGGTAACAGAATGGTGCGGGCTTACAAGAGTGGTAAAACACTCGGCTGCGCCTCAGCTGCGCCTCCTTAAAATCAAAAACTTTCTCGATGAATTCCCGGAAGCATCATCAGAAGTAAGGTTTCAGGTATTGACCGATCTGCATTATCTGCATTTGTATGAATTCAAAGACTCAGAGGCAGCTGCCAACGCTTATGAACAGCTGAATAACATTACTGCTCTCGCAGACAGAGCTGAGTTCGAAATATCAGTGTCGACACTTACCCCCGAAAGCCTTCAGACTGAAGAAGGCAATGCAACACTGGTCAAATTGCTCAAGCATGAGCACCTCTTCCCTTATGATAATGGCCATCTGCCCGTAGTGACAAGAGAATATCTTGAATTCATGCTTGCCATCAGCAACATGGCCCTGGGGCGAACCGGTCGCATCGAACGGATCGCTTTCAATGGCTGGCGGAATCTCCCGGTTATCATGCTTTACCACATGGCTACCGGCAAGAAAGACGAGAGCTATAAAATCTTCAAGTCGATCGAAAAGAACCTCGCCCCCCAGGAAGTCAAAATGCTCGAAGACCTGATGATGCCTCTTTATATGCCGGTTCAGCCCAAAGATCGGCTGTTTATAGCTGGGCTCGCAGCCGTCGAAAGCTTTCCCGACCTCGGAACCGACCTTTTGATCGATGCCATATCGGGCCGACCGCGCATGCGAAACGCTCAGCACGGCCTGGCTGTTCTCTCTGACGTATACAACCGCCACATGGCTTTTGCCGAGGCTCAGAGCGTCTGGAAGCTCCTTGCGCAACTTTACCCTGATTCAGTCTGGCTGAAATGAATCTTTTCTGTTTAATTGCTTCTGGAGATGGTTATGAAGAAAATTCTGCCTGGTTTGCTTATTTTTGTCCTGGTTACAGCTGCAGCATCTGCCGCCCGACTTTTTGATTACCGCGGCGTTTTTCCGGCTGAGAGAAGCAGCGATGCCCGGATTACCAATTACATGCTTTTAAAGAAAGATACATTGGTATCTTTTGAAATAGAAGAGCAGGGTAGAGGTGTTTCCGACAGAATTATCATCCCAAAGATCAAGCTGACATCAAACGAGCAAATTGCAGTAGAGAAGGCCGATGGCTTAAAAGAGCTGGTCGTTCCAGAAACGGGAATTTACGAAATTACCATCATGCCATTGTCGGCTGAACCAGGCGAAATGCGCTTTATTCTTAAAGTCTATGAAAATGAACGTCCGGCGCCAGATACTGCGCCGATCCAGGTGCTTGCTCCGGTAGAAACGCTGCCAGCGGCAGTCATGCAGGCTTCGGCCCCACTAGACACCGCGCCGCAGGCCCCTGGTTCCACAATTCCGATTGCCGCCACAGAAATTACAAACGTCGCTTCGGCGGCTTCAGCAACTGTGGCAACCCAAACCGCTGCAGTTGTGACCGGCGAGCTTCCGGCACTTCTAAGCCCTCGTCAGAATGAATTTCTGAACCCTTTCAACGGCTTCAGATTTTCTTATGACGATGTGAATTTTTTGCCTGACGACAAGCTCGACACGATGTTCAAAGTGTTTCTTCGCTCTGCCGACGGCTCAGAAATACCTGTAGAAGCAAAAAGATTCAGCCCTGAACCGGATACTCTGGTCATTCTGCCGGAAAAAGTTTTGCCCGGTGCCGTTTACAACGTTGCTATCGCTGATGAAAACGCAGCCACCAGAAAGTTTTTCTTCATACCGGCTCTGCCTGAATTCTCGATCAGCATGTTTCAGGCCGAGAACCATGTTAAGGCCGTCATCAGCTGGAATCAGATCATAGACCTGCTGCCAGCCGCTGCCGGGCAGGTTCAGTCTCTGCATAACTGCCATCTTACCATTGGTCGTGGGGACTCTTTGCTTGCCGCTGTCGAAATCAACGAAACTCTGGCACCAGTAGGAGCTCTGGGCAGTATATCTTATCGGGCACAGCCAAACGAGTTCGAAATGACAATACCGGTCGACCTTGTCAACAACGATGTCTGTTTCGTTGAAATAAAGGCAGTAATAGACGGAAACCCTGAAAAAGTTCAAATAAAACGCGCAACTTTCAAGCCTGAAATAGTATTGGAACCCGCCGTTGTCGAAATCGGAGACGCCTCGGAAACTGCTTTTGCAACTGCTTCCGAAGGCAATTCTTTGACTGAAGAAGATGTTGATTTCAGCGAATATCAGGCCCAGGAAAATGACACGGCCATGGATAAAGAAGACCCATCGGAAGACATTCTCGCCCTTGATTTCCTTCCGGCGACCGCGACCTTTCTTCTTGAAAAAAGTTTTTCCTCAGTTCAAAATGAAAGTGACCAGTTGACCGCCTGGCCACATGACATCATCTGGGGAGAATCTGGCGGTATCTGGGTACTCGACAGCCAACTGCGAAAAGTAGTGCAATATACTCGGCAGGGCGGCGTTGTAACATCTTTCGGCGAAAAGGGCGGGCATACGGGCGCCTTTGGGCTTCCGATCGCCATGGCGCTGAAAAATGACAAACTGTATATTGCCGACACAATGAAGCGCAGCATTCAGGTATTTGCCCTGGATGGTTCGCCACAGGGGCTTATTCAGGGCGATGCCGCGATTGGCGGGCTATTGGAACAACCTTCCGGTATCTCTTTCAGAAAAAACGAAATGTGGCTGGTAGACAGATCACAGGCTAAAATTCTTTGCTTCAACGACCAGGGAGCTTTTCTTGGCAGTTTTGCCTCTACTGCGGCAGCGCCAATTATTTCGCCGGTTGGCATCAGGGCCGATTCTGATTCATTGTTCATTCTCGAAAGCAATGGGCTGGTCAAAAAGTTCAGCCCTATGGGAAGTTTTGACGCGACTTTTCAGTCAGGATGCAACGAAAGCACTGGTTTTGACCTCGACCCATGGGGCGGAATCTGGGTTTGTGATACCAGCAAATTTCAGGTGCATCGCTTTGCGCGTAACGGCAGTATTTTAACTACAATCAAGGCTCCTCCAGGCCCCAAACCATGGCTTCCGACAGCAGTATCGGTACGCAAAGACGGCAGAGTCGCCATTACTGATGCCCAGAACAAAATGGTTCATATTTTCACCCCGGCAAAATAGAAGATATAGAATGATCGCCAAACGTATTTTACTTCTGTGTGCAATTTTTATCGTTTGTTTTGCTGCCATCGAGGTTGTCGCCGCCGAAGATTCTGCTCCTGCAATCGAATGTGACGTCAAACTGCTTCGCGGCCAGAATTTTTACAGGTTCGGTGACAGTTCGCTTTTTACACTGACTTCCGGCAGACGTTCTCTTGTCGAAGGCGCGACCCTGCTAACTTCTTTTGATGGTCAAATGATTGTTGCAACCGGTGAAGACACGGCTGCCACCGAGTTTCGCCTGAAAGAAAACACCAGCCTGGCGTTGCAAAAAAAATTCAGCTGTGAAGTACGCAAAGGCACGGTCGGCTTCAGGCTCGCCTCTGAAAGCGAAAAACTCGCGGTCGCTACCCCACACGTCAGGGTCGAGGCAACGGCTGAAGCAATTTTTGTTATCAAGGTAAATTCTGTTCTTACAAGAATAGGTGTGATAAAAGGCAAAATAGACATTTTTCGTGGCAACAATCTTGAACCGGCAGAAAAACTTCCAGCCGGCAGAGAAATTGCCGCCGCCCAGGGCAGACTGTCGCAGCTTTATTCCTGCAGCGATGAACTGCGATATACCTGGTATTGGACGACGCCCGAAAAAGAACCGGCTCTGCAACTCGAATGAAACAGGTTAATTGAGAGGCATCGCCGAAAAAATGTAATGGATAACCGAGCTTACGCGGTCTCCCTCAACTGCTTCAGCGACAAGAACCGGCGTATAAATATCTGACTGGTTGACGTGCATACTGAGAACTCCGCCACCCGGACTTGTAGAAGTCTGCTGATACATCCGGTCGGGCAGGGCCGCATAAAAAAGTCTGAGATAATAATTAGCCACACCGGCACTCGTGGCAGAATACGAAACAGACAGTTGCCGGGAAGCGCTGTTCCAGACTGGTGGCTGTGGGGCGGTGGTAAAGTCGGGAATAGTTGTCCACTGAACGTCACGGGCAAACTCAAACTTTTCTGAGTTCACATAATAAACAAGTTTATAACTTCCAACCAGGCTCGTCGACAGGGTAATTTCGCTGGTATTGGCCTGACTGTTGGTGACCAGGTCAGACCCGCCGACCTTGTTGCCAAGAGAGTTTTCAATCCAGCCGGTAATATTGGCTCTGTTGATGGAAGCGAAAATTATTTCCTGTCTTCCACCGTTTTCCTGGTATTTATAGCCAGGGCACAAGGTAGCTCTGATGTCGGCAATATTTATGTCGCCACCGCCGCCACTTCCGCCACAACCTACAAGCATAAGTACCGAGAGAATCAGAGCTGAGTGTATGTATTGCAATAATTTCATTTTATTCTCCATATATTTTTTTTGATTCTAACACCGGTAAGTATGCATAAACAACAACGATCTGCACATTCATGGGTTAAATTAAGATGCAAAGCAGCGTTTTTATGTAATAAATTTTGCGGAAAATAAAACTTTTTTACATAACTGAAGTAAAATATCTGCTGCTAACTTGATTTTTTATTGTTATAATACCACCCATGGGATTTTCAATCGAAGACATCATCAAAAGAGCCTCGCAATGCCTGAAGAAAGGCATAAAGAAGGTCAGCGCCGAGGTTGCGCTGGGTATTGCCTGGTATGAGAAGGGCGATACGGCTGAAGCTGTACGGCATTATCAACGGGCCCTGGAACTCGAACCTGAATGCGTCGAAGCTCATACCGGGCTTGGCATCTCATTAGCCCGAACCGGGGACACCGATCAGTCTCGTATTCACCTCGAAAAAGCATGGCAAATCAGCCAGAACAGCAGCCTGCTTGCGAACTGGCTGGCCGATGCTTATTTCGATCAGGGGCAGCTCGATCTGGCCATCGAGCTTTATAACGAAGCATTGCGCCTTGACGCCTCCGATAGCAATGCTCAGAACGATATGGCCGATGCCTATCGCCTCAAAGGCGATTACGAAACAGCGCTGCAGATGTATGACCGTGCCATTGCCATCGATCCGGGTGATACCAACGCCATGCTCGAAAAAGCCCAGTGCCTGGTTCAACTGCAAAGAGTCGATGAAGCCATGCAAAATCTCAAAGCTTTGATCGAAAAATTTCCCGCCAGCAGGGACAGTGCCACGGCTATGGTCGTCTATGCCTCGCTGCTGCTGAAACACGGAGAAAGTGCGGAGGCTCTCGAATGGTTTGAACGCTCTCTTGCATTTTTCCCATTTAACCGGCAGGTCTTGTTTCAAGCGGCAATCTGTGCCTACAGCTCTGCCGACAATAAAAAAAGCCTGCAATACCTCAAAAAAATTCTCGAGCTAGATCCTTCCGATACAAGAGCTGCGGCAATGATCCAAAAGGTTTCACAAAAATGAACGACTTGAGAAAAACTTCATCGCGGCGCGGTATGCTCGTCGTTATCGTCGGCGGAGTGCTGGTGTTCTCGATGATAATCTTTCTGTCGCTCATCAACAGAGTCAGGCACGAATCGGCGGTGACGAATCGTGTCTCTGTCAGCGAAAGGCTGTATCAGATTGCTACTGCCGTAGGCCGCCTCTCAGTGCGAAAACTACAAAAAGATTTCGAAACGCGCGACCCCGAATATGGTCTCAAAATCATTCAGGCGGCTTTTTCTGATAAAACCGGGCCACAACCAAGCGTCGACTATACCAAGGTAATCAAAAGTCTCGACGTTCTCAAAGAAATTATGACCAGCTTCAAAAGCGAGTGGGGTGACCGTGGCGAAATTGATTTCAAAGTCACCTATGTCGCAGACCTTGGCAAAAAATACCCTTTCAGTGCCGGCATAACAGGTCTGGCAAACAGCCCCTATGAGCGCAAGGGCCACATAGAATTTACCGTAATCGTTACCCATATGGGCATTTCAAAGGTTTGCCGCATCCGCAAGGATTTTCTGCTGACCAGACTGCTGGCACCACCATTTTATCGCTTCACTCTGTTTTCACACCGTGGCGCCACAATCAATCCAACATTGGCCAATCAGACTTCAGTCAAAGATGACGGCAAATTTGTACCTGGTGATAAATCGAAGCGGCCCATGGTCTGCCTGAACCGCCTCATCCGCAAGAAAAAAGAAGGAATGGAGGGGCTTGATTTCAGATTCAACCGGGCTGATAACATAGTCAAGGGCGGCGCCTCCTTTGTAAAAAATGGCTGGATATATCTTGGCGGCCGTGGTCAACAGAAAGATTCCAGGGGCGATGACGGCAACCTCATTTTGAACGTTCTCACCGGCAGCCACGACGACATGCTCGAAAAATACTTTGGCGAATATTTTCACTTTTACTTCAATTCCAGTTCTGCCGGCTGGCTTATTCTTAAAGACTGGTCTAAATGGCTTACCGACAATATCCCAGACAGACTCAACGAAACCCCGACGCCAGACGCCGGCCGCATCATGCTGGCTTTCGTCGATTATGGTTATTATAACGAACTCTGGACGATCCCATTTCGTAAAAACGAAATTTTCAAAATTGCTCTCCTGTTCTACAAATCATTGGTAAAAGAAAACATCGATTGTGGTAATTCAATGCATCTGTTCGGCACTCCCGCATTATGCACGCCAACGCTTGTCTTTGGCAAAGTTAAAAGACGCTTCGTCAGAACTTTTGCTCTTTACTTCAGCGAATTCGCCAGAGTTTACCCAATGCGTGCTCTCGGTAGCACTTCTTCGGTACATACTTTTTTCAGCAAAGAAATCTATGATTGGTACAACGAGGTCGCTGAAAGCAATGCCGATGAAAATTTTATTCAGGCATTCATTTCCACTATGGTTCTCAAACTCCAACAGGAACAGTACATGAACGGTCTTACTGAGGTAACGCCGCCTCTGTGCGGTATCGACCCCGAAATTCGCGACTGGGAACCCTACATCACCGCTCTGCACAATATATGTGACCCAGGTGGCCCTGACCGGGCGTGGTCGGAAGTTGTTCCCAAAAACGGCTATATCGATGCCGGCCCCGAAAGCATCTGCAAAACAGACTACGAGTTCAAAAACGACAAAGAGATACATTATAACGGTAATATCAGGCAAATTCAGCCTGGCAGCAGCTACCTGCGCGATCGTGTCAGCTACGTGATCCCGGGTACACCTGGCAAACCGTCGTATCTGAGCAAATCAGACTTTTTCAACAATCATTTTATCGTCGAAGAAAAGGGAAAGAAGCTGGTTTATCTTAACCAGGTGATTTGTTTCGATGGCGACCTGGTTATCGATGAACCCCTCGAGATTGCCAAGGGCGGCATCATCATCTGCACCGGAAAAATTGACGTACAGGCACCAATTATCAACCCATACATCAACGAACCCCCTGATACACCAGATTCATATGGCTACCTGACCCTCATCTCCGGGAAAGAGATCAATCTTATGACCGGGAAAACCGGACTCGGCCCACTGCCACAGATGCACGGCTTTTTTATCAGCGTTAATGACGGCAACGGCAAAGTGTCGACTTCTAATGAACTGCATATTATCGGTGGCGTCAGCAGCGACAGCATTGAAGATATAGTCAGAAATGGGTGCGTAATAGAATGGGGCTTTGAACCTTCTGAAATATCGGGTGGTCGAGATATCTCCACTCCAGATTATTATGGTCTGGCGATGGGCCCTCGTGACATAGAAATTATTACAGAAGAATAAAAACTTTTTGCAAAGAAATCGGTATTATTGATGAACAAGCATGAGATGAGCGATGCAGAACTGGTTAAAATGGTGCTTGCCGGCGAAATCGAACAATTTTCGATTCTGGTGGAGCGCTACGAGAAACTGGCCTTCAGCTATCTGCTCTCGAGACTGAATGACCTGCAGGAGGTAGAAGACATTGTTCAGGATACTTTCGTTAAAGCGTTCCGTCATCTTGCCTCTTACGACTGTGAGCGAAAGTTCGCCGGCTGGCTGGTGACCATCGCCCGCAATCTTCTCATAGATTCGCGGCGAAAGGCCTCCAGAAACATAGCTTCGACCGATCTGGTAACAGATGTTCTTCTTTCTGACAGCACCAAAGAAAACAAGAACCATCCTCCCGAAGTTATCATTCAGCGCGAACGTTACCGCCAGATTATCAATATGATCCAGGAATTGCCTGAAGACTTTCGAACTCCGTTTCTGTTAAGGGTTGTGAACGAACTCCCATACCAGGAGATAGCAGAAATCCTGAGCTTGCCACTGCAAACGGTAAAAAACAGGATTTTCAAGGCCAGAGGCCTCCTCCGGGAGAAAAGGGAAAACTATGAAAAAATGCCCTGAAAAAGAAATTTTATTTGCCTTACTTGATGGTGAGCTCGAGCATGAAGAGCTTGCCCGGGTTCAGGCACACCTTAAATCCTGCAGCAGGTGCGCCGAAGAATACAAACAGATGGCCTGCGATGACAAAATTCTTCGTCAGGGCGTAGAAGAGCTGCTTGCAAGACATCGGGTAAACAGCAAAATCATGGCTGAAATTAAAAAAATACCAGCTCCTCAGCCCGCCGCAAGCAAGCCCGCAGACTGGTGGCAGAAGGCACTCATTCCAGCTCTGGCTCTTGGGCTGCTTTTTCTTGCCATGGTTTTTATGATCCCCGCGAACCACCGCTTTCATGGTCGAGTCGATTCTGTCAGTTTTCATGCCCTCAACAACGAATCTACCGTAGACGGTGTAACTGTACAGCCCGAACAGAAATTCAATTTAAGTCTGTGCTGCCGACAAAGCCTGCAAGGGCAGTTTCTCTTTTCGTCGCTGACAGAAAACCCTGCCGAATTCGTGATACGCGGTACTGCCATGGTAAGCTTCACTGACCAGGCTCTGGTCGTTTTTTCCGATGCCGACCTTGAAGTAGATCTGGTTAACGGCTCTGAAGTCAAAATCGTCGTCAATGATGCCGATGTATCTCTCTCGGCCGGTACCGTCAGCTATCGAACCAATCCTCGCGCTGTTGCAACCATGTCTGCAGAGATTGCTTCAACGACTCCGGAAACACCAACGTCGCCAATTTTTGAAGCCGCCAGCAAGCCTGTTGTGGCCTCTGACTCCGCCCTGGCATCCGCCACGACAATTCTTCAGACCTCTGTCACAGACGCAGAGATCGCGACTGCTGCTTTCAATATCACTGCCGATACAGAACCCGATCCGGTTATTCCCGCAGAAGACCAAACCGAACCGGCCAGCAGTGTGGAACATATAACCAATCCTTTTGTAGACCAACCTCTTGGCCAGGGAAAATAGGCATGAAAAGAAAATCCGCATTCTCTCTGGTCGAAGTGATGATGGCTCTGATTTTTTTGAGTTTCGCGTTTTTGCCGATCTATAACCTTTTCAGGTTCGGCAGTCAGGGTACCGTAAATAATGTTTACGAAGTTACTGGCACCAATTATGCTTCTGACATGATCAATTTCGTTCGTGATCTCCGCTTTTACCAGATCGAAAAAGCCGGCTCCAAGTCAGAAAAGATCAAACTGAAAAACGATGAAGAAATAAAAGCTTTTTTTGCCAAAATAGATCTGACCGCTCCTCCTGCCACCGAAAAACCATTCAAGCGCAGCCTCGAGCTGACGAGATTCAAAGGCAAAGATACTCGGGGGCCATTGGGTATAATTGGTTATTTAAGCGACCTGATCATGAAACGAAGGTCGGTTCCCAATTATCTGGTTAAAGTTAAAGTCGATTTTCCAAGAACTACGGGCGGCGGTTCTGATGATGTCACCCTCTATTCGCTGGTGGTAGAATGAATAATAGAAGAGCCTTTACTCTTATCGAAATAATGGTGATGCTGGCTGTCATCTCGATGGTATCGACCGTTGCCTACAAACTCATGACCGGGACCTTCTCACAGTTTTTCAAAAGTCAGACCAAGCTTACCAACCTGAGAGCGGCCAGCCTGATCCTGGAAAGACTTAAAGCAGATGTCAGACTGGCACTGATTCCTAAAGATGAAAGTGAGCAACCCCAACTCGAAGGTGAAAGACTGGTTTTCTGCATTCTTGACGAGGGAAAACGCCGCATGGTTTCTTATTTATTCAAAGACAACAATGTCGAGCGTATCGTCGCCGGCGGCAAAAGCAGAATAATAAGCATGACCAGGGTCAGTGATTTCAAGGTAGAAGAAGACGGTGAAGGTAAAAACCGTCTGATGACCGTAAAGATTGTCGTCGACAGCGATCTCGAAAATGAAAATCGTTCTGACAGCGACAAGGGTAACAAGATAGAGCTTCGAGCGGTATTGTACCCTCGATTTTTCACTGATTCTCTCAGTGACGAAGAAAAATTCTGGAACAGAGCCCGGCTGGGCGCAGGAGGAACCACATGAAAAGATCTGTCTGTTTGCTGTTTCTAATAAGCTTGTGTACATTGTCGGGTGTTGTTCTGGGTGCCACCACACATACGTTCAAAGATGGCGATACCTTATGGGAACTCGCTGCCAGACACTACGGTGATCCTACTTTGTATCCTGTGCTGCTGCAGGTTAACGGTATCGACAACCCCAGAACTATCCTGAATGGTACTGTAATCGTCATCCCCGACAAAAACGACATGAAGGCAATAGCCAACGAACAGGACCCCGAACGCAAGAAGGCTCTGCTTGCCAAAGCCGGAGCCAAGCCAGGTTCTCAAGGCAACTCAAATGAATCCGACAAGCCCCAGACTCCCGATTCTCCCGACAAAGTTTCTCGTGGTGGTGAAGTAGACCCCGACGAAACTTCTTTTAGCAACATACTTAAAGGTCCAAAAGTTTCTCCTGACAAACTGATCAAAACGAACGTACCCTGATTCCGTATTTTTGCCGTTAAAAACTTCCGTTTTCTGCAAAAGAAAGCGGAAGTTTTTTTGTGTAGGATTCTTGACACCTCTCTGCACCGGGAGTAAAATCTTACCGTATAAGCAAGTATTGAGTAATGTTTTTATAATAGTTGATAGGCCTTCAAGGAGAATTAAGTATGAGGCGTAGTGTATTAGCCATTGCCTGTGGTATTTCGATTTTTTTTGCAACCGCCGCGTCTGCAGCCCCCAAAAGTCTGGTCAGGGTTTCAAATTTAACCCGGGCTCAAATCGCACAACTGGCTGCCGATGGCTATGATATCGCCAAAACAGGGCGAGGGTATGCCGAAATAGTTCTTGAGGGTCAGCAGATCAGCTCATTTGCAAAAAAACACCCGATTAAAGTTCTGGTCAAAGATCTTGACGAATACGTTAAGAAGGTACAACAGACCCAGAATAAAAATTTTTCCTATCATACATATGAAGCCGTTGCCAACAAACTTGCCGGCTGGGCGAAAAATTACGAAGATATCTGTCGGCTCGAGTCTATAGGCAAAAGCTTTGAAGGCCGCGATATCTGGGCGCTTAAAATCAGCGACAACCCGCAAAAAGATGAGTCTGAACCCGCTGTCCTGCTGATGGGTGCTCACCATGCCCGCGAATGGCCTTCGGTCGAAGTTCCGATGGCCACCGCCCACAAGCTGCTCGAAGAATATGCAGGCAATGACGAAATCAAACGTCTTGTCGACAACCGTGAGATCTGGGTCGTGCCCGTGGTCAACCCCGATGGCCTTGTCTACAGCATGGAAAAAAGCCGCTACTGGCGCAAAAATCGCCGTAACAATGGTAACAGCTACGGCGTCGACTTGAATCGCAACTACGGCTACAAATGGGGCAATGTCGGCGCCAGCAACTCAGGAAGCTCTGACACCTACCACGGAACAGGCCCCTTCAGCGAACCCGAATCTGTTGCCATCAAAAACCTTGTCAGTCGCGAAGGGTTTCAGGCCAGTATTTCTTACCATACCTATTCAGAACTGATTCTTTACCCATTTGGCTATGGTTACAATATCCCCAATCCTGATGCCAAAATTTTCGTAAAAATGGCTGGCGATATGGCAAAATATAACGGTTACACACCCAAAAACAGTGCCGAGCTCTACCCGGCCATGGGCGATTCCGATGATTACCTCTACGGCGAACACAAGGTCCTGTCCTTTACTTTCGAACTTTGCACATCTTTCATCCCAAACGCTAATCAGATTGGCAATTTCAATGAAGCAAATGTTCCGGCTGCAATCTATCTTATCGATAAAGCCGGCACCTACGGGCTGGTTAACCCTAAAGGCCGTGAGCACATAATAGCTTCTCTCGATCTCGATTCAAGCCTGCGTGCAATCGCTGACACCGTTGATCTTTTTGGCTTCGAGAGCAATGTCGATATGCGTAATGAAGCTCTCAAACAACTCGAAAAAATCAGTCGGCATGCCGCCGATCTTGTCGTCGAAGACATGAAATCAGGGAACAGCGACGCCGTCGACCAGCTCAAATCTGTACCGCAGGCCAGCCTTGCCATGTCATTTCTGCGCAACCGTGTTTTATTCGATGCCGCCCACCGCAGCGATAAAATCCGCCCTGAGTTAATTGAAAAGGTAAAAAATTGATTCTTTTTTTTGCTGTTTAACGTGCTATAATAAGCCACCGACTAAGGTGGCTTATTTTTATGATGGAAAACAAAAAACTGACTGATATCACTATCTTTACCGGCTACAGCTATATAGGCTCCAGCAAGGAATTCGTCTGGCTGCCGGGCGACCGCATCGGCAGCAAGCAGATGCCTTCAAGATTCATCTTTCGCGGGCTCGTCTGTGAATACGATGTCGAAGCCCTGATGATCAGAAAAGATCTCTATCTGCGAACTCCAGACGGCAAAGAGTTTATCGTCAGCGACTTTCAGATCACTGATATCTCTGATGTAGAAAGCGTTTCAGGTGTAGCACGCAGTTTTGACCTGCTTTTTGAAAAATTCCCTGAAATGAAAGCCATTACCACCGGTGAAAAGGTGGTTATCAGCAAAAAAACACAGGTAGTTGCCTTCAAAGCGGTTTCAGATGTTATTCACCAGGTTCGTGCCGGGCACGGTATCGATGTCAAACAGACCCAGGAAGTATCACACACTCTTGTCGAAGAAATCCTGCAGCAGCCTGACGCCATCATGA
This sequence comes from Candidatus Rifleibacteriota bacterium, assembly GCA_029564115.1. Next base: position 42,329 of record JAKQQP010000500.1, on the reverse strand, counting down.
ACCTGATGGATATCAAATCTTTCGATGATTATACCTTCACACACAACATAAACGTCGCCACTATCTCTTTGATGATAGGGCAGGCGATGGGCATTCCCGCCCCCGATCTCGAAGATCTCGGTACAGGCGGCATGCTGCACGATGTCGGCAAACTTAAAATTCCACTCAGCATCATCAACAAAGATGGCAAGCTGACCGACCAGGAGTTTGCCGAAATGCGTTCGCACCCAAACTATGGCTACGAAATTCTCGCAAAATCAAAAGGCGTCAGTGAACGGGCTAGAATGGTGGCACTTCAGCATCACGAAAAATTTCAGGGCGGCGGTTACCCGCGACGCCTGAAAGGGAACGAAATCAGCCTGTTTGCTCGAATATGTGCCGTGGCAGATGTTTACGACGCTCTCACTACCGACCGGCCTTACCGCGTCGCCATGTCCCCATATGAGGCTATGAAAATTCTTACCGCCGGCATGGACAACCACTTTGACCCGGCAGTTCTTGGCGCTTTCATCAGAAAGTTTTCCCTGTATCCGGCCGGCAGTCTGGTGACACTTAACGACGGCTCAGTAGGCCTGGTTCTTAAAAATAATACCGGCTCAGTAATCAGGCCGATGATAAAGATTGTGGCTGATTCTTCGGGGCGGCGTCTTAAAGATCGCGTCGAAATCAATCTGCTCGAATACAAAGATTTGTATATCAAAGGGCCTGCCGACCCCGCAAAACTGAATGTGACATCTAGTTCCGGGCAGTAAAGCCATGCTTCACTGTTACGGCCTGCTGAAATCCCTTCTGACAATCAGTTCAATTTTGGTTATATCTGCCTGCGTATTTGCAGACACCTCAAAAGTCGCTTCTTCCACTGTCTTGGTGCCATATTTCCTCTCAGAAAAGTCTGCCACTGAATCTGCTACACTGCCCATAATTCCTGACCCAATCGAAGGAACTGGCAAGCTATCCGTGACCGTTGAAAGCTTCGCCGGCGTCAATCCCAAAAGAGCGTCTCAAGTGGCAGACCGTGCTGAACTCTGGCTCGGCGACCATAGAATCTCGGCTCTGGATCTTAATTTTCTCGAAACAACAGGCGAAAACAGCCGTCGCCTCTTCCAGTTTCCTGAAATAACCTTGAAAAGCGGTTATTATTTCGTAACGCTGCGGCTATATTCTCCGGGTGCACTTCACGGTCGCCGTAAATCTTACGAAAAAACCTTCCAGGTTGGCATTCATCCCGAGCGTGTCAGCAAAATCAACAAAAAAGTACCTTTTTTTCACTGGTAAAATGAAAAATTCCGGAACCTTCAGTATGGAACCAGAGTCTAAACTAACTGATGAGGCTGAACAGCAGTTTCTGGCCGACATCATACGTGGCGACCAGAAAGCTGCAGCCAGACTGGTTGCTGCTCACGAAAAAAATGTTTATCGCGTCTGTTATCGTTTCTTTGCTGACGAAAACGAGGCTATGGACGCTACTCAGGAGGTATTTATCAAAGTTTTTCGTGCTATTGGCAGATTTGAGGGCCGCTCTAGTCTTAAAACCTGGATTTACCGAATAGCGGCCAACACCTGCATCAGCATCGCTGAAAAAAAGAAACGCGAAAAAGATGGCCTTTTGCAGTTGATGATGCACTGGTGGTCTTCGTTTTCCGGCGAGTCACCGGAGGAAGAAATACTGGACCGTGAAACGAAAGCCCTCAACCAGAAAATAGTCAGTGAAAAAATTGCCAGACTGCCCGAAGTCTATCGAATGCCGGTCATTCTGAAAGACATTGAGGGCATGCCCCTGGAAAAAATCTCAGAAATACTGGAAGTTCCGACAGGAACGGTTAAATCGCGAATAAACCGTGGAAGGCGCCTGTTGCAGGAATCGCTGCAGGCTTTTGTGTATGGGAGATCCGAATGAACAAATGCAGTCGTTATCTTGAAGCCCTCGACAATAATGCTGCCGATGACTCATCCCTCTGGCAGGATGTTTTGATGCATGCCGGCAGATGCCCTGACTGTTCTTCTGACATGCAGTTGAGAACACAGCTCATCGAAAAGTTGTCTGAAATCGAACAGCCCGACTACCCGTGCAGTCTGCACGAGAGAATCATGGCTGCGGTTGCCCGTTCCGATTCTTCGAGTGCGCCTGCTGACGACAACGATCAGGGCATTGTCGACATATTGTTCGAAAAATTCCTGCAGCCCCTTGAGATAATTGTTCCAGCCGCCTGTATTGCCATGTTCATCGTTCTTATGCAGATTAATTATGCCCCTGAAACTGAAAACCCTAAATTCAAGCCAACCGGAAAGACTCAGGCAGTCCGTATTGCCGAACTGCCACCGCTCGAACCGGATAGCCTGGAACACGTTTCCGGCGAAGAAGTCAGAGATTTTCTCGTCAGACTCGAAGAATTTCGCAAAACCCACCCGGACGACACCACTGTCACCACGAGTCGCTACCTGCCTGCCGTCGAGCTGGTAAACGACAGATAAACCCCGGAGTAAGCCATGCAGATACCTAAACTCGCATCTCTTATATTCACAGTTTTTCTTCTTTTTGCCTCTGCCAGCACCAACGCCGCACCAGCTGAACTATTTGGCACCTCTTTGATAGCAGACATTGCCGAACGCGTCAGCCCGGCGGTCGTAGCCATAGAATCTGTTCAGTATGTGCGAGCACGTCGACGAGGTGGCTCAGGCGACCCCTTCTTCGACCGCTTCTTCGGACATCTCTTCGACGATGACTTCATGGGGCACAATAACGTAATTCCTCGCAAAGGCAATGGCTCGGGGGTACTTATCAGCCCTGAAGGGCATCTGTTAACGAATGAGCACGTAATCTCAGACGCTGATGAAATTCAGGTAAAGCTTGGCACGGGAAAAACTTTCAAGGCCACCGTAATCGGCAAAGACGCCCTGACTGACCTTGCAGTTCTCAAAATAGAAGGCAAAACGGTTTTTCCTCATGTACCCATTGGCGATTCAAGCCGACTCAGAGTGGGGGAATGGGTAGTCGCGATCGGCAACCCTTTTGGACTGGGCATTACCGTTACCTCCGGTGTCGTTTCGGCAATAAATAGAGATCTTTCAGTGGATCGCTCAAGATCATACAAAGATCTTATACAGACTGACGCTTCCATTAATCCGGGCAATTCGGGCGGTGCGCTCATCAACGCCCGCGGTGAGCTGATAGGTGTAAATACCGCAATCATACCTTACGGTCAGGGAATAGGCTTTGCCATACCGGTCAACCGTGCAAAACGCATTATTGGCGACCTGATGGCTTATGGCCGCGTAAAGAAGGCATTTCTCGGAGTCACGGTTCAGAGCATAACTCCCGATCTGGCAAAATATTTTGAGATTCCCTCTGAAGGCGTTCTGATAACAGATGTAGCCAAAAATTCCTCTGCCGAAAAAGCCCAACTCGTTCCCGGAGACGTCATTCTTGAAATTGACGGCAAAAAGATAACCACTGCCGCTGACTTCCAGGAAGGAATCGACGAACACCGGGTTGGTGATAAAGCGCGGATAAAAATTTTCCGCAAAGGCAAAGAGGGAATCGCTGAAGTTGAGTTCAACGAAAATCCGGCTGGGAAAAATTTATTAGGTGTTGCTGTCAGCAAAATTTCCGGGGAGCTGGTACGCAATTATGGCCTTTATATCGATGAAGGCTGCGTAATAACCTCTGTTGCTCCAGGGTCTGCGGCTGACCGGGCAGGGCTCAGGCCCGGAGATGTCATTCACCAGATCAACCGACTGGTTATCCGCGATGAAAGTGATTTCGAAGCTGCCATTGGTTCCATAAAAAGCGACAAGAAGGCACTCTTGAGAATTATTCGTGGGCAGACAGTCAACTTGCTGCTGTTGAACATAGAATAATTTTTGTCGTTGTCTACGAAAAAAGATTGCATTCAGCAAAAGCTGTTCGTATAATCTACTTATTAACCTTCACCCATCGGAGGGCATGTCATGCAATTGGTTGATGTACTCAAGGAAAATCAGATTTTCCTGAACTTTGAAGCCGAAAATAAAGATCAGGCTATCGAAAAGTTCATCTCGTCACTTCAGAAAACCGGCTCGATCAAAGAACCCGAAGCCCTCAAAGACGCTCTCTTCGAAAGAGAGAAACTCGGTACAACCGGAGTTGGTGGTGGCATAGCAATGCCACACGCCAGGTCTAGTGCAATCAAAGACCTGACCGTCGCTTTCTTCAGAAGTGAAGACGGCATCGACTTCAAATCCATCGACAACGCGCCAGTTAACTTAGTTTTCATGCTTCTGGCCCCAGTGTCTTCCGGGGGGCCATACCTGAAGCTGCTGGCAAAAATATCTAGGCTTCTGCGCAGTGATGACTTCAAAAATGCTCTGCTCAGTGCCAAAGATGCCTCAGAAGTAATGCAGATCGTTAAAGACAACGACTGAGAGACGAAAATTTGATTCGGCTGCCACAGAAAAGTTTAAGATTGTTAACCCTGCTCGCCATTCTTGGCGCAGGGTTTTCTTCTTTAGATTCTATACCGCAATTTGCTATGACCACCAGGCTGGTTGCCGCTCCTGCCGCCAAAGAAACCCGGCGAGTCACCAGAAAGAAAAAAAAGGCTGAAAGCGATAAAAAAGACTCTGCACAGGTAGATGAAGACAGCAGATTTCTCAAAGACACCGAAAAAACCGTGGCATTTCTACCCGAGATCTTTCGTTGCCCTGAATGTGGCTACGAACAAGATGAACCGGGGGTCTGTCCCGACCACAATACCTTCGAGCTGATAAAAATTCTGACCAGAGGAAGGGACCCGCTCGAACCGGCTGAATTCGACGGCAATGAGGATTTGATCGTCGATATTCCTCTCAAGGATCTACAATTCAAAAAAGATGCCGTCGTCCCCACGGCCAGTGACACCACTCAAGTAACTCCCTGATTCAATTCCGGCCTGTTTTAAAGATTACTGATCGTAATATACACCTCACAAAGCGGCAGAGGTCTTATTGCATGAAAAACTCAAGGAGAAGAGAATGGCTTTGAACATTACCCAGAAAATTATCAAGCAGCACCTGGTAACCGGCGAAATGACCGCCAAAAATCCCATCAACATCAAAATGGATCAGACTCTGACCCAGGATGCAACCGGAACCATGGCTTATCTGCAATTCGAAGCTCTTGGCGTACCAAGAGTAAAAACAGAATTATCTGTCAGCTATGTTGACCACAATACTCTTCAGACAGATTTTAAAAACCCTGACGATCATATTTTTTTACAAACAATAGCCGATAAATTCGGTCTGGTATTTTCGCGCCCGGGTAATGGCATCTGCCACCAGGTTCATCTTGAGCGCTTCGGCAAGCCCGGGAAAACCCTTATCGGCTCTGACAGCCATACGCCGACCTGTGGTGGTATCGGCATGCTGGCCATTGGAGCCGGTGGTCTTGACGTAGCCATGGCCATGGCCGGGCAGCCTTTCAACCTCAAAATGCCAATGGTCGTCAAAGTTCATCTCACCGGCAGACTTCAGCCCTGGGTTGCGGCCAAAGACGTAATCCTCGAAATTCTCCGCCGCGAAACTGTAAAAGGCGGGGTTGGCTATGTTTACGAGTATTCCGGCCCTGGGGTAGACACTCTTACCGTCCCGGAGAGGGCTACAATTACCAATATGGGTGCCGAGCTTGGGGCAACCACATCTGTATTCCCCAGCGATGACGAAACGCGGCGTTTCTTAAAGGCGCAGGGCAGAGAATCTGACTGGATTGAGCTTAAAGCCGATGCAGAAGCGACTTATGAGCGGGTTATAGAACTCGACCTGAGCAAAGTTGAACCCCTTGCCGCCTGCCCTCATATGCCGGACATTGTTAAACCCGTCGCCGAGTTAGAACACCTGCTCGTAGACCAGGTCATGATCGGCAGCTGTACAAATTCAAGCTATACCGATCTCACCAGAGCCGCTCAAATTCTCAAAGGCAAGTCTGTCAATCCCCGGCTTTCGCTGGGCATAGCTCCCGGCTCAAGACAGGTTTTACGCATGCTGGCCGATGAAGGCAATCTATCGCATCTTGTCGCTGCCGGCGCCCGCTTACTCGAAAATGCCTGTGGGCCTTGCATTGGTATGGGTTTTGCACCAAAATCGAATGCCATTGCCCTGCGAACTTCTAATCGTAACTTCGAAAAACGCTCAGGCACAGATTCAGCTCAGGTGTATCTGGTCAGCCCGGAGGTTGCAGCTGTTGCAGCTGTCGAAGGTAAATTCACTGACCCGCGCAAATGGGGCGCATACCCTGAAGTCAAAATGCCTGAAAAATTCACTATCGATGACAGCATGTTCATCTTTCCGAAGGCAAACGGCGAAAACGTAGAAATCGTCAGAGGGCCGAACATCGCAGCTCTCCCCATCAAAAGCGGCATGACCGAAGAACTGAAAGTCAAAGCTGCTATAAAAGTAGGCGATAACATAACCACAGACCATATCATGCCCGCCGGCAAATACCTGCCCTTGAGATCTAACGTGCCTGAATACGCCAAACACGTTTTCGAAGGTGTCGACTCGCAGTTTTATAAACGTGCGACTGAGATGAAACGCAGCGCCATAATCGGCGGTGATAATTACGGCCAGGGGAGCTCACGCGAGCATGCGGCACTTTGCCCTATGTATCTTGGCGTGGAAGCGGTAGTATGCAAAAGCTTCGCCCGCATTCACCTCGCCAACCTCGTAAATTTCGGCATTTTGCCCGCAACTTTCAAAGACCCGGCTGATTACGACAGTATCGATGTTGGCGACGAACTGAGGGTAGATGTTAAAAACCTCGACGGCGAACTGGTACTCGAAAACCTCACCCGCGGCAAAAAAATCCCTCTGACTCATACCCTCAGCGATGAAGACAAAGTGATTCTCAAAGCCGGCGGTCGCCTGTCATTTGCCAAACAGCAGGCCAAAAGCTGATCTGAAAAGCAATTGAAAATTACCGCGCCCGTATCCGGTTCTACCGGGTACGGGCGCGTTGATCGATCATGACTATGGAGCACCCATGTTCTATCGCAACGACAGAGGCTGGCATTTTTTTTCTTACACCAGAAACACCTGGATAAATAGCAATTCTCTAGAATTCAACACCGCATTGACGCAACAGTTCGCAGCTGACTCAGACAATGCCCACCGCTTAGCCGGCGCTGCAATTTTGCCAGCAGGGGCTCTACCGGCCTTCAACGGCAGCAAAATCATCTGCGTCGGCCGAAACTATCGAAACCACGCTGCAGAACTGGGAAACGACGTTCCGAAAAGGCCTTTATGGTTTTTCAAACCTCCGAGTTCAATTATCGGCGAAGAGGGCAGAATAGTATTGCCGCAAGGAGTCGGCCGTATTGACTACGAAGGTGAACTGGGTCTGCTGATCGGAAAAAAAACCAGAAATATATCGGTGCATTACGCAGAAAGCTGCATTGGCGGAGTAACAGCCTGTCTTGATATGACTGCAAGAGAACTGCAAAAATCAGATGGACAGTGGACCAGAGCCAAGGGGTTTGACACATTTCTTCCTCTCGCATCTATGGTTGCGCCATATTCGCCAGCCTGGAAAAACGGCAGTATTGAAGTTTACAAGAATGGCGAGCTTGTTCAGAAAAGTGGTTTTTCTGCGATGGTTTTTGGTTTTGCCGAGCTCATAGCCGACCTTTCCGCCTGCATGACCCTCGAACCGGGAGACCTTATTCTAACCGGCACCCCGGAAGGAGTCGGCCCTGTAGCTGCAGGCGACCAGTTATCGGTTTCGATAATCGGTCCCGAGCGAATCAACCTCAGCGTGAATGTTGCCGGGTAATTGACACGGAAAGCCCCAGGCCTGTATATTGTCTCTTCTATAACATGGAGGCAAACAAATGAATATATCCTTCAAAAAGCTTTTGCTCGCCGGGCTTCTCGTTGCCACTGCACCGCTGCTGCTTGCTCAAACGGTCAGAGAGGGTGTGGTCAAGGGAAGCTACATAAATCTGCGAAAAGACGCCAAATTTAATTCACCAATCGTTGGTAAAAAGATGCGTGGTGACACCTATAAAATTGTTTTCGAAGAGAATAACTGGCTCAAGGTTGTTTTTGTCGATGGCACCGAAGGCTGGCTGTATAAAACCCTCTCGGAACAAACCAAAGAAAAAACCGCCAAAGCTCCCGAAGCTGCGGGCGACGATAAAACCGGTAAAAAACCAGAAACCGAAGAAAATAAAAAAGATGCTGCCAAGGCTCCGGCCAAAAAAGAAATCAAAATGGACAGCAAAGCCGGAAAAAGCAAACAGGCGCCACCGGCAAAACCGGCTGCTGTCGTAGAAATCTCAGGAACAGCCGAAGAGCTCTACAACGAAGCAATTCGCTTGTATGAAAAGAAAAAATACGCCCAGGCTCTCGAAAAAAATCTGCTTGCCATGCAAAAAGCGCCCCAGAACGCCGAAATCATCAACAATATCGGCAACTGTCAGTTCAAGCTTGGCCGCATTGAAGATGCCCTGGAATCATGGAAAAATGCCCTCAAAATCGCACCCAGATCCGGTAAAATATGTAATAACCTTGGTATAGCATATTACCAGCTTGATAAAAACAAAGACGCTGTTGAGTATTATAAAAAGGCTATTCTCTTTGAGCCTGAATTTCCTGACCCCTATTACAACCTTGCTTCTGTTTATGGCTTTACTGGCAAGTTTGCCGATGCCATCGTCAATTACCGCAAGTTTCTCGAGTTTTCTCCCGATGCAACAATGAAAAAGCTCGCAGAAGAGCGTATAGCTTACTGCGAGCGCCACATCGAAAAAGCAGCAAAAACCAACTAAGCAGAGCGATTAAGCTTTAATAGAGAGCCTGATCTGGTCTTGACCAGCAGGCTCTCTTCGATTATCTCGAGAGAATCCTCGACAAGCTCACCTTTTACATGAATGCGCCATTTTTCGTGCCGGCTTCCGGCATGCACGCAATAAACCCAGCCATCCTGTGTACCTATATAAACCAGCTTATCAACGACTACAGGTCTGGTGACAAAGACCCTGTTTTCGCTCTTCAGAATGCGACTGACTTTTCTTGCCTCTGTATCGACAAACAGAACTTCGTCACGATGAGCGACAATTCCGCTGGCCAGATTATGCACCACAGGCAGCAGTTCGGTTCGGCGTGGCAGAGTATTGGTGTTGAAAAGTGTTGCGCCGCCATCGAGGTCTATCTGATAAAAAATCCCTTCATCAGTGAGGAAACAGGCCTGCTGGTCGCGGCACCACAGCGGTGAAGCCGGCGCATAAGCCTGATTTACAGCCTGATATATCTTGCGACCGTCACTCAAACCCAGAGTCAAAATTTCTCCCGACCGGAATGCCACTACCACACGCTCCTTACCGTTTGGCGAAAGGAAACCGCGCTGAGATTTTCCGCTGACCTTAGGTGTTCCATGTTGATATTGCCATACCTGCTCACCCGTCTGCCGGTTCAGGCAACGAATCAGCCCATTGTGACAGCTGAACAGAAGGTATTCATCAGCTTCGAGAAAGTAACCTTCTTCGAGGTAAACTTCAGGAAACACTCTGTTTATCTTAACCTGAAGATCTACCTGCCGAAACCATTTCTGCTCACCGTTTTTGGCGTCGTACATTCCGACATAGCCAAAATCATAATGAACCAGAAGATTCTGACCACTATTCACAAACCTGGTAGTTATGGGAACATTCGAAAAAAGATCTTTTTTTTCTTCAGCCAGATCCAGCCCAGGAAAGCTGGCGGGGTAGGGCGTTTTCCAGGCATTGCCACTCAGTTCCCTGTTGAATGCCACAATAGCGTCACTCCCTGCAAAAACCGGGAACTCGCTGAACTGAAAACCTTTATGCACCACTGCAGCCTGGAAAGGGCGGCTTTCCGTCTGTTTGCCGCTGTTAGCGTCAATAGATGTTACAGTTTTGCCCTCGGCAGCCCAGATTCTGTCTTTCCCGATAATGCAACTGCCCGGAACACGTGTTATAAACTTTTCTACCGGCTGATATTTCACCGATCTGGCCCAGAGAACTTTTTCGTTTGCCTGAGACGACATCGATGAATACGAATAAAAGCCCAGATGAACTCCGGCGAGAAGGGCTACTGCCCCGATGAATCCAAGAACCCTGCCGTCACCCCATTCTTTGCCAAAAAGCATTTCAAAAAATGATTTCACGATAAGCGAGGCAAAAAACTGCAAAAAAGCTATTCCAGCCAGAACAGCCGTCATGGCTCCGGTCATCAGAAGGTTATAGGGAAGATCTTTGCGACTCCAGGCAGATTTTAAAATTTCGCTGATCCCGTTGAAGTTTTCGGTAATCGGCCCGAGAAATTCTCCAAACCAGGCAACGTATAAACCTGCAATTAGAGCAATTCCCGCCAATGTCGAATAAATTATTGATCGCATGAGCATCTGCGAGAACAAAAGCAACAAAAGAATAGATCCAAAAAAAATGTAGGTAGTGACACTGGTTAAAGGAAAAGTTGAGAATTCCCCAAAACTTTTGCCAAGAAAATAAAACTGCGCAACCACCAGCATGGCAAGCGGCAGCATCATGAAGAAGTTTTTGAGACTGTCTTTAATGCGGTCTTTTCTTGTTTTTGGAGGAGCGCTCTCAGGTTTCTTGACAATTAAGTTTACAGGGTTGTTGGTGGCAATCGGGACCTCGTCCATATGGTTTTCTCCTGTAAATTCAACTTCCGACGCTGCCACTATCGACCGGAAGACAAAAATAGTTTACCAAACTTTGTTCCCGATTTCGTAAAAAAGCACATGATCCTTGACACAAAAATGGTGACGAAATAGAATGACTAGGTAATTTGTTACTCCCTCACTTTTTGAGAGGTATTTAAGGAGGCTTCCTTTGCCGTCAATGGTCTCACACCTTTTTTTCAAGCTGGCTAATGAAAAGGATTCTGAACTTGAAGCCTGCGAATATCTTGACATGTTTGCCAAAAAGTGTGGTTTCGCAACAGAAACCATCGATGAAATGCGCCTTGCTTTCATCGAAGGACTGATCAATGCCAAAGAACACGCTCCCAAAGAAATCCCCGACGGAAACAAACGCGATATTCACGTAGCGCTGACCTACGCAGAAGATCTGATGCAGATTCAGATTCGCGATTTTGGCAAAGGCTTCGACCCCTCTGTCGTTGAAAAGCCGGATATCCGCAAAAAATTGAAGTCTTCGCACAAGCGCGGCTGGGGTCTGATGCTCATGGAACGCCTCATGGACGGCGCCGAGATATCTTCTTTTCCCCCATCCGGCACCTTGATTCACCTTGTTAAAAAGAGACTCGCTGCGGCTACACCGGTCGAAGTCGACACCCTGCGCGAGCATAAAAGAGTCGAACGTCTCAAATATATTCTTGGCAGCTTCATCGACCTGAGCTCATTTCTGTGTCAGAGCAAAAATCTGCAGGCCGGGCTGCGTTCGATGCTGCGCATCCTCCTCGGAACCCTCGGGGTTTCCCGGGGCGCGATCTACACTTTTGAAAACGCCAACGAGAGCCTCGACTGCCTCGTAGACATAAAACTGCGTGCCAATGCCCGTCTGCCCCAGGTCAAGATTCCTCAGAAGGTCTTCGAAAAACTTTCTATCAAAGAAGACGGTGAAGTAACCGACATTATCACCCACGAAATACCTGCTTTTAAAGAAACTTTCAAAGACGAAGAAATCGAACATATCTACGTCCTGAGAACCGACAACCAGAACCAGGGGCTGCTGATTCTCGGCAGTCGCTTCAGAAAAGAAGAAGAAGAGACTTTCGACAACGAGCTGCTGACCACCATCTCGCGCAATATTTCATCTGCGATCAATACATACAGGTTGATGCAGAACCTTCGAGACGCAAACGAGGCACTCGATCGCCGCATCGTTGAGCTCAACTCAGTGCGCGAAGCCAGTCAGACAATATCGTCAGAACTCGAAATCGAAAACCTGCCTTTCACCGTAGAAGGCATTTTCCGCAGCATCATGAACGTTCAAAAGTTTTCTATGGCTATCTTCGACCCAACCGAAAATCGCTACAACATATGCCACAACAACCGCGGGCTGCCATCAACTCTTGATCTGTGGTCTTCACCGGTTTCACAGCATGTTATCCAAAAAATGGAAGCTCTCTACGTTCCTGACCTGAAATGTGAAGAACGCTTTACTTTCACCCGCGCCAGGAATTACACCTCCGATTCATTTATAGTCATCCCGATTGTGGTTCAAGATGAAGTTCTCGGTCTGGTAAACCTCTCTGACAAAGATGGGAATGGTCAGATAACCCAAAGAGACTTCGAACTGGCACAATTGATCTGTAGCCAGCTCGGCATAGCCATTAAAAACGCCAACCTTTATAAGCGCGGCATTACAGATGGTCTGACCAGGCTGTATACCAATCATTACTTTAAAATGCGTCTCTCCCAGGAAATCTCGAGAGTAAGACGAGTCAAATCGCCTTTGTCGACAATAATGGCCGCAATCGACAATCTCGAAGATATTCTGCAAAAGCATGGCGCCGGCTTTAAAGACATCGTACTCATCAAGGTTGGCTCTCTCATCAAGCGCATTATCCGCTTCAACGATCTGCCCTGCCGTTATGAAGGCGATAAGTTTTCGATCATTCTCCCTGATACTACGCTTGAAGGAGCAATGATAGCCGCAGAAAAAATACTCGAAAACATTCGCAGCACAACCATCAAACACCAGGATATTGAAGAGACAGTCAAATTGAGCCTGTCAATTGCCCAGTTTAAAATCAGCATGAACGTCGGGCAATTTATCGAAACGGGCGAAAAACTTCTGGCTGCGGCGCAAAGCGAAGGCGGAAACCGCATTCTTGCCGACAAAAAATAGGAGTTTGATTCGAGACCCTGAAAATGGGTGATATAAGCCAAAAAAGCGGCTGCTGCAAAAATTGCAACAGCCGCTTTTTTTAACGTTGCTTTTGGGTCAGCGGGCCTCTATTCCGGTCACTATTTCTTCGCCGGTAGGCTCCTGAAGAATTTCATAGGTTTTACCGCAGGCTTCCCAGGCTACATTGTTTGACCAGGAAGACTTGGCACGCAAAAGTTCGAACCAGACTTTATTCACTTCGAATTTGCGGTTTGTTTTGGTCACGATAGACTTTATCCGCTGAAAAGAAACATTGCAGACGAGCATCGGTGTCCCGCCAACATTCATGTGAAACGGCTCTGAAACACGCAGATCTTTGATAAACCCTCCGGTTACCATTCCGGTGAGAATTTTCACCACATCAATCGAAACGGTCAGGTTAACATTCCAGGTGGTGCTGATCGACTGTTCTTCAAAAACCCAGGTATTTCCCTTGTATTCGCGGTCGAGTTCGCGGCCTTTGCGATATTTGTAACCCGGTTCAGAATAACCATACCCCGGAAAGTATTCTCTGAACTTTTCTTCGGTGAGAAAATCGTCTGCTTTATGAGTAATTTCAAACTTAAGATAGCCAAGAGTAGGGTAAAGAGCCTGGCGGGCTCCTTCAGGCAGAGACTTGTAAATGTCGCTCAGCATATCTATCTGCCCATACTGGCTTTTCTTAACCGAAATCAGCACGCCCTTGCCAATTTCAACACAGTTGTCGGTATGAGATTTTATGGCTGAATTCCAGTCTGCCTCGTTCTGGTCAGTCTGGTCTTCAACATATTTCACAAAAAGTTCCTGAACCTGCCAGTAATCGGCAACTGCCCTAAAAATGCGCTGTTGCACAGAATAAAGCGGGTGATCGGGCAAAACGCCATCAAAAGCAACAGCCTGTGAACAGGCAAAACAAAACATCAAGAACAAACACGCAAAAGCTCTTCTGGTAATCATTACTCTTTACTCCTCCATACTCCTGGTAAAACTATAATATTAGTCGTACACCAGAAAGTATAAACCGCTTATCGGAACCGGGCAACAGAACAGACAGTTACAATTTGCACCGTTGCCCGCTGCGCTGCGCTGGCCTTAAAAACGAAGCAAAGTTACAAAAAATATGTAACTATTTAAAAACCAGCATCCAGGGCACGGGCACAACAAGCTTAAGCAGACGTTTTCCCGATTGCGTTCTGGCAAAATAAATTTTTGTAGATGGGACAAGACTTTGTATTAGACGTTTCAGCCTCTGAACCGTGCTTTTAAAGGCTCCGCCATCGAACTCCGGGTCATAGTTAGCATCCCAAACTGCCTTATAGAGAGTCTCTACGGCAATCGGGTGTGGTTGTGCCATGAAAAGCTGCAAAAGCAAACTGTGAGGAATCGAGCCCGATTTAAGCGCAGTTTGATTTCCTGAATAATACAGCAGACCGGCAGGAGCATCGAATATAAGCCAGCCATCGGGCTTATGGGCCTGCCAGATCAGATACTCGTCATCATGAAGAGTGCGAGTGCTGTCACGCGAAATCTGAGTAAAAAACTCTTCGGCCCGACTTTTGCGGGGGTGCAGCTTTTTAATTATCTTATCGAGACCGACAAATTTTTTAAGCAACTGCCTCAACATGGTCGGAGGAGTGCGATCAATGTGAAATGACAGGTATTGCAATGCCTCCGGGCTGCCCAAATCAAACAATCGGGCAGCCATATGTGCCCAAAAGGGGTCATAACAACCCGTTGCCAGAAATTTTGCCAGCTGTTGTGCCAATGCCAGATCGTTTATTCTGCCCGGAAAATACAAACCGATAAAGAGATTCAACTGCATCGCCTGAATCCTGGCATCGATAGCCCCAATATTTTTTTTCGCCTGCAGAAAATATTCGAAAGCTTCATTTTCCCGCCCCTGAAAAGCCATAACCGAAGCCAGACCATACTGCAGATCAACCGTTTTAACGACTGCAGCCTCCTGCTGCAGTGCTTCATCAAGCATTCGGCGATAATGAACTTCGGCCTCCAGGTATCTGAGGTTGTATACATCTGACATGGCCCGCAAAGAATCGCCGACATGGCAGGCCCGCGGCTCGAGACGGCAACTACGCCTGAGCTGCTCAGCATTGCTGAGCCAGGTGCGGGCCGCGGCCGTTTTTCCCAAAAGTTCACATATCCAGGCGAGAAGCGAGTAAATCTCATATATTCCACTGAAATTCTTTTTCTCTTCGCGCATAACAAGCACTTCTCTGAAAATTTTAATTGCCTTGAAAAAATAGCCCATTTTCAAAAAAAGCTTGCCGAGCCCCATGCCGGTGACCGAAGCATTCCATTGATTGTTTTGCGATTTATAGAGACTGAAAGCTCTTGACAACGCGGTTTTAGCTCGTGCCAAATTACCGGTGTCGAATTCTACGAGCCCGAGATTAGCCAGAAAAGAGGGCAGCAGCAGCTTCAACCCGTTCTTTCTGGCCAGATGCAGACCAGCATGATAATGCAGCCTTGCAGGGCTGGGGTGTCCTCGCGAAAAATAAAGGTTGCCAAGAGAATTTTCTGTTCTGGCCAGCCACTCGTAATCGTTTTGCTGAATAAAAGCTTCACGGGCCAGAAACAGTTCTGTCAGAGCTTCGTCGTCACGATTCAGTCTTTTCAGCACCAGAGAAGCTGCATAGAAAATGTGCCCCAGGGCAGTGCCATCGGTGTCTTCGTATTGGCATTTCGCCTCTTCAAGCAAACTCAGGGCTTCCTCAAATTTTTCCTGCGCTGAAAAAGTTTTGGAAATATCAATATAGGCGGTATGAGCAAGCCTGATTCCACGGTTAAGATAATGCCCGGCAAAAAAAACAATTATTGAGAAACGACCGGAATAAAAAAGCTGCTGGCTAAGTTCTTCAAAACGCTTGATGACTTCTTCATCGAGGCCGCAAAGAGCGCCAAAATAAATCGCCCCTTCTGCACGGCTCAAGTCAGTCGAGTAAAGATTTGCAACTACCCAGTCACGGATCTCTGAAAACCTTGTCTGCAAAACGTCAGATCGCCCGGTTATGAAGCTGACGAGCATTCTGGGCACAAGAGGCGGAAAATCGGCTTTTTCCGCATTGCTGACACTGTTTATCATCAACCACTCAAGTTTTTCGAAGCTTAAATTTCTAAATATCTCGATGAAGTAATTCTCGATAATGGCTTTGATTCTTGGTTCCGGGGATTCTCTGATGAAAATCATGCCGGCGGCCGCCTGCTTTTCACAAAATTCTGAAAGATTCCTCAGTTCCATCCAGAGGCGGGTTTCAGGGTCAACATCCTCAGGTGGCAGGGCAGGGGGCTGCAGCAGAAGGTTCGCAGGCAGGCGACAGTTGAAAAGGCCATTCCAGATCAAGTTGCCTTCTTCGCGGGGATCAAGCTTAACCGGAGTTCTCTTGAAACTCTTGAACGGAATCGCGCTGTAAACGACTCTGCCGCTCCAGGCGAGATAAAGCGAAACTCTTTTCAAGACTGTGTCAGAAGTATTACGGGCAATATTGAGCAGCTGTTTTGAGTTATAGGACGTTTGCGCGAACAACCTTGCCATCTCAGAAAAAGGCGGTGCATACGAGCAATCTTTAACAAGATCGCAGAGAGTTTTCTCAAGCGTAGAAACCCGCAGCCTTTTTTCCATAAAAATAACACTTTGAAAAAATGCCGCTTCTTCTTTGCCGTGATAGACGAATACCAGATTGAAGTCGCCAATTTTGCGGTTACGCCGTCGCCGCCGGGCAACTATGGTAAGAGTTGCCGGCGGTTCAGGGCATATGCCAAGCAGAAAAAGGGCCGTCTGATGCGAAAAATATTCGCTATCGTCAGCCGTCAATCCGTCTAATTGCTCTATAACAGCAGCTAACTTCTGTCTCTGGCTCAAGAAACCTCCAAATCAAGAAGTTTCAGACAATACTTTTTACATAATTTTCTATTGATTCTGAGTCAGGAGCAACCGGTTGCGGCATCGAGCAGACCGAGATCGCCGATTCGATATCTTTTAAGCCATTACCGGTAACAAGTACGACGACTTTTTCATCACTTTTGATGCTGGTGGTGATAGCATGTTTTTTGAAGCCGGCAAAAGCTGTGACTCCAGCGGGTTCGCCAAATACACCTGTGCTTCGCGGCATTTCCAATAATGCAGACCTGATTTCATCGTCGGTTACAGAAATACAGTCACCGTTTGTTTCCTGCAGAGCCCGCATCGCTTTGAGACGATTGCGTGGAATGCCGACCGCTATTGAATCGGCAATGGTATTACCCTGCTGGGCAACAAATTCACCGGTTTTGAGTGCCACTTCGACAGGGTTGCAACCGGCAGCCTGAACGCCAATAATACGGGGCAGGCGATCGATCAGTCCCAGCTGCATCAGGTCATAAAAACCCTTATAGATGCCTGAAGTTATACAGCCATCGCCGATAGAAACATAGATGCGATCAGGGATATCAAAACCCATCTGCTCCCAGATTTCATAGGCAACGGTCTTTTTGCCCTCTACGAGAAACGGATTATAAGCACAGTTGCGGTTATAAAACCCGAATTTTTTGGTAATTTCAACAGAAAGTTCAAAAGCACGATCATAGCTGTCATCGACAATCACTGTTCTGGCGCCGTAAACGAGCAGCTGAGCAACTTTAGCTTTAGGCGCACGTTTTGGCACAAAAATCACGGTTTTGAGACCAGCTGAAGCGGCGAACCCGGCCAGTGAACTGGCAGCGTTGCCGGTTGAAGCGGCACATATAATCGAGGCTCCAGCTTCACGTGCTTTGGCAATACCAACTGCGCTGGCTCTGTCTTTAAGAGAGGCGGTGGGGTTTCGGCCATCATCTTTGATAAAAACATTATTGAGTCCCAGCGCTTTTTCAACGCTACTGGCCCTGTAAAGCGGAGTCCAGCCGACCTGAAGCGGGGCGATAGGTGTATTATCTGCAACTGGCAGCATTTTTCGGTAGCGCCAGAGTGAAAAATCGGTGGAAGCTGCGATTTCATCGCGACTGATAGTGATTGAAGAATAGTCATAAACCACATCCAGAATCCCATCTATGCCGCAATCATCGCACACATAACGATCCGGTGAATCGGCGTATTCTTTGCCACAGGCCATACATTTCAGGGTTTGAACTTTCATCGTCTTCTCCTGTTCAAGTGTTATCCGGCTGATTATAACCATTAAATCAACGATAAGCCAACTTCATTTTTCGATTTGTCATTTTGCAGGTTTGACTTATCTCAATGCAGGCGTATAATGGCCGGGTGTAGACGGTTCTATTTTTTTAACAGGATATTTCAAATGAAATCACGTTTTTTTGCGATAGCTGTAGCCTGCGGTCTTTTTCTTGGAAGCAGCACCGGCACTGTTTTTGCCGAAGCTGAAGCTCTCGAGCCCTCACAACTTAGACAGGAACTGATGCAGAACCCGGGCCCTGTAGTTGAATTTCTCGAAAAACATCTTGGCACCCTCCAGGAAAAAATCAAAACAGCAGGAGAAAGCGGCAAAATCAAAGGCCCGGAAGACATGAAAGCTCTGCTGGCCGACAACGTCAAAGGCATTTTTGCCGCCGCCCCCGAATTCAGAAGCAGTCTTAAAGAACCCGAACATCGACTCAAACTCGACGCCGAAATGATACAGGTCGGCGCGGCAGCTGGCCTGATCGATGAAATAGTGACCCTGCTCAACAACTGGAAGGCCGGAGAAATCAAAGAAAGCCTCGTCGTTACCGCTGCCCAGCTGCTGGAACAGAACAAAACTACATTCACCCCGGCTTTCGATCTTCTTCTAAAAGAAGTGGAACAGTCGAAAGACCCTAAAATTGCGCAATTTGCCGGAAGAATGCTCAATGAATTTTTCAGAAACCCGGTCGGAAAAGATTTTCCCGCATTCCCGGCCGGAAAAAAGACTACTGACGGCAAAGATCTGAACATGGAGCGCTTCAAAAACAAAGTGCTTCTCGTCGATTTCTGGGCCACCTGGTGCCCGCCATGCCGTGCCGAAGTGCCAGAACTCGTAAAAGTTTACAAAGCTTACAAAGATAAGGGCTTCGAGATCGTCGGCATCTCCTTCGACCAGGACAAAAACGCTTTCGAAAGCTATGTTAAAGAAAACGACATGCCATGGCCGCAGTATTTCGACGGCAAAGGCTGGGAAAATGAAGTTGGACCAACTTACGGCATTCAGTCGATCCCGGCAATGTACCTGGTTGACGGCTCCGGAAAAATTATCTCAACCGACTTGCGCAACGGCAAACTCGAAGAAGAACTGAAAAAAATAATCAAATAAGCTTGATGCGGGCAAAAGGGCAGGGGACCGAGTTCCTTCTGCCCTTTTATTTTATAAAAAACCATCCGCCTATTTACACAACCAACCTTTTTCAGTAAGATTAAAAGATACCGGAGGTGCCAAATGAAATTTACCCGCCATATAGCTCTTTTCGCAATTGCGACTGCGCTTTGCGTTTCTCCCGTGCCAACCACCGCCGCCGAAAAGGTTAACGTCCTGGTTATAGATTCAGGCAGCGACTTTTCTCATGACGCCCTCAAGCATCTGGCCTGGCCCAATGAACTCGAACTGAAAGGCAAAGCCGGCGTCGACGATGACGACAACGGCTACGTAGATGACGTCTATGGCTGGAATTTCATCGACAACAATAATGTTCTCGTCGAACTGCAGGATACTCCTCCGGACTACGATCGTGTTCTGCGCTGTATGGAGCTTCTCGGCAAACTGCAGGCCTATGGAAAAGAAGGCATGACAGCCGATGAATTCAAGTATCTTGCCACACATTACCAGGATAAAAAATTCTGGGCCTGGGTTGGGTTTGTCGGCGGCTGGGCACACGGTACCCATTGCGCCGGCATTGTCGCCACAAAGAACGATGGCATCAATCTCAATGCCATCAAACATATCAACACTGGCGGTGCCCCCGAACAGGAAGCCAAAGAAGCTCTTTCTTCCATAAAACACGCCATGGTACACCGTGGGGTTGCCCGCCGCAATGGCAGCACAACCGAAAGCCCGAAAGTAAGCATGGCCGATCTCGAAAAGTATTTCAGCCAGCTCGGCCAGAAATATTCAGAAGCCATCAAACCCAAAGCTGACTACATTGCCTCTTTGAAGCCAAGATTGATCAACTGTTCGTTTGGCTCCGAAAACAAGAGCCTCCTGGCAATGATGAAGAACAATATGCAGAGCTGGGGCTTTCAAAACCCGACTGACGCTGAAGTCCAGGAAGTCGTCAATCTCTTCGTAACCAGAGCTTTTCTGCCAAGAGACAAAACTTTCTTTGACGGATGCAAAGACGCCCTGGTATTTATTGCCGCCGGAAACTCCAGCGAAGACCTCGACGACATCGTAACTTCACCCAACGATGTTCCGATAAGCAACAAACTGGTGGTGGCCGCCACTGATGAAGACCAGAAGATCGCACCGTTCTCCTGCCACGGTCCTACCAAGGTTGATGTGGCCGTTCCCGGTGTAAACATTTTTGCCACATACCCCAACCAGAAGATGGGCTATATGTCGGGCACTTCAATGGCCTGCCCGAACGCCTTACGATACGCCTCGATGGTTCTCGGCGAAAACCCTGATCTCACAGCCATTCAGCTCAAAAAAATTCTCATGGATACAGTTGATAAAAAAGACTGGCTCAAAGACAAGGTTCGGTCGGGTGGGGTGATAAATGTTACCCGCGCCATATTTGCCGCGAAACAGATGGCCGAAGGGAAATCGCTTTTCGAAGCCGTTAAAGCTTCACGCAGTCAGGTGCCCGATAAAGCTCCCCGTTCTGCCAAGCGCACCCGCCCCAACTTGAACGACCCCCTTGTAAAAGAGCTTTACTTCTCGGTGATCAAATAATCTGAGTTTCTGGCAAAGAAAAACTCGCAAACTTCTGCAAAAAATTGCAGCCCCCGGCGTTCATGTGCCGGGGGCTGCGTTTTTCAGGTCGTTTTTAATATGAGGCCGAAGAAAATCTTCTATTGAATCCGGTGCCATGCAAAAGCGGCTTCGTATAACAGCGTTTTTTGCAGCGACAACTGTAACTCGGCCATCGGCACCGTTCCTGGGGCAATGCGATTAGCGCTGTCTTCAGAAGAGGTTGGGTCTCCCTTGATGACGTCGCTCTTGAAAATCACGTTATTACCAGGGTCTATATAGTCGACGACAACGTCGTAAATCGGAAACTTAGTGCGGAACTTGCCGTTGGAAACATAAATCCGATCGCTTTTAAGCGTCAGCCTGACGATCAGATCCACTTCTTCCGGGCTTTGTGGCTGGCGCTTTTCAGGAAGATTATAATGAATGCGGGCGATCATTCTGCCGTCAGCATCAGGCTTGCTCCAGCAGATCAGGGGTCTGGCATTTTGCAACTGCACTTTCGGCTGATATACTTTTGAAGCCTCAGCCGGTCGCAAAAGAGAGGCAGATTTTTCGGCAACCGACCTCAATTTGTTTTCATAATCAGCTGTTCTTGCAAGAAAAGAGCTTTCGATACTGTTGATTCCAAACATCAGAAGGTAATAAAGAGCCAGCAGAAAAACGCCCATTTTTAAAAAAGGCAGCCAAAGCGATGGCGATTTTTCAGGGGTCTTCTGAGCTACCTTTTTATCATTAACAGCAGCAAGAGTATCTTTAAGCTTATTCAGAGAGAGGTTACGATCATCGTTCGACATCTGCGGGTTACTCCAGATTCTGGATTTTAAGTCGCTACCGCATGACAAATCTGAGCTTATGCAAATCCACTGGAGGTTCTGTGACGAACAAATACCGGCGCTGGCAGCTCAATCAGCTTTGTTTATGCGATAACCAAAATCAGTATCGATCATCTGTCATAAAACTCTGAGCATTACCGGGTAATAATTTGATCGATCAGGCAATTTTTACATTTCGTCGAGATCGACCATTTTCAGCAGCATGCGTATCTGCAAAGGCAGTTCGGGCATGGCATTACCATCAGCCGCGAACTTGATCGATTCAGCAAGCGCATAAGCTGCTTCGGCGACGTAAAGTTTACCTAATTCAAGATTCGCCAATGATGGAGTGCCAAGATAACCATCTCTGGAACCCATTTCCTGAAAAGAAAAATTACCTTTCAGGACTTCCCAGGCGGGGTTGACGCTGCATGACGGCAATCTGGCAAGTTCTTCGTTAACCAGTTCCGGAGCGAGATGCAACAAGGCACTGGTTTCTTTGACGTCAGCATGCACTTCGTTGCCAGGTTCGAGGCCAAGATTGTTAATAGCCGTGTCGAGAGCCTCGTTGCGGGAGAAAGTCCAGAGCGGCATAGGATCTATGGCCCTGAAGTCTCTGAGTGTGTTCAGGTCATCAACGGCTACACTGACGGCTTTCAAGGCATCAGGAGAAATCGACAGATTTACAAAGGCAATATTTTTAAAACCATCCCGGCTGATCGAGCTGCCAATTTCATAAAGAGCGTCAGA
Organism: Candidatus Rifleibacteriota bacterium; assembly: GCA_029564115.1. The sequence goes on along the minus strand of JAKQQP010000500.1, from coordinate 20,069 downwards.
AAAGGTTCTTGGCGCTATGCCGTAAGTACCCTGAAAACCAGCGCTGGTATGACAAGGCATAAACGGAACAATCGGAGCAATCAGACAACCGTAGCCTTCTTTTTTCAGGCGTGCAGCCGCTTCGAACGCCACTGTCTCGGCTATGTAACATTTGGTCCCGAGGGGGAGATGCGGCCCATGCTGTTCGACAGAGCCGAGCGGAACGATGACAAAAGTGTTTTCTTTATCGAGCTGCGCCAGTTGCGCAGCATTAAGATCCATTAAATTCATGGATGTATGATAATGTCAGCAGCACGGGCAGTCAAGATATTTTCGCCGCAGAACAAATTTCTCCCCCCCTTATAACAAAAACAACGTCTGATAATAAATATTATGTAAACTAAAAGAATTAAAAACCTTGAACCAGATTTTTGATTATACAAAAATATTAATTTTGTCTGACTAAAAATTAATATTTTACTGCAAATAAGTCGAATCTATCTTGACGATTTTAATAATGCTGCGTATTATTGCAATACTTTCTCGATTATTGCACTGACCGATCCCGCTTCATCATATGGAGGCCCCCATGTCACAAGTCCTGAGCATTTTTGGCGAGCTTACTTTCAATCGCGCCGTCATGCGCGAAAAACTCAGCAATAAAGCTTACGAAAAACTTATTGCCACAATTCAGAGCGGCAGTCCGCTTGACCAAAGCATAGCTGAAGATGTTGCCCATGCCATGAAAGAATGGGCTATCAGCAAAGGTGCGACTCATTTTACCCACTGGTTTCAGCCACAACGCGGCGGAACCGCTGAAAAACATGACGCCTTCATCACATACTCCGATAACGGCGATCTGCTCGAGCGCTTCTCAGGTCAGCAGCTCATCCAGAGCGAACCCGATGCGTCTTCCTTTCCCTCCGGTGGCATGCGCTCAACATTTGAAGCCCGCGGCTACACCGCCTGGGACCCAACCTCCCCTGCATTTCTCATTGAAACCGGCAAAACCAGGACTCTTGTCATCCCATCTGTCTTTCTCTCATGGACTGGCGACGTTCTCGACCTTAAGACTCCATTTTTGAGATCGATGCGTTCTCTGAACGATGTCTGTATTCGCCTGCAAAGAGCTCTTGGCAACAGATTTGCCAAAAAAGTCATCGTTAACTGCGGCCCAGAACAGGAATATTTTGTTGTTTCGCGAAAATTTTACGAGTCCAGGCTCGATCTTAAAACCTGCGGCCGCACCATTTTTGGCGCCCCTCCGGCCAAGGGTCAGCAGATGGAAGACCATTATTTTGGAGCCATCAACAGCAAAATGATTCGTTTCATGGAAGATCTTGACCGGGAGCTGTATCGTCGCGGCATTCCGGCTAAAACCCGCCATAATGAAGTCTCACCGAATCAGTTTGAAATCGCCCCTCTTTATGAAGAAGCAAATCTGGCCATAGATCATAACCTTCAAACCATGAGCGTCATGAAAATGGTTGCCGAACGTCACGATCTCGTCATTCTGCTTCATGAAAAACCATTTGCCGGCGTAAATGGTTCTGGGAAACATGTTAACTGGTCGATCGGCGACAATACCGGCGCCAACTACCTCGAGCCCTCCGCTTCGCCGCTGAAAAATATCAATTTTCTTCTCACTCTCGGCGCAGTACTTCTGGGCGTTGACAAATTTGGCGGGCTTTTGCGTGCCTGCGTTGCAGATGCCGGAAACGACCACCGTCTTGGCGCCAATGAGGCGCCTCCTGCCATCATGTCAGTCTATCTTGGTGAGTATTTAACCCGTCTGATCAATGAAATCGAAAACATGGGCAAGCCGACCGAGCAGGCGATGGCAAGTATCAACATGGGAGTACGCAACCTGCCGCGCATTTCCAAAGACTATGCTGACCGCAACCGAACTTCGCCCATCGCTTTCACCGGCAACAAATTCGAATTCAGAGCCGTTGGATCATCTCAGAACCCATCTGAAGCAGTCACACTTTTGAACCAGTTGTGCACTTACGGCTATTATATTATCGAAAAGAGACTGGCCACCTTCAAAGGTCAGGATATACGCGAAAGCGCCCTGCTGGTCTTGAAGGATGTGTTCAAGGAAACCAGGCGTATCAGATTCGAAGGTAACGGCTATTCGTCAGACTGGCACCAGGAAGGCGTAAAACTTGGCCTGCCGAATGCGCGCAACACCCCCGAAGCTTTGCCGGCTTATGAAGAAGACGATGCCATTGAACTCATGGAGAAAACCCATGTTCTCACCAAACGCGAAGTCAAGGCAAAAATTGACATCAAGTTCGAATATTATATAAAGACCAAGGAAATAGAGTACAAAACTGCGGTGAATATGGCGCGCACGCAAATTCTTCCCGCTCTGACCCGCCAGATAAGCCTTTCTGCCAGTGCCGCCGCCTCTCTGCAGACTGTTGGCATAACTTCAAAGCTTGTCGATGATGTGAAGGCATTCGAGAAACTTTATGTAAAAATTAAAGAATGTTCCGATACACTCGAAAAGATGCTGAAAAAGGCCGAAAATAAAAGCCAGATGCATGCAAAAGCACAATTTCTGGCTGACGAGGGAGAAACAGCCCTCGAAAAACTGCGTTCTGCAGTAGACAGCGCCGAAGAAATCGTTGCCCATGATCTGTGGCCGATGGCTAAATACCAGGATCTGCTCAATACACTCTGATCGATTCGTCGCCGGGCTTATTCACTCGGTCCAACCAGCCCGGCGACGAATTTATCCCACTCGGTGGCACAATATCTGGCCGCCTCCGGGTCATGCAGACGAAAAACCTTTTCTAAAAGAAATACCCACTGATCGCCCTGGGGCCAAAGCAGATCTCTTGGTTCTTCACGATAATACGGGTCAAGCCTGGCCTGTCTGGCCTGTTTTGCCGCAAGGTTTACATAATACGACGAATCATCCGCCCTATGCAAACCAGATAAAGCCATAGCCTTGAGTCTGCTGATAAATGGATTACTGGCATCGAATGCCGTAAGCTTTTGCAGCATATCAAGAGCCTGAAGATACTCGCCAGTCTGTATTGCAAACCTGGCAAACAGAAATTGCCCTGTCAGATCTTCATAATTCTTGTTGCGAAAATTATGTTGCTGCATCATTCTGTCGTAGGCAGCGATAAAGCCACCCGGGTCGGCCTGCTCGAGACGTATCCAGCCGAGAGTACGCAGACTGGCCGGGCCATAATCGCACAGAGCCGCAGCGATCGCGTCAATTTCATTGCGATCAGCCGGCGACAGAAACCTTGGCCTGAGACTGCCGGTTCCAGTCAGGTCCGCTTCACGATATTTTTCAGCGATCTGCCTGGCACGACAAAGACTCAACTCACTAAAAACCTCATCAACAAGCCAGTCTGGCAGCGTAAAGTCAGCCAGCCTCAGAAAAATTTCCTGATTGACCGCCAACCCGGCCCGCGCCAGGTTTTTGATCACCCTGGCCAGTCTGACTGCCCCAAAAAAATCTGCTGGCCGCTGGCCGACAACAAGGTTCATAGCAGATTTTTTAAAATACTCACCGTGGTCAGGGTGGTTCAGAAGAATCGCGACGCCCCACTCTCCCCTCATCAAAGTCTCCTGCAGGAGAGAATCAAACCGATGATCCTGAAGCCGATAAGCAAGCAAAGCGGCTCTGGCATGCCTGATACCTGACAGATCCACATTTTCAAGCTGTAGAGTTTGATTGTAGAGATCCAGGGCGGTGGTCATACTGCCGGTCAGTTCGGCAAGCCTGGCTTCTGCGAATACCGCCGGCCAGTAACCGGGAAAATTTTTGCGGATGTCTGTAAGAAATCCAGCTGATTCATCATCCAGTCTTTCCCGGGAAATTTTCCATAAAAGACGCTGCATTCTTACGTCAGAAGAAAACGGCAAGCGGGTAACCGCCAGGTTTACTTCTTCTTTCCAGCTCCCCTGCCCTGTTACCAGCGAAGTTATAGCAGAATTGTAAGATAAAAAGCCAGAGTGAACATTTGCCAGCCAGACAATGACTGCGGCAATGCCACATGAAAGAACCACCTTTAAAGCGGGGGTAACACCCGACCCTCCGGCAGATATCGCGTCTGCCTCTTCTGAGGCTTTTTCTGGTGGCAGAATAAAAAAAATGACCCACAGAATCATTGCGGGAGTACGCCAGGTAAAGTCAGCCAGAAGAGTCGCAGAAACAGCAAAGAAACCAACTGCCATTCCGGAAGCTATCCATCTTCTGGCGGCAGTCAACCAGCATGCCAGCGCCATCAGCAGCAACGGGACACCACCCCAGAGAGCGAGTTCAATAAGACCCTGATGTGCGTGCGGATAGTTCCAGTCGTAAATCCATGGCACTGCCGCCGCTTCAGCCCTTTGTGGCAGCATCGCAAACTGCAGTACACCATACCCGGCAACAGGAGCGGCAGCGACAAGTTCCAAGGCTGCTTTCCAGATAAAAAATCTTTCATTCTGGGTAAATTCATGAAGGTTGAATTTATATAAAATCCTGATTGAAACCATCAGCAACAGTGAAGACAAAACGATGACAAAAAGCCTTTTGCCCGACAGCGATGCCTGCGCCTGAGTCTTAGTCTCTTTACACCAGTGTTGTCGCCAGAATAGAATAGCGTAATGAACACTCAAACTGAGAAATGCAATCAGCAGAATAAGCCTGGCACCGCTGATGAAAATCATCAGAAGCATTGCTGTGCTTAAAAACACCTTGGAGTTAGAAGTTGTAACCTTGTGGCCGGGGGAAACCGCATGCAACGCCCAGATAGCGGCCAGACACCAGGTTGCGATATGATTAGGGTGCAAAGACCCGGCCCAGGCCCGGCGGGAAAAAAATTCCGACAAAGTTGCCGATTCAAGCATCTGGTTAGTGACTGCCGCTCCGATTACCAGCAGCCCCCCCGCCGCCACTGCGACAATATGACTCTCTGTTTTCGACTTTTCGTCAGCAGCGGCGCAGGTTGCCATTACCAGAAATGCCGCTCCAGCAAAGGCAAGAAACTGCGAAGTCAGGTCAGCGGCAGCACCGCTGCTGTGATGTATCGCCAGCCATGCCAAAGAAGCGGCAATCAGATAGTGACGCAGATCGGCGACGAAATAAATCCTGTCGTTCCAGAGTTCTCTGACAAAAAACAAAAAAAACAGCGTTGCGACCGGGCTGGCTGTCAGGCCGGCTTGCATGCCGGTTCCCAGAGTTACCGCAGAACCAGGATCAAAATTGATTCCCGCATGGTACAGAATCAGACTGGCAAGCGAACCACTGTTTGTGACCGCCAGGTATGTACACCCAAGCCATGAAACAGCATAAAAAAGAGAGAAGCTCTCTACCCTAAGTGCTGATTGTGCATGTATCTCATAAGAAAGCATACAGAAAGCGGCCAGAAACGGTGAAAGACTCTTGCGACCGGCGGCGAAAACGAAAATCAGAACAAAAAGCATGGTATCCATGCTTGTCTCTGGTAAAAAAGCTGCATGATGCTCTTTCAGGATTCTGAAAGCCCAGAAAGCACAGAACAGCCAGCCTGATAACCTTGCCAGCACGCTAAAATCACGTGATTTTTTCAACAAAACGGGCGCATTTTCTTTCATTAAAATAAATTAACATTTTTTTTGTTTTCGTAGTGGATATTTTTATTATTTCGTGATAAGATGGTGCTTCCCATGGAACAATAGCCCTTAACTTTTACTTGGTTTAACCTCGCAAACCTTATTACACTCAAGACTGGGAGTAAATAAAATGTACGCCATTATCGAAATCGGTGGAAGACAGTACAACGTCGAAAAAGGCAGCAGAGTTCGCTGCGAAAAACTCGACCAGGCCGCTAACTCAACCCTCTCTATCGACAAGGTTCTTCTTGTTAAGAACGGTGAAGATACGCGGATCGGCGCCCCCTACATTCAGGGTGCTCAGGTAAAGGCCAAAGTCGTTGGTCATGCTCGCGGCAAAAAAATTACCGTTCTCAAATACAAAAGCAAAGTTAATTATCGCCGCAAACTCGGTCATCGTCAGCACTTCACCTCTCTTCTCATCGAAGACATCAAGGGCTGATGATCGAAGTTGATTTCCCTGCGGCCGTAGACGGCAAGGTTCAGCTCAGAGTCACTGGTCACAGCGGCAGTGCTGAACGGGGCAAAGATGTGGTGTGTGCAGCGGTATCGACTCTGGTGCAGACTTTCGCAGGGGGAATTCAGGCCTGTCTTAACGGAGAAGTATCAGGAAACATCGACTCGGGAACATGCGATCTGAGTCTCGAAGTTCCAGAAACTGGCCGGGAGCAGCTTGAAACGGTTTGTAAAGTATTTAAATTCGGGTTCCGGAAGATTGCAGAATCATACCCGGAGCATGTTAAGTTGAATTAGTCACCTAAGGGGGATTTATCATGGCTCATAAGAAGGGACAGGGCTCGACCACCAACGGTAGAGACAGTAATGCACAACGTTTAGGCACCAAAAAATACGCTGGTGAACTGGTTAAAGCCGGTAACATCATCATCAGACAGCGTGGAACACCGATTCATCCCGGTCACAACGTCGGCAAAGGCAAAGACGACACTCTTTTCGCTCTTACTGCCGGTCGCGTAAAATTTATGTGGTATAAAGGCAAACATTGCGTCAGCGTTATGCCTGAAGCAACCGAAGCCGTTAACTGAGTTCAATCAGTCAGAAAAGCCGCCTTTGTGGCGGCTTTTCTGCTTTTAGCCAATCTGACAACGCACCTTACAGATCGTAAAAGCGTTTGTCCCTACCAATCTCGGACAGGTCAAAAGCGCTGATTATCTGGGCAATCTGCCGCGCTGAATCTTCACCGGTGTATGGGTTGTATTTTCCAGCCGCCCTGAATTCTGGTTTACGAACACACCTGATCGCCGTCAGAATTTTCTCAGCTTCAGCACTTACGCTGACAACCAGGCTCCCGTGAGGCCTGCCATCCTGACGACGGCCAATATTAACCACCGGAGTTGCAAGAGCTGGCACTTCGGCTATACCGCTCGAAGAATTGCCGATTACACAGACGGCGCCTCTGGCCAGCGACAGGTAATTGATACGCCCGAGCGATCTGACAAAAGTGAAAAGATCGTTACGGGCGGCCTCCTGTTCGAGAAGAGCGTTAATCTGTTCTCCTTCCGGGTCGGCATTGGCCCCGGTAAAAACTATTCCTGTTGCAGCAAACTCTGATTTAAAAAGTTTGACAAGCGTTTCGGCAATCGCCAGCCCGGCTCCGGGGAAACAGGTTTCAGAGTGAACAGTCACCAGAAAGTATTCTGAGAGATCTGTTTGCAGCAGCGTTTCGAGCTGTTCACGGCTTTTCAACTGAAGCCTGTCGAGACCAGCCAGCGCCAGTTCGCCGACATTGAACACGCGACCCGGCTGTTCACCCAGCTGAATCACTCTTTTGCGATATTCTTCAGTGGCGGTAAAATGCAGATCGCTGAGTTTGGTAATGCAATGGCGCAGGCAATCATCAAACGCACCCGCCGTCAATTCACCACCAGAAATATGAGCAATTCTTATACCCCGCAGCCTGCACACCGTTGCTGCCGCAAAAATTTCGTAGCGGTCGCCAAGCAGTACCACCAGGTCTGGTTGCAGTTTATCAAGTACAGCCGGCAACTTGATAAAAGCGTTGCCAAGAGTTGCGAACATCAGACTGGTAGAATCAGTTTCGCTTTCGGGGGTTATGTAAACCATTTCCAGAGCAAGCCCCTGGTCGGCAATAATTTCTTCTACCGAATAACCGCTCTGCGAATGAAGGTGAGAAGCAGTTGCAAGCACTGTAACCCGTTGCCCGCAGCTTATCAGCTCTCTGGCGACAGGCTGAAGAAGACCCCATTCGGCACGTGAACCGCTTATAATCAGGATATGTTTTGTCATGACTGCAGTTTATACGTTGACAGGACAATTGGCAACTGCTCTGAAACGACGTCTTAAAATATTTCTAACATCTCAACAGCAAAATGCCGATATTCTTCTCAGGAATTAGAAATTAAGCAGGAGGTGCCATTTATGTGTGCGCAGGAATTGATCGCTCTCTTTCGCTTTTCAGGTAACAGCTGCCCGGCATGCCAGCGTATCGTCACCAGATACGAACGCACCCTTCAGCTTTCAGACAAAGATATGGAACATCTCGAAACCTGTATTCTAAAACCAATCTGAAATATATCTGCAGCCAACTGCAGTTTTGGCTCCTGATCAAGGAAAGACAGCCCCGCCGAATCTTAACGGCGGGGCTGTTTTATTTATCACCAGAACACTCGGAAACGACAGTCAGAAAAAGTCAGGATCTGCAGCCTGCCTGAACAAAAATTTTCCCCCACCCTTTTTGCCCGACCAACCATTTTTGCGACTGAAAATAACTTTTCCGCGCATGATCGTCATTTCGTTGCAGCCCCTGCAGACCATGCCCTCATAAGGTGAATAATCAGTCTTCATGTGCAGATTTGCAGCGTTTATCACCCCTTCGCAATCAGGGTTATATACCATTATGTCGGCGTCGGTTCCGGGGATCAGACTGCCTTTTTCGGGGTAGATGCCGAAAATGCGGGCCGGGTTTTCAGAAATCATTCTCACTGCGTCCAATAAAGAAATTTTTTCGCTGTGAACGCCGTTCAACAACAGAGCCGGAAAAGTCTCTATACCGGGCAGCCCCATCGGCAGTTTTGTTATGTCGTGGTTCCAGCTATTTTTATCGGCACGGGTAAACGGACAGTGATCAGTCGCAACTACAGCCAGCTGCCCGGAAGCAAGACATTTCCATATTTGCTCCTGCTGAATTCTTGGCCTTATCGGAGGGCAACAGGCCCAGTAATGACCTTCTGGCTCCGTCAGGCGCGAATCATCAAGATAAAGATACTGGGGGCAGGTTTCGCCAGCTACGGGTGCGCCGTTGAGCTTTTCTTTCCAGAGAGTCCAGGCCCCCTCACCGCTCGATACATGAACGACGTAGACACGACAGCCGGTAAAGCGGGCAAAATCAGCAACACGCCTGATTGCTTCAGTTTCAGAAAAAACCGGTCTGGTTTTTGGCAGTGCTTCGATGCCAAGATTACCTGTTTTAGAGGCTTCATCGAGCAGTGAGTCGATCAAGATACCATTCTCGGCATGAACCGTTATGAGAATACCCAGCTCTTTGCAGGCGGTAAGAATTTTGAGCAATTTATCGTCGCTCTGCATCAACCCGGATTTGCCATAGGCCATGAAAATTTTGAGACTCGTAACGCCCTCACTTTTAAGCAATGGCAGTTGTTCACGAACTGCGTCAGAAAATCTGCCGATGCAGGCGTGCAGAGAGTAATCGATGCCAACCAGCGGGTCTGCTTCTTCACGTCGGCGTTTCAGACTTTCGAGAACCCCTTCATCGCCTTTTTGAGCTGTAAAGTCGATGAACGTGGTTACCCCACCGGCTGCCCCGGCAATGCTGCCCGAATAAAAGTCATCAGCAGACACCGCGCCGGCAAAAGGCAGAGAAAAGTGGGTATGGGCATCAATGGCGCCGGGCAGCACCCATTTGCCTGCAACGTCTATTTCCTCTTTTCCGCGCAGGTTTTTACCTATTGCCGCGATTTTTTCGCCGTTTATAGCCAGGTCTCCCTCAATAAGCGACTCGTTCCAGAATAATTGACCGTTTTTCAGAACCACTTCAAACATATGTTTATCCTGAATTTTTAATTTTGCATCTATTCAACAAACTGATGTTCCTGCCGAAAAAGATACCGCAAAACATTGAAACGGGGGTAGGAAAATTGAACCATAATGTTTTAGTAGCGGGTTTTCTTGGGGGATTGATATGCGGAACAATTGTCTTTATCTTCAGCAGAGCGGCACTTTTGCATAAGTTTTTGCGACGGGAAAAAATTCGCGATCTTTCATATTATGGAAGAAATGCGAAAGGAAAGCAAAAGCATTGAGCTGAGCAACCAGAAATCCGGCACTGCCGGGTTTCTGCTTTTAGACAGACATAAAAACGATGCCAATAGATTTGATTTATGGTATTTTATAGCTTAAATCAGATATGCCAGAACGCAACAAAACCCTTGAAATCAAGAAAAAGATTATAGGTCTGACACGCAACCGCGAGCATGCGGCTGCGTTGAAGATTTTTCACAAATATTTCTCAGCGGCAAACCCGGCTGACGTCGAATTCATCAACAGCTTTTTCGTTGAATTGAACCGCCTCAGCCTTTTTGAAGCCGGACACCGACTTCTTGAAGATACTGCTGCCTGGCACCCTGACGACCCAGAACACCAGGAACTGAAAAACAACAGCTGCAAGCTTTATGTTGACAGTCTTGTCTCTCAGGGTAACTCCCAATTGCTAGAACGCGAAAACACCAGCGTTCGCCTCGAAGAAAGTTTGAAGCGCTCCGATTCTCTTTCTCGCGAAAAGATGCGTATAGAGAACGATAAAATGCTGCATGCCATTACCATTAAAGCCCTGGCTGCATTTCAAACCGCATTTGAGCTGCAGCCCCACAACATGGTTGTTCTGACAGGTCTTAAAAGATGCTACCTGTTGCTCGGCGACCACGATAAAGAGAGCGAAATAGAAGCCTTCATCGAAGAGCGCAAAGAAGAATTGCGCCGACGTATGGCTCTTGAAGAAATCGAAGACGAAGAGCCCGAAACAGAAGAAGCAACGATCGATGAAGAGTCTGTAATAGTCGAAGACATCAAACAGTTGTTCGAAAACAGGCAATACGAAGAGGTTTTAAAGCGAGTAGATTATCTTCATGCCAATTACCCCATAAATGTACCAATGATGTTGACAAAAGCACGGGCCCTGGCTGAGTTGAGGCGCTTCATAGAAGCTGAAAAAGCTTTATACAAGTCTGAACGTGAAGATACCCACCCATTTGAAGTAAAAGATGCCCGGCTCGATATTCAGGAAATCAAACTGAAACTTTTGACAAAAGCCAGTAATTTTTATTTGAGCAAGGCAATATCGCTTGGCACAAGCATTGGCGCCGATTATTTCCGTCAGGCGCGAAAAACTCTCGAGAAGGCTCTTACGATAAGCCCCGAAAACATCGATCTGCTCGACAAATATTATACTACGCTCAAGTATCTGGGCGACGATGAAGAGGCCTTCAAGGCCAAAGCCATGATTTATGTCATTGACCCGCAGTTCAACATTTCGTTTGACAATGCCGGAAAAAGCTCTTTATGCTTTATAGCTTCGTTCGCTTTTGCAGACTACCCGCTGGTCATAGAAGACTTTCGCTGGTTCAGGCGCGAATTCGTTCTATCTTCGAAACCAGGCAGATCATTAAACTCCTGGTATGTGAAAAACAGCCCTGCCGCCGTAGTGATGCTCGAAAAACTGCCGGGTGCGGCATCGATCAGCCGTCTGCTTTTAACTGTTCCGCTTCTATTTGTCAGAAGCCTTAAAACAATCAAGTCATTCTGGAGATAAGCTGTAAATTATGAACAGTCACGCAAGAGTCCTGATTTTATCTCTTATTTTATTGTTCCTGCCGTGCCAGGCTCGCCTTTTGGCAGATATCGACAATCAGCAGACAATCAGAATAGGGATTGAAACCAACGAAATTTTTACCACTCTGAGACTGCAGAGCTTCAGTGGCAACTGGGATATGACTTTTTCTCCAGCCAGCGCGCCGCTGCATTTTATCGGCTCAGCCATGGCTTCCGGCACTATGTCTACAGCCACCGAAACCGAAATACTTACCGAAGGCGAAGACGCTTCTCTGATGCTTGTTCCGAAAGGAATTATCGCACGACTGTCTACCGACAAGGATCTCGACAGGGGTTTTTCGAAGGTTCTCATTGAAGGTGGCGATCTTCTCAGTCTCGAAATTCCGGGGCATTCACCTTATCTGATGCAGGGGCGAATCGAAATAAGGAACAATGGCACCTCTCTGGCGATAGTTAACACGATCAACCTGCATCAATTTGTGGTTTCATCTGTTTCAAAAATGCTCTTTTCCAATGAGCCCGAAGTTATCAAGGCTGTCACGATAGTTGTCAGAACGCGGCTCAAGTATTTAAAAGAACACCCGGCGCACCCTGACACTGATTACGAAATTTGCGGCAGCGACCACTGCCTGCCCTATGCCGGCTGCGGTTATAATCGCGAGCTTGTCGACATTATCGCCAATATGATGAAAAACCAGGTTTTGACTTACAAAGACAAAATTATTCTGCCGCGTTTTCATCATACATGCGGGGGCAAGATTTCTTCGGCTCTCGATATTTACGGAGTAGACGAGCCGTTTCACCCGGCTCATGACGATCTGCACGAAGGCAAAGGCACAGAAAACTGCTTTCACAGCCCGGGGTTTCATTGGACTGTCGAGCTGCAGAAGTTCGACATTCTCGATTTTCTTTCACTGGCCTACGCAGCTGGCGCAGAAAGAATTTTCGCCAGCTGGGAACCAGAAAAAATCGATGCCAACGGTCGAATTTTCCAGGTGCTTCTGCGAGGCAGAAACCCCAAAAGCATCAGTGGCATCGACTTTTTAACAAAATTGCAGAGCCATTTTGGGCCGAATAGCATTAAGAGCATGAAATTCAACATGGATGTTCTCAAAAGAACGATAATTTTTCGCGGCATGGGGCACGGAGATGGGGTTGGTATGTGTATTTATGGCGCCGATGGCCTGGCTAAAAAAGGCATAAAGTATGACGAAATTTTGAAGTTTTATTACCCCGGCACAATTGTAAAATAAAAAACGCCACAGCCTGGTTACTGTGGCGTCTTTACAGAACTGCTCATTGATCAGCAGTCAGTTCGAGCGAAAGAAAAATACTGAAAACCGTTGCAAGAAACAAGGGTAAAGTTGCCATACGAACGCTCCATATACTTGACTTGTAACAGCTATCGGCAATATGGTGGCAGCACATTACCATGTCGATGCAAAATACCTGAGTGGCTTGAAAATGCCGGAGGTTACCATGACCGAATTCTGCGTTGTTTCTGTCACCTGGCCCGAAACAGTCGATGTTGCCGCAATCGCCGGCAAGCTCGTCGCCGAGCGACTGTGTGCCTGTGCCAGTATCTCAAAAGGACACAGATCTTTCTATACCTGGAAAGGCGATCTGGAAGCCTCTGATGAAATTCTGATGACGATCAAAACCCGGGCAGATCTGCTCGAGAACCTCGAAGAGCGCATCAGAGAGCTGCACCCCTACGAAGTTTTTGAATTTCTGGCGGTTCCGGTCATTTACGGCAACAAAGCGTATCTCGACTGGATCACGGAGTCTGTCTGTCGATGAGCAAAACCTTCAGCCTTGCCTCGCTGCGCGAACAGCCGACCAGCTATCGCCTGAACTACGAAAGAGATTTGAACCCCGAGCAGCTCGAGGCCGTCAAAAATTTTGATGGCCCGATGTTGTGTATTGCCGGCGCCGGCTCTGGCAAAACGCGAACTCTGATTTATCGAGTTGCCCGAATGATAGAAAGCGGCATCAACCCGACACGAATTCTACTGCTGACTTTTACACGAAAGGCCGCACGCAGTATGCTCGATCGGGTTGCCGACCTGATCGGTGGCGAGGGGCGACAGGTCGCAGGCGGAACTTATCACAGTTTTGCAGCGGTGATGCTGCGGCGCTACGGGCACCATATCGGCATTCCGGCCGGCTTTTCGATTCTGGACGAATCCGATTCTTCTGATATTGTGAATCTCATACGAAGCGAAATGGGCCTGAATAAAAAAGAAACCAGATTTCCGGTTAAAGCGACGATTACCCAACTCTTTTCGAAGGCTCACAATCTCGAAAAAAGCGTGGCAGACATCGTGCAGTCTTTTTACAGCCAGTTCAATGAACACATAGAAGCACTCGAAGCTTTGCATGAAACGTTCAGCGCCTATAAACTCAAGAATGCTCTGCTGGACTATGACGACCTGCTGATATACCTGCATCGCCTGCTCAAAGAAAGCGAAGAAGCAAGAGCGGCGATTACCTCGCAATACACCTACATAATGGCTGACGAATACCAGGATACCAATGCTGTTCAGGCACGCATAACGCTGTTGCTGGGCGGCAAAAGCAACAATGTCATGGTGGTCGGCGACGACGCCCAGAGCATCTATTCTTTCAGAGGTGCCCGGGTAAACAATATTCTCGAGTTCCCCGAAGCATTCGAAAATTGCCGTGTTATCAGGCTTGAACGCAACTACCGCAGCACGGTCGCCATTCTAGACGCGGCCAACAGTCTTATGGAAAATGCCGCCGAAGGTTTTAAAAAGCGCCTTTTCACTCAGCGCCCCCAGGGCGAGTTGCCAGCCCGGGTCAGATGCGAAGATGAACAGGAACAGGCGATGTTCGTCGCGGCAAGAGTTTTAGAACTGCGAGAACAGGGCGTCAAGCTAGACGATATGGCGGTGCTTTTTAGATCGAGTTTTCACGCTTACCAGCTGGAACTTGAATTGAAGCGCCGCAATATCCCCTATGTAAAATGGGGCGGCTTCAAATTTCTTGAGGCCAGTCACCTGAAAGACATCATAGCGCATCTGCGCATCATACAGAACCCGGCTGACCAGGTTTCGTGGCTTCGAGCCCTGCTGCTGATCGAAGGGGTCGGCACACATTCGGCGGGCGAGATATTCACGCACCTGCAGCAACAGCCAGAACCTTTCGATATCGGTTCTTTAAAAGTCAGGCCCAGAGCCGCAGAAGGCTTAAAAGCCCTGCTGCAGATGCTCGCTTCGGCCTCCAGACAAAAAGATGCCCTTCCGGCCCGGCTCATCGAAATAGTTTCCGATTACTATTTTCCAATACTCAGAGCCACATATGACGATTACCCCAGACGCTTCAAAGATATAGACCAGCTGGCATTGATAGCAGAAAAATTCACCTCCCTGACCGGGTTTCTTACCGACCTGGCGCTAGAGCCCCCTCGAAATTCAGTTGATGACACTTTAGCAGCCGATACTGATGATGACGATGAATCGCTGGTGCTTTCAACAATTCATTCTGCCAAAGGACTCGAGTGGCATTCCGTGTTTATAATTTCGACCCTCGAAGGAAGATTCCCTTCTTTTAATGCAGTCAAAGGCGCGGCAGAAATAGAAGAAGAAAGACGGCTGATGTATGTAGCCATGACCAGGGCCTGTGAAAATCTGGCAATTTCTTACCCGGCACAGCTCTGGGATTCAGCGTCAGGCACCGTTCTCGCCCACCCGTCGCGCTTTGTCGAAGAAATAAACAGCGACCTTCTGGAGTTATGGCAGTTGACCAGATGAAAGCTGAAGCCCTGCCGTGTCTGCCGTTGTACCAGACAAAAAGAATGACCGGCTGCAAAGTCGGTTGTTGACATGGCCTTTGATTCTTTGTTAAGCTTGATCACCAATTTCTGCTAATAACCTTTATTCAGGAGCGAACCCGAAGTGGTCAGAAACCTGGCTGTCCTGGCCCTGCTGTTGATAGGCCTGCTCGCAGGCATGATAACGTATGACTACATGAGAATCCCCAGCCGCAATCTGGTGATTTTTTATACCTCGAACCTCAGAGGCCAGATAAAGCCCTTCTCCGGAACTGTGCATGATCGTCAGTATGATCAGGTCGGTGGCCTTGCGTTTATCAGAGGCTTTATTTCTGATACTTCCGGGGCGTTTAATTTCAAACCCGAAAACGTTCTGCTTCTCGATACGGGCGATGCTCTTTTCGGCACCGCCGAAGCCTCACTGACCATGGGCGAAGTCCCGCTGC
Organism: Candidatus Rifleibacteriota bacterium; assembly: GCA_029564115.1. Next base: position 4,424 of record JAKQQP010000500.1, on the reverse strand, counting down.
GCCTCATGGGGAGAGCCGGCTATGACGCCATGACCATCGGCAACATGGAATTTGAATATGGCTTTGAAAGCCTCAAAAATTTTGTAAACAGCAAGCATGTGCCCATGCTGGCCTGTAATTACCGTGACGTCACCAGCCCGGTCGGCGAAACGTTCAAAGGCAGCATGCTGATCGAGAAGGGCGGCGTCAAGGTTGGCCTCATAGGTCTGGGCCACGGTCAACTCGCCAGAAACACCCGCCAGGATAACATCGTAAATCTTGAAATTACCGACATGAAGACTTCTGTGCAAAAGGCGGCGGCACTTTTAAAAGAACAGGGCGCCGAAGTGATTGTCCTGCTGTCACACCACCCCGAAGTCGGAGATCTCGAGAACCCCGGCGAGATTTTTCCTGAGGTCGATATAATTATTGGCGACCTTATCGGGCCAGGTGCCGTTGTTTCGGGGCGGCCGATGATCTGTCAGACTGCGCCAGGTCGCGGTGGCGGCATTGGTATGGTTAAAGTTTCGTACATCGGCGGAAAATGGGATATAGCAAGAGGGTTTCAGCGCATATTCACCGTCGATGCCAGCAAAACGACCCCAGATAAAGAACTTGCCGCTGAAATCAGTCGGGTCGAAGCCAAAATAGACAGCCTTCTCGATGAGGTCATCACCACAAGCAAAAGCAATTTCAGCTATTCATACACCGAAGAATCGTCAATCGGCAATCTGATTGCTGATTGCATGCGCGAAACCGCCGGCACTCAGATCGCCCTGGCCAATTCAGGCGGTATAAAGACTTCGCTCGGCGAGGGGCCGGTGACGCTTCGGCATCTCTATGATATTCTCCCGTTCGAGAACAATCTGGTAGCCGTCGAGCTTTATGGCTGGCAACTCGAAAACCTCATAGAAGAAAGCCTGTCGGGCAAAACCGGCTTTTTGCAGGCCTCAGGCCTTAGCTGCACTTACTCGAGCTCCAATCCCGCCGGCTTCAGAATTATCGAGATAGATGTGAACAACGAACCCCTTGAATTTTTTGCGACCTATACTGTCGCTGTCAATGATTTTATGTATTCTAACGATTTTGACTGGCCTGAACTGGCGAACGCCAGAAACGCTGCTGTAAAGGGGCTTATTCGCGAAAACCTCGAAAAATACCTGCGCCGCAGCCCGGATCTGGTCGCAACCGAGACAAAACGCTTCAATGATTTCGAAGAACTCGATGAGACCCTCAGAATTCAGGCCTTGTCTCATGAGCACGTGACTCTGCCCACCCCGCTCTCTCACGATGGCACTTTCAACTCAGAATATTGCCGCCTTCTGGCCGAAGTGGTCAGACTTGAGACCGGTGCTGATTTTGCCTTTATACCGGTTGAAACGGTCAACAAGACCCGAGAACCTCTTAAGACAATCACCCCGGCCAGAATTATCTCTGACTTCACCACAGAAGAAGGAATCAGGCTGCTGGAAATCGATGGCGCCAACGTTGAAAAGCTCGTTCAGCACGGCATTTCTTCGGGCGGGCAACAGCTCGCGTTCGCCGGTTTTTCTATCGAAATACACGATGACGGCAGAGTTGGCATTTTCCCCTGGAGCGGCAATTTTTCGACTGCAAATATCTACAAAGTCGCCGTAACCGAGAATATGCCCATAAAACTGCCGGGGGGCTATGACCTTTCTATCAACAGCTCGCGCAAACTTTGTAATGATTTGAGACGCGCTTTTATCAATGGCCTCAGACACAGAAACGGACAGGTAGAAATAAAACGTGCCCTTTATTGATTTTTTTCGCAGCCGCAAGCTCAAGTTCAAAATCCTGCTGCTTTTCGCCCTGATTTTGATACTGCCCCTCACAATTCTGATGGGAATAACGCTCGATCGCATTTCTTCCGTTGCCACCCAGGATCTCAAAAGGAACCTCAATTACGCCGCGTCGCTTTTTCGCGAAAGTCTTGAAGATCAGATGGATTCAATGAAAATCAGAGCCAAGACGGTTGCTGATTTTGATTTTTACACCCTCGCCGGCATGGGTTTTTCGGCCTCGGCCACCATACCTCTGATGCAGTATGAGCTGGTCAGATCAGGCCTAGACTACATCGCGATAATAGAAAACCGCCAGAATGTAGTTCTTGAAGAAGGTGGGTCGCCGGCAGACGCTCTGCCCAAAATAGTGCCGGCCATGTGCCATTCGCCCCTGAACGTAAATCTTTATATAATCGCTGATGAACCCTGGATTTTTGCGGCGGCCATGATAACAAAACTGAAGACCTCGCTGCCTCAGCACGTTCTCTTTGCCCAAAAATTACCCCGGGATTTCGCAGATAAGCTCAAGCGTCTTACCGGTGCGGAGTTCACTCTGCTATATGCCGGAAAGCGTGTATTAACAAGCCAGATGGATCTTTATGCCCGCAGAAAAACTGGAAGATCACCGGACAACCCGGACATCACTGCCGGCAAAACTGAAATACTGGGCAAATCTCATTATTTTGTAAGAGAAGAGCTGCTTCAGGGAAGAATTTCTGAGTCCATACGGCTCGAAATAGCGCTTCCTGACTCAGAATACAATATTCTTGGCCAGACCATGAGAAGAGATTTTTTGATTTTCGGCCTTCTCGGTTTAATACTGGCATTGACTACCGGCACCATACTGGCGTGGCATATCGCCATTCCGATTAATATGCTCGCCGAAACGACGTCTCGGGTAGCTGCCGGCAACCTTGAGCCAGCAGCCGAATTTGCTCGAAACGATGAAATCGGTCTGCTGAGCCGAAATTTTCGTGAGATGGTTGTCAGTATCAAGCAGGAAAAGGAACTTAAAGAGCGGCGCATGAGTGAGCTGAACACTCTTTTTGCGATCAGCAACGCTGTTAACTATTTTTCAGACTCAGAAGAACTGCTGAAATTTGTTTTATCACACGCAATAGAAGTTCTTGAAGCCGAAAGAGGCTCGATCATGCTGCTTGACGACCAGACCGACGAACTAGTGGTTAAAGTCGCCTCAGGCGGGCGTTACAAAGTCTTCACCGGTACGCCGATACGACTTGGCCAGGGAGTATGCGGCAAAGTTGCCAGTGACGGATCCGGCATCATCTGTAATGATGGCTTCAAAGACCCGCGTTTCAAAAACTTTGGCAGCCTGATGCCGGTCGAAGATATCAGAAGCCTGATCTGTGCTCCTCTCAAGTTCAAAGAAGGCACCATCGGCGTCATCAACGTCGTAAACAAGCGCAGCGGCAACGAATTTAAAGACGGTGACCTGTCTCTCTTGAATCTGATCGCTTCACAGGCCGCAGTCACCATCGAAAACAACAAACTTTACGAACTTTCGATTACCGATGGCATGACCAGACTCTTTGTGCACCGTTATTTTCAGGCCAGACTTTCTGAAGAGCTTCTGCGTGCCCGCCGCTATGGCTTAACCCTGAGTTTGATAATGATAGATATCGATAATTTCAAGAAATTCAACGACACCTACGGTCACCAGGTTGGTGATGTGGTTATCCAGAAAGTAGCCCAGAGCATCAAAGAAACCGTGCGAATCGGCATAGATATTCCCTGTCGTTATGGCGGAGAAGAAATGGCCGTAATTTTGCCAGAAACCCGCAGCGAAGAAGCTTATCAAACTGCCGAGCGTCTCAGAGAAAGAATAGCCGGCCTTGCGGTATTGCACAGTTCAGGCGAACTGCGCATCACCGTAAGCATTGGCGTCGCATCCTATCCAGTGCACTCACATGACCGGGAAACGCTTATCAAAGCAGCAGACAAGGCATTATATGCCAGCAAAGGCAACGGCAAAAATCGTTCGACACTTGCTCAGGAAATTTCATGATGAATCCTCGTTTTGCAGCTGTTCTCGTGGCTCTTTGCGGCATACTCAGAAGTACAGACCTGTATTTCAGAAATCCCGTTATAAAAAGTCTGCCGGTAATTGTTCTTATCGCCTGGGAACACCTCATCAACCTCACAGCCGCCCTGCCTGTACTTTATAAAAAGAGGCACGAGTTTGGGCGAATTGCTGCAAAAGATCTGCTTCATTTTGCCGGAATCGGTATCGGAGCTTCTGCCCTGGGCATACTTTGTTTTACTCAGGCATTTCATTATATAAATCCAGCGCTGGCAGTTCTTCTGCAGAAGTTGCAACCAGTCATGACCATCGCTCTCGGGGTGATTTTTCTTAAAGAAAAAGTTAACCGGGATTTTATTCTGTGGGCGCTACTGGCCATTGTCTGCTCTTATTTTGTCTCATTTGGTATGACCAACCCGTTTTCGGGCGAAGGCAAATCATTGGCAACTGGAGCGGCTTATGCAGTTGCCGCCGCTTTTTTCTGGGGGGGGGGCACAATCTGCGGCAAGTCTCTACTGGGGAAGTTCGACCAGCACTTTGTCATGGCCTGTCGTTTTCTGGTGGGGGGTATTTTTACGGCACTTCTGGCTTTTGCTTCG
>JAKQQP010000487.1 GCA_029564115.1 Candidatus Rifleibacteriota bacterium | reverse complement strand
CTTGATAGTGGTTTACCGGTCAGTAAGGATAGGTTTCAATCCCCGATTTTATGGGGAGGCCGGTAGAACGGTATGTCGATGACTTTCCACATTAATTATTCCCTCATGTTTCAATCCCCGATTTTATGGGGAGGCCGGTAGAACTGCTATCAGCCTTATCTGATTACCCGGTCCTTGATGGTTTCAATCCCCGATTTTATGGGGAGGCCGGTAGAACTTGATGATCTTACCTCAGAGATTGAATGGCGAGAGACTGGTTTCAATCCCCGATTTTATGGGGAGGCCGGTAGAACGTTAAGGACTGCAAAAAATGGGCGGGGAACTTGGAAGTTTCAATCCCCGATTTTATGGGGAGGCCGGTAGAACTTTCAACGTGAAAAAAGCGGTCGATGAATTACTGCAAGTTTCAATCCCCGATTTTATGGGGAGGCCGGTAGAACGGCGGCCTTTCGCGAGGCTGTCATAATCATAAGTTTCAGGGGCTAAAATGTCAACCTATGCTGAAAATTCAGCAGTAAGTGTGGCTGTTTTACCACGAAAATCCGGAGACGCAGATGAGAGCGTGTGCACGGTCAATGTCAACCTCGACGGTAAAATGCGTCTTTGCGGTAGGCCGGGGTGGTTCGCATCCATTTCAAAGGATTCAGAAAAATTTTTGAATGGCGGCCGGGTCAGAAACTTAACTATTGCTTGAGCAATTAAATAAACCGGGCAAAAGGAGAGGCCATGGAAAATTCACAAAACCACAACGAACTATTTTTAAAAGCCGAAGAACTACGCAAATGCGGCAGACACGAACAGGCGGCCGAAATGTTCAGACAATGCTGGCTGGCCGCAAAAACAGAAGATGTCGCATGGCGGCTTATTTCTTGTCTGCGACATCTCCAGGCGAGAGAAGAAGCCTGGCAGGTTCTTTACGAAGCCGTCGAAATTATTCCCGATTCACAACTGCTTCGCAATCAGCATCAGTGGATGCTTTATGATTTTGACCTGGCCGATGCCAAAAGTCGAAAGAACAATGAAAAAATTCTCGAAGTCTGCGATCGACTGCTTGAAATGGCACCAGACGCCATGCTGCTTCAATTGACTGTATTTGCTGCAACTGATGCCTGCAAAGTCCTTAATCTGCCAGAAAAAACACTGCAGTATCTCAACTTTTTAAACCGGTCGACTCTTGATAAGACGCCCCGTGAGTATAACGGCAGTAAAATTCTTTCCTGGCGCGAACGCTGGTATTTCGCCTGCACCAACGCTCTCTTTGAGCTGGGCAAATTCACTGAATGCCGCGAAGCTGCTCTGGAAGCATTTAAAGATTTTCCGGCCAAAGTCGAATATGCGCGAAAAGCTGCTCTCTGCCTTGCCGAAAGCGGAAACGAACAGCAGGCGGCCGATGAACTTGAAAGACTCATAAGAGGAAGGCGCGTGCCCTGGTATATGTATTCTGACCTTGCCAGGCTGCTTTTTGAATGTGGCGACACCGAAAAATCCTGGATCAACGCCTGCTACGCAGCTGAGGCCGCCGGCGAAACGAAAACCAAAGTCAATCTTTTCTATCTTATGGCCAGAATGCTCATGGCCCAGGGAAACCGCGACGCCGCATCGCTGCACGCCAGCCTTGCCGCGCAGGCGAGAACCGAGCAGGGGTGGTCGATTCCCGAAGAACTGAGCGATTTTATGCAGAAATTCAATTTGAGCCCGGCAAACATAAGCAGCCGCGAGCTTCTAGCAGCCTGCCGCAAATTCTGGAGTCAGAAAAACCTGTCTATATCAGATCATTCAACTGTTCAGCCTGATAAAAGTCAGTCTGAACAGCATCATGGAAGTCTTATGATGAAAAACCCGGAGTCGCCATTTGCATTCATCAGGTCCCGCGATTTGTCTGAGAATGTCTACGTAAAAACGTCTGACATCCCGACCGAACTTCGTTATGACGGTGCGGAAGTGAAGTTTTTTCTGCAAACTTCTTTCGATGCAAAAAAGAACCGGGAAAGCACAAGAGCTGTGAGAGTTTCGGCCGCCTGATTTTCAGAAGGTTATAGAATTCATGCTAAACAGAATACGAACCCTGATCTGTCAGAAAAAATATGAAGAAGCCTGGGAACTGGTGCGCTCGCTTCCTGAAGAAGAAAAACAGAGCGGTGACGCCATAACCCTTTCGGCAAGACTGCAGGGCCAGATGGGAAACTTTTCCCAGGCTCTGCGGATGTTCGAAGACCTTGAGACTGCCTGGCCAGACCGGCCGATGATTTTCAAACTGCACGGCACCTTCCTGCAGGAATCAGGTCATACTGAAGATGCGCTCGAAAAGGCACGGAAGATGATCGTGCTATTCCCGGAATTCATAGATGGCTATAATCTTGCTGCCGAATGTCTTGAAATTCTCGGCAGACCATTAGAAGCCATCGAGCTGACCGATTCCGCACTGAAAAAATGCCCGGGCAACAGCGGGCTGCTTGAGGCCCGCCGCCGGCTTGAGCCTCTCTGCGAGAGAAAAGAGCAGATAGATACCCAGATTGAAGCGGCCCGCGAAGAGCTTGAATTGAGCCATTGCCAGATAACGCATGACGAAGACTTCATGGAACGCTATCTGCAGCTGTTCGATGGCCGCGAGGGCGTTCATGCCAGACAATGCCGCTTCAAGGGCCGGAAATTCGGTTATATGCCGGTTCATTGCGGTCTCGACAAAGACCTTTTGAAATCACACCTTGCGGGTGATCAGACCCTCGGGCTCTATCTCGTCAAGCAGGATAACAGCGCAAGACTGATGGCCATAGACCTCGATATTGCCAAAAGTTACCTTAATTCATATCTGCACAGCGCCAACGAGCAGAAACGCATCAGAAAAAAACTGTTCGAAGTCACGACCGGCCTTCTTGGTATCGCTGAAAACGCCGGGTTTGAGCTTCTTATTGAATCTTCCGGCTACAAAGGTGTTCATCTGTGGGCTTTCTCAGATTTTGCCGTGCCCGCCAGACACTGGCGTCTGCTTGGCAAATGGCTGGTAGAGCAGCTTCCTTGCATGCCGGCTGAAATTCAGGCCGAAGTTTTTCCAAAACAGGAAATCGTCGCCGAAAAAGGGCTTGGTAACCTCGTTAAGCTGCCGCTGGGCATTCATCAGGCATCTGGCCGGCGCTCGCTTTTTCTTGAGCGCAATACATTCAGGCCCTGGCCAATGCAGCGCGAAGCCCTCGAAAACCTTCAGCCCATAACCCGCAGTGAATTCGAAGAGATCCTTGGCCGTATCACCCTGACCGGTGTCAAAGACAATGTGCATACTGAAGCAAGCTTCATTGAGTCTCCGGCAAGCTTGAGCCCGGCGCGCAGAGCGTCTGCAGATTTACGACCAGACCCTGAATTGTCGTTGCGGGTCAAAATGCGCCTGCCTGAGCGTTTTACCGTCGAAATCGAACAGGTGCTTGCCGGCTGCAGGCCGCTTTGTGAAATTCTTAACCGTGCTGTTCAGAGCGGTCACATTGAACCAGAGTGGCGGCATGTTTTTATTTATATTTTTGCAACCATGGGCGAAGAAGGCAAAGTGTTCATTCACCAGGTTATGAGCCAGTTGAGCAATTATGATCCCGACCGGGTTAATGCCGAGATGCGCGCGGTGCCGCCGACAACGATGAGCTGCGGCAAGATACGCAAGTATGTTCCGGCTTTCGCGGCGCAATTCGGCTGTGGCTGTCAGTTCAGACTGCCGCCGGGTTGTTACCCTTCGCCTGTTGCTCATGCAGGCATATTTCCGGGAAGCGGGCGAACGGTTTTTCAGCCGGTTGCTGCGCCGGCAGCCCTTTCAGTTCGAGAGCTGATCGCGGGTGGCAGTGCATCAATTGATAAGCTGATGCTTGAATTCCGTGAACTGGGCGAAGAAATCGCGCGCCTGCGACAGCGGCATCTGTTGCTGCGTCGTCAGATCAACCGGCTTTTCGATAATGCGGGCTGTAATGAAATTGTTACCAGGCTCGGAACTTACAATCGTCTGCCTGATAGTGAAGAAGAGGCCGAAGAAAATTTAACCGACAATTCGCAGGAGGCAGACGGAGAAAAATAATGGAAATCGGAGTGCTCTATATCAATGCACAGGGCAGCCGGATCACCAGGGTTGGCGAAAGGCTCCTGGTGAGAGATAAAGACGATAAAATTCTTGAAGACGTGCCTTTTTTCAGGGTAAAGCAGGTTGTCTGCCTTGGCAGCGTCGAGATTACCGGCGCGGCAATTATTCAGCTGCTGCGTCTCGGAATCGATGTTGTTTATATGAGCCTGGCCGGCCGCTTCAAATGCAGGCTGTCAAACATGAACCCGGCGCAGGTAAAATGCCGGCAGAGTCAGTATGCAAAATCGTCAGACGTTAGTTTCAGACTGAGACTTGCGCGGTCAATGCTTAGTGGCAAGCTGCTGAATGCGAAGAGTTTTCTGGTGCGGCGCAATCGCCCGGCGTGTGAAGCAGTCAGCGACTGCATCTGGAAAATCGCTACAGCACTTGAAATGATGGGTGCAGCGCAGACACCCGATGAACTTATGGGTATCGAAGGAATTGCCGCCCGTGAATATTTCAACGGTTATCGCCACCTGCTCAAGCAGGACCTTGGCTTTTTCGAACGCAACCGTCGGCCGCCGAAAGACCCGGTTAATGCGATGCTGAGCTTTGGTTATACACTGCTCTACAATATGATTCTTGCTGCGGTTGAGCAGGCAGGTCTCGATGCCTACCTCTCAAACCTGCATGCAATACAGGATCGCAGACCTTCACTGGCACTTGATCTGATGGAAGAATTCAGGGTGATTACAGTTGATATGGTTGTAATGCGTCTGGTCAACCTGGTTCGTGTTCGACCGGTCGATTTTTTCTTCGATGAAGAGAAGGGCACGCGCATGCGCGAGCAGACGATTGCACTTTTGACCGGAGAGCTGCAGGCACGCCTCAGAGCCAGGGTTGCCGACCCGCTCACGCGGAACCAGTTCCCGATTAAAGATCTTTTTCTTCGGCAGGCCTATCAATACCGCGCAGTTGTCGGCGGAGAGCGCGAAGAATATCTTCCGGTGGTTATCTGATGGCAGATAAAGGCATGTTTTATATCATCTGTTACGATTCGCCGTCTAACAAACGCCGCACAAAGCTGCACAAAATGCTGAAGAATTACGCGGTTCCGGTTCAGAAGAGTGTATTTGAGACATTTCTTGACGGCCCGACCTTCGACAGGATGATGCATAAAATCTATGGTCTGATGGATGCGTCGGTCGACAGCGTCAGGGTCTATGGCCTGTCGCGGGCGGCGCAGAAGCGCATGCGGGTGTTGGGGTTTCCCGGCAGGCTGAGCGACCCTGATTTTTATTTTGTGCGTCAACCCGGCCGGAGCGGCCAGATAGACCGTGAGATTATTGAAATAAACCTGGAAGATGACGATCTGCCCGATTGGCTGTAATTTTTTTTGAACAGACCGCCCAGAACAGACTTAACAAAATTATGAAGAGCAACTTGACAGATGCAGGAGGTCAACAAATGGAATTAATAGAAACCATGATTATGGTTATTGAAGCATTCATGCAGCTGGCAATCGGGTTGCTCAAGTTTATCGCCGTCATGTATCTGTTTGTTTTGATAATAAGCAACCCGCTGGTTTTTCTGTTTATGGCTGTTTTCTGTCCGGGGCTTTTTACGTTTGTAATTTCGCTGATGCTTATGTCATCGGGTTCTGGTAGAAGGTAAAGATAAATGTTTGCAAAACATGGGGCAAAGTGATAGATATCTTTAAGGAAATTAAAGTTCTCGGGGCATTGGCGGCACAGACCTATCAGAAAAATGGTCGTGCAGGCCGGTGGGTTTCTAGAGTGAGGGTAAAAGTATGCAGTATTGCAGGATCGCATTCAGTTTTCGTGCCGGCGGCGAAGTCAGTTTTCCGGCGAACCCGGTCAACACCTTTCGTGGAGCCCTCGGGTTTCAGCTGCAGCGGCTGGCGTGCGTTCAGCGAAAGACATCGGAACAGGGGTGCCGCGTCTGCTCTGTGGCAGGTAACTGTGCGTATGCTCTTTGTTATGAGACGGCTCCACAGCATATCGGCAAAGAATTTCTGGCCGGCAATTCTGATGTTCCGCATCTCATGGTTATTGACTCCGGTTTGCCCGGCAATCAGCTTTTGGCTTCCGGCAGTACTTTTGATTTTTTCGTACAGCTGTTCGGCCGCGGCATTGAAATGGCGCCTTACATTTTAGTCGCTGCGCAGAAGGCCGGTCAGTCGGGGCTGACTCGTCTTCGCGTGCCCTGTGAACTCGAACAGGTGAAAGATGCTGGTACGGGTGCGGTGATATGGTCGTCTGTAACCGATGAGTTCAAAATGCCTGAGCCGCAGCTGCTTCAGCTTGCAGAGCCATCGCTTTCTGCCGGTGAAAATGGCGAAATCCGTCTTAAATTCATCACGCCCGTGGCGTTCAAAGATCAAAGCCGCGGCAATTTAACTCTCGAGCCTGATTTTTCGAGAATCACCGGTTCGCTCATGCGCCGTTATACTGCTTTTGAGGCATCAGAGGGTAACCGCATAAACTGGAACTTCGCTGAAATTTCGCGTCTGGCCCGCCAGGTAAAGGTTTCTGCGATAAACCTCGAGCCAGTTTACTGGGAGAGGTTTTCGACGCGTCAGCAGCAGCGCATTCCAATTTCCGGTGTAATCGGCCAGGTATCTTATACCGGCCCCGTAAAGGGTTTTATCAATCTTCTTCGCGCCGGCGAAATAATCAGATGCGGTCGCAGCACGACTTTTGGTCAGGGCCGCATCAGCTGTGACGGCGGCATCGCTCTGCCGGCCCGCGAGCCCAGCAGTGTTTTCTGCAGTTGAAATATTGGAGCAAAGCATGAAGGCAAATCGAACGATCGTAAGTGTTCTGTCACAACAGGCTGCGCCAAACTATCTCGTAATTCGCGAACTTTTTCAAGAGGGTGACTCTTTACTGTTTATCTCTTCGCGCACGATGTTTCCGAAACTGAAGGTGATCGAGAATTGCCTGTCAGACCTTGAGGGAAAAGTCAGTTCAGTTGTTTTTTCTGACGACGATGCCGAAGAAAAATGGAATCTGATGTGTCGTGAAATTGAAGCCAGGCTGACAAAAGACAGTAAATATCTGGTAAATCTCACAGGCGGCACCAAATTCATGGGCCTTGCGATTCAGAAGGTCTTCGAAAAGTATGATTCCCAGTTTTATTATCTGCCATTACCGAAAAATTACCTGTTGCGGCCTATGCAGAGCGATGATGAAAAGACTCCTCTGAAATACAGACTGAGAGTTAAAGAATACATGGAACTGCACGGGCTCAAGCTTTTCAGATATGCAGATTGCCCATCTCAGGCAAAAAGCTACACTGATGGTTTTTCTGACTTTTTCTTAAATCGCCTGGGCAAAGATGCAGAAGTCATCGAAAAATTACGCAAATATCGCGACAAGGACCTTAAAATAAGTGACGTTGAGAAGGCTGGAAACGATCAATTTCCGCAGATCGAAAGGTTGTCAGAGTTTCTTAATAGAATTGCCTTTCCTTTACGTGAAGCGGGTTTTCTTTCAAAGCATGAAGCACGTTACTTAACCGGAGGCTGGTTTGAAGAATACATATTTTCTTTTGTAAAAGAGCACCTTCAGCCGGATGACGTTATGCTCGACGTAACGTTTAAAACTGAAAATAATGAGTTAAATGAGCTTGATGTGGTTTTTACACTAAACAACAAACTCTATGTTATTGAGTGCAAAACCGGTGGAGTAAACAGGGCGGGTGAGGCGGCCCCAATTATTTACAAGGCAGCTGCACTTAAAAAGTTTTTTGGTCTTGCGGCCAACACGATAATTTTTTCGCTCAGTTCACATAATCCTTCCAGAGCTGAGGATTTTGAAGCCCAGTTTTTCGATAGAAGTTACTTTGTCGAAGCGGATAAATTCGACCGCATCAAAGAAGAGATTTTGCATCCAAAAAGGAGAACACCAGGCTTTGAAGAACGCTAAGTATGAAAAAGTCCTGGTGAGCGGCATGGGAAGTTCGTTTGGCTTGCTGTATTCAGCTATCCATCATATTCAGCCAGATATTGCGCTTGTCATCACCAGTGACAAATTTCGCAATGCTGTCAGTGAAGCCTGTGCCAAAGCTGGTTTCAATGATATGAGCCGAATCCATGTTTTTACTATGAGTGATGTTTTCGCGGGTTTCAACGAAGCTCCGGCACTGCTGCAACAGATGTGGCCTCAGATAAAAGAGGCTGAAAAAATTATCATCAATCTTACTGGCGGCACAACCGCAATGCAGTGGCTAATGCAATCCGTATATGAAGAAGCTGTCAAACAACAACTTCCGGCTGAGCGCGTCGCTTTTGTCGATCGCCGTTCCACAATAGAACAGCAACAAAACCCATGGCAGCTCGGTGAGTTGCTGGAGATCGAAAAGCTTAGAAAAATATCCTGAAATTAATTGAATAAGTTTGGAAGAAATAACTTGTATCTAAGTGAACGCTTTGCAATGAATCAAACTGGAGAGTCCCATGAAGGAAATTGAACTCGAAATAGGTTTTACCACACCGGCCTTTTTAGGCAATGCCAGCCAGAATTCACAATGGCGCACTCCCCCGTTCAAGGCGCTTCTACGCCAATGGTGGCGAGTAGTAAAGGCAAAAGATGCTGGTTATGATCACAAGAAATTGTTGATCGCCGAAAACGAGCTTTTTGGTACGGCAGCTGACGGTGGAAAATCAACCAGTTCGGCCTTGAGACTAAAACTGAGTAATTGGGCCATCGGAAAATTGACAGATGTTGCTCAAGGTGAGAGGGTAAAGCACCCTGAAGTCAAAGACAATAAAGGCCAACTGGTTCCTATTGGCTCTAATCTTTATCTTGGTTATGGGCCTGTTACAACAAAAGGGCTAAAAGACGGTAATCGCGCTATTGCACCTGCAGATGAGACAGCAAAGCTCTGGCTCGGGTTTCCTGATCAATTCTATCAAGAAATCAAAGAGACAATTCAGTTGATTGCGTGGTTTGGTACTCTTGGTTCCCGCTCTCGCAATGGTTGGGGCTCTTTGTCCGTTAAGAGCCCCAAAGGCGTTGAACTTAAGCCTCTCACGGCTGAAGCTCTCAGCCCATACTGTAGAGATTTACCATCCAGTCTGGCTTTAGATTGGGCACATGCAGTTGGTAAGGATGCAAATGGGCCGCTTGTCTGGAAAACCGGCGCCAAAGCAACCTGGCAGGAAATAATGAAAGAGCTGGCAGAGACAAAGATTGCTTTCAGAACAAATTTTAAATTTTCCGGCGGCGGTTCACATTCAGAGACTCAAAAAAGACATATTATTTCTTATCCGGTAACAAAGCATGGCTTGAATGGTCTCGGTAACAGCGCTCGTCTTGCAAATCAGATCAGATTCAAAATAGAAAAAACAGCTACAGACGAATACCAGGCTGTAATTTTTCACATACCCTGCGCGGCTCCAGACAATGATTTTCTTGAAAAATTGAGTCCACAAAATCAGAAATCGTTTAAAAATCACGAAAAAACTGTCTGGCCGGAAATTCACACAATTATTGGTAAAAAGGCCGCCAGGCTGAAATGAGGAGATGGCAATGAATACAAAACTATGGCAGACAAAACTTACAGCCTGGCTTCACGACCCCGCAGAAAAATGCTTTGTGCTTTTTCGTGACCCGAAGGGGCACGAGGGGGGCACCGTTAAAGACCTGCTTGCAGAGCTTCAGCAAGAAATTGGCTTGAATGCAGAACAGCACATAAAAGAGGTTAAAATGGCCGACTGGTTTGCTGCTTCGGCAGATCGGCCTCAATGGCCTGTAGATATTTCTGAAGGCAGGCATGCACATTGGTCGCAGGTGGATTTTTCTCAGGAACCGGTTTTGATACACCCTCTGACCGGTGACGATATAAGGTTGAATGAGTTAACCAGTGTTGATTACCGAAAAATTAAAGAAGCTTCACTCAATCACTTTAGAGAAATTCTCAAACTTGGCAAAGACGCAAAAACGAAATTTCTGGCTTTGTGGCGCTTTGGTTCTGAAAACCGCGAAGAGCTTGGTCAGTTATGGTCATTGCTTCCTGCCGATACGAGAGTTCCGGATCATTCAGTCTGGAACCATCTCGATTTGACTTCGGCTTTTGCCGGAGTTCATGCCGATGGCAATAAAGTTGCAATTCTGTCACTGGCTTTTGGGCCGGTACAGAGTTTTATTGCGCAGGCCCGTTCCACTTCTGATCTTTGGGCCGGTTCGCATTTGCTTTCTTCCATCGTCTGGGAAGGAATGAAAGTAATTGCCGATGAAATTGGCCCCGATGCTTTTCTTTTTCCGCAAATCAGAGGTCTTGCCATTGTTGATGCATGGCTTCTTGAACAGGCAAAAGCAGTCGGCTGTGAAAAACAGTGGCGCGATCAGTTTGAAAAAATCAAAACTGACTGGATAAAAAATAGAACTGATTCTAACCCTCTTTTTGCGGCTTGTCTCCCCAATAAATTTTCGGCCATAGTGCCGCAGGCAAAAGTTAGAGAGCTGGCTGAAAAAGTTACATCAGCAGTCCGAAATCGGGTTAAGGAATGGGCCGGGATAATGCTTGAAATGCTTGGTCTTAAAGAAAATAATATTGCCAGAGAGCAGTTTGACCGGCAGTTAAAAGAGTTCCCGAATGTGTTCTGGTCTGCTGTTGAATGGCCGGATGAAATAAAAGACAAATCTGAGAGCCTTAAGATGCTTAAAGAAAGCTGCGCTCTTTACACAGACAATAGGGACAACTTTTTTGAAACTGACTACTGGAAGCTCCTCAGCAAGGAAATCGCTATTGGTGGTAAAAAATTCTGGGAGCCTCGCACCGGGGTTATTTACCCGGCAATTTACGAACTGGCAGAAAAATCACTGGCATCTGCCAAAACATTGCGAAATTTTGAGCAACTGCCACAGCAGGGCTTCAGATGCACGCTTTGTAGTGAAAGAGAATGGTTGTGCGATGACAGGGCACAGTTGATTTCGCCGCCGGGGTATCGCAAAAATCAGGTAACAGTCTGGAAAAACAACGTTGGCAAGTTTGGCATAAAAGAAGGCGAACATCTTTGTGCAGTCTGTGCATTGAAACGCCTCTGGCCCAATATTTTTACCGGCAGGGTTAGGGATTTTATCGACAACGATAACGTCAGCAGATATGTGATCAGCACTCATACCATGTCACTTATTCCAACTTTAAACAGACTGGCAAAGGCCAACACTATGGCAGCCACAGAAAAGATTTGCAAACTCAAGAACCGGGTTGGCGATCATGAACCTGCGGTTCTTCCAAAGAAGCTCTTCAGAGAAGCAATTGGAAGCAATCTTGATCTTCTCAAGCGTATTCCGAATTATATTGATCATCTACGGGATAATGAAGGTGTAGATGCCTTTTACAAAGAACTGGGAGGTATTGTCGGAAAAGACCATCGGCCCGAAACATACTATGCTCTTATACTTATGGACGGCGACAGCATGGGAGCCTGGTTGTCAGCGACAGAACAAGAACGTCGCATAAAATATTCTGCCGCATGGCACCCGAAAATAAAACAAAATCCCGATTTTTTAAGTGAAAAAGAGGGCAATGAAAACCTGAACCGATATTTTGAAGCACTTAAATCCGCGTCACCAACCCGTCACGCTGCGATATCACAGGCATTGAACAACTTCTCGAGTATGATCGTGCCTCATATCGTCGAGAATGAGCATAACGGCAAACTCATATATTCCGGTGGTGACGATGTGCTTGCCATGGCCTCCACCGACGATGTTTTATCGATCATCCAAGGGCTGAGAATGGCTTATAGTGGTTTTGGCAGGGCGGTTCAAAAAGGTGAAATGCTTGATAGATGCGATCACTATGCTCAGAATGGCTTTGTTCTTCAAAGCAAGCGACTTTTACAAACTATGGGCAGCAAGGCTTCTGCCTCGGTTGGGGTAGTTATCGTTCATCATCAGATGCCTCTTGCCTATGCCTTAAAATGTTTGCGTGAGGCTGAACAGACTGCCAAATCAGCTGGCAGAAACGCCTTTTGTCTGAGAATACTTAAACGTGCCGGCGGTGAAATTTCATTTACCGATAACTGGTGGAACGATGCGGACAACCAGAAAAATATTATTGCGAACGGTTTTTGTGACAATACGTCCATAGGCCTTTTTGAAAAACTGATCAGAACGGCTGCTGTTGTAGACAAGATGTCGCGAAAGGCTTTTTATGCTATTGAAGACTGGCTGCATCTGCTTCCGGAATTCTCTGCCAGGTGGGGCGCAGCAGAGTGGGAGCTTAGTCAAAATATGGCAGAAACAATGCTGGCCCGCCAGTTTTCACAACATGGTGCTCAGAAAAGTCTGGCAATAGAGGTTGTAGAGATAATCTGGAAAAAAGCCCGGAAGGAAACAAATAAAATACTGATGGACCCGATCAGGCAATTAAAAAACATGCTTTTCTGCGCTGAGTTCTTTGCACGCGAGACCCGTTCCGGAAAATACAAAAATGAAGACGACCAGAAGGAGGTGGCAGAATGAGCATACAGGTTTTTGTAAAACCTTACGACATTTTTATGCCGCGAGGAAACTCTCATTTCGGGGTAAGCTCTGGTGACTTCGGGCAGATACGTATGTTACCAGCCCCTTCTATTTTTGCCGGCGCTTTTCGTAGTTTTTTAGCCAGCCGTAACCCTTCAGTGTTAAACGCCATCATGGCAGGGAAAAAACCTGAGGCCGCTGATTACGCAAAAGTTTTAGGCTCTCTCGAAGAGCCTGGCAGCTTTAGAATAAAAAAAGTGTGTCTATGCCAAAAAAACGGGGAAAATTTTGAGACAATGTTTCCTTTACCTGGCGATATTGTGGTTTTTGACGATAAAGACGGGCTGGAAATCAGAAACCTTATACCGCATAAATTACCTGCTTTTATTGATCTTGGTAATGAATTGCCAATGATACCCATACTAAAAGCACCAGCCAGAAAACCATCCGGCGGTTTCTGGCTGAAAGAAAGCGGTTATATGAAATACCTTGCCGGGCAAAAAATTGCAAAGGAAGACCTGGTCAAGGAAAGCAGCCTGTGGAAAAAAGAAACGCGTGTGGGAATAGCTTTAAACAGCTCTACGCGGGCAGTCGAAGAGGGGCAGTTGTATTCTGCAGAGGCTGTTTCCTTCAAAGAAAACACTGGTTTTCTGGTGACAATAGATGGGGCAGACAATATTTTGAGCAGTTGTGGCGATTTAAGTCTTGGTGGTGACCAGCGAGCCGCTCACTTTACCCGGATTTCAGCTGATTTACATGTTGCAGACTGCAAGATGCTGGAGCAGGCAAAACGCTTCAAGCTTTTGCTGACTGCACCGGCAATTTTTGCGAATGGTTGGCTCCCAGACATGGTTGTAGCAGAGAATGGCGGCTATTTTCTGAAAACTGAAGGGTGCAGTGCACGACTTGTTTGTGCTGCCATAAAAGGTTACGAAACCCTGTCAGGCTGGAACATGGTTGAAAATACTCCAAAAATGGCAATGAAAACGGTACCGGCCGGCTCCGTTTACTGGTTTGAAGATTTAAAGGGTGATGGTAACGCTTTAAAGAAAATGGTCGAAAGCGGCATCTTCGAATCTATGCGCGATCAACAGCGCGTTGCCGAGGGTTATAACCGGGCTGAACTGGCAGCTTTTGAAATCAGGTAATCAATTACAGGAGATAATATATGTTTGAAAAGAAAAGTCTGGTTTTCTACTATTGCACGACTCCACTTCACATGGGTGCTGGCACCTCTGTTGGTGCAATTGACAACCCAATTCAGCGCGAGGTGCACAGCAACCATCCGATGATTGTTGGTTCGGGCTTAAAAGGCGCGATCAGGCATCATGTAAACAGGCTTTGGAACAAAGAATCTGAAGTTATACCCTTATTTGGTTCAGAGACCAATGCGGGTGATCTTACTGCGGGTGCAGTTTCTTTCACCGATGCCAATCTTGTAGCATTCCCGGTGAGGTCTGTAAAAAACACCTTTGTTTATGCAACCTGCCCGTATGCACTTGCCCGTCTCAAGCGAATGGCAACCCTGGCTGGTGTTAAATTTGAATGGGATGTTTCTGGCATTCAGCCTAATACAGGAGCTTCTGACTCACCCCTTGAAGGCGGCAACCTCTGCCTCGAAGCGTTTGAGTTCAAGTGCAAAGAAGATGAAGATGTGGCCGCAATAGCAGAATGGCTGGCTGATAATTGTCTGCCGGTCGGTGAAGATCATAACTTTTTCAGAGAAAAAATAAAAGCCGACCTGTTTGTGTTAGATGACGATTCATTTAATTACTTTGTCAGACAGGCGACTGTTGTTGAACCGCATGTTCGCATTGATGACGCTACGGGAACAGCGGCAGACGGCGCTCTTTTTTACACCGAAAATCTGCCTCCTGAAAGCATTATGGCCGGTATCGTTCTTGCCAGTGTTGAAAGAAAGAAGGGTGAAGCCATGTCTGCCGAGGTTTGCCTTGAAAAAACTCTCTTTGCAGACAAAGGTATCAGCGGCAAACTGGTGCAGATGGGTGGTGATTCAACGACCGGGCGCGGTCTGGTTTTAATAAGCGCAGTTAAGGGGGCATAATATGACACTTGAACAAATGCGTGCAAAACATGCCTGGCAGACTGCCGATAAATGCTCTGAAAAATTCATGACACTGGCTAAAGGGGCTCCAGCACTGGTTATGAGTAATGGCCTTATGCCGTCTTTAGCATTTTGGAAGAGTAAAGCAAAAGAAAATAACGAACATGACAAGCTCGTAAACTGCATTACCAGCTGGCTGAAAGAGCGCAAACTTATTCAAGACCCTGAATTTTCAAAAGCTATGGACTCGCTTCAGGTTGCAAGCTCTACAAAGTTTATGCGGGCAACCAACGAAACCCTGGAATATTTAAAATGGCTTCGCAATTTTGCTTCTGCGATATACAAAAAAGACAAGGGGAATTAAGGCATGACTGCAGAAATACCCCCAAAAGTTATTTGTGCTGCTCCAGAATATCTTGAAAAAAGTCTGAAAGCCGCTAAAAGTCTTCCACCAGGCCATATTTTTAATCTTTATGCACCGATGTGGGCCAGCAAAGATTACCGCTCCACACACGGTGGAAAGGCTGAAAAAAAGTGGGAAATTGCCGAAAACGTAGATGAAAAACTTGATAAATGGAATCCTGCGACCAGAAGGAAAGATGTATTGCGTGAAGCCCGAGATGACGGTAAAACTGAAACCTTGAAGCAAACCGCGAAAATCTTTCCTGAAGAAGTTAAGAAATTTCAAGAGCAGCTTATAAAAAGGCAAATCGGCCTGGCAGAAGCAAGTGGTGCCTTTGTTGTGCCATGTAAATTGAATGCTCCTCTGGCTACTGGCCTGGGTAATGAACATCCGCTTGAAAACGGTTTTTCATTTCTTTCGCCATACGGTTTACCCTACATTGCGGGTTCTGGCATAAAAGGTGCTCTCAGACGTGCTGCTGAAATGATGGCTCTTTTCGGCGGCGAATATGGCGAAGAATACGAAATCGAAGACTTCTGCATGCTTGATGTCTGGTTTTTGTTTGGTTTTGAGGGAGCCGGCGCTTCATATTGGGCCTGCAGCAAAAGGGCAAATGAAAAGACCGATGAAGATAATCGTTACATCAAAGCCATGACCGACCATCTGGCAAAGCTGGAATCACGCCGCGAAGATCTGCAAAAGTTTGCGGAAATGATCAAGATGCGAGGCAAAGATATATGGTCTCTGGGAAAAGAGATAACAGAGGGAAAAAAAGGTGCTATCGATCAGATTGCCCTTAGAGGGGCCTTAACCTTTTGGGATGCTTTCCCAGCCTGCAACAAAATGGAAGTAGAAATTATGACCCCGCATTACACACATTACTATCAGAAGGGCAGGTCGCCCCATGACGCTGGTCAGCCAAACCCCATTCCGTTTCTGGTTTTACCGCATGGCTGCAACTTGAATCTGATAATTCAATGCGATGAGACCCGTTTGCCGAAAACAGTTAAATGGCGTGATCTTTGCATGAAGATAATTAAATTTGCTTCCAGATGGCAGGGTTTTGGCTCAAAAACAGCTATCGGTTACGGAGATTTTGAAGTCGACGAAAAGGCGATCAATGATCTGCAAAAAAAGACCGAAGAAACCGAAAAGGCGCGGGGCGAGGCTGAACGAAAAGCGGCGATGCAACCGGAAGAACTGAAAATCGAAGAGTTTCGACAGGCTTTTGAATCTATAAAGGCCAAGGAGCAAGTATACAGACCCGGACAGGGGCAGCTCGACAGCAAGCGGAATGACTTCTTGAAGGAATGCCTGAACTGGACAGACGCCGGCTTAAAAAAACAGGCAGCGGCAATTCTTGACGAGACTTTCAACTGGGGCAAACCTTCAAAAACTGACAAAAAAAACGAGCTGCGGCAAAAAATCGATCAACTTAAATCCTGAGATAATGAGCTTTGGAGGCTGTTTGTTCAGCAGATAAATAGTTTTGTCCGGTGATTTTTGCAAACCTTCGACTATAGTCGAAGGTTTATGTTATAATCGATAAAGTTTCGACTATAGTCTAAACTTTTATGGCGGGGGCGGCGTAATGTTTCAGCGGAAACGCTATTTTGACAAGATTGCTCCATTCATGGATAAGCCGGTGATCAAGCTTGTTACCGGCATGCGGCGATGCGGCAAGAGTTCGTTTCTTAAATTGCTGATCGAACATCTCCAGAACAATGGCACGACTGCGAAGAATATTCTATACATCAGCATGGAGCTCATGGAATTCAGCTTCATCACCGATCATAAGATTCTTTATGAATACGCTTCAAAGAGGCTTGAGCACGGCAAACAGAAGAAATACCTCTTCATCGATGAAGTCCAGGAAATACCAGGGTGGGAAAAAGCCGTCAATTCGATTCTCGCCGAAGGCCTGGCTGATATTTACCTTACCGGTTCCAATTGTCGCCTGTTTGCTTCTGAATTCGCGACCCTGCTCACCGGTCGTTACGTTGAACTCGCCATGTTCCCGCTGTCTTTCGAAGAGTTTCTCACCTTTCGCCAGGCGCAGCAGCCTGCCGTTATCGAAGATGAATTTGCCAGATACCTCAAATACGGCGGTCTGCCAGGCATTCATCATCTCGCGCTGACCGATGAGGTCGTTTTTCAGTATGTAGATTCGATCTTCAATACTATTCTGCTCAAGGATGTCGTTTCCAGATACAATATCCGCGATGTTTTTCTGCTCGAAAAAATTGCAGCCTTTCTTTTCGACAACTGCGGCAATCTCACCAGCGCCAACAAAATCGCCGCCTTTCTGAAGTCGCAAAAGATCAAAACCAGCGTCGATACCGTGCAAAATTATATCAACTATCTCGTGGAGGCCTTTCTTGTCTATGCCTGCGGTCGCTACGATCTTAAAGGGAAAAGGCATCTGGAGCTTGCAGATAAATATTACGTCGTCGATACCGGCGTGCGTCACGCGACCCTGGGTTTTCGTCAGAACGATATTGCCGGCATACTCGAAAACATCGTTTATATCGAGCTTCTGCGCCGCGGCTACCATGTGACGACCGGCCATTATGAAGCACTGGAAGTCGACTTTGTCGCACGCAAAAACGACGAAACTCTTTACGTTCAGGTAGCATACCTGCTGGCATCAGAAACAACCGCAAAGCGTGAATTCAGATCGCTTGAGCAGATCGACGACAATTTTCCCAAACTGGTTCTTTCCATGGATAAAATCTGGGGAGAGGGCCGTAATGGCATCAGGCGCCTGTATCTGCCAGATTTTCTGCTTGATCGCCAATAAATATCACCTTCGAAGATTCTACCTATGCGAAAAAAAATGCTGCTGCTTGGAACTCTTGGCGGGTCATGGTCGATAATTCCTGAACTGCTGGGGTTTACCAACCCCGGGCAGGTGAAATTGTTTGCGC
>JAKQQP010000483.1 GCA_029564115.1 Candidatus Rifleibacteriota bacterium | reverse complement strand
ATGCGCGTGCGTTCAGATATCGACCAGAAGGCGCTGAGCGAGCTGTTTTTTCAGTATCTGAACGTTGAAGAGGACTTTATCAAAGAGCTTTTTACCGAAGGCGAAACGCAGCTGGGGCGCGTTTTTGTTAACGAGCAGGCCATAGCACAAAAAAGCAACCTGATGGTCCTCGATTACGAAAAAGCCTCAGAAGTGATCGAGACCGCGTCGGCACTGGCAGTCGGCATGTGCTATTGCCGGCATAAAATGCTGCATCTAGACCGGGCCTGTTCTGCTCCGATGGACATCTGCATGACTTTCAACGTCGCTGCCGAATCTTTGATCAGGCATGGAAACGCCAGAAGAATAGACAAAAAAGAATGTTACGATCTTCTGCAACAGGCCTATGACAACAATCTGGTGCAGTTCGGCGAAAATGTCAGGGAAAAAGTAAACTTTGTCTGTAACTGCTGTGGCTGCTGCTGCGAAGCCCTGCTGGCTGCCAAAAGATTTGCCATTCTTCATCCGGTTCACACAACCAATTTTCTGCCTGAAATTATCAAAGACAAGTGCGTCGGTTGCGGCAAGTGCGTCAGGGTCTGCCCGGTTGACAGCATAAGCCTGGTGCCTGCTGGCGATCCTGAGGCGCCGCTACGGAAAATCGCTCAGATCAATGTGGAAACCTGTCTTGGCTGCGGACTTTGTTTTAAAAACAGAGCGCGTGACTGCATCGACCTGAAAGCCAGAGACCAAAGAGTGATTACCCCCGTCAATGGGACACATCTAAGGGTTTTGATGGCCATTGAAAGAGGCAAGCTGCAGAACTTCATCTTTGACAATCGCGTTTTATGGCATCATCGAGCCCTCGCCGCCGTTCTGGGCGCGATTCTAAGTTTGCCACCAGTAAAACGGATTCTCGCGAACAAGCAGATCAAATCAAGATATCTGGCATTTCTGTCTGAGCGGTTCGAAAAGCAATATTATCGCTGATAATCTGATTTGCAGAAATAGCGGTTGCAGATCCGCCTGAACTTTCATTAAAACCGACAATTCATTCAATTTTTCTGCTATAATTCCTGTAGAGTTGTATTCAGGAGA
>JAKQQP010000458.1 GCA_029564115.1 Candidatus Rifleibacteriota bacterium | reverse complement strand
TCTATCAGCTCCATCAGATTCCTGACCTGGTAAAACAGCCTGATATATGGGTCGGTAATTCTGATCAGCTTTGCCCCGAGCAGATAAGGGCCGAGGAGAGTTTCGAACGATACACCGCGCTGGTTTTCCTGAACCGTTATGTGCTGCTCACGCAGTTCGGTTTTGGGCCGGGTGGCGGCTACAGGATTCTGAACGGCTTCAGACTCAGCCTCATCGCTGAGATTTTTGTTGTAGTAATAGGTCGGGTATTCTTTTTCTTCGAGGGTTTTGATCAGTTTTTCGTTATTTTCTTTGTCGTAAAAGGCGAATTTCACCCTCTGGTAGGTGGCGTCGATCCGCATCAGCTGGTCTTTGACCCTTTTCCGGCCTTCCAGGGCGAAGGTCAGCAGTTCTTCAGTTTCCTGCCGGGTCGCTTCACCGTGGGGATACATCAGCTTCATGAGCCCGGCAAAGGTTTTATTGACGCCTTCGCGGTCGCGGGTCGAAATGTCAGAACACAAGGTAAAATATTCAGAATAGCGGTCAGAGAAATCGTGATCCCGCAGTGATCTGAGAACCTCGGCAAGATAATCGACAATAAAGCCGTATCCGTCAGTGAACAGCTCGTTACGCAGGTTATCCATTTCCCAGCCCGGCAAAAACAGATGCAGGCGGTCGAGAATGGCATGACCATCGGCGTTACGGTAAGTTTCCGGCAGGTCATGGAAAAGATCGCTGTGTTTCAGCAAATACGGCACATTGTGCGAGGTGTTGCCGATGAACACCATCGAGGCCTCGGCACTTTGCGGGCCGGTGCCGCGGTTAAACGACTTGTTCGCCATGTAATTTTTCAGCGTGTCGATCAGCTTGATTTCGGGTTTTTTATTCTTCCCGGCCACTTCATCGAGGGCGACTACATCCCAGTAGCCGACCAGACCGATTTTTCCGGAACTGTTGTTGATAAAAAGCTTCGCCAGGGTCGCTTCGCCACCAGAAACCAGAGTGCCATGCGGCGAGAATTCCGAATATATATGTGATTTGCCGGTGCCCTTGGGGCCGAGCTCGATCAGGTTATAATTTCTTTCGCAATACGGAATCAGCCTGCAGATCTGGGTAAGCTTGCTGCGCCTGCCGAACATTTCCGGGTTGAAACCAATGCTCTGCATCAGCAGGTCGAGCCATTCTTCACTGTTGAACTGCCGCCGTTTCGCCAGAAAATTGTCGAAATCGAAACTCGACAGTTGAATCGGCTTCAAGGAGGTCAGCAGCCAGGGGCTGACGTTATTTGACTCCTGCGGCACGAATTCGAGATCTGCTATGCACCAGACACCGCCAACAAGCAGTTTGGTGTTTCTTTTTACCGTGTCAGCATCGACAAGCACTTTGTTGATGCCCAGATTCTCGAACTTCGCTTCATGCCTGCCGCCGTCTTTTTCTATAAAATCGACTTCAATACGGTCGATGATCTTCAGTCGGCCGTTGCGGCCGATTTCAGAGCGAATTTTGTTGGCCGCGCTGCGATGCACGTAGTGCTTCCGCAATATCTCTCTTACCGTTTCGATGCCGGTTTGAATCGAGGCTTCGTCACTGGTTGCGCAATACTGCCCCAGCAGGTATTCGAGAACATAAGACGGCACGACGGCATTGCCTCTGACAGCCTTAACAAGATCTTTGCGAACAACCAGGCCCTGAAAATGGTCGTTTATCTTCTGATCGAGAGTGTTCATAGGTTAACCGCCCCGTTAAAAATCAAAATCAGTTGTAAATGAGCGCCTTACCGTATAGCGGATCGATTTGTATTCTTTATAAAGCGCAGTATCTTCAAGCTTTTCTTCAAGTTTAAGAATAACATCCTGACCGTTAACAGCATCAGCTTTTTTTGAAAGAATAAAACGAACATTGAGTTCACGATCTCTGGGGTTGGTTGAAGCCAGGTCGAAAAGCAGATCGTGGCTGTCAGAAATCAATTCGCCGTCTTCGGTAAAGATGCCGGCCCGCAATTTCCTCGGCTGCAGCTTTTCGGTCACCGGGTGATTCTGATAAAACACCACCGCAAGCTGGCCAGACGAAATTATTGAGCTCGAACCGCGCAAGATTTCCACATCTACCGTCGTCACGTCACTCTGGCGAGCCTTGTTGATTTTGACCACAGGAATAATTACTTCCTGCAGCGATGCCCCGCCATGAACGAATTTACTGCCCGAGCCCTTCAGACGCAGGCGGTTGATAGAATTGGGAATCTGGACTTCCATGTTGCCGCCCAGACCGAGTTCCCGGGCCGTATATTTTTTCAGCCCGTTCGTTGCTTCAAGCCCTTTGCCCAGAACAAAGCGCCGGTCTCTGAAAAGAATCTGTTCCCCGGCAGGTTCACAGCCGGAAAAATCACTTTCATCGATGGCGCGATTCTGATAAATGAACCCATGATCGGCGGTTACCAGCAGATTGGTGGCGTTGGCACCGGTCAGTTTTTTTATAAGCTTTATCAGTTCGGCCAAAGTTTCTTCAACGGCTTCAAATACCCTGTCTTCAGTTTCACGTTTGTCACCGGTCGAATCGATGCGATTGTGATAGACATAGACAACCTTGTTGTCACGAAACAGGCTTCTGCATTCGTCGCCCTTAAGTTGCATGAGATCTTCAGCTTTAATGGCGGCGGCACTTCCGGCTATTGTGCCGAGAAGAATCTTTTCCCGGCTGACCTTTCCCTGTGAGCTCTGGCCATCGACCAGAACCATGCCTGAATCATTTTCTGCGATCATCAGTTCTTTATGAGGCAGGAGAGCCGCCATACCCAGCTGAGTATAGCTTGGCAGCATCGCCATGGCTTCGTTTAATTCTGCGGTATATCTGTCTTCCTGAAGGATCAGGCTGACGAGCTCCTGCCCGATTTCATACCTGAAAGCGTCAGAAATGATCACGCAGATCTTGTTATCTTTCTCTAAAAATGGCTTAACCCAGCGCTCAAAAAACTTTGCCTGCGAGGTAATGCCCCCGACGGGCCATTTCTGCGTCTTATCAAGCACCGTCTGCCAGTTATCGTTAACTTTCAGCAGATAATTATTGGAATACAGGTTCTCGATCTGCTCGGAAAGGGCGCTCATCAGGGTTGCCTGCCCTGCCATGCGGGCGTGATAGAAAAACTTTCTATACAGCTGGTCAAGCTTATACCAGCTCTGGCAGTATTTTTGAACCGCCTCATCAGGAGTTGCGAAGTTCAGTTGCGTTTCGCCGAGCTGCTGTCTGAAAATGGCCGCCACATCGATAGCTTCATAAATGTTTTTGTAATCGGCATACCAGTAGCAATGCCGGCGCTGCCGCAACCACAATGAAATTTCACTGCTGTTCACTGTTCCGGCAACAACTTCTTTAATCAGGCTGCTGATTATTTTGCGATCGATGATGCTGAAATAGTCAGCTTCGATCAGTTTGCGGAAATCCAGCTTCTGCAGCTCTTTCTCTATGTTGAGAATATCGGAACATTCCTGAGAAAGCTTTTCGAAGCCGGCAGCGAAGCGACGGCTGTCTTTCCAGCGGTTAAGGAAAACCTGGATTTCCTGAGACATGCGCGAGGGTTTCTTTTTTTCTTCGCGGTCCTTTTTCCGGGTTTCCCAGTAGCGGCCAGGGTTAACTGCGATTTCGAAGCAGTCGGCAAAAACTCTTATGGCAAAGTCTTTGATGCTTTTTTCGTTCGATTCATAGTCAAAACTTCTGAGGGCCTGTTCCCATAAGATTGTATCGAGATTGCAGCGGCAGAGCAGTTTATACTTTTCATTATTGTTCTCAGAGAGCTCCTGCAGCAGGCTTTCGAGGATGTTGTCGACTCGGGCATCGCTGGCGCTGCATACCGCCATCATTTTTAACCTGACAGCGCCGGCGGTGTCATCGGGCTTGATGAGGCGCTTAAGGGCCTCCATACGCTTTGCCGACTGAAAAAAATCTGTATGGTCTTCAACAACACTTGAGAATTCGAGGCCCAGGTTCATTTCAGAAAGCCAGATAGCCGCCTGATCGGTGCGAAATTCGCCGTGCCCCAGTTCGACATCGAGCAGCCAGTTGTCGAGATCTGCCGGCTTCGGGCCTTCGCGGTAGAGAAGAAACTTCTGCTCAGGCTCTTCGCGCAAAATTCTGTATTTAAGGCCGAATTCGTTATTATCGATTTCGACTTTTTCTATGCCCGGCAACACCAGTTCTTCAAAGTCATGCCGCAGTTCTTTCTTGCTGTCATACCAGAAGACGATACGATGCTTTTTTAACAGCCTGCCAAGGGCCTGTTCAATTTGTATAGACATGACTTAATCTCCGCTGTGGTTTGATAATACTTCTTTTTTCTCATTGTCTATGGCTTTTTGAAGTTCATCAATTGAATTTTGTTTGTACCAATGTCCATAGATACGAATAAATCGATCCAGACAGGTTCTTATAAATTTTAAGGAAATGTCTTTTTCATGGCGAACTTTGTCGCCATTATCGGGCGAGAAACCCTCCATTTCAGTCTTTTCAATAAAGCTGTTTTTTAATTCTTCTTCACTTTTTATTTTTTCGCCAGGCAAGTCCTTCTGGTCGGATCTGTTTTCTTCAAAAGGCCATGCCCTGAGGTTTCCTATGGTATTACCCCATTTATGACAAACCGCCATGTATTTAGGATCATCTTTTCTGTTGTATGTATAAAAAGATGGAAAAATGTGGTCAAAGTCCCAGGGGCGATTATGTTCTTTCCATAAGTCTTTGCGGGCAGGGTCATAATCTTTGAATCGCTCGTGTAAATATTCCCTCTGGCAATAAAGCAGCAGTTCTCTGTTCTCTCGAACACCTAAAAACTTCCACCATTCCTTTTGTTTTAATAAATAGCCCTCCGGATTACTCCCATCATTTATCAGGTGCCACCAATCCCATGCTATCAGCTGCCGGTCTTCTGTTATATTGAAAATCTGCTCCAAAAATTTTTTCGTTTTCTCTGGCGAATGTATTGGTATGATATGTTCCTCTTTGATACATGCGGCGACTGCGAGGCAAATCTGTCGCCACGAAAAATCTGTCTGACATTCTTCAATAATCTTTTTGACTGCTTTGTTTTTGTCAGTTGCGAACCAGTGAAGAATCATAGTCAGAGCTCTCAAAGCAGCTGCTTGCCGGGAGGCGGTTTCAGTTATCTCTGTATTTTTCAAAATGTAAAGTAGAAGCAGATAAACATCACGGGAATTCTGGGCAATTGAAGTTATATGAACAGACAGCAGGCCATCAGGATTTTTTACCGGGTCAAATTTTAGTAATGAATCTATTTTTGAACAAAGGTTTTTCAGATCGTCATTGATAAAATCCTGAATTTGCTTCTTTGTTTCGTTTTCTAAACGGGCAAGCTTTCGAATTGAACTGACATTTGGAACAGTCGGGAATGGGATCCCTTTTGTCTCAAAGAGCTCCGATGCCTGAACTGCAATCGAAACCATCCTGCTTGGTTGCATGCGATTTTCGGCTGCTTTATCAATTGGGTCTTCAAGTTCAGGCCAGTAGGCTTTTATCATTGAATACGCAAGCTCCTCTCCCGAGAGCGGGGTGCCCTGATTGTTCAAACGCTGAAAAAGCTGTTCGATGGCACTTACATCCGTGCGAGATTCGCTTACCGATTCTTCCTGCGCCGAAGGGTCTAAAAATGATGGGGTCTCAATGGCTATAATTCTGGTTTTGTGAACTTTCTGGATCGCAGCAAAAACCTCCCCCCGATTTACAGCCTCATCTGGGGAATTACAAAATTCTGCTACTTTTGCAGTCCATGGCTTTGGCACATTTCTGCTCAATTCGGCAATGTTTTTCCAGAAAAGGTCTGGATCTATATCAGGTTTTTGTTTTAGCAGCCAGGCCAACGGCACTGGTAACTCTGCGTCGTATGGCCAAAGATCCAGGGGAGACGGCCTTGAATAATCAGGCGATGCGGCATTTAGGTTCACTAATTCGAGGCTTTTACGTATTTCGCCAGCATTCAATCTTTCTGCCTTATCATTGGCTTTGTAACCCCATGGGTGCGCAGTTGTACAAACTCTTACCCAGAAATCCCTTGTGCTGGTGGGATTTTCCAGGCCTTTCAAATCAAGCCACAAAACCGATGCAACCGGCTTCTGGCCGTCTGATGAGGGCTCAAATGGGTCCTGATAAGCAGACGCAATGGCGTTAAAACGCTGCTGCCCGTCTAGAAGAAGATGGGTGAATTCCCTCTTTTCCTGCTTTGTGACTCTGGCCAATTCCTTTGAGTATTTGGTTACGACAAAAACACCTATGGGAAAACCACGAAGAATAGAATCCCATAAAAGTTCAATTTGATGAGGCGCCCACACCAAACCTCTTTGCATAGCCGGGATATCCACCATAATAGAGCCCTCTTTTTCAAAAGCAGGGTTCCCACTCCAGGAGGCAATCCCTCTCAAGCTAAGTTCGTGATTTCTATTCTCTTCGTGATTTCTATTCTCCATCTTCAGTCTTCTTCTTTGGTGTCGAGGCCGGGGATTTTTTTGAGGGCGGGGCCGAACTTCTGGTAGTTTACCTTGACGCCGTCGTCGAGGTCGATTTCGATGTTTCGCGTGGCGAGCGGGTAGAGCACTTCATGCTCCCAGGTGTTGAGTTCGTCGATGGTCTTTTTGAGATCGTTGATTTCTTTGAGGGCTTTGGCTTTTTCGGTTTTAGAGGCGTCGGTGCTGGCGTCTACGCGTTTGAGATGATCGAGTCGGGCGGTGAGTTTGGTGCGGAACTCGCGCAGATAGTCGTTCAGAATTATGCTGACCGTATCGGGGCGGTAGCGGTGCATGTAGATCAGCGCGTTAAAGCTGCCTTTAGGGCTTGAAAAGAGCCAGTAAATCGGGCGCTTTTTATAGCGTTTAACGTGGTCGCTGTAAAAATCCTTGAGGAAGTATTTGCGAATATCTTTGCCGATCGCATCTTCGATAAATTTGAGGTTCTCTTCGTAATGTTCATCACCAAATATTACGCGCAGGAACCGCCTGAAACGCTCAGTTATGTCGTCGGTAAACCAGTCGCCGTCGAGCATCGGAATTACATTGTCTTTGTCAGCGGGGAAACCGGACTCGGGGATCTGCTTCAGATAATCTTCGAAAGTTTCGCCCTGGTTGGCGAGAATCAGACCTGGTTTTTCAAGGGCATAGCGGCCAAACATGCAGCCGACAGCGTAACTGATGAATTCTTTCATGGTATCGGCCAGCAAACGATCTTCGAGCTCCTGGTCTATCGGGAATTCGCCATTTTTCTGCTCCGGCGGTTCTTTACCATATCGATACCAAGGGTTACAGGTCAGCGTAATCTCATTAAGCGGAACATCTGGTGTAAGTTCATCCTGCAAGCCATAGGCCTCGATAAATATGCGATTATTCTCTTTTTCTAACCTTTGCATCTCCAGCGTCATACCGCGCCAGTGG
>JAKQQP010000448.1 GCA_029564115.1 Candidatus Rifleibacteriota bacterium | reverse complement strand
GTGCGGATGCGGGTCGGGATATCATAAGTGTCAACTCCCGCTCTGGCGCTGCCAAAGACAACTTTTAGTTTTTCGCCCTGAGGCGAAATTGCAGCATCTACAGGAACAGCCTCAAGATCTATTTTCTTGGTTTCGACCGTTTTGCCGGTATTTACATCTAAGAACTGAATACTTTTGTCTGCTGTTCCGACCAGAACAAAC
Source organism: Candidatus Rifleibacteriota bacterium (assembly GCA_029564115.1). The sequence continues at coordinate 3,029 of JAKQQP010000448.1, read as the reverse complement.
TGTGGAAAGCGCAAGTTCATGGCAACTTCTGATTTGTCACTTGTGGCAAAGTTTATGACTCTGTCAGCCGGGAGACTGCTGGTATAAGAATCTGATGTCAGGCCGGGTATATCTACTGCAAAAATGTTTGGCTTGGTAATATCATCAAAAACAAAATCCTGACTTTGAGGTGCAAATAACACGTAATTAACACCGGTTTTCTTGATGGCGTCGGGAGTGGCTCTTTTAAGAATTGCCGGAACCTGAGTATTAAAATTATAATTGACACTGGTTATCGGATTGGTGCTTAAATTAAGCACAAACATACCGCCCTTGCCGGCAGCGTCGGTTGGGTCCATCATGGCCAGGTATCGACCGTCGGCACTGAGGGTAATATCCTTCAGGTGCTTGGAAGCATCGGTCGGGGTGATGGTTGTGCCCCCGATTTTTGCACCGGTGCGTGAATCATGGCGGGTAATTATGCTTTTGTCCCAGAGGATGTAGAATTCTTTTCCATCTGGCGTTGTGGCGATGCCTTCGACCTTTTCGTTGCTGTCGGGGTCGTCGATTTTTTCAGGATTGGCCAGTGGATTGGGGGAATACATCGGAAACCTGAAGACCACCTTAGGATCAATATCAGTTGGCCCTGAATAAAGGTAGCCATCGTTTCCGGCGTGCAGAAAACTGCTTTTGTCTGTGGTCGTGGTAAATGTGGTTTTATTGGTCAGGGCCAGATTAGTCCAATTTTCGGTGTTGCTGGCAACGAAGGCAAAGACCATTTTTTCTTCATGGGCTGCGACATAGCACATTTTTCCATCAGGTCGAAATACGATAGACCTGTCTTCGGCTGCTTTGTTTTTGTCGTCTTTGTTTACGTCTGCCAGTTTAAAGCTATATGCGGGATCTATTGTGCCGATGTTTGTGGTTGACCCATCCTTGTTATAGACAGTATTCATTGGCCATATCTCTTTGGCCAGACCATACCACTGACTTTCCGGGTCGATGTTCAGCGCCTTGATCTTGTGTTTGCACTGTATTGCAATAAATTTCTGATTTGGGTGAACCGCAATGTTCCATGGTCTGGCTCCGTCATTGGCACCGTCATCTCTTGGCTTGGTGGTGTCGTCAAGACGGAGCAGAAAACTGTCAACCTTAGTGCGGGAGATTGGGTCAATGGCAATGATTTCAACATTTTTTGGGTTTGAAATCCAGATATAATCATCGGAAAAGCTTGGTAGATTGAGAAGTGAAAACAGGCTTATTGAAGGAAGTGGCGGCGAGTTCGGGTCTGCAGGGTCAATCTCAAGCTCGGTTCCGACATTGTCGTTATATTCCAGCTCTGCTTTTACAGTCAGAGCTTTTAAACCGCTGATTGATTTGAGATAATCTGACTGGATATTCTGGGTAGAGGTTCCGAGTTGCAGGTTTTCTTTGATTGCGACGCTTACTTTGTAGCTGTAAAGAATGCTTGACACGGTTGCTATATTTAAAAAAGTTCCTGCACTGGCTGTACTGCCGGAGGCAATGTTTGTGTCGATGGTTAAAAGCTGAGGTTCAGCATCTGTGTTGTAATAAACATAATGAAAAGTTGTTGTGGTATCTATGGCGGTGTGGTCAAAAGCACCGACCGAAAGCTCTTTGTTTAGGCGTGATCTGGCAAGTAGCCGGAGTTTTTCGTAGTGGTCAAACCCTTGAGTTTTCTGAATGCCCATGTGCAGTGTACCCATGATCGGCAGTATGCAGTAGCCTGCGATGATGGTCGCCACCAGAGCTTCTACGAGGGTGAACCCGCGGTTCTTGAGAAATGCGAACAGCTTTTTCATGCCAACAGCCCCTTTATTCAAGCCTCAACCTGTTTGAAGCAAGTTGCGTACCCGCAGATTGTTTTTTTGACACAGGTACAACTGCCGATCTCTGCCTATTTTTAATTCTACACTATTTAGTGACCGGAAAAAACTTTTACAACCGAAAAAAAAATTACACCTGCCGGTTGATTTGCTGATTAACGATGTTTTGATCAAATCGAAAAATATTATGCAGGTGCTTATTAATTTTTATCTGCACAATCTTAACGGCTTTTTGTTTTGCCTGGCCGTTTCGCCGGTTTTCTCGCTGGAGAATATTTTGCTGCCGGTTCTGAAACACGGTTTTTTTCTGAAGCCAGTTTTTCGATCTGTTCTGGCGTCAGGCCGGTGATGTCAGAAACAGTCTGCGGGCTTATGCCTTTTGCCAACATTTTCATTGCTGTTTCGACCATCGCTTCAAGACGCCCTTCTTGTCTACCTTCTTGTCTGCCTTCTTGTCTGCCTTCTTCTCTCCCTTCCTCGCGACCCTCTTTTCTGGCGGCCTGTTTTTCAGTGTTCATGTCGAGAAGGAACATTTCCCGGCTGATCAGTATTTCTCTGAGATGCTCATCGGTATTGGCAATTGACATGTTGTTAATAACCTCGCTTATTCCGGGTTCTTTTTTCAGGGCTTCGGGAAGATCTTCTATCGATTGGTAAAGATCGCCAAACTTGAGAATGTGCAGCCATTTTTCGAATCTGGTGCGCAACCCCGCCGGCTTTTTCCCGTTAAATTTGGAAAGTTCGACAAAATGGTATTCGATCAGATCTGTCAGAGGTCTGTGCGTATCCACATGACTGATAAGGAACTTATTGTAAATTTCCTGCTCGCTGACGATTGTCTCGCCCATTATCCAGAGGCAGACTGTCTTGTTGAGGTCAGCATAACTGCCGCTTTTTGCCAGCTGCCTGGCATAGCTCACCGAAGAATAATAGACGACCCTTTTTATCAGCTCTTTATGGGCGCGCATCTGCACTTCGATGCAATATCTTCTTCCTGCTTTGTCCATGGCTCTGACATCTATAATCGAATGTTTGTCATTACGATATTCAGGCAGGTTGAATGGATTGAGAATTTCGAGAGATTCAATCTGGTCTTGACCACGCAGCTGCAACAGAGCATTGAGAAGCAAAGCCAAAAGTCGTTCGTTGCCGGGGCTGGAAAAAACGATCTTGAAAACCATATCATGGGTAAGACTGAAGAAT
>JAKQQP010000428.1 GCA_029564115.1 Candidatus Rifleibacteriota bacterium | reverse complement strand
TGGGCTAAAATTGATAACAGAATATTCGATGGTGAGGGCATACCCTGTCTTTACGAACAGCCAGTTCTGATAAGGTCGTATTGAATTTATGAGTTCAATAACTACGCAGTCTGATTCAACTCCGTCACTTTTAATTTTGCTGCTTCTTTGTGCTCTGATAGGTTTTGTGCCTTTCGTGATTTTTTTTCACATTGCCGAGTATCAGGGCATAGTTGGTGAAATTCTCGGAAAAACACAGGTGTCTGACTATTTCGTTCATTACAAAATGATCTGGCTGTATATTACCACTGCCTTTGCCATATTATGGTATGTGGCCTGGCGAAGAGATTGTATCTGCTGGTATCACCGTTCATTGGTGGTTTATTCGGCGATGGCAATACTTGCAACGGTGTTTGCAAAGTATCCCGGACTGGCTCTTGAAGGTGACCCTCAGCGCTATGAGGGGCTGTTCGTGCATCTCTGTTACATGGCGGCAGTTTTTTTGTTTGCCAACCTTTTGAGCAGTCAGAGAGCCTTGAATTTCGTTCTGACTTTCTTTTTTATTTCTATAACAGTCATGGCAACTTTGGGTGTCGGGCAGTTTTTTGGCTGTAACTACTTTTTTTCTGCATTTGGCTGGGAATTCCTTGTGCCTGAGTCACTAAGCAATGGTGCCCTGGCAAATTTTCAGATGCGGCAGACCCCAGACCTGATTCATAAGGTTTTTTTGACTTTCGGTAACTCCAATTATGCGGGTATTTACCTGTCGATGGTTTTCCCATTTTCTCTGGCTTTATTTTTGGGCTGCCAAGGCTGGAAAAAATGGCCGACTTTGCTTGCTAATATTCTTGTGTATTTAAGCTTGCTGGGTTGTAGTGCCCGCGCCGCAACTTTAGCCGCAGTTGTGGGCGGTCTGCTGACTGTTCTGATTTTTAGATTCAACCTGAAGAGTCAGATCAGGTGGGTTTTGGTGCTGTTGGCATTCTATGCCGTCATCCCTTTCATCATGGATGCCTACACCCTGCGCAAGGATCTGCCCCGCTTTTTTTCGACTTCGACAAGACCTTTGCTACACGCCCTCGGCTCGATTGGCAGATTTGAAGATCTTGTTCTCGATGGCAATACAGCTACCGCCACATTTGATGGAGTGCCTCTGACTGTTAAATTCAAAGATGGTAAAATCGGTTTTTTCGATCAGAGCGGTGAACAGATCGCCTACCGCATGGAAAAAATTAACAATGCTTCAGGTGTGGTGGGCATATCGACTCCGCTGCTCAGTACATCTTCGCCGCCGATTCCTTCAATAGCTCCGACTGTGGCTTCCGGGGAAGAAAACCCTCTTTCGGTTTCTGCTTCATCGGTCGCAAGTGACAGCATTCCGGTTCAGGCTCAATCAAGTGTTGCCGACAGTTATCTTGTCAGATTTCCGCCAGGGCAGCTGCCTGGTTTTATCATTCAGGTTTGGCCGCAAAGCAGCATTATACAGATTGGTCGTGGTGGCGTGCGTTTTTCCATTGGTCACACTCTGAAAGGCTTTAAATTGCTCGATGGCCTGGGCAGAGTAGTTGAAATAACGCCTGTTGAAGCGTGGGGGTTTAAAGGCCTTGAGGGCTTTGGCAGCGGCAGAGGTTATATCTGGTCGCGGTCTTTGCCTCTGCTGAAAAAGACTTTGCTGGTTGGTTTCGGGCCGGATACTTTCATTGCCCATTTCCCTAATCACGATTACCTTGGCAAGCTGCGGCACTGGGATGCCGGTCTGGGTATCATTGTTGAAAAGCCGCACAACCTTTACCTGCAGATCGCCATCAATATCGGGGTAATAGCTCTGATTGCCATGCTGATCATGTGGGGCGGCTACCTGCTCGAATCGGCCAGACTTTATTTTAACTGTGACTTCGATAATCAGCTGAATATCTATGGTGCCGCCATTTTTGTTGCGGTTTTCGCTTATCTGGTTAACGCCATGTTCAACGACAGTATTGTCGGTATTGCTCAGGTATTCTGGGCGCTGCTTGGCATGGGCTTCGCCGTCAATCGCATGCTGCTGCGGGAAAAGGCCGACAAAGATCGAGAGACTGCTTCGTCGACAGTAGTCTCCTCGCAGTGACAACATGGTGATGATCGAGAGACTGCTTAGTCTACAGCAGCTTCCTCGCAGTGCCAACATGGTAACAACGCAGTAGATCAAGAAGACTGCGTTCGCCCCTGGTGTTGGGTGTGAAGGCCATTGACAGACAAGGTTGAATCAACTACCATCGTCGCAATGAGTCAGACGAATACTGTAACTGAAACCAACGAAGGGCGAACACCGCTGCTGCCATTGCTGCTGCTGGGGGCGATCGTCGGGGTGCTGCCGCTGTTGGTTTATATGCAGCTCGTCACGTTTGACGGCATTGCCGGTGAAATTTACGGGCCGTCGCTGCAGGGCAACCTTTTTTCTTATATAAAAACAGTCTGGCTGTATATTCTCACCGCTGCCGCCATGTGGTGGTTCAGGTGCAACCGCCAGGCCCGCCCTAACTGGTATCACCAGCCTCTCGTGGTTTATAGCTTTCTCGTGATCGTGTCGACAATATTCGCCGAACACCGCCAGATGGCTTTGTGGGGCGACCCGCACCGTCACGAAGGCATGTTTGCCCATCTCTGCTATATGGCCATTGTTTATCTGATTATTAACCTGATTAACAGCGATTACGAGATTAAATTTCTGACTACGGCACTGCTGCTTTCGGCGACTCTGCTCAGTTTGCTCGGTGTTGCTCAGTTTTTCGGTTACGATTACCTCTATTCAGACTGGGCCGAATCGCTGTTCGTCGCGAAACATATCCACAAACTGCTGCCGGGCATCGACTTCAAGCAGATGCAGAACAATGCCCACTCGATATTTTTGACTTTCGGTAACGGTAACTTCACCGGCAGTTACATGGCCATGGTTCTTGCCTTTACTCTTCCGCTCAGCCTGCTCTGGAAAAGTCGCGGCCGCTGGCT
>JAKQQP010000411.1 GCA_029564115.1 Candidatus Rifleibacteriota bacterium | reverse complement strand
CATGCTTTCGGGAATCAGCGACAGGTCTTTGCATTTTGCCAGCTTCAGCATGTCCATCCATGCGGTGTCTACTGAAAGCCACTGGTTAAGGTGCTTGCAGCGGATTATGTTTTGCTTTGACGGGTTCTGCTTGGCGGTTTCAAGTTGATGAATCAGGTATTCATCATTGACGCTAACCCCGTAATTAGGGTTTGCTTTTTTCCAGTTCTTTAAGTCTGTCCAGTCGTCGTCCGGGTCGATGCCGTAAAGAACAGCGAACACGCGGTCGTTTTGCACCGTTCCCGCCAGAATCTTCACGCATTGATCAAAATATGTGCCGCAGGGGCCGGGCCGGTTTGTTCCTGCAGTCGAAATAGTAAACATCATCGGCTGTGTTCTTGCGCCCATGCCCGTCTGGAGCGCGTCGAAAAGCTCGCTGGTTGCCGCCTCATGATATTCGTCCATGATGCCGAGGTGCGGACTCGCGCCGTCGCGTGGCCGTCCAATAATAGGCAGAAACCTTGAGCCTGAAGCCGTGGTCATAGACTTGGCGTTAACGGTAACGCCGAATTTCTTTTCAAACTTAGAGCCTGAAATTATCTGCTTTGCGGGCCTAAACACTTCCCATGCCTGCGCCTCGCTGGTTGCCGCACAGTATATTTCGGCACCGGCTTCTTTGTCGGCCATAAACATATACCCACCAATGCCTGCAGCTAAAAGGGTTTTGCCGTTTTTTCTGGGAACAAGAATAAACCCCTCTCTGAATCGGCGCATTCCATCGGCGCGACCAACCCAGCCGATCAGAGAGCCGACTATAAAGCACTGCCACGGCTCAAGAATAAAGCGACTGCCTGCCCACTGCCCTTTAACGTGCTTCATAAGCTCGATAAAAACGCAGGCGCGTTCGGCCTTGTCTTTGTCGAAGGCCCAGCGGTATGACTTGCTCTTGCTTTTTTCAAGATCGTCAAGGTGGCGCTGACACGCCTGCCGCACGTAAAGGCACGCATCAATCTTGCCGCTGACGACATCGCGGCAGTATTGATTAGCCTTATTGACGTGCGGATAGCGTTCGGCCATTAAATAAAGTCATCCAGCGGGTCGGATTCTTCTTCTTTTTCAGCGGCAACGCGAGAGCGAGAAGAAGGAGTTATTCCGAGTTCGGCCATCAGTCGCACCATTTCAGTTCTGGCTTTAGACAACGCCTGGAATAACGGAGAAATCATCGGGCAGCCGTTGGGCGCTTTAACAATAAAGCCCTTGCCTTTGCTTAGTTCTGATAGCTTGTAAAAGTCTGCAAAGGCGCCGCAGTATGCTGCAAGCAACGCGGCCTCTGGCGCTTTTATAACCTTAATCGCCGACAGCATCGGAAAAACACGACGCCATTCCTTTTGCCCGTGTTCGTCGAGAAAATCAGGCGGTGTTGACCCCAGGCATGGGTATTCGGGCTCCTTCTTGTTCAGGGCACGTTTGCCGGGATTGCCGTTTAATTGTTTGACTGCTGTCGGTTTTGGTTTTCTACCTCGCATCTGTCAGTTCCGCCTTTCTGCCGGTAAAATCTTCCCATCGCTTTATGATAACGTCGCAGTATTTCGGGTCAAGTTCCATCAAATATGCTATTCGACCGTTTTTTTCTGCTGCAATCATGGTTGTGCCACTACCGCCAAAGCTGTCTAAAACGATGTCCCCCTCCTTGGTGTTATTAAGCATTTGGTATTCAAAAAGAGCAACCGGCTTCATTGTCGGATGTTCCCCGTTTCTCGATGGCCTATCAAACTCAATTAAAGATGTTTGCTTTTTATCATTATACCAATTGTGTGCAGCGCCGTCTTTCCAACCATACAAACATGGCTCGTGTTTGTAGTGATAATCTTGCCGCCCCATTACTAAGCTGTTTTTTACCCAAATAATATGTTGCCTAATATTTAATCCAGATTCAATCAATGCCTTCTGAAATAAAAAACTTGTATTGTTTGCGTGCCATACATAAAAACAAGCACCGGGAATCAAACGTTTTATTGCAGATATAACAGCCTTTTTTATGAAATCAACAAAATCGTTATCGTTCATTTTATCGTTTTGTATCTGAAGCGATTGTTTTGTTTTGCCTTCATATGCGACATTATACGGCGGGTCGGTTAGCCAAAGATTAAACATCGACCCATTAGAAAGCTTTTTCACATCTTCATCGTTTGTGCTATCTCCGCACATCAACCGATGATTGCCAAGCTGCCAAATGTCACCGAGTTTTGTCACTGGTTCTTCGGGCGCTTCTGGCACTTCGTCGGGGTCGGTTAAGCCTTCGTTTGTCGGCGCGGCGGTAAGTTTTTCCAGTTCCATTTCGTCGAAACCGATCAGGGCGAGGTCGAAATCAGCATCTTTAAGCTCTGCCAACTCCAACGAAAGCATCGCTTCATCCCAGCCAGCGTTCAGGGCTAGTTTGTTGTCGGCCAAAATATAAGCCTTGCGCTGCGTCGGCGATAGGTGCGACAGGCGAATACACGGCACTTCTTTCAAGGCCAGCTTCTGCGCGGCAAGAACGCGACCGTGACCGGCGATAATGCTGCCGGTTTCGTCGATCAGAACCGGGTTGTTAAATCCGAATTCTTTAATGCTTGCAGCGATCTGGCCAACTTGCGCCTCGCTGTGCGTGCGTGCATTTCTTGCGTAAGGCGTTAAGTCGCTTGTCTTTAAAACCTCTATCTGCATTTGAACCCCCTTCTAAATTTCGCGGCAGTAAAAAAATGAC
>JAKQQP010000407.1 GCA_029564115.1 Candidatus Rifleibacteriota bacterium | reverse complement strand
ACCCTTTCCGGCTGCTTTTCGAGCAGGATGTTCGGGTAAGCGCCCGCATGCACGAATACCCATTGATCTTCGATATAAAGCGGCAGAGACTGACAGAAACGCACCAGGTCGCTTCTGAAAGCCAGATCGGAAATCGAGTAGAGCCGACTGCCGTTGTGCTTCCACAGCCAGTGAGATTCTTCGGAATCAGCATCAGTGATAGAATTGATGGCCATCTGTTCGTGGTTCCCGCGCAACAGGGCGATTTTGCCGGGGTTGGCGTTATGCAGATCGATCAGATAGTTGAGGGTGGCAATTTCTTCTTCGGCCGATTTCCCGCGGTCAATGTAGTCGCCTAGAAAAACCAGGACATCTGAATCCGGGTCGAATTTGATCTGGTTTTCGATCAGGTCGCGAAGCAGATCGAACTGACCATGAACATCGCCGACGGCAATAACACGCTTTGCCATGGCAAAATCGGGTCTGACCGGGTCATTCAGTTTTTTCAGCATCGCCTGATTCATATTTCGCTCCTTTTATATTAACTCTCAAAAGCACCTTTGTGAAGAAAAGTTGCCCGGGCGGGTTGCCCCGCCCGGTAACACTATAAGCAGGGGGTTTTAAACGACATACAATAACAATTAACAATAACGACCATTTTTTCAGTCAACCGCACAATTGGCCACTTCATCTCATATAGAGCTCAGATAGCCATTGTCAGCTGCTTTTGCTTGGAGAAACCCTGCTTAAAACCGGCGAGGCCGGTTCCGGATTATATCTTTTTGAAGTATCCGGCGACTTCAACAGGTATGTCGATAGCCAGCAACTCGATGTTGCTCTCGGCGACCTCGTTTTTCAGTTCGAAGATCTCGAGTTCAGTGCTCTGAACCTGAGCTTTGAGCTGGTCGACTTCTTCAGAACTCAGAATCCTTATGGCCACGCCGTTTTTACCATAGCCCCCATGGCTGACAAAAGGCTTGAAGAGGTTGCTGTCTTCCAGTCCCACCATAAAATCCTCATCATCGTCTCGTTCTGGGGGAGTCGTGAAACCAATCGGCTGATTGCGTTTCT
>JAKQQP010000389.1 GCA_029564115.1 Candidatus Rifleibacteriota bacterium | reverse complement strand
AAATTTATCTGGTCAGCTGATGTTAAATTTTATGACTGCCGGGTCATCAGAAAAGCAGAAACTGGCCGGGGCCCGGCACGGGTTCATTCTCTACATAGTCATGGCCGTGCTGCTGGCACTGGCAATTCTCGCTTTTGCCCTGAACAGCTTCAAACAGGGTGCCGTAACTCAACTGGCCCGCACGGTCGACCAGAACCGCCTGGCTCTTCTGGCTCAATCAGCCAATGCCGAAGTTGTGGCCATGATTCGCAGTCAGGTTAACAGCGACAGCAGCAGCGAAATCTTTTCGGCCTGCCGCTCGGTTTTTCCTAAAGATGGCGCTGTTCCGGTACTTAATACCGATATTGTTCTTGCCAATGAATTTCAGCCACAACAGACCCTGCAGATGGCTCACTCCGCCGGTTACCCGCTTTTGATAAAAAGCAGAGCGGTTCTAAAAGTTTACCGCAAGGCCGAATATAGCTCCGTTTCGGCTTTTAATGGCTACCTTGATGTCTATTCTCAGGCCAGCCGTGAGGGAGCAGAAGAAAATGTGATCGAGGCACACCAGCGCCACGACGTGCGCCTGCTCGACCTGCGTCATAATCTCGATAAATACGCGTTGTTCGTTAAAAACTATTCACCCGATTACAACAACACCTCGCGTCGCATAATCGTTCAGGGTATCAACCCGGTCGGAGCCCACATTTCCAGAGTCTATCTCGGCAATGCGAACTACCCGGATTGCCGCGACAGCGAGAAGAATCTCTGGTTTGACCTCAGTTATTCAGAGCACAGTGGCCTGCCAGGGTTTGCAGAGTTGTTCAATTTTTCCACGCTGCAGAAATTTCCGGGCGGCTCCGGAACCGTCAGCCTGTTTTCGTTCAAAGAAACTCAGTTCTCAAGCCTTTCAGGTATTACTGTCGACCAGTTTTACAAAGTTAAGGCGGTCATGCGCATTTATGAAGTGTTTGTTAACGACGCTGCCGATGGTTGTGTCGGCAAACGTCAGGATTTTAAGACCGGCGAAGAGTTGAAAAAGAAATGTGCTGACTCGAAAAAGCATTCGAACAGCAATGCGGCCAGCTACCAGATCTGCGAAGATTTTGAAAAAAATGCCTCTGGTTTCGACTATTCAAAATGTTCCGGCTTTCAGAAAATACTGAATACCTGTATCGTCGAGTGGAAATACCACCACGGCTACACAGATGCTGCACATATCTGGAATATCGATCACCCCGATTTTCAGCGACCAAAGCTGCCAAATCCCCATAGCTGGGTGACCGCACTTGCTTACAAGGGTCTGTCTGACCTTTCAGAAGAATTTGGCAAAAAGGGCCCCTTTTTCAACTCCTACCTGGACAGTAAGGGCGATGGCACTTCCGAGGCCATCGATAGCGGTGAAAAAATCTATAATCCTGAGCGGCTCAGGATTGGCCGTATGTTGAAACTCTACGGCTACGAAAACAAAACTCCGGTGCTTGTTGAAGGGCCTGTCTTTCTGCGTTTCTTCAAGATTGCCTACCTCGATACATTCACCAAGCAGATAGACTTTTTCGACCAGAAAAAGGACGTTATTCCAGAACCGGTGCCTCTGATGTTCCGCCGGCCCAGGCTTGAGCCAAAAACCTTTCTCAACACCGAACTGGGCAATCAGCTTGCCGCTTCACCATATTTTTCTGACAAAATGATGATGAGCCGGGCGATCGATAATGTTTCTGTCAATGCTCTGCTCGGAAAAAGCCTGACCTTCTATGATGGCGAGCGTAAGCCGGTAACCATCAACCCGCTCACTGCTCCGGCGCCGACTTTTCTGCATCCGGTACAGAAACCCTCTGAAAGCCCCTCGCCAGCAAGCAAATTCGGCCGTCTCGTCGATTTTAAAACCGCAAGTTTCAATTACCCCTCGCCCGAGGAATTTATCAACAATCGTGTTACCGTTGCCGATGGCAAAAAGGTAATGTTTCTCGATGGCCTGATTTATATTGAAGAAGGCGATCTCGACATCTCAGATGTCAGCCATTATTGCGGCAAAGGGATAATTTATCTTGGGCGTGGTGACTGTCTGATCGGCAATCTTTCACGTCTGCGGGATCAGGCAAAAACCAATGATTCGCTGCGCATTTATCTGCGTCAGGGGCAGTACCGCATCAAAGATCCCAAAGATAAGGTTAGAATCGAGGCATCGCTCGCAGCTTTTTACAATCCGCATGGTTCGACTGAACCGAACCGCATCGGGACCCTGCTGCCAAACCGTAAGAAAGAAATTGTGATTCACGGTAATCTTCTTCTCGATTATCTTTACGTTCAGGATACCAGCAATACCGGTCTCGACAAAGAAGGTGTTCTGATCGTCGAACATGACCCGCTGCTTTATGAACCTGCCCTCGAAGTTGATGGCAAAAAAATGGATCCTTATCACATCAGTATCGGGCCGGTGAAAACATCGTTCTCGATAAATGCCGGAGGTAAGACATTCTGATGGACCAGGCACGCTGGCTGATTGTCTTTTCGGTGGTGGTCTGTATGAGCCTTACCCTGGGGGCTCTTAAATACTTCTATGGCACGGTGCCAGTGCTAGCCGCTGCCGAAAGCCTGCCTGAAGAGCCTACGGAACCTTCCAGACCTTCAATTGCAGTTGAAATAAGGGCTGCTGAACCTTCCCGCCTTAAAGAAATCAGGTTTCCCGAACCACCGGCCCATATTTTTTCTGCCGTCAGTCAGGCAGAAAATGATCGCGAATCGCAGGCTTTCGCCAATGAAGGGAAGATTCTGCCATGAATTTTTTCGTCAACTTAAAGCTCTCGCGCCGGGCCATGGGTTTTGTCGAAGTTCTTATCGCGGTTCTGGTCGTTTCAGCCTGCGCCGTGCCGGTAATTTATATGGTAACTTCCTCACGCACCGACACTTCAAAGGCTATTCACTATCTGCGTGCCGTCGAACTGGCGAATGAAGTCATCGAATGGGCCTCTGTGGCTGAATTTTCGCAGATAGACGAGAGCACCCTTTCGGCTTTCTGTGGGTCGATGGTGGAAGAATCCGGAGGCCTGGCACCGGTAAGGGTGGCGGCGGCCCCTCCGTCACACCCGAACTGGAGCAAAGACGGTCTGATGGCGGAATCGCTGCAATATTCCGAGCAGTATAATAATGCCTGGTTTTTCAGAGAAGTTGAAGTCAGCGAGGTCAATGACAGTTATCTCCTGTCCGGCCTGCTTAAAAAGGTTACAGTGCGGGTTAAATGGAGCGAGGCACACCGACCCGCAAATATCAATCTCCCTGATGACCGCAACCGGCAGGTTGAGCTGTCGGTGCTGCTTTTGAACGACAAAAACCTTGCTTACTGATGGGTGGCAGATGTACAAAAACGCGAAACATAACATAAAAAGGCTTTTTGCAAGAGGGTTTACGCTGGTCGAAATTTCGATCAGTGTCGGCATCGCTCTTGTCGTTCTGCTGATGATTTACCGCTTTTTATCAAACACCCGGCATCATTATATGTATGGCACGGTTAACCTGCAGAACCTCCAGGAAGCGCGTCTGGCG
>JAKQQP010000376.1 GCA_029564115.1 Candidatus Rifleibacteriota bacterium | reverse complement strand
AGAAAAATTCAACGACATCAATCCTGAACAGCTGAAGAAAGAGGTCAAAGAAGAGCTTCTCAAACGCGAGATTCTTATGGGTCTCGAAGAAGATGAAATCGATCTTTTCGAACTGTTCAGGGTTCTGGTCAAACACTGGAAACTGGTTGTGCTGATGCCACTGGTTGTGGCGGTTCTGACGGCTGCCTACAGCCTGACACTGCCGAATCATTTCAAGGCCAGCGCTACGATTTTCGTTCATTCGAGCAGCAAACTCGGGGCTCTTGGCAGCCTGCCGTTTGCCGGCATGATTCCGGGTTTGAGCACAGGTGGTGGCGGGGCAGAATATCTGATGGTCTATCTGAAAAGTCGCACTATGAGCGACCGTATTATTGCCAGGTTTGGTATTGCCACCAACCCGGCAATTGTGGGCGATAATCCGCCTCCGCCCGAAAAGATAAAATACGATGAGGTTGTGAAGACCGTCGGAAAAATCGTTTCGGTCGATAAAGACAAGGACGGGCTGATCACAATCGCGGCCGAGACTTCTGGGGACATTGTTTCAGCAGCGATGGTGATCAGCCCGTCCTTGTCTTTATCGACTGAGACAATCTTTGAGACAGTCTTGACCACTTCGTCATATTTGATCTTTTCGGGCGGCGGCGGGTTATCGCCCACGATTGCCGGATTAGTCGCAATACCGAATCTGGCAATAATGCGATCGCTCATGGTGCGGCTTTTCAGATAAACCATCAGATATTCTGCCCCGCCACCACCTGAACTCAGGCCGGGAATCATGCCGGCAAACGGCAGGCTGCCAAGAGCCCCGAGTTTGCTGCTCGAATGAACGAAGATCGTCGCACTGGCCTTGAAATGATTCGGCAGCGTAAGGCTGTAAGCAGCGGCAAGAACCGCCACAACCAGTGGCATCAGCACAACCAGTTTCCAGTGTTTGACCAGAACCCTGAACAGTTCGAAAAGATCAATCTCGTCTTCTTCGAGACCCATGAGAATCTCGCGTTTGAGAAGCTCTTCTTTGACCTCTTTCTTCAGCTGTTCAGGATTGATGTCGTTGAATTTTTCTGTCATGGTTTATTCTTCGATGATTTCGACGTTGGCGCGCGGCAGAACGAACTTTTCACCAGAAGCGGTCTGAATCTCGACAACGCGAACTTTCGCTTCAGACGGAATGACAACCGGCTTTTCGGGCAGCGAAACGACTTTGGCGACTTCGCCAAAATGTGGCTGTCTGATGATGCGCACGTTGCTGCCAATAGTCATACCGGTGTTCGGGGCATGCCTCTGTTCGTTGATATCGGCAACTTCGATCGGAATAACGACTTCGGGTCTGATAACGCCAGCGCGAATCTGCGTGGCGCCGTTAATCGAGGCTTTGCGGCCTTCGGCGTTTTTCAACAGATCGAAAGTTTTCTTTGCCATATTGATCTGGCCGAAACCTTCGGTGACTACGAGGGTAATGCCCTTGTCTTCGGTGCCGGTGATGGCAACGCCGAGATCGTAGCCAAGAAATTCC
>JAKQQP010000367.1 GCA_029564115.1 Candidatus Rifleibacteriota bacterium | reverse complement strand
GCAGAAAAGCCCAGCCATCAGCAGCCGGGTGGCACCTGAGCCATAGATGATTTTCAGCAAAACTTTAATCCTCTGGTTCGCATGCGGCGAGAATCGGAAAAAGTTTGCAGTTTATGAACGAAAAAAATCAGGAAACTTTGTAAAGCACCTGAACCTTGCATTTCCAGATTATGCTCTGCGAACCCGTGATAAAGGCGAGGCGGAGACTTTGTACCCTGAATCTGGTTGCGTAGGGCGAGATCTTGCGCAGAAAGTCGTTCAGCGTTTTAAAATCGCGGGTCGAAATTTCGTAGGTGATATCGAGAATCTTGTTCTCGGCCTCGCGTTCGACCGTATCGCTGATCGCTACGTCTACTTCTTCGGTAAGGTCCTTGATGAATTCCTGCAGATCAGAAACCGGCCGGGCGTTTTTATTCTCGATACCAAACCCTTTAACCGTAACGCTCAGATCTAGTTTGTTGCCTTCCCCTGATTTGACGGTTACTTCGCCGCCGGCAGACTTTTTCAGCAGGCTGACAATGGCGTCTTTATCGGGTGGGCTCGAACATTCAAGCTGCAGGGGCATGACGGTTTTGTCGGCCTCTTCGGTAAAATCGCCTGTCTGAAGGCTGGTGATATTGTGGCTGACCTGGTCGAGAAGCAGGCGTTCGATGACATCGGCGGCCTTTTCGCAGCCAGAGATCGGGATCGAGCGATAGATTCCCTGTACCCAGACCGGTTCGGTCGGCTCTGGTGCCACAGTTTTCAGTTTGCTGATAAAGGTGTCGATTTTGGGGTTTGCCTGGTCTTTTTCGCGGGCGATAAGAATATTGAACCAGGCCGTCTGGTGATCACGCAGCCTGCCCGCGATTACTGCCCGCATGAAACGGGCGCCGGCGTTATCGGGCTCGCGTTCGAAGACCAGATCGGTTTCTTCAATTGCCTTGGGGTAGTTTTTTCTCGAAAAATGCCGGTTAGCAAGCTTGAGATGCACGGTTATGTGCCGCTTGTCTGCTTCAGAAAGAGTGGGGGCGGTGTTGTCGATGGTTCTGCCCTGAGGCTGGCCCGGCAGAACCAGGTCGATGCCCTTTCCCTTGCCTGAGGACGAGCCGGAAGAGCTGCCGGAGTCGTTGCCCTTTTTTTCAAGTTCTCCGGTATACTGCTGCGCTTTCTTTTCGAGTTCATCCCAGTTGATGTCGGCCGCCGAGGCGGCATTCAATGCCAGAAAGAACATCGGAACCAGCATCGCCTTTTTCATAAAACTTCCCCGGGCTTTTGTTGGTCAGGCTTCCGAGATTGCGACAATCGCTTCAGCTTCGGTCGGAAAAGCGTCGCAGAGCGTCAGAAC
>JAKQQP010000352.1 GCA_029564115.1 Candidatus Rifleibacteriota bacterium | reverse complement strand
TGCCAGTCTTTTGGCGCGGTGTTTGGTGCGGGTAAAGATGATGGCGCTGCGAATCTGGTGTTGATCGATTATGTTGATCAGCAGATCTTGCTTGAGTTCATCGCGAACTTTGAAAGCTTTGTGTTCGATACCGGTAGCGGTAATCTGCGGGCGTTCGATGTCTACCGATACGGGGTTGTTGAGCA
This sequence comes from Candidatus Rifleibacteriota bacterium, assembly GCA_029564115.1. Next base: position 66,066 of record JAKQQP010000352.1, on the reverse strand, counting down.
TGTCTTTTGACAGGATTACGATCGGGGCCGGCAGAGTGGCAGAGAAGAACAGGGTCTGGCGCTGTCTGGCCGGCAGGACTTTCAATACTCGTCCGGTATCGGGAAGAAAGCCCATGTCGAGCATGCGGTCGGCTTCGTCGAGCACGAGGTATTCAAGGTGGGGCAGTTTGCCGTATGAATGTGAGGCATGATCGAGAAATCGGCCGGGGCAGGCGACGATAATATCGACACCGTTGCGAAGAGCTGTTTCCTGGGGAAGCATGCTGACGCCGCCGAAGACAGCCGCACAGCTGAGGTCACTGCACTGAGCGAGCTGGTTGAAATGCTCGCAGATCTGGGCAGCCAGTTCACGAGTCGGGGTCAGAACCAGAGCGCGGGTTTTTGGTGTGATGCGACCGGTCGCTTTTTTTTCGGTTTCGCGGTCGGTAATGATGCGGTGCATTATTGGCAGAAGAAAAGCAGCCGTTTTGCCGCTGCCGGTCTGAGAACTGGCCAGCAGGTCACGCCCGGCGATTCCGGCGGGGATGGTCTTTTGCTGAATTGGGGTCGGGGTGGTGAAGCCGATGCGGTTGATGCCCTTCTGCAGATCGGGGTGCAGGGTAGCAAAAACGGAGTTGGTATCGGTGTTGTGGGTATGAGTTTCTGTTTTGGTAGTCTGATTCAATGTGTTCATGGTGCTCTCTTTAGTTTGATTTGGGTGCTGGTTCTCGATTGATTTTTTCTGGTTGTCGGAAGCAGCAGAAGTTCTGGAAATATGAGAATGTCTAAAATGCGTGGCCAAAGGATAAATCCTATCTGTTTCGGTGTGGGAGGCGGAGCTCAAAACCGATTAAGCCGGCTGAGCGAAGGGGTCAGGTTAGTCCGCCGGAAAAAAACCGCCCTTTGCATTCGATAATCACAAAATTGTGAAACGAAATGCATAAAAGAATGTTAGCACGTATTTATGATTTAAGCAAGTGCCAGAATGAACATATACTGCTTTTGCCTGATTCACGCCTGTTTTAAGGATTGACACAACAGGCCGGAATTGATAGGATGCAGCGAATTACAATCGAGAGCGAGCCACAGGGACAATACATGAAAGTTGTTATTCTTGCAGGTGGTCTTGGAACCAGACTTAGTGAAGAAACAGCCGTTCGTCCGAAACCGATGGTTGAAATTGGCGGTCGGCCTATTTTATGGCACATTTTAAAAAGTTATTCTGCTTACGGTCTTAATGAGTTCATCATTTGTTGCGGTTACAAGGGGTTTGTAATCAAAGAGTTTTTTGCCAATTATTTTTTGCATACTTCTGATGTAACTTTTGACATGACCGAAAATCGTATGCACATTCATCAAAGTCATTCTGAGCCGTGGAAAGTAACTCTTGTCGATACGGGCGATGAAACGATGACAGGTGGCCGAATCAAAAGAGTTAAAAGTTTCATTGGGCACGAAACCTTCTGTCTGACTTATGGTGACGGAGTTTCTGATGTCAATATTCACCAATTAATCGAGTTTCATCGCAGTCATAAGTGCAAGGCTACTCTTACTGCGGTTCAGCCTCCTGGAAGATTCGGTGCTCTTTCTTTCAGCAACGAAACCCGCATTGATTCTTTTCAAGAGAAACCAACTGGAGATGGCAGTTTTATAAACGGTGGTTTTTTTGTTCTTGAGCCTGGAGTCATAGATTACATAAAAGATGACCAGACAATATGGGAGCGTCACCCACTTGAACGGCTGGCGAGCGAAGGGCAACTGCATGCGTTTAGACACGATGGTTTCTGGCACCCGATGGATACGTTGAGAGACAAAAACAAACTTGACGAATTATGGGCAACGGGCAAGGCTCCATGGAAGGTATGGTAAATTGCAGAATCGATTAGCCGCATTTTATTCAGGTAAAACAGTTCTGGTAACTGGCCACACCGGGTTCAAGGGCGCGTGGCTTTCACTCTGGTTGAAAATGCTTGGTGCCAGAGTGGTGGGTTACTCTTTGAACCCGCCGACTCAGCCATCTTTGTTTGATGAGGCAGGGTTGGCTGAAGATATTTTTCATAATGTTGGTGATATCAGAGACCTTGAGGCAATCAGGGCTGTTTTTCAGAAGTTTCAGCCAGAGGTTGTTTTTCATCTGGCCGCTCAGCCACTTGTAAGGCTTTCGTATGAACAACCGGTTGAAACTTTTTCAACCAACGTTATGGGCACGGTTAATCTTCTTGAAGCGTTGAAGTCTGTTGCGTCGGTTAAATGCTGCGTATGCATTACCAGCGATAAATGCTACGAGAACCGTGAATGGCCATATGCCTATCGCGAAAACGATGCTATGGGCGGTTATGACCCATATAGTGCCAGCAAGGGAGCTGCAGAACTGGTAATTGCCTCATACAGTCGCTCTTTTTTTGCCGCAGCTAATGGGGAAACCTGCCCGGCTTTAGCTTCTGCAAGAGCCGGTAATGTTATTGGCGGCGGAGATTGGGCGCTTGATCGCATTTTTCCGGATGCCGTAAAATCTTTAGCTTCCGGGCAGGCCGTGCCAGTAAGAAATCCTCATGCAGTCAGGCCATGGCAGCATGTTCTGGAGCCGTTGTCGGGTTATTTATGGCTGGCTCTAAAGCTTGTCGAAGATTGCCAGAGATTTGGCGGAGCCTGGAATTTTGGCCCGTTGACAAATGGTGCCGTCAACGTCAGAGAAATGGTTGAAAAAATTGTTTCGGTCTGGGGTGAAGGTAATATAAATGATCTTTCATCAGGGCAGAAAAAAGAGCCACACGAGGCGAACTTTCTCAGGTTAGACTGTTCCAAGGCAATTGGAATGCTGGGCTGGTTGCCTGTTCTTTCGGTAGATGAAGCGGTCAGATTTTCTGCTGAATGGTATAAAAACTTTTACAGAACAAATGGTAATGATGTAAGAAAATTCTCAGAATCTCAGATTTTGTCTTATTCTGACATGGCTGCCAAGCTGAATGTTGAATGGGCAAAAGTTTAACGGAGTTACAATGCAGGCTTTCAGAGTGATTGAAAATGTCGCAGATGACGGTTCTATAACCATCAAAGTTCCACAAAGCTTTGGCGGGCGGGTTGAGGTTATAATTTTGCCGGCCTCTTCTGAAAAAACAGAAAAACATGCTGATATCGACCCGATAAATTCAGGCTTCTGTGAAAAGATGCTTGGAGCCGAAGAAGAGGATGTCTGGAATGATTTGTAAAGGCGAAGTATTCAAAGTTCCTTTTCCTTTCAACGATAAAGCCACAAAGCGGTTCAGGCCGGCTTTGGCAGTATCTGAACCAGATGCAAACGGTGACGTTGAACTGTTTTTTATAACTGCGAAGTCACCTGCCAGTCATGATGATTGCCTGCCCCTGGTTGCCTCAGACTTCTCTGGAGCACCTTTACCGTTGACAGGTTATGTTCATATTGATATGCCTTGCCGCCTCCCGGAGGCCATATTGGGGAAAAAGCTGGCTCAGGTTTCTGAACGCACTCTCGAAAAAATTTTACGCCAGGCGGTTCTGCTGGCGACCAGAAGGCATTTTCAGGTTAAGCACAAGACAAAGCCAGTTTTCAGGCCAGGTGACCCGATACATTACGCCGGCCGGGTTTTTGATGCTGATGAGCTCGAGACTCTTGTCGATTCTTCTCTTGATTTCTGGCTTACTTCCGGTCGTTTTTGCGATTCTTTCGAAAAAGAACTTGCAAGCTTTCTTGGCACGCGTGAAGTTTTGCTGGTTAATTCCGGCTCTTCTGCAAATCTGGTGGCTTTTTCCGCTTTAACTTCTCCCAAGCTCAAAGATCGGCGCATAAAGCCGGGAGATGAAGTTATAACAGTTGCAGCGGGATTTCCGACGACTGTGGCGCCAATAATTCAAAATCAGTCTATACCGGTTTTTGTTGATGTTGAGCTGGGTACATATGTGCCGACTTTTGAGCAAATCGAAGCGGCTGTCAGCCCGAAAACAAAAGCCGTGATGATTGCGCATACCATGGGTGTACCTTTTCCTGTTGCAGAAGTGAAAGAACTGTGCCGGAAGCACAATCTCTGGCTGATAGAAGATAACTGCGATGCTCTGGGCAGCTTATACGACGGTCGCCCGACTTCTACTTTTGGTGATCTTGGCACTTTCAGCTTTTACCCGGCGCATCATATAACAATGGGCGAGGGCGGTGCAGTTGTTACCGACAACTCTGAACTCGCCGACATTGCTCGTAGTTTTCGTGATTGGGGCAGAGATTGCAATTGTCGTGGCGGCCAGAATAACAATTGCGGCAAAAGATTTTCTCAGCAGTTTGGTTCTTTGCCTTTTGGTTATGATCACAAATATGTATACAGTCACATTGGCTATAATCTTAAGGTGACTGAAATGCAGGCAGCAATTGGCTGTGCTCAGCTGAAAAAATTGAATTCTTTTGTGGCCGCCAGAAAATACCGTCACCAGAAACTGACCGCAGGGCTGAAAAAGCACGAAAAGTTTCTTGTTTTACATTCTGCCCCTGAAAAGTCAGATCCATCATGGTTTGGCTATGTGATAACCGTTAAGCCCGAAGCGCCATTTTCCAGAAACGATCTTACTTTGGCTCTTGAGGCAGCGAGGATCGAAACCAGAAATCTTTTTTGCGGAAACCTTCTGCGGCACCCGGCTTACGAAAACATTCAGCACCGCGTTGTAGGCACTCTCACCAATACCGATCTGATTACGACGAATACATTTTTTATCGGAGTATACCCGGGTTTAACTGACCCAATGCTTGATTATATAATAGAAACTTTCGATTCCTTCATTGGAGCCTTCAAGTGAAATCTTCCGATTACATAATCAGGTATCTGCATGCCCGAGGCGTTGAAGTCGTTTTTGAAGTCATTGGCGGCATGACCACTCATTTGATTGATTCTTTATGCTTATTCGAAAAAATCAAGGTCATTCCAATGCACCACGAGCAAAGCGCGGCGTTTGCAGTCGATGCCTACGGCAGAATAAAGGGAAAGCCATGTTTTGCTATGGCAACGAGCGGCCCCGGTGCGCTGAATCTTTTGACCGGTATTGGCAGCTGCTTTTTTGATTCTACCCCGGGCATTTTTATTACCGGCCAGGTAAATACTTATGAGTTAAAAGGTGAGAGAAAAGTCAGGCAAAGCGGTTTTCAGGAAACTGATATAGTGGCCGTTGCAAACCCGATATGCAAAGCAGCCTGGCAAATTTCCAGACCGGAAGAGATCCCGGCCGCTCTGGAAGAAGCTTATGATTGCTCGGTAACCGGGCGCCCCGGTCCGGTATTGATTGATATTCCCATGGATCAGCAACGCTGCAGCCTTCCAGATACTTTTCCCGAAATTAAAATGCCGATTCCTGACCCACTCAGCGTCGAAGCAGAGAAGGGTATTCATGAACTGATCAAAGATCTTGAAAAATCAAGAAAACCTTTGATTCTCGCGGGGGGAGGATTGCGGTCAGCACAGGTTGTTGCAGAGTTCAGAAAAATGCTGACTTCTTTGCACATACCGGTTGTAAATTCACTTATGTGTGTTGACGCCCTCGAATACCGGTCGCCACTACGGGTGGGAATGATCGGATCTTACGGCAATCGTTGGGCAAATAAAGCTCTTGGTGAGTCGGATCTGCTTGTTGTGCTTGGCAGCAGACTGGATGTAAGGCAGACAGGTTCAGATAAAGAATATCTGACAAAAAACAGAGTTGTCTGGCACGTTGACTGTGATAAAGAAGAGATAAATTCACAGGTGAAGGGTTGCCGACCGATAGTTGCCCATCTTTCTTCATTTATTGGACGTATGAGCGAGCTGGTCAAACAATATGACTTTGATCAGACAAAATGGCAGGACTGGGCTGACGAAATTGTTTCTTATAAGACAAAATGGCCAGATACCGCTGAATTGAACGATATCACCGGGATTAATCCGAATGCTTTTTTTCACAGATTGTCAGAGTTTTCTGGCGCTGCCGCCGTTTTTGTTGCTGACGTTGGGCAGCATCAGATGTGGGCGGCTCAGTCTCTCGAGCTAGGTTCACAGCAAAGGTTCATTACTTCAGGGGGAATGGGCGCAATGGGTTTTGCTTTGCCCGGCGCCATCGGCGCTGCAGTAGCCCTGCCAGGCGATCCGGTAGTCGCTATCGTCGGGGATGGCGGAATGCAGATGAATATTCAGGAGTTGCAAACGATAAAAAGGAATAATCTGCCCGTCAAAATTGTTGTGATAAATAATGCCAGCCTTGGTATGGTAAGGCAATTTCAGGAAAGCTATTTTTCCAGTCGGTTCCAATCTACTGTTAATGGCTATTCAGCGCCCGATTTTAAAAAAGTGTCAGAGGCTTATGGTATCGACGCTTTGTCTGTTTCGGGCGCAGAAGAGGTTGAAGCCGGCTTGCAGAGCATGTGGAAAAATCCCAGCGAACCGTTTCTTCTTGAAGTCAAAATCGATCCTAAGGCCAACGTTTACCCGAAAATTGCTTATGGTTATCCCTTGACTGAAATGGAACCTTTTGTGGCACCCATCGAAATGGAGTGTACCTGATCGAGCGCAGGTAATTTTCAGGAGATTCAGCTTAATTTTGCATACAGGTTCCCAATTGTTAGACGCAGAACTGAACGAGATTCTGGCTTTTTTAGGCAAGGATCTTGGTTGTTTGCGTGGAAAAAAGCTTTTTATAACGGGTGGAACAGGTTTTATTGGCCGGTGGCTTCTTGAAACCTTGAACTTTGCCAATAGAGTCGCAGATTTGAATGTTGTGGCCTCTGTTCTAACGCGTAACCCGAGGAAAATTGCTGAGTCGGCTTCTCATTTGTTCGATTCCAATAAGCTGCAGCTGATCGAGGGGGATATTCGAAACTTTGATTTTCCTGCGGGAGAGTTTGACTGCATAATTCATGCTGCTGCTGACTCCAGCGCGGCTTCTGGTTCTAATGATCCTGTAACTGTTCTTGAAACGTCTGTTGTCGGGACCAGAAGAATACTTGAATTTGCCCGGAAATGCAGTGCTGAAAACATGCTTTTTTTGAGTTCCGGGGCGGTATATGGAAAACAACCACCGGAGATGGACTACTTGCCGGAAACTTATGCGGGAACTCCGGATATATATGATCTTAAATCGGCTTATGGCCAGGGAAAGCGAATTTCAGAAACGCTGTGTGCTGCTTACGCGGAACAGTTTAAAATAAATATAAAAATTGCCCGGTGTTTCGCTTTAATCGGGCCGTTTCTTCCGCTTAACGGACATTTTGCCGCCGGCAACTTCATTCGCGATGCGGTTGCCGGTAAACCCGTCTGTATTAATGGTGACGGCACGACTGTTCGTTCATATTTGTATGCCTCAGATCTGGTTGGCTGGCTTTTCAAAATTCTCCTGCATGGTCAGAAGGCTTATCCTTACAACGTCGGTTCTATGGAAGCGATCAGCATCAGGCAGTTTGCCGAAATCGTATCATCTCAGGTTCAGCCCGTTGTGAGTGTTTGTATCGCAAAAAAGCCTGATTCTGGAATAATGCCCGACAGATACGTTCCGGATACTTCCAGAGTGAGAAACGAGCTGAAATTGAGACAGCAGACAGATTTACACGAAGCGGTTGCCAGAACGATACGCTGGTACAAGAATCTGCTTTTGGCTGGAGAGTGAAAATGTCTTTGAAAGCAGAAAATTTACCGGCTTCACCGATCGAGCAACCTAAAATTCAGGTGTTCATTCTCACCTATGAACGCCCTGATATGATTCTGGATACTCTGCACAGTGTTCTGGCACAAAATTATTCGAACTTCGAAGTGATTTTGTCTGATAACTCAAAGACTGATAAAACCCAGAAGGTGCTGGCAGACTTCAGGCACGAAAAGTTTGTGTATCGTCGCAGAATCCCAACTCTGGGGGCGTTGCAGCACTTCAATCAGGTGATTGGCGAAGTTGAGTCTGATTATTTTATGATGTTTCATGATGACGACATCATGTTGCCTGGTTGTTTAAGCACCCTCATCAAAGGGTTTAATTCCAACAGTCGAGTTGCTGCGGTTGGCGGTAACGCTCGCATGATTTTTAACACATTTCTTAGTAATCGCAAGTTTATCTGCACGGATCGAGATATCATAATAGCAGATCCTGCCAGGTTTTTGCGACAACATCTGGTTCATTGCAATTACTCGCCATTCCCGGCTTTTTTATATTTCAAGCCTTTATTGAAGAATCTTTTTCTCGAGCAGAATCTGGGTAAGCACGCGGATGTAATTTTTTTGTCTGAAGTTTGCCGGCGTGGCAAGGTGCTGATGCTTAAAGATGTAGTAATGAACTACAGAATTCATTCCAGGCAGGATTCCTCAACAAATGAGCAGAAAGATCGCAAATTACTGATCAACTGGATCTGCAAAAATAATTATCTGAAAAAAAGCAGCCCTGAAGTGAAGGTATACAGGTTGCGGGGTCTGATTCAAGAACTCAGAGAGCGTAAAGACAATCGGCTGAGCCTTAAATTGCGAGTTCACGCGGCTCTGGCCCTGGTCTACTTCAAATACTTTCGTTTGCAATTTTTATATCAGTTTATTAGACTTGCTCAGATTATTCTCAGAAAGATCTGTTTACAGAAGAAAAGTCACAATTAATTCGCAATTTCAGGATTCACAATGAAAAAAAACAGCAGGATTTATATTGCCGGCCACAATGGCCTCGTTGGCTCTGCCATCGTCAGAAGGCTTAAAGCAGAGGGATACGAAAACCTTGTTTATCGATCATCTGCCGAACTCGATTTAAAGAATCAGTCTGCGGTTAATCGTTTCTTTGCTGAAGAAAAGCCGGAATATGTTTTTCTGGCTGCCGCCAGAGTTGGTGGCATCAAAGCAAATATGACTTTTCCCTTCGAATTTCTTTACGATAACCTTATGATTCAGAATACTGTAATCAAGGCCAGTTCAGATTATGGTGTCAAAAAGTTTTGCTTTCTTGGCAGCTCATGTATCTACCCGAGAGAATGCCCTCAGCCGATTAAAGAAGAATACCTGATGACAGGGCCCCTGGAGCCAACTAATGAAGGTTATGCCCTCGCTAAAATTGCCGGCTTGAAGCTTGTTAAGTATTTGAGCCAGCAGAAAGGCTTCAAGGCGATATGCCCGATGCCATGTAATATTTATGGCCCGGGAGACTCGTTCGACCTTGAAAAATCACACGTTCTTTCGGCGCTGGTAAAAAGGTTCAGCGATGCCGCCGAGTCTGGAGTTGCCGAAATAACCCTTTGGGGAACAGGAATTGCGCGCCGCGAGTTCCTGCATGTCGATGATTTGAGCCGCGCTCTGTTTTTGTTGATGAACAACCATGAATCGGCTGATTTAATAAATGTTGGCTCAGGCACTGACATTTCGATTAAAGAACTGGCAGAATTGATTGCATCACGGGTCGGTTATACCGGCAATATTGCCTGGGATACCTCTCGCCCCGATGGCATGTTAAAAAAGTGCCTGGATGTAACAAAAACAGCTGCAATTGGTTTTAGCCCGGAAATTCAACTTGTTGACGGTATCGATCAGATGATTAAAGAATACCGAAGCCTGAAAACTCGATAATTGACTACTGAAAAGGCTACAGGAGAAAAATATGATTCCTTTGATGAAAAATGCTTTTTTAAACGAAATGGAAACCAGAGAGGCTTTGGCCGACTTTGTTCGTTCTGCCAACAAGTTCAGTATGGATGCAAAATGCCAGGAATTTGAGCAGGCCTTCGCAAGATACCAGGGAAGAGCGCATGCCGTTCTTGTTAATAGTGGTGCCAGTGCCAATATTCTTTTGTTGCAGGCTTTAAAAAATCTTGGTCGTCTGCAGGATGGCGACAAGATCGGTTTTTCTGCTGTAACCTGGTCTACCAATACCATGCCGATTATTCAGCTGGGTATGGTTCCGGTTCCTGTTGACTGCGAACCTGAAACTCTGAATTCTATGTCGCAAAATCTTCTGGATACCCTGCAGAATGACCAATTAAAAGCATTTTTTATTACCAATGCCCTTGGCTTCACTGGAGATTTAGAGGCTATTCGTAAAATTTGTGATGAAAGAGGCATTCTGCTTCTCGAAGATAATTGTGAATCGCTCGGAACCGAACTTTTGAAAGGTAAAGCCGGAAATTACGGCGTTGCTTCAACCTTTTCTTTTTTTGTAGCTCACCACATGTCTACAATTGAAGGCGGAATGGTTTGCACCGATGACAAAGATCTTGCTGAAATGCTGGTTATCAGCAGAGCAAACGGTTGGGATCGCAATTTATCAGCAACCCAGCAGCAGAAGTGGCGAACGCGCTTCAACATCAGAGGCCAGTTCGAAGCAAAATATTCTTTTTATGAACTGGGCTTCAACATGCGGCCAACCGAGATAACAGGCTTTTTGGGCCTCTATCAGATGCAATTTCTTGAAGATAACATAAGAATCAGACAAGAAAATTATCATTACTTCGAAAACAGCATAAGAAATAACCCTGACTTCATTTTGCTCGATCGTTCTCATTTGAAATTATTATCAAACTTTGCCCTGCCGATGATCTGTAAAACTCCGGAGCTGAGAGATTATTATCTCGGTCAGTTTTCTGGCGCCGGTATCGAAATCAGGCCGATAATTGCCGGTAATATGGCAAAGCAGCCTTTTTTCAAAAAGTATAACAGCAAGGAATATTCATTACCTGGTGCTGACTTTATTCATGATTGCGGCTTTTATTGCGGTAATTACCCGGAACTCACTCCTTCGGATCTTGAAACCATTGCCAGCTGCCTGATTAAAATCTGACACAGCCTCTGTAAATAAAGGAATCTGCTGTGAAAATTCTTTATTGCGATATGCAGTATGATTATGGCGTTTGTCAAAATGGCCCTAATTTTATTGGCATGTCTTTTCAAAAAGCTTTTCAAAAAAATGGCTGCCAGGTTGTAACTTTTTATTACGACGAATTTGCCCAAACCGCCAGGCCTTCACCTATTCTACAGAAACTCTTACTGGAAAAGGCTGAAGAAGTTAAGCCCGATCTTATTTTCTTCTCTCTTTTCACGCATCAGTTCGATTTTGCAACTCTCGGGCAGTTGAAACAGCGATATACCACTGCGGCCTGGTTTGGCGACGATACCTGGCGGTTTGACGATTATTCAAGATTGTATGCTCCGCATTTTTCGTGGTGTGTAACCACAGACAAGTTTGCCGTTGAGAAATATCGTTTGCAGGGGCAAAATAATGTAATTACAAGCCAATGGGCTGCTATCGACGACGAGAGGCCGCAGTCAGATTTTGATGGTCGCTTTTTGTATGATGTCTCGTTTGTTGGCCAATTTAACCGCTATCGAAGCTGGTTTATCGAAAAACTTGTGGCGGCCGGCTTTAATGTGAAGTGCTTTGGCAAAGGCTGGAAAGACGGAATGCTGGGGATCGAGGAAATGAAAGATGTTTTTCTCAGATCACGTATCAACCTCAACATTGCGAACAGTATCTGCCATGATGTCAGGTTCCTTTTTTCCAGCCCGCAGGCGTTATTGCGTTATTTCCGTTCTCCCAAAAACATGGGGCAGATCAAGGCCAGAAATTTTGAGATTCCCTATTATGGCGGATTTCAGCTGACTGACTACGTGCCTGGGATCGAAGACTACTTTGAGATTGGTCGTGAAATTGCCTGTTACAAAGACGTAGACGAAGCGATTCTGCTCGTGAAATATTTTCTGGAGCATGAAAAACAAAGACAAGAGATTGCAGGAGCAGCTCACAGCAAGGCCAGACTGCAGCATGGCTACATCAACCGGATCAAGGAAATCCTTGAAATCATGAGGAAGACTGGATGAAAAAAGCCTGCCTGGTGGTGCCGCCAGCCTGTCAAAACAATAAAATTTTCGACCTTTCTGACGGCAATATAAATCGAGATGGTTGCATGGTGCCGTTTGTAAAGCTCAAAGAGAGATTTGCGGTTGCGGGGTTTTTGCTGGCAACAGATGACATAAACAGAATCCCTGAATCTGACTGCATAATTTATCTGGAGATGCCCGACGAGCTTCCGTCTGAAGAACAAAAGGGGCGTTCCAACCTTCTTTTGTTCGAAACTGAATTGATTCTGTCTGAAAATTGGAACAAGGCGAAGCATGAGAGATTCAGTCGAATTTTTACCTGGAATGATGCTTTTGTAGATAATCAGAAATATTTTAAAACCAACTGGTCACATGTCTTTCCTGAACGGATTAACTACGACTGGCAACTTAAAACGGCCTTTTGTTGTGTAATTTCAGGCAATAAAACTTCTTCTCATCCTCTTGAATTGTATTCAAAAAGAGTTGAAGCCATCAGATGGTTCGAGAAAAACCATCCAGAATGTTTCGATCTTTATGGCACAGGTTGGAACCAATTCCGCTTTCGCGGCTCACACTTTCTGGAACGTTTTCAGCCATTGCGTGCTTTAGTCAGATTTCTCAGCTTTTTGGGTGAAAAATACCCGTCATACAGGGGAAAAATCTCAAATAAGTTTGAGACGCTTCAAAAATATAAGTTTTCGATCTGTTATGAGAATGCTCGCGATATTCCCGGTTACATAACAGAAAAAATATTCGACTGTTTTTTTGCCGGGTGCGTTCCTGTTTACTGGGGCGCTAACAATATTCAAGACCTGATTCCTTCTGATTGCTTTATTGATAGAAGAAATTTTAAATCTTACGATGAATTGTTCAAATTTATGATCGAGATGAGCCCAAAGACTCATGAAAATTATGTTCTCGCCGCCCAAAATTATTTGAGCAGTGCCGCAGCCAGAATTTTTTCAGCCGACTACTTTGCGGAAACCATTGTTAAGCATTCTGTCAGTCAGTCTCTGACAAATCTGAAAAAAGCAGGGCGTTGATTTTGTTTAAAAAACTGCGTGGAATTTTTGAAAACAGTTATTTAAGCAAAACGTTCAGCTATCTCAGTCTTGCTCAGGCGGTGAATGCAGCTGCAGGATTCGCGGTGATGACAATTTTCACACGTTTCCTGACACCTGAAGATTACGGCAGAGTTTCAATGCTGTGGCTGTTCATGACTATTCTGTCGGTTTTTATTGATTTCAGGCTTAACACGGCATTTTGCATAAAGTTTTATAAAGTTTCTTCTGAGCAGCAAAGCAGATATCTATACGTTATCATTGCTTTCAATTTTCTGGCGGCATTGCTGGCTTTCTTTGTCTGGCACAGTTTTCCTGACGTTGTCGTCAAGTTTCTGCAGATTCAGATCTCTTACGGCGAAATAGGCGTGGTTTGCCTCATTGGTCTGACTTCAGTTGCCACCAGGCTTTTCGGCAGTCTTCTGATTGTTTCGAAAGAGGCGAAGCTTTATTTAGGCTTTTCAACTCTGACAACTTTTGTTTTGATTCCGGCCTGTATATTTTTCCTTTTTTACCTCGACTATGGTTATCAGTCTTATCTCTTAGGGCATTTAACCGCATATGCTGTAATGACAGCAGTTGGTCTGGTTTATGCGTTTAAGAGATATCCACCAGTTGGCGCGCGCATATTAAGATTCTCCGACGTTAAAGTTCTCACCAGACTGAGTTTTCCGCTTATTCCAGATGCCTTTCTGATGATGCTGCTGGCCAGCGCCGGGCGTTATTTTCTGAATATTTATCATGGCCTGGCTCCTGTGGCTGTTTACAGTGTCGGCTATATGTTTGCCAATGTGTTCAATACGTTGATTCTTGCTCCTCTGGGGCAGGCCATATCACCGGTTCTTTATGAAAAGCACGCAGTTTCTGAAGAGCAGTGCTGTGTTTATCTTGAAACCATAATGAAGTATTACTGGGTGCTTTTGAGCAGTCTGATGCTTGCCTGTTTTACCTGCTTTACCGAACTTTTTCCCCTGTTGGTTGGCGACAGGTATGGTCAGGCTGTAGATGTCATGATAATACTTATGCTTGGCCTGATTATTTCTGGTGGCGGCAGTATTTTGAGCATGATGATAGTGGTCAAAGAAAAGACTCATCTTGTATTTTTGATCACTTTGCTTTCTGTTGCGGCAAATGTTCTGGCCAGCCTGCTTCTTATACCTGATTTCGGGATTTATGGAGCGGCATTTGCTGGTTTAACCGGCTATCTTTTTCAGGCGATAATGGTTACAATTTTTACGCGTCGCCTGGTGAACATTAATCTGAATGGGGCCTTTCTTGGTAAGATTATCGTTTTAACTGGCGTGACGGCAGTATCATACTTTTTTATCAGCCGGCTCGACGTCGAAGTTTACCTGAAAATCGTTGTTAAAATAGCGGCTTTTGTTTTGTATTTAGCCGTTTTAAGCAGATTGGTCGGTTTAAAATCAATGATTGCCCAGAAACTCGCAACAACTGACTCATAGCTGGGGGGGGCGAATGCTGTTGTATCAGTTATGTGTCGACAAGCTGAAAAGTTATCCAGGCACTCAGCGGTTGCCTTGCCAAGCGGGTCGCTAATTGGTATCATCTGCTTAAATCAAACAAGTAATGAGGTTGCTATGAAAGTTATGATCACCGGCGGAGCCGGGTTTTTGGGTATAAATCTGGTCAGGCACCTGCTGGCGCGCGGGGCACAGGTTGTTTCGCTCGATATTGCAGAGTTTGACTACCCTGAACGCGATAAAATTACCGTTGTTACCGGCGATATCCGCAAGTCTGAAGACGTCGCGAAATCGCTGGCCGGTTGCGATGCGGTCGTTCACTGCGCTGCCGCTCTGCCGCTCTACAAGCCAGAAGATATATATTCTACCGACATCGACGGCACCCGCACCGTCATGGAACAAGCCGAAAAGGCTGGCATCAAACGCGTCGTGCATATTTCGTCGACAGCCGTTTATGGGGTTCCTGATCATCACCCGCTTTTCGAAGACGATCAACTGATCGGGGTTGGCCCCTACGGTGAGGCTAAAATCGAAGCCGAGAAGATCTGTTTTTCTTATCGTGACAAGGGAATATGCGTGCCGGTTATCAGGCCGAAATCATTCGTCGGGCCCGAGCGGCTTGGCGTCTTTGCCATGCTCTATGAATGGGCAAGCGAAGGGCACGGTTTCCCTATTCTTGGGCGTGGTCGCAATCTTTATCAGTATCTCGACGTCGAAGATCTCTGTGACGCCATTTACACTTGTTTGACCGGCGACATAAATGTCGTCAACGATACTTTCAATGTTGGCGCCAAAGAATTCGGCACTTTCCGCGACGACTTTCAGGCAGTGCTCGATCACGCCGGCTTCGGCAAAAAAATCGTCAGTTTCCCGGCTGGCCCGGCCATTGCCGTATTGCGACTGCTCGAAAAGCTGAAGTTGTCGCCTCTGTATAAATGGGTCTACGAGACAGCCTGCCAGGAATCGTTCGTTTCTATCGAAAAGGCCGAAAAAAAGCTCGGCTTCAAGCCAAAATACTCTAACAAACAGGCCCTGATCAGAAATTATGAATGGTATATGGCGAACAAAGCGGCGTTTGCCAGTGCATCGGGCATTTCTCACCGGGTTCCGTGGAGCCAGGGTATTCTTAAACTGGTAAAATATCTATTCTAACTATAAGGGGAAAATATGAAAGTATTAGTGACGGGCGGCGCGGGTTTTATCGGTTCAGCCATGGTTTGGGGCCTCAATCAGCGCGGCATCGATGACATATTTATCGTCGATCGCCTCGGCAACGGCGAAAAATGGAAAAACCTGAAAAATCTTCGCTATGCCGACTATTGCGAAAAAACAGATTTTCTGACTTATCTCGAAAAGGGTATGTTCGAAGAGCATAAATTCAATGCCGTTTTGCATCTCGGAGCCTGCTCGAGCACAACCGAAACCGATGCCAGCTATCTGATAAAAAACAACTTTGAATTCAGCAAAACTCTCGCTCTCTGGGCAAAGAGTCGGCGGGCCCGCTTCATTTATGCCAGCAGTGCCGCGACCTACGGCGATGGCGAGCGCGGATTCGTCGATCAGGTTGAAGATATCGAAACTCTGCAGCCACTGAATATGTATGGCTATTCAAAACAGATGTTCGATCTCTGGCTCAAGCGCCAGGGGTTGCTCGACCAGATGGTCGGTCTCAAATTCTTCAATGTCTTTGGGCCAAATGAATACCACAAGGGTTCAATGCGCAGCTTTATTCTGAAATCATTCGAACAGATCAGGGCAACTGGTGCTGTGCAGCTGTTCAAGTCGCATCGGCCTGATTATAAAGACGGCGAACAACTAAGAGACTTCATCTACGTCAAAGACGCAGTGAATATGGCTCTGCATTTTCTTGACCGCAAAGACGGCGGGCTTTTCAATATAGCCACCGGCACCACCCGCAGCTGGAACGATCTGGTAACCGCCACCTTCAAAGCTATGGGCATTGAGCCTAAAATAAGCTATGTGGACATGCCCGATTCGATTCGCAACCAATACCAGTATTTTACCCGCGGCGACATCACCAGGCTGCGCCTGACCGGTTTTGAGCAGCCGACTAGAACGCTTGAAGAAGCTATTGAAGATTATGTTAAAAACTATTTGAACTCAAATTCTTATTTGTGACCCGCATCAGTTGAAAAAAGCCCCGAAAGCCAGCTTTGGCTGAGCACTCGGGGCTTTTTTGTCTGCTGAAAATATTATCTGAACATGACAGCTGGCGATGAGCCGTGCTGTAACAGGCTTTCCAGGCGGTTGATGACTGCCGGAACAGCAAAGTTCATCTCTTGCAGTTCGGCAACAAGTTCGGCAAAGCTTTTTTTGCTGACTCTTTGCACCAGAGCGGCTGATTTGATGTCTGCCAGTTTGCATGCTTCTGCAATGGCGTCTTCACGGTAGCCTATTTCATCGACAAGCCCTGTTTCTTTGGCTTTGCCCGCTGTGTAAATGCCGCCATCGGCAAGTTTTATGACGGCGTCGCGCTCGAGTTTGCGGCTGGCTGCGACAATGTCGATGAAGCGGTCATATACAGAATCGATAATGCTCAGAAGCATGTTTCTCTCTTCTTCGGTCATTTGCTTGAAGGGTGAAAGAACGTCTTTCATCGGCGTTTTGTCTGATTTAAGAGTGACGGCCTTCAGACCGATCTTTTCTGCAAGTTGCTGAACATTCATGGACTGCATCAGAACGCCTATACTGCCTATTATTGAAGTGGGGTGAGCGAAGATTTTGTCAGCTCCACAGGCCACGTAATAGGCGCCAGAGGCTCCGATGGCTCCGATTATGGCAACTGTCGGTTTACCAGTTTCTTCGCGCATTTTTTTGATCTGATGATAAATAACGTCGCTGGCAGTGACTTCGCCCCCTGGAGAATTGATTTCGAGCAGGATGGCCTTGACCGCTTTGCGTTTTCGGGCCGCGTCAAGGTCTTTCTTTATTTCTTCGATCATGTCTTTACCGGCTTTGAAGGGGTTACTTTCATCGTCACTCCGTTCCTGAATGACGCCACGCAATTTGATTAGAAGAATTTCGTCTTTGGCGTTTTCGTCGCCTTCAAGAAATTTAACACGAACTCCTTTTTTGCCCTCCTGGCCGATAAAAAGCCCTAGAAAAGCTTGAGCCGGCTGTGGCGCCGTAAGTGCAAAGCATACGAGCAGCAAAAAAAACAGTGATTTTTTCATTCAATATCTCCTGAAGTAATTAAATACCGGAAAGCAGGTGCCAGTGATTGACACCTTTCTGATCAGGGCAGCCGCTGGTAGCGGCCCTGCATATGGGACAGCGCAGACAATGCTGCCATGGCAGCAGCTTGTTATCGTAATGATCGGCAAGCCAGAGGGGCTCTCGGTTAAGGGTTCTGCCGACAGCGATAAAATCACATGTCTGCCGCTTCAAAAGGCTGAGAGCCGTGTGGGGAGTGCCGACTTTGCCCGCCATGATAACCCGGCAGCCGGTTTCATTACGAAAAATATGGGCGTCTTCAGCGTAGGGCGCATCGGCGGCAGACTTGTCGAGAGAAGGGTGCTGCAGCAAAGGCTGCCCAATTTTAAGCCCTTCTGAAATCATGATCAAGTCATGTCTGTTTTTTTTAAGAGTTCGAGCAACCTGTATGGCATCTTTTAGCCCTGCACCACCTGGCAGCAGATCACGAAGCGGCAGACTGACAATCAGAACCAGGTCTGGAACGGCTGATTTGACCGCTGTGATCAGTTCCTGAAGAAACAGAGCTCCAGAATTTTCGGCGAAGCAATAATCGTCACGGCGCAAGTTGGTTATCGGTGAAAGAAACTGGTGGGGAAGACTGCCTTCGGCGGCCTGCAGGTGAATCCCGGAGAAGCCGGTATTCCATGCAGATTTTGCTGCCTGAACATAGTCGCTGATCGTTTTATCGATTTTATCAGGCTTCATCTCGGCTATTACGGCGTTAATTTTGGAGTGTCGCATTGAGCTGGCACTGTACACCGTATGCCCTGGGCCGGGAATTGAATTCATGCCGCCATGATACAGTTGAATAACCGGTAAAGCACCGTGAAGCCGAATTTTTTCGGTTAATCTCGAAAAACCGTTGAGGGAATCATGATCAAAAATAGCAGTTTGATTCGGCCATGCCCGCCCTTCGGCCGAAACGGCCGTTGCTTCGACGATAAGCATGCCGACGCCGGTGCTGGCAAGATTCTGATAATAATCGAGCAGTTCGGAAGTGGCCCGCCCGTCTGCAGCGGCAAGAAGACTGGGGGGTGGGGCTGCAATGACGCAGTTTTTCAGCTCGCGATTCTGCAGAGTGGTTGGCGTAAACAGGCTTGGATTCATAAATCAGATAATACCGCCATGATCGCCCAAGGTCAAGCGATCAGATAGTAAGTGATAAAACTGTAGTTTTGTGTTAGATTTAGGGCATTATGAATACAATTCCAGAATTTCCACAGCAGTCAGAAATTAAGCTAGAACACGTCGCAACGATCAAGAAAGCCCTCATCGCTCAGGGCATCAAATCTGCAGAATACTCGGTTTATTACCTCACCAGCTGGTTTTACAATCGTCCGGCCCGCATAAGCCGGATTGGCGAAAGACTTGTTTTCGATGTCGAAGGGCGCCATGGCGGCCATATTTTTCTTGGCCCGTTCGGTTCTGGTCCTATAAAACCAGCAGTCGAGAAGCTTCTTTATCATGCCGACAAGGATTTTGGCGAAGAACCTGTTCTCCACTTCCTGCCACAGCAGCTTGCCGAAGAAATCAGCGCGGTTATGACCCCGGTTCGCACCGAAGAACACCGAGACTATTTCGACTACCTTTATTTGCGCGAAGAGCTTGCCGACCTCTCTGGAGGCAAATTTGCGAAGCGTCGCAATCAGCTGAACAAATTTCAACGCGAAAACAACGCTGAAATAATTCTTCTCAAAGAAGAAGACCACGAGCAGATAAAAAAATGCCTCGATATCTGGTTCGATAAGTATGGCGACGAAGACAAATTTCTTGAAATGGAAAAAGAATCGGTCAAACGAGCTCTGCCGAACCTTTGGAAACTTGGCGGCATGGGCGTCAGGGTTAAAATCCAGGACAACATGTGCGGTATCAGCTGGGCAGTTCCTATTACCGACGACACATGGCTGGTTCCTGTCGAGAAGGCGCCTCGTGAGGTTAAGGGTATGTACCAGTATGTCAACTGGGCTCTTGCCAACAGCCTGCCCCCTGAGGTAAAAATACTCAACCGCGAGGCTGACCTTGGCATCGAGGGTCTGCGCACAGCCAAAGAGCGCTATAACCCTCTGCGCTTCGAAAAGAAATTTACTTTCTGGTTCAAATGAGACTTCTGCTTGTCTGATTCTTCAGACTTACGCGTTGTCACTTTGCTGCCGATACTAGTTTAAATATTCGGCAACAAAGGAAGCTCATGACTGCAGCAGATCGACCAGGCCGGCTGAAACGCCTGCTAACGGCTGTGTTTTTTTACGGTCTTGCTGCAATTTTTCTGGCAGGCTGTGCAGCAGAGGAACATAACCCGCTGGCAGTCGAAAAGCTCAATGGTGAACCGCCCAAGCAGGAATTTTTTTCAATTCAACTGGACTGCACCGGAATTCTGAACGGAGAATTTTTTCCGGGGGGGATGGTGTCACAGTTGCCATATATGCATCCGGTTAACTTTGTCGGTAACTGGAGCATGAGATACATGCCGGCCAGCGGCTGGTACATGGCCACCACCGCCGAAGCCGGCGCCAGGATCGATATTGTCGCGACGATGAGCCGGGTAGTTTTTGACTTCTGGGACTACGAAATGTATGACAACCCAGGCCGGGTAAAGTTTTCAATCGACGACCGTGATCTTGGAGCCTTCGATCTTGCACGACCAGGCCCCGATGGGCTCAAGTTTTTGAACTACCAGGTCGCGACTCAGAAAAACAGCGTGGCAACCGTGTCTATGGTGCTCGAGTCGGGTCGCGTTACGGTAACGGGCTTTCTGATCAATATTCTCGATCCCAGATTCCCGTATTGAGGTCAGCCCCCGCCGACCATCAGCATGAGTTCGAGTTTGTCGCCATTTTTAAGAGCGTCTGAGTGCGGGCAGCGACTGCCGTTTTTGACCACCTGAATGTAGTTGAGATGGGTTCTGTCGAAATGAAGGGTCTCAAGAAAGGCTTTGACAGTGGTTTTGTCTGCAAGCTCAAAGTCCTGTTCTTTTTTATATGGGCCGCTGTTTATTGCTCCGACAAATTCTACGTGAATTTTCATAAAAGCTCCTTTGATTTTTATGCTTTGCAGCCTGGGCAGCCGGGTGTTCTTTCCATTGGAATTCTGTGCCATGAAAGTTGCCAGGCGTCGAAACAAAGAACATCGCGTTCGACGTATTTTTCTACAAGAAACTTCAAGGCCATGGATACGCTCAATGAGGCGATAATCGAAACTATCGGCCCGATAATACCAGAATTATGAACATTGGGTAAGGTATCCACCATCTCGTTTTCCGGGATCAGACAGCGCAGGCAGGCTGTGTCAAAGGGGTAAACAAACATCGTCTGCCCTGAAGAAGCTGTAACTCCTGAATAAATCCAGGGTATGCCGAGTTTAAGCGTCTGCTCATTGATGATGAATCTGGTGGCGAAATTATCGGTGGCATCGAGTATCAGGTCGCAATTTTCAAGCAGGTCGGCGAAGTTTTCGGGGCCGAGGCGCTCTGAGAATGCTTCGATTTTTATTTCGGAATTGATTATCGCAAGTTTTTCGGCGGCACGTTGAGCTTTGAGGGCACCGATGTCGTTTTCGTCAAAAAGCATTTGCCGCTGCAGATTAGAGAGTTCAACTCTGTCGTTATCGAGCAGAACAAGGGCACCAACGCCGGCGCGGCAACAAAGGTTGGCCATGTTGGTGCCGAGTGCGCCGACTCCGACTATGCCAATGCGGCTTTTAGACAGTTTTCTCTGCCCGGGATCACCTATGGGTTTAAACAGAATCTGCTTTTCGTAACGGGCAAAAGGGTGCATCAGATCACCTGTATGGTTTCGTCTCCGACTTTTACAGTCATGCCCTTGCGAACTTTGCGGCGTTTTCGCGACTCTACTTCACCATCGACGGTAACCATGCCGTTCTCGACTAGAAGCTTGGCCTGGCCGCCGGTTTCGCTGAGGCCCATGAATTTTATGAGCTTGATGAGTTCGATAAAATCTTCTTTTAATTCAAACGTCTGCACTGATTTGTTGTTATTCATCTTCACTTCTCTTTTCGTCGGGTTTTGCACCAATTTTATTGAGAATCTTCTGCAAAATCTGGGCTTTATAGAGTTTCCACTTCATTTCGCGAAATTCTTTGTCTTGCCCGCCAGAAAGAAACCCGATCGGAATCTCGAAACCGCCGGCAGATTTTTTGCCGCCACCAAAATATCTGCCGCTGGGGTCTTTGCCAAATACTTCTTTGAGAAATTCGTCTGGGTCGACAGTGATTTTCGAAGTTCGCATCGAACCGACTATCACTTCCTCTTGCTCAGCAGGAGATATTACACCGAATACAATGGCGGTATGAATATTTTCTTCGGTCAGCAGAAAATCAGCGGCTTGCGGTATGGCATCACGGTCTTCGCCTCGAACATAACCAATCCCGGCTATTGAATAGCTCTCTTTGATTGTGCGGCTGGCGAGAGCCTCCTGAATTATCTGCATCGTCTGTCGCGAGCGTGACTGACTGGTTATATGGGCGAGCAGGTCGCTGTCGACAAAGGCGCTTAAAAACGACGCGGCTCTGAAGTCTTCGGGGCTGGCTCTAACAAAGCCGCAGGTGTCGGTTTTGAGGCCGTGCATCAAAGCTGTGGCAACCATGATATGGTCTTTTTTCGACTTTTCAAGCAGCAGTAGTTCTTCACGGAAATAGTCGGCATAAATGGTCGCAGTGGCGCCCACCTTGCGTATATCAGAAAATTTTGGCTTGAGACGGTGCTGCAGTTCGTGATGGTCGACAACTATCAGTTCTGGAATTTTTGCCGCCTGCAGGGCATCAAATATCGGCCCTGCCGTAGTTCCCTGATTATCGACAAAGACGGCGCCTTGATAGTGGCTGAGGTCAAATCCGTTTTCCCAGCGGCGCATATCGATGCCTAGAAGTTTTACCAGGGCGATGTTTTCGGGGTGACTGATCTGCCCTGCGTAGATTATATCTACTGTAATATCAAAAGCTGAAGACAGAACCCGGTGTGCCAGGCCGGTAGAAATGGCGTCCGGATCAGGGTAATTTTGAATGACCACGACGTGTTTCTGCCCACGGCAGCTTTCGAGAAGAGTGCGCAGCTCGTCACAGCGTTTGCGACTCAGGCTGTTGTCGTCAGTTCTGATGGTGGAAGAAGGCACGGTTGGCGACTCGGCTTGCGCATCCTTCATGGGTTTAGCTCCTTGGCGATGCATGAATATAAGATTTTTATAACACAAAGATCATAAATTTTCAGCAGAACAGTTTATAAAATCGGTGTTCGAACATTTTTGATCGTCTGATTCAGCTGCAAGGCTCGTAAGGCTCAATATGCACCAGTACATCGACTATATCG
Organism: Candidatus Rifleibacteriota bacterium; assembly: GCA_029564115.1. The sequence continues at coordinate 43,217 of JAKQQP010000352.1, read as the reverse complement.
GGGCCTTCTTCGATAAGACGGCGCTTGGCATGCCCAGAGATCTCGTGTCCCTGCCTGACTGTAAGGTTTTCATCGACCTGAATGTGAAGATCGACGTGCAGCCCCGAGCCGTGGAATCTTGAGCGCACTGCATGTACTGATTCAACACCATCTACCCGCAAAACAATTGTTTCAATGGTTTGCAGAACTTTCGAATCGGCACCGGCATCCGAAAGCTCTGCCAGTGACGGCGAAACTATTTTCCAGGCGGCTTGAACAATGAAGGCTGAGACCGCGAAAGTGGCTACCGGGTCGAGAATTGCCCATTTAGGGTCGAGCATCGCCATTCCGATTGCTATGGCAACAGGTATGGAAGAAAGGGCGTCGCTGCGATGGTGCCAGGCATTAGCCCTCAGTGCCGACGATTTAAGCTGCTCTGCAGCGATAAAAGTCCATCTGAAAAGAGCTTCTTTGACAACGATTGAAACCAGGGCAACTGCCAGTGTGGCCCCGGCTGGAACGACGTATTGACCGCTGCGAAATTTTTCGAAGGCGCTAAAGCCAAGAAAAATACCCGCCAACCCCAGCACCAGGCCAATGAGCACCGAGACCATGGCTTCAATACGCCTGTGACCGTAGGGGTGGCATGAATCAGGTGGCTGATTCCAATATTTGACGCCAATAATTACGGCAATGTCGGTTGAGGCATCAGAAAGGCTATGGACACCGTCAGCAATTACCGAGCTGCTGTTGCCGAAAAAGCCGATGAGAACTTTGCCTAAAGTCAGCAAAAGGTTGCCGATCAGACCAATTATCGTGACTCGTTTTATTTCATATTCGGCCGAAGACATCTGAGAATTTGCGGTAGTAAAAGCGGGATCATTCATAAAAAAACTCCAGAAAGATTTTATGAAGATCTGACCATAGGTCTTTGCAAACTGATCTTCGGAAAGATTAGCGGCAAAAAAATCAGGGCTGGTACCAGGCTGCGTTAAGGGCGGCAAGCAGGTTGAAGACCCAGCCAAGAAAGATCAGCCAGAGAAGAAGATGGCCGATAAAAAAGAACATCGCGGCGAAAGGTCGGCCCTGAATCAGCTGCCCCAGACCCGGAATAAAAAAGCTGGCAAGAGCAGCAATAACATTTCCCGCAGATCCCTGGCCTGTCATAATAAACTCCTGTTTTGGATGAAATAACAAAACTATTTTAAGGCAAGGGCAAATTTTAATCAAGTCATGAACCATAGGGAAGGGCAGACGGCATTTTATTTCGAAAAAATACTGGGGTGTGGTGGCATGGCTCCCGATAAATAGATGTGAGATAAATTGCATATTTTCGGAGGTATTATTTGGAAGCTTTTGCCAGCATGATCGATACTATCAATGGCTTTGTCTGGGGTTATTTTCTCATGTTTCTGATCGTGGGAACGGGGATTTTTCTGACCTTTCGCATGCGTTTCGTACAGATCAGGTTTTTTACGCACGCCTGGTCACTGATAACCGGAAAATGGGGCAAAGCTGACGATGCTGGCGAGATTACGCATTTTCAGGCCTTGTCAACGGCATTAGCCGCCACAGTCGGCACCGGAAACATTGCCGGCGTAGCTACAGCCCTTGCCAGCGGCGGCCCTGGCGCAGTTTTCTGGATGTGGGTCAGCGCGTTCATCGGCATGTGCACAAAGTTTACCTGCTGCTCTCTGGCGATGAATTTCAGAACGATCGACTCAGAAGGCGAAGTTGCCGGTGGCCCGATGTATTACCTGCGCGACGGCATGAAAAAGCCATGGCTAGGCTTTCTGTTCGCACTTTTTACTTTTGTGGCTTCGTTCGGCATTGGCAACATGGTGCAGGCCAATTCAGTTGCAGCACCGCTTCACAATTATCTGGCAAGCGCGGGTCTTACTGCAGGTGCCGTTACTGAAGGCGCTGACCCAGTTAAATTTGCTATCGGTCTGGTTATTGCCATTCTGGTTGGAGCTGTGATTCTCGGTGGCATCAGAAGAATTGCCAGTTTTGCCGACAAAGTTGTGCCATTTATGGCTCTGACTTACGTTCTGGCATCTCTTTATGTCTTGTTCGCCCAGAGAGAAAATATCATTCCAGCCTTTAAAATGATTTTCGGGTCGGCATTCGGCTTGCGGGAAGCGGTTGGCGGTGTTCTCGGCTTCAGCGTTTCTCAGGCAATGCGCTGGGGCGTTGCCCGTGGCCTGTTCTCGAATGAAGCCGGGCTCGGCTCGGCACCGATCGCTCATGCTGCTGCCAAAACTTCGGTGCCGGTACGCGAAGGACTTGTTGCACTGCTCGAACCATTTATCGATACCATTATAATTTGCACTATGACCGCTCTGGTAATAATTACCAGTGGTTATTTTGACCCTGTAGATACGGTATTTTTCAATGGCCTCAAAGGGGCAGAGCTTACTGCAGCAGCATACAGACATCATGTGCCCTGGGGGCATCACATTGTCAGTCTGGGGCTGGTTTTCTTCACTTTTACAACCATGGTTGGCTGGAGCTATTATGGCGACCGTTCTGTAAAATTCATGTTTGACTCTAACCCGGCTCGAGCAAAAAAGGCTGTATTTGCTTATCGTCTTGTTTATGTCCTGTTGATCCCGATTGGCGCAGCCGTACCGCTGGAGCTTGTCTGGAATATGTCAGACCTGGCAAATGGCCTTATGGCACTGCCGAATCTCTTTGCGCTGATTGGCCTGTCAGGCGTAGCGAGTGGCATGCTGCGTGATTACGAGGGTAAATTCCCACAGATGCTGGCTGAACGAAAGTGATCGTATAATAAAAAGCCCCCGGTTAAACTGTTAACCGGGGGCTTTTTGTCAGCAGAAAATCAGGAAAATTGGCGGCCGACGTAAAGAACTTCTTCGGCGAGTTCAATGCCGAACTGCTCTTTAACCTTGGCTTTTAGCATGTTGGCAAGCTGTTTAACGTCGCTGGCCGTCGCATTGCCGTTATTGATAATGAAGTTGGCATGCTTTTCAAACACAGAGGCCCCACCACAAGACATCTTTTTGGCTCCGGCCTGCTCTAATACGCTTCCCGCGGCTCTTCTGCGATTTTCGCCCGGCAAAGGTGGCAGGTTCTTAAAGAATGAACCGGCACAGCCGATTTCGTAGGGCGGGTGCTTGCTGTGGCGCTGCTCGATGATTTCGTCCATTTTAACCTTGATTGCTTCCTTGTCGCCGGGCTCGAGCTGAAAACGCGCGCTGAGAATTATGTGCGGGTCGTTTTTAAGGCGACTGGTACGGTAATCGAAGTTGAAGAACGAATTGTCGACAGTGCGCACGCTGCCGTCAGGGCAAAGAAGCTGGGCATCCAACAGAACGTCGGCAATGCATCTGCCGTAGGCTCCGGCATTACCATAAATGGCTCCGCCAATGCTTCCTGGAATCCCGGCAAAAGATTCAATGCCCGCAAGACCATATTTCTGGGCCAGATCGACCAGATATGAAAAGTCATAACCCGAAGAGATGCAGATCTGGTTTGTTTGCGCATCGACGTGGTTGACTTCCATGCAGCGGTTATGAATTACCAGACCATCAAGGCCAGAATCAGAAACCACCAGATTTGAACCACCGCCGAGAATGAACAGCGGCATCTTTTTGCCTCTGGCCCATTCGACGGCCGCACACAAATTTTCGCTGTTTTCGGCGGTAAAAAAATACTCGGCCGGGCCACCGAATCTGAAGGTAACCAGATGCTTCAGTGGTACATTCTTTTGGATCAGTTCTGGGGTAAATCGCATTTGCAAACCTCCGGCGGTCAACCTATTACAACTATCGGGTTAAAGCCGCCATGGTCTTAGTTATTATGGCATTACTGAGCAGCAGCCGGGGCAGCGGGGAGGTCCTGGAGGATTTCGATGGTCATTTTATCGCCCTGCTTGATTTTTTCGGGCACTTCATGACCCTTCACAATCTGCCCGAAGACAGTATACTGATTGTCGAGGTGCGGAATCGCGTCGAGACAGATGTAAAACTGGCTGCCGGCAGAATTGGGGTCAGAAGTTCTGGCCATGGCGAGAGTGCCTTTCAGGTGTTTACGGGCATTGAATTCTGCGGGAAGAGTGTAGCCGGGGCCGCCTGTGCCGGTTCCCTGGGGGCAGCCGCCCTGAATTACGAAGCCGGGTACCACGCGATGGAAATTCAGGCCATTGTAGTAGCCTTTTTTGGTGAGATTGAGAATGCTTTCGACGTGCTTCGGGGCAACATCAGGAAAAAGTTCGAGAACCATGTCGCCTTTTTCTGTGGCAATCTTGATTACGGGGTTAGTGTTTTTTTCGAGGGTGATGCCTTCGGGCATTTGTGCCATGGCAACCGGTGCAACAGCCAACAGAGCGATCAGAATGAAATGCAGCATTTTATTGCTCCTGAAAAAAGATTTAGTGCGGCTATTCTACTGCAAAGCCCAATATAAAGCAAGCCGCCACAATCGCGATGATTGTGGCGGCTTGTTGTGTCGAAAATCTGCGCCGTTGTTTTAGTTCAGTGAATATTGAACAGTGATTTTAACCCATGTCTCTTGAGGCTCACCGTTGGCCAGAACCGGCGAGAACACCCAGCGTCTCAATGCCTGAGCACCATTGATCGCGAGTTTGGGGTCGATTGTCGAACTCATGGTAACGACGTCACCGACTGTGCCGCTTTTCTGAATGAGAACGCGATAGATGGCATTGCCGTGCACGCCGCTCTTTCTGGCCCAGGCAGGGTAGTCAGGCATCACTTGGCTTACAATGGCCGGTGGACTGAATCTCTCGCCGCTGCCGCCAAATGATTCGATAGAGCCGATTTCGAAGACGCCTGCGCCGTTATCAGGTTTGCCGTCTTCTGTTCCGGTAGGAGCCGGCATAAAATCGTCAGGGCTTGCCATGGCTTTTTCGTCATTCAAGAAAGAGTCTGGCATCAGCATGTCGGGTTGGCCGCTCATCAGAGGACCGGTCAGTTCAGGCACCGGGTCACTGGAGCTGCTTTTTTCAAGGCTCATGTGGCTGATGGTTTCGAAGGAGGGGTTGTTGTGGGTTGGCCGAACCGGGGCTTCTTTTGTTTCGGATTCCTGAACGACTGAAGGCTTGGTGGTTTCAACCGGGTTTTCTGAGACGATCGGACTTTCGTTAACTTGAGCAGCAACTGCAGCCGGCTTTTCAACTTTGGGAGCGGCCGGTTTGGGAACTGGCTTGCTGGGTTTGACGGCAGACTTGGGTTTTGTATCTTTTTTTACGGTATTTTTCTGCTTTGACCTGGTAACCTTTTTTTCGCTGCCGGCAGATTTTTTGGCGCCGGTTTCTTTTTTCTGCTGCTGACCTGAACCAACGCGGGGTTTGACAACAGGTGCGACAAGCTTGACTGGCACTACGGTTTTTTTAACCGGCTCTGCGCCAACAGAACGCCACGCAAAAAATGCCGACAATGCCAGAAGAATCGAGAGGTGAACGAGAACAGAGAGCTGGAGCTCTTCCATTCCTTCTACTTTTTCGATTTTCATTTTTTTCAGAATTTTCATTTTGCTTCTGGTTTGGTGGCGAGGCCGATGTTGATGGCCCCTGAATTTCTTATTGAATCGAGAACGTAAACGATACGACCGTAGTTGGCATCTTTGTCTGCTTCGACCATGACCGGGCGATCAGGAGAATTGGTTGTCCAGGTTTTGATCTGTGAAGTGAGATCGTTCATTTCTACTGCTTTGCCAGCGATGTAGATGCGACCATTTTTGGCGATCTGCACCGTCATATTGTCGCTTTCCATGGTAGTGGCCGAAGAAGCTTTGGGAACGTTGACCGGAAGTTTTTCCTGGTTGCGGGCAAATGAGCTTGTGATCATGAAGAAGAAAACCAGCAGCAGAATTACATCGATCAGGTTGGTGACAACTATCTGAGGCTTCTGTTTTCTTTTTTCAGGCAGCAACTTTTTCAAGGGCCACCTCCATGGCAGTTACCTGGTTGGCCAGGTCGAGAGAGTGCATTTCGACTGCTTCGATGAATTCAAGGCTTTTGGCTTCACACCAGTTGTGAGCAACCAGTGATGGAATACCTACGAGAAGGCCGGCGGCGGTCGTATAGAGGGCTTCTGAAATACCACCCGCCAGAGCTGTCGGGTCACCGATACCAACGGTTGAGATCACACTGAAAGCTGAGATCATGCCGGTAACTGTGCCGGTCAGGCCAAGCAGAGGGGTGATACTGGCGATGGTGGCGAGTTTGCCAAGGTGACGCTCATGTTTCTTGACCTGCACCATGGCTTCCTGGCGCATGACGTCGAGAAGATGTTCGCGACCAAGATCGGCGTTGTCGAGACCGGCAGCGATAACGCTGGCCAGTGGAGTGTTTTCTGTGCGGCATATTTTCATGGCCTCGAAGTAATTGCGACCGGCAAGGGCGCCTTTTACTTTCTTCATGAAGGCATTGGCGCTGCTGGGATTACGCAGATAAAAGCGTGCTCTTTCGATAACGATTGCCAGGGCAAAGATCGAGCAAAGAGCGATCGGAATCATTACCGGGCCACCACTTACGAACAAATCGATCAAAAATATTTTCTGCATTTTATTTGCCTCCGGTTTATTTCTTTAAAACTTAAAAATGTGCTTCAATTCCGCCCAGAGTTACGCGACCTTCTTCTGGAACATCGTAACGCAGGCTTTTGGCCTCGTCGTAGAGATCTCTGATCTTCAAGTAGGTGCTGAAACGATCATTCAGGCGATAACGAACGGCCAGGTCAGAACGGCTGTAATCATCAGCTGAGAAAACGCCGGTATTGGTATGTGCTTCACGGTCGAACTCAGCACGTCGAGAAAAATCAACCATCACTTTACCTTCGGTATAATTCAGGCCGACATCCAGTATTCTTTTTGGTTCGTAAGACAGTCTGCGACCGTTTTTCTCGTCTTCCGGGTTCTGGAAAGTGCTTTTGAGATTAACTGTGAAGTGATTCTCAATTTTAAAGTTGCCGCGTAGAGCAAAACCGTTTCGCTTCGCGTCATCGGCAAACCTGAAGGCCGAGGTAAGCATGCTTTTGCCGTTATCGAAAACGTCGATAAATTCAATCGCATCGTTTTCTTTCTGTCTGAAAAGATCGACTCCGAAGGTGTCGCCCTTGTTGGTGCGGTAATTGAGTGAGCCGGTGATGGTTTTTCTGCGCGAAGCCTTGAGGTCGCTGGCGACAACGTATCTCGAGGGCATGAAGATTTTCTCGAGACTGTCGTTGCCAAGATCTTCTTCGTAGTTTAAAACGAATTGCCAGGGTTCGGAAAAGCGGTAATCGAGGCTGGCAAATGGCGCGTTGGCGTCGCGGTCGAGCAGATTGATTCTTCTCAAGCCGAATTTGGCGTCTGCTTTGGGCGACAATTCAAGTTCGCCGATCAGCCCGATTACCGTTTTGGTGAGTTCGCGGTCTTTGCCGGCAGAAACTGTGTAGTCGTCTGATCTGAGGTCGATCTCTGCCCGGCCTTTGAACTTTTCTCCCAGTTTTTTGAGGTAGCTGGCCCCTGCTGAAAAGCTGAACACCGTCTGCTCTTCGTCAAAATTGACAGCTGAATTGCTCACGTCGCGGCTTAATGAATCTACAGCTGCATACCCCTTGAAAAATGCTCCATCTTCGAGGGTCGAATTGCCATTAACCCAGATGCGGTTTGTGGTGGTTTCCATGCCTGCATCAGGAGTGGCCATCGCCGATGTGCCGCGCTGAGCGTATTTGTCGATAGTGTATTCGCCGCCAGCCGAAAGAGTATAACTGCCTTCTCCGGTCGATGAAACATTGGCTTCCAGCCCTGTCTTTCTGGTGTCTACAAAAGATTTGTAGCCGTCGCGAGCTTCACGTCTGATGATCACATCGCCAACATAGCCTTCTTTAGTTCCTTTGCCGTTGATGATGAGTTCGCTGCTGCCACGGGTGCCAAGACCTGCTGAGATCGAAATTTCATCGCGTTCAGTACGATGAAAATTATCGAGGGTGGGTTTTTCTGTCATCGGAATATATACTGCAGGCCCTGTTTCGGGAACCAGTTCCGGCATGGGGGCGGTTCTTTCACCCATATCAAAGCTGATTTTCTGCCGAGATGGGTCTATTTTTTCGCTCTGGGCATCTTTGCCTATGACCTGTACTTTACCCATGTCAAAGGTGTCGGCGGCATATACGCCGCTGCCGATACTCATGGCGAGAGCCATAGCAATGATTCTTCTGATTTGCATGTTTTGCCTCCGGGCATTTATTGTTTTCTTCAGTATTTATCGGCATAATCGCGCTGAAATTTAGGGGCCTGAAAAAGCCGTGTTAATAACTGCAGATCCGCATTTTTAATGTCGTTTTTTTCAGAGGTATTACAAACATATTTGAGTTGAAATATTTTAGTGAACCATGTATTTTCTCTGATAATTCAACTAAATGCCTCCCGGAGGAACGAAACACCATGATCAATCCGAACCGTCTGACCGATGAACAGGTAATAGAACTTCGTAACGACAAGATTGAGCTAAACAGAAAGTCTCGCCGGCAGACAGGCATGAAAATCGCCTGTGCCGGTAAAACCAGGGGTCTGCTCGAATGCGAAACTCTCGAAGGTCGCTGCCCCGACTACGACATCTGCCACGCTGACTGAACGTTTTCGCAACCAGCAAAAAACCCGCTCTCAGATTTGAACAACTGCGAGCGGGTTTTTCGTCGAGCAGACTTTTCGCGGCTCAGCGATTTCTTGTCGCTTCGATTCGCAAATCGATGTCTTCAGGAGTGAAGAACATATTGGCGTTGCTGTGTCCGAGCTTGTCGATATACTCAACTTTTCTCAGAGTGTTGAATATATTTATTTTTTCAGTCTCAGAAATAGAACCGGCCAGCTGTTCGAAAAACCTCGCGACCCTGACGGCTTCGCACTCGCCTTGCATTTCAGCTTCCTTGATGGCGTTTTCCCTCTTTATCTTGAGCAACTCGCCTTTCTGGCTTTCGATTTCGAGCTGACCTTTAACTTCATTGAGTCTGACTTCGTTTTCGCTTTGCTGTTTCAGCAGGCGGTTGAGGCGGTTTGTCGTTTCCTGGATGATTTCTTGAAGAATGACCTGGGTGCTTTCTTCTTTGCAGCCCACAGAGCGCACTTCAACCGAATGAATCTTGACACCGCGCTGCATATAAAAAGAGTCGGCGCTATCGTTGATTGATTCTTTGACAATGTCGTTGAAGCGATCGAGAAAAGATTCAAGACTGGCTTTTGACACTGATTGAATGATCATGCTTCTGGCGTGGGAACAGATATCTCCGGGTGCGTCGTCTGTCGTTTTGATCATGGTTTCGATATCGACGATCTGCCAGAAGAAAGTGACGCCGAGGATCAGTTCTACATTGTCTTTGGTGCGTACGCCAAATTCATACCACATGAACTTGGGTCGAGAATCGATATGGGTGATTTTAAGGTCGCGCTTCTCTTTATGAATACCAGAAGACCAGTTCATTGCCACAAGATTTTCGTATGGCTGCAGAAAAAAGGCGTTTTCTTCATGGTTGCCACTGACGATTCTGAAGCGGCCCTCTTTGTTTTTTATGATTACAGACTGATGGTTCTCGAGCAGAATTTTTCGGCGCACGTCTTCGATTTCTTCGTGGGCAGACGGGAAGAACACCTGATTTTTCGTCACCAGTCTCAGTGAACCGTCAGTATTGTTGCGCACCAGGACGGCTGTATGTTCGTCGATGTTTATACCTTTTCCCGGTTTCTCGAGAGGCTCTTCGTTGGCAGACAGTACGACATTGTTGGGGCCGGTTATCACTCGAATAACACCTGAAGATTTGTCGATCAATCTGACATATTCATTTTGTTGTAGAACTATGACGTCATATTTTTTCAGCAGTTCTTCATAGGCCTGCAGGAAAAAAAAGCACGGCCCTTTTTCTACCCTTATTTCGCCGGTAAGAAGGTCTCTGATTTTAACAAACTCAGTAGGAGAAAGGCTCACCCCAGATCTGACTCTTGCCTTTATCAAGGGTTTGACGAAAAAATGACCTGGGCCATTGATAACCCATTTTTTGGTGAAGCCCTCGAGTAATAACTGTTCTTCCTCTTTAAGAAAATATACCCATGGAATCAGCATGTCGCTCTCCTGTTATGTTTTTCGTGATTATACCCGATTTGTAGGCTATAAATAAAAAATAATATACACTCATTGCAATTATCTTCGCTGCTTAACCTGTTGCAAAATCGGCAACGAGTTGTTGTATCGTTGAAATTGCGGTTGTTACGCAAAAAAGGTGTGAGAAAAACGGAGGAATTATGCAGGAAACTGTTTTAAAGGGCACTGTCGCCATAGCATCCGGTGTTTTTACAATTGTCTGTGCTGCAGCTGATTTTGAATTCTTTATGGGTCACAGAAAAGCACAGTTTTTTGTTAAGCTTCTGGGGCGCGATGGTGCTCGTTTTTTTTACGCAGTGCTGGGCCTGGCTCTTTGCGTCCTGGGCCTGTTCATTATGCGCTGAAGTTTGAAATATGCTCAGCCTGGTCGACCAATGACGGCATTTCTATATTTATGCCAATTTTGGCAAGTACTTTCACAAATTCTTCGTCTGGATTTGCGGTAAAGTGTAACGGAAGCATGCTTACCGGGTGCCTGAACGATATGCTGTATGCATGCAGCATCAGTCTGTTACACCCGGCATGTTCAGCCAGCATACGGTTATGGTGACCATCGCCGTGCTGGTGATCCCCGATGACCGGGTGAAAAATATGTTTCATGTGTCGTCTGATCTGTCGATTGCGACCAGTTGCCGGCGTAACCTTCAGCAATGAATACCTTGAAGTGGGGTGGGGGCGAACGGCGATCGGCAACTCGGTGGTTGCCAGCCGCCAGTATTCTGTGACCGCTTCTCTGGCAGGGTTCTCTTTGAGTTTGTCTGGGTCGGTAAGTTTGTCCCAGAGGTCTTTGAGCGGGTAGTCGATGATTTCGTGCTCTTTTGTCCAGCCGCGCACCAGTGCCAGATATGATTTTACGACTTCCCGCCCGGCAAAGGCGCCGGCAATGGATTTCGCGAGCTCGCTCGACAGGGCAAAGACAAGAATGCCTGAGGTCGGCTTGTCCAGGCGATGAATCGGGTATACCCAGCGGCCCAGCAGATCTCGCAACTGTTTCATGGCGCTTTCGGTTTCGTTTTTATCGAGATAGCTCGGGTGAACAAGAAGATTGGCGGGTTTGTCTACCACTACAATGTGTTCATCTCGATAAATCAGGCGGGTATGATCCATCATGGCAATAGTTGCCTTCCTTTCAGAACGGCGACAAGTTTAGAACCGGCGGCGGCACTGTCGAATATCCAGGTGACGGCGCGGTTTCTCGCAACAAAAGAAGCCGGAGACAAAAAATCCGGGGCAAAAAATATTTGCTCGATAACAGAAGATTTTGCTCCGCCATTAACCAGAAAAATTATTTCACGCGCCTGCATTATAGTTGCGAGAGTCAGACTGAAGCGGGACTCTGGCTGGGCTGTCGTTTTAAAAAGGGCAAACCCGGTTTCTGTGGTGCGAGTTTGCCAGTCAGTATCTGGGAAAAGTGAAGCAGTGTGCCCGTCGGTGCCGATGCCGAGAATCAGCAGATCGATGGGCGCCGGTGGCCTGATATTTATGGGAAGCTGCTGCAGCCTGGCAAAGTAGTCCTGACAGACGGTGGAGCTTGAAAGAATAGTATTTTCATCGGTAAGCTCGGGCAAAACAGGGATAAAGCGTTCTTCTGGCAGTGTTCCACTCGCAAAAAGGCTTTGCCGTATACCACGTTGATTGCTGCGATCGCTGCTGGCGGCAACCAGGCGTTCGTCTGTCTGTATCCAGTATAGATTGGCCATATCACAGCCATTGGCAAGTTTTTTTGCCAGTCTTTGGTAAACGGGCAGGGGGGTGGATCCTCCGGAAAGACTGATCAGGCAAGAACGCCCAGAAAAGGCCGCAATGAGGCTGCTGATGCGCTCTGCGGCTCTGTCGGCATAAACATCGTTTTCTTCAACCAGAAGAAAGCTGTTATTCAAAGGCAGCATTTTCCCTCCGATGGGCGCCAGCGATGCCCGTGTTTTTCGAGAAGATCATATGCCTCTTTGGGGCCATGGCTGCCTGACTCATAGAATGCCATGGGCTGGTCAAAAAGGTTCCAGCCTGCGATAATCGTATCGATAAACTTCCATGACTCTTCTATTTCGCTGTTGCTCAAAAACAAGGCCGAGTCACCCTGCAGAGCATCGAGTAGAAGTCTTTCGTAGGCATCTGGCCGATAATTGCCGAATGCATCCTCATACGAGAATTTAAGCCCAACGTCGGTCACCTGCATTTTCATTCCGGGTGGTTTTGAGTTTAACTGAAGTCTGATGCCCTCATCGGGTTGAATCCTTATATAGAGCCTGTTTGGCTCAATGTTGCCCGCAATATTCGGAAATATAGAGTGGGGCACTGGTTTAAAATTCACCACTATTTCTGTCATATTTCGCTCGAGTCTTTTGCCGGCCCTCAGATAAAATGGCATGCCAGCCCAGCGCCAGTTGTCTATGAATACCCGGCAGGCCGCATAAGTTTCGGTTTTTGAGATGGCTCTGACGCCATCTTCCTCAAGATAGCTTCTTACTGGCTGAGAATTGACAACTCCTTTGCTGTACTGGGCTCTTACTGTTTCAGCCGCGACATCTTCGGGGCGGTATTTTTTGAGAGCCTTGAGAACCTTGTTCTTTTCAAGGTGCAGATCGCCGGGTTTGTGTGACAAAGGCGGTTCCATGGCTACCATACACAAAACCTGCAGAAGGTGATTCTGAACAACGTCGCGCAGAATGCCGGTCTGGTCGAAATAACCGGCACGATCCCCAATTCCTATTTCTTCAGAAAACGAAATCTGAATGTTGTTGATGAAATGGTTGCTCCAGACCGGTTCGAAGAATAGATTGGCGAAGCGCATATACATAATGTTCTGCACAGCTTCTTTGCCCAGATAATGATCGATTCTCAAAATCTGGTGTTCATCAAAGGCATCGAGCAGTTTTGCATTCAATACTCTGGCGCTTGCAAGATCATAGCCGAACGGTTTTTCGACAAGTACTCTCTCTGGGCAGTTCTGGTCAGTGCGGTTCTCAGAAAAGGGTTTGACCAGGCGGATGAAACTTTCCATTCCGGAGGGAGGAACTGCCAGATAAAAGAGTCTGGCCGGCGCTGCCAGCGGCTCTTCTGCCAACAGTCGCTGTCTGAAATCTTCTGGCTCGTTCTGTAATGACGGGTTGGCACGAAGATATCTGATTTTGGGTTTCAGGCCGGCGAAGCCATCGGCAAACTTTTTATCTTTAGCCAGCTGGTCAGATTCTCGTCTGGTAAGATTTTCGATAAAAGCTTCGGTGGTCATGTCTGATCTGCCGGTTACGAAAACGTGAAAATCATGAGGCAGAAGGCCAGCATTGTGCAGTCGGCAAAGAGCCGGAATAAGCTTGCGCCCAGCCAGGTCGCCAGTTCCACCGAAAATTACTATAGAAGCGGCACAGAAGGGTTTCTGCATGATTCGTATCCTCCGTTAGATTCTATTTGTCGGAAGCAGCCGTCAGGCAGCGGCAGAAATTCAGATTTTGCTGAGTTTCTGATCTCTGAAGAAAGCTTCAAAGCTTCGGTCATAGGTTTTTTCGCCCTCGACAGAGAAAAAACAGCCGGGAACCTGGCGCATTTTGCGGTGATAAGCCACGCAATCACAGCATTTATGCCTTTTTGAACATGAATAAGTGCAGGAGCAGGGATTTTTGTTGGAACATTCCGTCATATTGCTCTCCAGAAGAAATTGTTCGTCTTTTAATTTTAAATCACTTTTAGAATCTCAGAAATTACAGTCTGATGCAACTGCCCAAAAATTGCAGAATGTTGCACTTGCCAAAACATGAGAGCAAAGAAAAAGCTTGCCTGCCACCTGATTTTTTATACATTCTCTGATCATCGAAAACGCTGTAAAAGAATGCCGCATCGCAGATGCTTCGCTGCAGTTACAGCTGTTGCATATGAGCGATATTTATTCTGAGAAAAGGAAGTTTTCTTGTGGGAGCCATGATTCGAACAATTCAGGGGTCATTTTTTCGTGGGGCCGGCCTGGTCGTTCTCGCGGTCATTTCTTTGTTCAGTCTTCTAGAGGCCGGCTTAGATGCAGGCCGCAACGACTACTTCAATCAGCTCCCGCGAATATCACACCTCAGTTCGACCTCTCTCAAGGTTGAGTGGTCTTTATACCCCCAATTCAACAAAACCACCAATTACCAGGTGCAGTTGAACAACGCTCTATACGGGTTCTCAACCAAAGAGACCAGCAAGACCCTTGTTAATCTCGAACCTGGCGGAAGCTACAGAGTTGCGGTGGTTACCTACAATGAAGGCACTGTTGCCGGAGTTTCAAGCTATGCACTGGTTCTTATGAGACCTTCCGTGCCGACATCTCTGGCGGCAGGGCTTATTGGCACAGCATCCTGTGAACTTTCCTGGATGCCGGTGAACACAGCCACTGCCTATCGCATATACGAAAGTCCAGATAAACTGCTGGCTGAAGTTGAAGCTTCAGTTACTCGAAAGTTGCTCACTGGCCTGCCGCCAGGTGCAATAATGAATTTTAGAGTCTCAGCTGTTAATACCACCGGCGAATCAGAGCTGTCACCCGAAATAAAAGTTCAGCTTCTTCCGGTTGGCCCGGTTGTCAGCATTATCGAAAATCAGATCGGTTCAACCTGGTTTTCGATTCGCTGGCAGCCAGTAAAAAACGCCATTGGCTACAAAATTCTGGTGAATGATGCCGAAGTGGCGACCGCTCCGGCAGATGTTTCTGAATACAGGGTTGAAGGTCTGCCGGCGGGCACTGCGGTTGCAGTTAAAATGACTGCGGTTAACCAGTCTGGAACATCAGAAACTTCTGAACCGATAATTATTCAACTGGCCCCCTCGATACCCTTGCTGGCTCTAACACAGGTTTCGTCGTATTCCTGCACCCTGCAGTGGTCTGTTGCCAATGGTGCAAGCTACTACAAGGTTTATCTGAATAAAAGCTTTGCGGTAATGAATGTGCCCGCCACGATCAATAACGTTACTCTCACAGAACATATAACCGCCGGAACCACCGCGACATACACGGTGGCAGCCGCCAATGATACCGGAGAATCAGAACAGTCCAACGCAGTTGTCGTTACGTTCACCAATAACTCTGCCATAGTGCGCGAAGCCGGAGACTTGGAAGGTGTCCAGGCCTCTCTTTACCAGTTCAGCGATCAGCGCCTTCCAGATAATATGCATGGCAAGCCTGTCGTCTGGGTGTGTTTTCCGCCTGAACTGGCAGGCCCGGAGCTTGCCCTTGAAGTTTCTTACCTGGATTACCTGACCAGATCACCAGAAATGGCCAATGTGCGTTTTATCGGGGTTTTTACCAGAGAGACGGTTAAACTCAAGAGGCTGCGGCGTGCAAACCTGGTCTGGAAAAAAGCCTCTGCCGGCAATGACGTCAAAATTCCCGGCCCACTGCCAATGGTGAGGTTCTATGGCCCCGATGGCAGGCTGCGCGGCAGCACCCGTATTCCGATGGCAATACTGGGTCCTGACGAAATATACCGGGAATTACCAGAGAGTGTTGAACGCAACGAGGCAATGCTGCAGCTGTATCAGGAAAATCAGGAACGCTTCGACGCATTGCATACGCCGACCAATTAGCAAAAATTTTCCGATTGCCCCAAATAAAAACCAGGCGGTCCGAGGGGACCGCCTGGTTTGCACAATACCCCACGAGGGGTTTCAGACTTATTTTTCGCTTACCTGCATTACAAAGCTTTCTGAATGACTGTTGAATTCTGGCGCATACATGCACTGAATTTCAGCCATGCCGCTCTGGTAGATGCCGGCGTGCTGCACCCGCAGCTCATATTCGAATACATAGGTACCTTTCGGCAGGTAATCGATGTAAAAATGAGTTGCGGTGTCTTTGGTGGCTTCGTAGTAAGCCAGGCCATCCTGGTATTTGTAGCGTGAAATGACGTTGGTCGGTTCCATGCCGCTGCCGCGCTGATCTTTCATGTGAATGAATTCCATATCGCGGTCAGTGCGCAGTTCGATGCGAACGACCAGCAGGTCGCCAACTTTGAGAACACCCTGAACCGGCTTGATTGTCGGGCCGGCATCGGTATCACGTTTGACGAACAGGGTCTTTTTCAGCTTGAGATTCGTTTCGTGCGGCGTAACCTTGCTCATGTCTTCGAGATACTGCCAGTGAACAGCGCCCCAGGCGACACCTTTGTCTTCTTTGACCATTTCTATCTGACCCATTTCAGGTTTAACTTCAGCACCGGTGTAAATCTTCTGGTAATAACCGGTTCCGGCTTCAACCTTCTCGGGTTTGACTTCATTGCCGCCAAGAATCACCTTTACAAGTTTGTCAGAGGCCAGCAGGTTGGCACCGCGCAGCAGCAATGCGTAGACTGCGTCAGCGGTGGCTTTTGTTGTTTTCCAGTTCTGCGTCTGCTTTTGCTTGAGCAGCCAGACTTTGCATTCTTCAACAGCTGCCTCGTCTTTCGCGACCTCGGTGAAAAGCTCTATCATGACTGCCTGAGTTTCGATCTCGGCTCTGTACCACCAGAACGAAATCTCATTTTCACGCCAGAAGCGGCCAAGCTCTTCGTCGTTTACACTGCGTTCTTTGATGCTTTTGACGATGTCAGAGGGAACCTTGCGGTCGCCAAATCTCTGCAGGGCAAGTGCCAGATGACCCTGCGCCTGTCTCGAGGCGACATCGAGCCATTTGTTGCGGGCTTCCTCCAGGAAAAATTCCACAGCGGCTTTGCTGGCTGCCGGTATCGGTCTCTCTTTCAAAAAGAAGCTGCGGCCATACAGATACAGTGCATAAGTCGGGTTGATATTCGTTGCCTTTTGATAGTTGGGGCGTCTGAGAATCTCACGGTATTCGCGGTCGATCCAGGCGTCGAGATATTCGAGGGAGCGCAGGGCGATGCCTACGTCGATATCAACGCCGAGGTGACGCATGCGACCATAACCGGTCATGATGTAGAGCGTGATGTATGAATTGGGGTAACCGCCCGGGAACCATGGGAATGCGCCGTCTGAAAGCTGCATTTCAGACAGTTTTTTGACTGCCCGGCCCATTTCGTGTTCGATGCGGTTGGTATCGAAGAGAACGCCGATTTTGTGCTTCTGCTCTGTTTCGCTTTTGGCATCGAGAACCCACGGGGTTTCGAGCAGAGTAACCGCTTTGAGATGCTCATTTTTCTCGAGGTTCGAGAACAGAGCCTTGCCGCCATTGGCTTCGTCTGCCTTCCAGGTATCGAAAACTTTTTTGATTTTCGGGTCTGAATTGGCAATAAACGAGGCCAGATGATTGGCGTAAATACGGTTGAAAATCTGCTCTGAGCATTCATGCGGGAATTCCATGAGATAAGGCAGGGCCTGAACCGCATACCATGCCGGATTTGATGTTACTTCGACAGTCAGCCCTTCGTGTTTGAGGGTATCTGACTGTTTCGACTCAACCAGTTTTTTAAAATTGAATTTTTTGGTGGCGGGGCCTCTGATGGGCAACGGCAGAGATTCTGTCACGAAAATGCGTCTTGAAAGTATGGAAACCATGCCTTCTTCGCCGTCAGAAAGAGATTCGGTGGCACCGACAACCTTATACTTAACGATACCGGGAGTTTCGGGCACTTCAATTGTCCAGCCGAAAGATCGTGATTCTCCGGCCGGCACTGAGAATTCCAGGGTGTCGGCATCGAGCTTGAATTCACCGTTACGATTGGCATCGCTGATTGGGTCGAGCAGATTGAGGCGCAGTTTCCCCTGCTGCTCTTTATCTGACATGTTGGTAACTTTGGCCGTGAAGCGCAATTTGTCGCCTTCACGCAGAAATCTGGGCGGATTTGGCTGTACCATCAAATCTTTCTGAGTGATTGTTTCGCCGGTGATACCGCCTGCCTGCAGCCTGCTGCCGTGGGCAAAGCCGAGGAATTTCCAGGTGGTGAGGGCTTCTGGCATGGTGAATTCAATGGCTACGGTGCCGTCTTCGCCCATGGTCAGATGTGGGTAGAAAAATGCCGTTTCGTTCAGGTTAGCGCGGGCACTTACCTTGTCTAGATCGACTTCTGGAGCCTTTTCCTGCGGAGCTCCACCCCCGGCGGCGTCTTTTTTCTCTTTTGCCACTTCCCGTGAAAGGGTTTGAGGTACGGCAGAATCGCTTTCTTCATCTGCGAAGCTGATACCTTTGTTCATGGCAGGAGCTGCCGCTTCCATCATTACGTCGCCTCCTTCCATGGAAGGAGAGGGTATGGCTGATGAGAGTCGCATGCTTTTGCTGCGATGGTGCATGAAATAGCCAAAAAAATCATTTTGAATGTTGGCTGGCAACTGCGGGTAAGCGCGATAGCCAACACTCACATGCTGGTTCAGGTCGTTTGTCCAGACGTAAAGCCCGGTTCGCTGGTTGGCGAAAGCTACATTTACGTAGTTCGCGTCAGAATAGAACACCGGGAAAGCTGAAGGCCAGCTTTGGGCGGCAAAAGCGTCAAGGCTGGCATCATACATGGCTGCTACCATTTCAATGGCGCCTTTTTCGGCTTCGGGGCCGGAAATTTCGATTTTCCAGGTGTCTTTTTGAGCCGGCTGCATTTTGGAGGTCATGTGAGCGAACTTCAGCTTCAGGTTTTTGTTCGACCAGTCGACCGGAATATGCTGAACATGGAAATATTCGCGGTTTTCTTTGAATTGCATTATTCTGACGTTGAAGCCACCGCGGTGTTCTTCTGTGATTGGCAGGCTTATGTTGACGCGTTCGGCATCGATGTCTGTCCAGAAGGCTTTGAGCAGCTTCTGACGGTGTTCTATTTCGATGTAGGCCGGGCCTTTGCCATAGCCGGTAGCCCAGAATGCCTTGAAGGTATCGCCGGGTTGCAGGTTGCCGCTGGTAACTTTAAAAAAGAATGGAACCTTTATCGAGAATTTATCGCTGCTGTAGCTGGCGATAATTACGTGAGACATTGCATTGACCTGATTGTTGTAGCGGTCACGGGTCTGGGCTTTGATCCGGTATGCGCCTTCAGGCAACTTGACTTCGCAGGCAAAGTTTCCTTCTATCGAGGTGTTGAAGCTTTGTTCAAAAACTACCTTGTCTTCTTCCCAGTTTCTGATGTCTGATTTGTCATTTTTAGCCGCGAGTGTGCCGGAATAATAAGACTTGCGTCGGGCACGCTCCGGCTGTTTGAGGCTGTAGACCAGAAAACTGCCGGCTCCGGCAATACCTTTGCCGTCGAGGGTAGAGGTTCTGAGGCTGACGTTGAAAGCTTTGTCAGATTCTGCCACATCTGGAGAAGTCAGGCTGAGTGCCATGGCGGTATAGCCGATGCGCACAGTTTGTACTGCAGAACGGGTTTCGCCTGTTCCATCGACTACGTCGGCGCTGACAGTGTAGTGAAAAACCGGTTCGCTGGCACGTGCAACCGTGCGATCTGGTTTTGCGGTAAACTTCACGGAAAACTCACCATTGGTATCGGTTGTAGTTGTGCCGTGAGCTATTTCCTGTGAGCTGCCGGCATCGAAATACCACCAGCACCAGGGTGGGTAGCGGACTTCTCTGACCACTCTGTATTTAACCTGAGCATTATCAATTTTGGCACCGGTGTATGCCAGAGCCCGACCGGTTACCTGCACGAGCTGGTCTAGCTGATAACTTTGAGTTGGTGTGTCTATTTCGACTTTAAATTTGGGGCGTTTGTATTCTTCGACTCTGACTCGTGTCGAACCGCCGAAAGTTTCGCTGTATATGCTGTAGGAGCCAGTCAGGCGATCAGCCGGAGCGATGAAAGTCGTTGAAAATGAACCAAAAGCATTGGTTTTGAGAATTTCTTTTTTTACTTCCTGGCCGTTGGGGTCGGCAAAGGTTATGGCTACCGGGGTATTGTTGATGGTGACGTATTCGTTCGTTCTGGTGTCGAAACGAGCGGCAATGCCCTTGACATAGACGGTCTGACCGGGTCTGTAGATCGCCCTGTCTGTGAAGAAAAACGCTCGGCTGCCATTGTTGTAGCTGTTGCCATCATAAGCGTAGAAGTCAGATTGTTTGTATATGGTGTGACCTTTGTGCTCTGCAATGAAGAAGCCGCTGCCCCTCTGGGCATCAAATACAGTCACGCCGTTTTTGTCGGTCGTTCCTGAGAGTGCCTGGCGCCAGCCTTTGCGGTATTCGTGGGTGTAGCCCTTCACCTTGATACCTTCGAGTGGTTCACCGCTGACGTTGTTGACGACAAAAACTTCCATTTTGCCTGATTTCTTGCGTATGGCCATGCCCAGTTTGCCGATAGTTATCGGAGCTACCTGCAGGCTGTTGTTTTCCCGGGAAAAGTCCTCGCGCACACTGGCTGCAAGATAATAAAGCCCTGGCTCGATTTTGGGAAGATCCAGCAGAGTTTCGCATTGAGCATACTCTTTACCCGGGTCTAGATTGGCATCCCATTGTTGCATGGCTTTTCGGGCCAGAATTTTTTCATATTGATCCCAGTTGATGTTATCCGGAGAATAGTTCTCAAGATCGAAGAGGTCATTGGTGCTGCGTTGAAGCAGTCTGAAATAAACTTTTTCCAGATTTCTGAAGGAGACTTTTATCTGGGCAGCTTCGGGCACAATGACCCGTTCAGTTTCGATACGGATCTCTCTGGTTAAAACGCTGGCCATGACGCTGCGGCAGATTGTTTCGCCGTGGGTGCCGGGCCAGTTGTTGATACCTTTTTCGGCGTATTCAAGGGCTTTCACCATCTGTCCCTGCGTGAAGAATTCCTGGGCGATGTAGCCGATTGCAGTGGCGGCAAAAGCATGATCTTTGTTGGCGGTTGCGAATTTTTCGAGCGCCGCGATGTAGTTCTCGCTGATATTGTCGCCTACGGCTACCCGTCTTGCCCATGAGAGCCTTATCAGATCGTTGTCAAGAAGAGCGTCACGATTGTCGGCTTCAATTGCCGCGTTCAGCAGACGCTGCAATAATAAGACAGCGCGCAGGTTGCACGAATCCTTGTCGAGGGTTTCCGGCTTCCATTTAAGAAATGCTTCGCGGTCGGCGAGTGCGGGTGAACCAGCTTCTATTTCAAATGCTCTTATTGGTTTTGCGGCACTCTGCGCGTCGGCCATATAAAAATCAAGGGCTTCGTGGGCAAAAAAATCGAAAAGTGTCGCCCGAAGCTCGACCGGCTGATTACCTTTTTCGATGAAGCCATACAGCGTTGCAATTGGAAGCTGACGCAGCTGCTTTTCTTCGGTCAGAACGTTTTCATAAAGGTCGCCAATGTGGGAAAAGAGTTTGGGGAGATCCCAGGTGGTGAAATCTTTTTCGTTAAGCCCTTCGGTGCGGGAGCGGTTTAAAAAGCGGTAACTGTTTCGATTGTAAAAGTGCCAGTACCATTTAGCCAGAATCACTTTCAGCAACGGCTTGATGCTCGCATCCGCTTTTGTGATTTCTTCTTCTAGTCTGACTATTTTTTCCTGGGGCTGGTTGCCCTGAATAGTGCCTTCAAGCACAATTTTCTCGCAGAGGGCTCTGGCTGCATCGGTCATATTTTTTTCTTTGACAGCCTGCTGATAAATCGGCTCAAGATGTTCAATTGCGGTTTGAGGAAGGCCTTTTCCTTTGGCTTCTTCGACTTGCTTCCAGAGATCTGCCATGCTCTGCCCAAACCCTGGAGAAATGGCGAAAAGAGTGTATAAAAACAGCAAAGCTGCGGGAACGAAAAAACCTTTCATTGAAGCCTCCTGAAAGATGCCTGATTGTTTCTGATTTAACGTTATGCATCAGGGCCGGATTTAGAAATTTGTTCCGTTGCTATTCTACCGCGAAATATATAAAATTCAAATATGAAGTTAACTCATGCGCACAAACAAACCTATTGGTAAGCGCAAAATTTAAAACGGTTTTACCGTTTCTATTGCCTGGTTTTGAGTAGGAGAGAGAGATGAAATGCCCTGAATGTGAAGGTTTTATCAACGACTGTACACCAGATTGCGAAAACTGCGGGTTCAAAATTTCCAGCTTCGACAGTGTTTTAACGACGCCATCTGAGCGCTCAGGGGCCATAAACGACTGGGCCTCAGTCTTGTCTGAAGAAGGTCGGTTAAGACTTCAGGAACGACTCGACAGATTGCGCGTAGAGTTGTCTATCGATTTTTGCGTGGTCACCCTGCCTGCTGCTGAACCCAGGTCGCCGCGTGAATACGCGTTCTGGCTTTTCAACCGCTGGGCTATAGGCGGCGAAAAACATTTTGGCGTGTTGATTCTCTTAGCGATGGCTGAAAGAAGAATTGAAGTCGAAGTTGGCTACAATCTTGAAGGTTGTCTTAGCGATGATGCTGCATCTGCAGTTCTGCAGCATCACGCTGTTCCCTTTCTCAAAAAGGGAGATTTTGACAACGGCCTTTTTCATTCTACCGACGTGTTGGCACGTATTTTTGAGCATGGCATAAAAGATGGGCAAAATGAACCTGAACACTGAACAAAAACATATAACTTTAAACTACCGGGCTTGTCTGGTTCTTCTTCTGCTGTTTTCTGTTTTTTTGCCGGTGATCGCCGACGCTCGCAGTATGCCAGTCAGAAGAGTTCCTTTAAATGACGAGATGGGTCTGCTCGATGAACAGACGGCTCGCGAGGTCAAGCGTTACAGCCAGCTTCTTTATCGCGACCATAAGAGTGAACTGGCCATACTGATAATTAAAACCACGTCAGGGCAGAATCACAGCGATTTTGCCCTGAAAGTCTTTAATCACTGGGGTCTGGGGCAGGCTGGTGTGAACAATGGCATGCTGGTTCTGTTCGCTATCGACGACCGCCGTGTCGAGATCAAACCCGGCACCAGATATCGGGAGCACTTCAACGAAAGCTTCTGTACAAGTCTTTTGACCAGGTTTGTCGTGCCCGAAATGAGAGCAGGTAGATCGGGGCAGGGCGTTGTGGCTGCAGCCAGGGAAGTTGCAGCCGAAATTCGCAGATTTGAAGAGGGCAGGGGGGCTGCCGGCAGCGTCAGCCATAGAAGCTCAGATCTTTCTGCTGAGAGGGGCGTGGGTAAGACCAGCAATACGGTCAACCGGCGACAAAGCTCACGCCTGCCTTCAGTTGGTGCAGGCCCTGTCAGGCTGGTCATTTTTGCCATAGTCATTCTAATTATGCTTGGCGGTTTTTACTATTTCTATCAGGCCTACTGGAACGGCAGGCTCGTGATTCCCATATGGCTTTTTGTAGTATGTGTCATTGTGCTGGCAGCCATTGCAATCGGCCTTGGTCAGACGATTCCTGACTTCTGGGAAGGAATGCTAGACCAGTTGATGAGTGGTTCGGGCGGAGCTTCAGTGATTCTGTTTCTTTGGGGTGCATACCATATCTGCCCAGGATGCAACCGTTACATGATGGTTTCAACTCGCACTCTGGTCTATGCCACCTATTATTCGACAGGACTCGGCGAAAAAACCATTCATTGCAACAATTGCGGTTTGCATCAGGTTTCGACTTACACCATTCCGAGACGCACAAGAAGCTCAAGCAGCTCTGGCGGTGGCGGCGGTCGCTCTTCTGGCGGTGGTGGCGGCGCCAGTTGGTAAAAGAAGGCTGTTTGAATTTTTCGACCGGCGTTTTGGCGACATTTTAGCCATGTTATTACGCTAGATCCTCCAGTGAAGTTAAACCCGCCGGTTCAAAATATCTTTATCGTTCGATCTTTCGCAAAACCGCCGCAGGCGATATGCCTGCGGCGGTCGTTTTGTGCTGTCAGCGGTTATTATTTGTTTTCCGGAATAGTTATGTCGATTGTCTGCAATTTGCCATTGTTCAGCTGCTCGAGCGGCTCATCAAAGGCTTTCTGGTTGCCTACCACCAAAATTCTCAAAGAATCTGGTTTGAGGTATTTATTGGCAGCTGTCAGAACGTCTTCAGCAGTGGTTGCTTCGACCATCTCTTTCTGTTTATTGAGAAAGTCGCGGGGCAGGTTGAAGAAATCGTAATACACCATTCTTTCGATGACTTTCTGCTTTTCATCAAAATTAAAGACAAATGAATTCAGATAGCGATCTTTGGCCGCTTTGAGTTCGGCTGCTGTCGGTGCTTCTTTTTGAAATTTTTTGATTTCATCGATGATCATACGCACTGCTTTAGCCGCAGTCTCATTTTTGGTGGCTACATAGTTGTAGAAAATGCCGGGATAAGACAGGTTGGCAGTGTAGATACCATAAACGGAATAGCAGAGGCCGGCTTTGGACCTGACCTGATTGAAAAGTCTGCTGCCGAAGCCCACCCCGAGAATATTGTTCATAACGATGCGGTGCGGGTGATCTTCGTCGAACAACCGGCCACCAAGGTGCCCGATATAGGCGTTGGTCTGTTTGGCTTCAGGTAGATCAACGACTGCGGCCACTTTGTCGAAGTTGTAGTCAACTTTGGGAAATTCTGGCAGAGGTTCTTTGCCTCTTTCCCAGTCGTTGAAATACTTTTTTATCAGAGAAAGCATTTCTTTGCGGTTAAAATCGCCCCAGATTGCCATTTGAACGTTTTCGGGGCGATAGATGCGCTGATGCATGGCTTTGAGATCGTCGCGGGTTATAGCGTTGAGGGTGGCATACTCAGAGTGACGGGCATAAACAGAATCGGCTCCGTAAATCATTTTTTCGAATTCTCGCTCACCAATCGAGTCCGGTTGGTCGTTGCGGCGTGAAATCATCGACCTGGCTCCGATCATCGCTTGTTCGAACCTTGATTCTTCAAAGCGGGGGCGGCGTAATATTTCTGCCATCACTTCTACTGCCAGTTCTTTTTGTGAACTGAGCATCATAAGCTTGAGGCTGCCGGCGATGATATCACTGGAGGTCTCTGCGGCTGCACCAATACCTTCGAGCATTTCATCGAGTTCATCGGCAGACCATTTCTGGGTGCCGCCGTTGCGAAGCAGGTCGCCCAGCATACTGCCCAACCCGATTTTTTCTACTGGGTCGAGATAGGAGCCGCCATGAATTCTTACCGAAGCTTCGATCAGTGGCAGACTGTTGTCTTCGAGCAGATACAGGCGCATGCCGTTTTCGAGTTTGATTTCTTCTATGTCGGGAAGATTGATCGGGTTGAGGGCCGGAAAAGAAATGTTTTCAAAGTCGATGGCTACTGCCGGGGTTAAACCAGTCAGAGCAAAGATGACCAGAAGAGAAAACAGGGTGAAAATCTGAGTATATTTTGTCATTACTGGCATTCCTCCTGGCATTCGTCGGTGGCTTTTTCTACAGGTTTAGCAGTAACCGGTTCGGTTATCGTTTCCATCAAAGCGACTGTGCGGCTGCGATTGATAAAATATTTGTTGGCTACCCGACGAACGTCTTCCGGAGTTACGGCGTTGATGCGGTCAAGTTCCTTGAATACGGCTCGCCATGAACCCCAGATCTGCTGATAATTTGCCAGTTTCTCAGCCATGCCCATATTGTTGCGCAGACTTGCGATAAAAGAAGTCATGGCACGGGCTTTTACTTTGTCGAGATCTTCTGTAGTGAGAAGCTCTTTTTTCAAGGTTTCAAGTTCTTCCATGATAATCTTTTCGCATTCAGCATTGGTTTTACCCTGTGCCGGAAAGGCGAAAACAGCTGCCAGTGAGGGGTATTTGCTTCCGGGCCAGCCGCTGAAAGCGCTTGCTGATACAGCAATTTTCATGTCTCTGATCATGCGTTTGTAGAGTCTTGAGGTGCGACCCTGACCGAGAATGTCTACAAATGCCTGGATTGCCGGCGTATCGTCATGAGTTTCGGCGGGAATATGCCAGCCGATGAGTATGGCTGGCTGGGCTTTGTCTTCGATGGTGACGCGGCGTTCGCCGTTCTGTTCTGGTTCGACAGTGGCGACTGGCGAGGGCAGGGGTCGTGCCGGGATTCTTCCCCAGTATTTCTGGGCCAGTTCTATGGCTTTGGCCGGCTCAACATCGCCTACCATTGCGACGACAAGATTGCTTGGAGAATAATATTTCTCGAAGAATGCCTGGGTCGCTTCACGCGAATAGTTCTGAATATCTGACATATGGCCGATAAGCGGCTGTCCGTAAGGGTGAGCTTTGAATGCGGTGCTGATGAATTCTTCAATCAGCTTGCCAACTGGTCTGTTATCGACCGTCATGCGGCGTTCTTCGGCCACAACCTGACGTTCGCGATACATCTCGCGCAGACGCGGTTTGAGAAATCGTTCAGATTCCATGGCCATCCAGAATTCAATTTTGTTAGACGGCAGACTGACAATGTAGGCGGTCTGATCGCGTGAGGTGTATGCGTTCAAGCCTGAGCCACCTTCTTTTTGCAGGCGGTTGGCAAAGTCATTTGGTTCAACCAGAGCGTATGCATCGGCTATGGCTTTTTCAAATTCGATGCTGAGAGAGGCAATCTGGTTCTGGTCGGCCAGCCGCCCCTTCAGGCGCTCAGCACGCAACATCTTGAAGATCACGTCTTCTTTGGCCATTTTTAACAATTCTTTGGCCGGGTCTTTGCTGCCAATTGTTTCGGTGCCTTTGAAGGCCATGTGTTCGAGCATGTGGGCCAGGCCGGTATATTCTTTGGGGTCATCGACGCCGCCAACGTTTGCTCAGGTGACGAAAGAGATGACCGGGGCGTCGTGTCGTGGCAGAATGATTATTTTCAGGCCGTTGTCGAGGGTGGTCTCAACCACTGACTTTTCAAGGGCCGAAAAATCGAAGGCCGTTGAAGCGAAAGCGAGAAATGGCATAAATGCCATTAGGGTCGCAGCAAAAACCGCGACACCAAGTTTTCTTGTCTGCATCTGTTGCTCCTGTTTTGACTATCAGTATCTGCCACTGAGCTTTTCGCGTGCTTTCATTGCAGCAGCAGAGTACGGGTATAAATCCGTTACCCTGCTATAATAACTTTTTGCGCTGCCATAGTCACCTGAAATTTCATAACATTCGCCGGCCTGAAAGAGAGCTTCAGCTGCATTCCGGTCATGGGGAAAACGCTGCTGGTAGCTCGTAAAATGACTGACGGCATTGAAAAGATGCTGACGGTTGGCGAAGTTGATGCGGCCATAGTCTTTTTCTGCCTGACCAAGACCGAACAGAGCCATGGCGGTATGCTCTGAATGCGGCCAGGAATGCAAAAAAAGGCTGAACAGTCTGATGGCTTCAAGATGGTTCTTTTGTTCCCAGCGGATCTGGGCCTGCCAGAAGGATGCATCGTCAGCATACTGCGAGTTTGGCCAGCGTTTGAGCAGCTCATTGAAGTAGATTACTGCGCTGTTGAAGTTGCCGGCCGCATATCTGGCGTGACCGTAACAGTAAAGTGTATAGGCACTGATCGAGCCCGGCTCGCCTGTTTCCGGTTGCGTGGTCGGTGGCGTCGGAGGAGTCGGGTAAGTCGGAGTTCCAGGGTAGACAGGAGTTGTTCCGCCGTTACCAGGGTGGGTTGGGTAACTTGAATTACCGCCATGCCCCGGGTAAATCTGTGCCCCAACTACAGCTGAAGATAAAAACAGCGAAAAGATCAGTGCTGCTGCAACAGAAAAAAACTTCATCAGTCTGGCCCTCCTGGCTTCGATCGATACTTAATAGCAATCTTAATAGATCACAACAAATGAAAGCGAAATTCTTTTTAAGGCAACCAGATCGCTGGATCGGGCTGGTGAATCGGTTCAGTTTTGTTTATGCAGGAGCATTGATGCAGCAAAAATTGTTCCAGTGGCGAAGTTGGCAGTGGGTGTGATAAATTTCGAATTACGAAAAAAAATAGCTGAAAATTTGGCGATTTGTGCCGAAAAAGTATCTGAAGCTGGTACAGCTTTAAATTATTTCCAGGAAACCCTATGAAAAAAATACTGTTACCCGTCATGCTGGGGTTGCTGTGCTCCCCGCTTTGCGCGGCTGAGCCGCCGTTGCATGAACTGGTCAGAGACCTCGGCTACGCCGATGAATTCATTACCAGCAACCTTCCTGAGGCCAAATCGAAAAAGAAGCAGGACTCTGCCGGTAAGGCGGCGAAGGCGTCTAAACCATCGCACATCACCCCGCAGAGGGAGGCCCTTTCCCCAGACGACCTGCTTCAGCCAAGGGTTTATCAGAAAGGCGAATCGCCTGGAATGATACCGGTTTTGATGCGTTATCACCGGGCTAACCCGACATCTGACAGAATCACCAGAAAGCTCGCGGTGACCTGTCTGAAGAACGGTCAGCACAGAGAGGCGTTATACTGGTATACTCAAACTTACCAGCGCGACCGCTCTGATTTTCAGTCGCTCTGGAATATGGCGGCGCTCTCTTACAGCCTTGGTGAGAGCCGTCAGACCCAGAAATATCTGCAGGAATACGCCAAGGTTGACCCGAATAGTGCCTGGGGCCGTATGGCACGTGAGTTTCTTGCCGGGCGGTTTTCAGGAAATGACCTGAGCCAGGGGTTTCAACAGCAGTCTGCCAGAGTTGGCGAGTCTTCGGGCAAAAAAACAGCAGCCCCGGAGACTGGCGATGGCATACTGGTAGTCGAAGGTAAAAGATATAATTTAGAATCTTTTGTTAATTTCTACGACGAACAGATAGATGTCGAGAAACCGACAAAACTTGATGACACGCTGAAAGGGAAGTCTGAAGCCTCTTCATCAGAAAATAGAGCTGAGAAGAAGCCGTTGCCTGAAAGAAAAGTAATCGCCGAGAAAGTTGCACTGCCAGCAGAAAAGACGGCAGTTGCCGCTTTTGAAGAAGCTCCACCGGGGGCTGCGGCACCGGTTGCCACAACCACCGCATCGCCACCGCCTCCCGGAGTTAAATGAAAAAAACGAGCCGCATCGAAGACGAGCGGCTCATTTTTTTGGGGCGGCAGTTGTGCGTCAGGCAGAGTTTTCGGTGAGCAGAAGCAGACCACAGCCAAGCTCGCTGCAGTTTCCTGCCGGCTGTCGTCGCAGTAAGTCAAGTCTGATCGCATCGTTTGCCCGCAGACTGCCCTTAATGGTCACTGTCTGCTGGTGGTGTTCCCTGTCTTTTTTCTGGTAATACAGGCAGTTGTTGGGGCCCAGGCCGGCTTCTGTCACTGTCGCCGCCCCGCCGAGATAATTCTGCAGCCAGTTGATGACTTCAGGCTCGTTTATTTCATTTTCCAGGTTAGCATCTTTGCCCGGAACGGCAAAAATCGAAAAATCGTATTCTTTTGCCGAGACGGGCAATGCTACGAGTTCTGAAGTTTCGAGCAGTTGGCACTCTGGCATGAGCTGCATCTGAGGCTTGAATTCAGAATAGACCAGCATGGGCACAGAAATGCCGATTTTGTACCACTCGAGGCGATAAAAGAACTTCTGACGGTCTGCTGTCGGCAGGTGGGTGAAGTAGCTGGCAACGGCACTGTGAATTTCGAGGGGATTGAATATTTTCTGCCGGTTCAGCAGAAATTTGCTTTGAAACCTGGCGCTGATTTTCATATCACTGAGGCATCCGTTTCCCGTTCTACTGAAGTCTGGGCATCGAAGTCAACTTTGCCGGGGGCTTCTTTTTTGGCGGCTTTCTCTTTTTTGCCTTTAAAGAAGAAATAAGCCATGACAGCCAGCGGCAGCAGGTAGAACCAGGCAAAGAAAGTCACAGGGTTTTCTATGCCGGGCGGCGTTGCTTCTGGTGCCCAGCGGAAACGGTCGAGGTTGTACATGATCGCGATAATCGAGGTCCAGACGAAGAGAAAATTGGGAATCGCTTCGGCGGCGCTCATCAGCCCCAGACCATTGGTGCGGTCTTTGGTGAAGGGGTAAAAAAGATTGTTGCCCATGAAACCTGTAGAATCTTCAATGATGTGAACCATTGAACCAAACAATATTATCAGAGGGTAGAGCAGCCAGCGTGGGATAGAATACAGTTCGGGGTTTGGCCCCTCCGGAACCATAAACCAGGTGAACAACCCAACGATAAGAGCGATGAGAAGCCCAAGGGTGAAACTGTGTGACCAGGTTCTGTGCCACGGAAGAAAGACGATTTCGACTTTGCCAGTCTCTCTTTTGACAAATTCAAAACAGGGGCCGGTCATGATCGCAATCTGCGATTTTTTATCGAACTGCTGAAAGAATTCGCAGTCTACTTTAACTCTGGCGCTGGCACGTGCCGGGTCTTTAAGCTCGGTGCCTTCAAACGGAATCTGCCCGGTGTCGACTTCGGGCCCGATTTCGACGACGACTTCGCTGCTGGCCGAATCAAAACCGAGGGTATAACTTCGCCACCTGTTGGAAGCGAGTTGCATGGTGTGCAGTTGTACGGTTCCGCGGCCTTCTTTGATGGCTTTGTTGATTGCTTGAGCAACGCCTTCGGCAATCACCCGCGCATCGAGATTGGCAGGGTCTGGTCTGATTTCGAAATCTGATTTGTGAAAATAACGTGCAAATTTGAAGTCGAGGGTATCGGGCATGATGCCGAAAATACCGCCCAGACAAAGAATGAAAGACTGTTCTTGTGAGGCCATGTGAACAGCCTGGGGAAAGAAACTCGCAACGGCTATGCCGGAAATGAAATGAGTGAATCCCTTCATATTAGATCAACCCCAGAAATCTTAATACGTCGTTTCCGTAACCCGCCATATTGAGGCAGACCGGAAGCAGCAGAACACCCATAAGGTTCATTCTGCGCGCCTGAAACATTACCGGGAGCAGACCGATGCCGGTTGCAACGGTCATAATGGCCATGCCGCCCCAGCCGGTAAAACTGTACACGCCTGGCACTACCAGAATCAGAGCAATGACCGACACCCAGTGATAGGGGAACTTTTCAACCATTCTGATACAGAGACGGGTGAAGGGCATGAGCATCAAAAATGCCAGACCGGCCGAAAAAAGCATCAGACCAACAAAAAGAACATATTCCTTCATGGTCAGTACTGTTACTACAGGCGTTACTATCCAAGCGAGGCCACCGCGCGTCAGGCTCAGACCCGGAATAAAGAACAGCAGAAACGACCCGACGTAATACACGGTTTTGCAGGTGCCGTATGACATTACAAACAGCCTGCCGTCGCGCTGCGCGGTGGCATGACCGGCCATCAGGCCGCCGACACCGGCAGTTACTATCGGAACGTAAGCGGCGAAGAAGCCCCCGAGAAAGCCGCCGAATGTGCCGCGCACGACCAGTTCCCAGTCGAGTTCCATCGATGGTGATTCATGTTGTTTGGGTATGCTGCCAATGTTGATGATGTTTGTTATCAGCCATGGAATAGCAAAAAGACCCACAAAAACCGGAGTGATGCTCTGAAAGGCAAAATCGACCGGCACCATTGTTTTGGCCATGACGATAAAGCCAAGCAAACCCGAAAGGAAAAAGGTTATCAGGCCTACTCCCAGAAATTTCCAGCCTTCAAAAAAGTTCGCCCAGCAGCTGTCTGACTGACTGATTCCCTTGGGCCATTCTGACAGAACCATGTAAGAAATAACTGCGCCGATGATCCAGAACATGTGCGGACTGGTGATTGTTTTCAGGCCGGGAAGAAAAAGCAGAAAAAGCGGGGCCATGATTGCCAGCATGATAATGCCGCCCAGTGCCCCGACGCCGGTAAGAATTATCGATTCGTAACCGCGGCCCTTGGCAAGCCAGTCGGCGCTGGGCAGAATGTAGTAAGAAAGGCTTTCATCGCCAGGGCCGAAGTAGGTTGCCGGTACCGTGTTCAGTATCGAATAGCCGACGATCATGCCGATGCACAGCGATATCAGCTGCATCGGCGCCATGGTGGCTTCGAATTTGAGAATTACCAGCAGAAAGATACCGATGACATTGTAGATATGCAGCGCCGGCAAAAATGAAATCAGGCAGGAAAATAGAACTCCCAGAGCGCTGAAGTAGAACAGATCGAGATACTGCGGGTGCAGCAGATGCTCAAGAAACGCCATTTTTATTCACCCCCTGCGCTGTCGTCTGTTGCAGGCGATTTATCTGCGGTATCGCCACCTTCATCAACAGATGTCGGGGTAGTTGCATCGCTGGCTTCTTCTTCACTTTCATCTTCATCGTCTGTGGCGGCTTCATCATTGCCAGCCGTAGCGCTGCTGACTTTTGACAATACTTTGAAAGCGCCTTTTTTGAGAACTTTCACTTCGAGCTTGCCTTTGAAAGTTTCGACTTTGCCATTGGCTTCAACCAGGTCACCGGGGTGAAGTGGTTCGTCGTTTTCAAGGCTGTTGACCGGAACCCAGACCGGAAAGCCTGATTTGCCATCGTCGAGATTGACTATCAGACCAGTGGGGAATTTTTTAGTGCTCAGGACGCTGCCCGTGATGTTTACAAACCGGCCAATCAGGCTGTCGTCTATTTTGTCTGGTTCAACGTTTTTGACTGCTTCGGGGGCTGCGACTGCAGCTCTTTTAATGAAAGCTATGTGCTCGTGAGCGTTGACCAGCAGGCTTGCCGTATCTTTCTGGAATCTTACCTGGCCTTCGACCGAGATGATGTCACCCTTGCCTGGGATAAGATTTTTTGCTTCGATTTCTTTGGCGACTTTCGAATATGCAGACACCCTTATTGTCTGAGGGTTTTCTGCGTCTCCCTGAGTCATGACGAAGCCGAGCGAACCCCACTTCGGGTGAACACCGTAGCTTTGAGTTACTTCGCCCTGAATTCGAACGTGAGCGAAATTGCTCAATGGGCCAAGATCGGCAATTTTAACTTCCGGGGTTTTAACGTGTCTGGCGAAGAAAAGCAGCATAATAAGGCCGACTGTGGAAGTCAAAACAGCTATGACCTTGAACGCTCTTATCGACAGGCGTTTCTGCGTTAAAGCCTGGCAGTAAGGGCAGCGGGTATAGATTCCCACAAAGCGTCCGCAGCTCTGGCAGTGGGTTTCCTGATGGTAGCGTTCTTCCGGGGTCTGGTTTTTTACTTTTTCCTGTTCCATAATTCCTCGGTTTTAATGTTTAGAATCCTGATTTCAAAACCTGAATCAGCTGAGCTGTCAGCTTTTCAGGGTAATCTGGCGGGAGGTGTTCGGGGAATGAGAATACCAGCGTGGTTGCGCCTGTATGGCCAATTTCGTAGTCGCTGCCGGCCGCAACGTTGACTTTCATGGCTGGTTTTGATGAGGCCAGACCAAGACTGACTGCGTCAGCAATTCTTTTGCCGCGCCCGCCGCGGTGATAATGCCTTATGCTCATGGAGCCGGCGATTTCACGTTTGAATGACAAAAGTATATCAAGCTTTTGCTGCATATTGGCTTCTAATACAGCTTGATATTCAGGGTTCTGAATGTTTTCCGGCAGATTGAGGCGAATTACTTCAGCTCCAGAGGTCATAAGTGGTTTTACGAGCTTGCGAACAAGATTGTCGAAGCTGAGTGGAGCCATGATGGCGATACGTTGCCCTAGAAGGCCAGCAGCAACGGGCTGAAGTCTTATTTCTGGTAATACAACAGGCTCACCAGCGGTTTTAACCCAGTGTCTGGTTTTGGCATAGCCAAGAGGAGGCTGAATGTCGAGCGCGATGTTTCCGAGGTTCACGGGGTAATCGCAATAAAAATACCCATCTGGCCCGCTCATAGTCTGACTTTTGTAACCAAACCCGATTCTGGCGTTATGAATGCCTTTGCCGTCACTGGTCAGCAGGCGACCAAGCACATATCTTCTCGATGGAGTGCGAACAGGTATGTCGTAGCGGGCGACAACTTCGTCATCAACGACCAGGCCCACGGGAACATAATCTTTTTCGTTGCCGTCGAGCTCGATGAACAGGTTGCTTTCACCTTTTTCAGAAGTTTTTGCCTGAATGACCCGACCATTGGCGTAATGCAGCGCTATGTCGGCGACTCTGGCGTTGAGTCTTCCCTGGTCGTCTCTGAGAGTTACCTTCAACGGAAAGCGGCCCTTGAAGCCTTCTGCTATGAAGGGGGCGACCGGCTCGACCGAACTGTTGGCGAACGGCAGGCTGACTTGAAGTTTTATTCTGGTTCTGGCTGAGTAAGAACCATCGGTTGCGGTGAATGTGAGCTGAAGTTCGTATTCACCACTTGCCAGAGGTCTGTTATTGTAAAGCCTGTAAGCGTAGCCGAAGGCAGGCAGCTTGTCGAAGCCAAAGCCCGAGGCGTTATCAGGAGCCATTCTGGCATGCACTTTCTGTATTTCTTTGGTTGCGGTAAAAATCATGTTGAAGTAGGGGGTATCGATTTTTACTGGTTCTTCTGCCACAAGAAGTTTAACTTTAAGCAGTCCGCCTTTGAATGATTCTTTGATGGCGCGACGCAGAGCCTCGGCCTGGTTGGTCAGGGCTTTGCCCGTTTTCAGCTCTTTTTCGACATGTGGTATGGAAATATAACTGCCTTCAGTGAGAACCGCCGGTGACGGGTTATTGCGCAACACGAAAAAACCGGCGGGAACTATAATTGTTTCTTCGCCAAAGCCAAAACCTGCGAGTTCGTCAGTCATGCTTCGCCCAACAACTTGCGAAATACCGTGATCGATGGCGTTGTAATAAATTTCGCTGCGGTTGGCTTTTCGTGGTTTCAACGATGCATTGTGATGAATCGACACAAAAAGATCTGGTTTGAGCTTTTCGGCCATGGCGACTCTTTCGCCGAGACTGAGGCCGGTGTTGCGTTCTCGCGTCATTCTGACTTCAGCGCCATCGGCACGCAGCAGATCACGCAGATAACGCGCGACCCGAAGATTCACTTCGGATTCCTTGAGACCGGTAGGCCCCACAGCACCCGGATCAGCTCCACCATGCCCTGGATCAAGCAAAATCGAGATACCCTTCAGGGGTTTCAGGTCAAGGGCGTAGCCTCCGACTGCGATAAGCAGAAACGACAATACCAAAGCAATTTTGTTGAACTTCATGCAGCCATCTTACCACAACGGCGTATGACTGCAAAACATTTGCAGAAACTGACAAAAATCAATAGCGCCAGCCCATTTGTTTTGCCAGTTCGGCAAAATTCTTTTTTTCGTCTTCGCTGAGATTTTTGGGAATAGCTACTTCTATTTTTACCAGCAGATCGCCGCCGGGCATACCGAGGCCGCGAAGCCTGAGCGTGTCACCGTGCTGACTTCCAGCCGGTATTGTCAGGATGAATTCCTGTTTTCGAGGGTCTGTGAGCTTTATTTTGCTGCCGAGTACTGCCTGAGCAAGATTTACGCATATGGTGGTTTCGATGTTGTGCCCTTTGACTTTGAAGGGGTGTTCATCTTCTACTTCAAGCTTGAGGCTGTACATGCCGTTGGCGGTATTTACTCTGAGCGTTGCACCGTTAGCTGCGCCAGCCGGGATATCTATGTTCTGAGTGCCGCCCGGCAAGCCGCTTACCTGAACTTTGCCACCTGTTATAACTGTAGACAAAGGAACTTTCAGGGTTGCTGATGGCTGTCTGGAGTGTGAGTCGCGGTTGTGGCCGCCAAAAAAGCTTTCAAAACTGCTGAACGGTGAGCTGCCTTTCTTGCCTGACCCGCCAAGATTAAGGTTTTTGAATATTTCAGAAAAAATATCGCCGCCGCCACCTGAGCCTGAATAGAAGAAGTCGCCAAACGGCCCTTCTTTCGAGAAGCCTTCGAAGTTGAAAGAGCCACGCCCTGATCTTGCTGCGTCATACTTTTGTCGCTCGTCGTCGCGGCCAAGAACCTCATAGGCCTCAGAAATTTCTTTGAATTTTTCTTCAGCCTTGTGATCACCCTTGTTGATGTCGGGGTGGTATTTTTTCGCCAGTCGCTTGAAAGCTTTTTTTATTTCATCGCGACTGGCACTCTGAGAAACTTCGAGTATCTTGTAGTAGTCTTTCATAGCAGCAGATTATAGCATAACTTTTTTATACTGCCAAAATTTTGCAGCTCTTTGCCGGAAAATCAGCAAAAATTTTTTATTGTTTCCTGTAGCCCTCTCAAGATGATGATTACACAGGTGGCAGCATTTTTGCTTATTAAAAACAATCTTCATCATCGGAGTTGCCAATGCGATCAGGTTTAAAACGTTTCTTGACCGCCATCACCGCTTTCGTCATTTTCAGTTCAGCCACACTTGCGGCTCACGCAGACTGGATCGACGCAACTCACCTGTTCGAAGCCGAAGTTAAATCGGCCATCGAAAGTATTGGGCCCGATTTTCAGCCCTCGGCTATAACCCGAAACCGGGCCTCAGCACCTGTGGAACGCCCAAAAGTCGGCGACATCCAAACCTTCTGGACCAAAAACATCGTAGAAAACCAGTTCGAAGAAACACGGGCTGTATTGAAGGTTATTGGTAAACATTGCTATATTTTTCTTGAAGAGCACAAGACTTTAACGGCTGAAGCGATCGAAAAAATCAGAAGTACTTTCGATGACACCATTTACCCGACCAACACCAGCTATTTTGGTTCTGAACCCAGACCGGGCCTCGATGGCGACGACAAGATCTTTCTGTTGCTTTTCGATATCAAAGATGGTTACAACGGCTCCGGCGGTTTTGTTGGCGGTTATTTTTATGCGCTCGATACTTATCCCAAAGAAAAAATTCCGGCTCACCTCAAGTCTAACGAACGTGAAATTCTCTACCTTGACATCAACCCCGCAGACCCTGCTTCAGACAGATTTCAAAATACCGTGGCTCATGAGTTTCAGCATATGATCCACTTCAACCAGGATTCGTCAGAATATACCTGGGCCAATGAGGCTTGTTCGCAGATTGCGCCTTATCTTTGTGGTTTTGGTCATGCCAATCAGGTTGGCTCTTTCATGAGAACTCCTGACAACAGCCTCACTGCGTGGGCAAAAGAACAAATGCTTGCCAATTACGGTCAGGTCTACCTCTGGAATTACTACATTCTCAACAGATATCTGCGTGACGACCCGGAAGCCAGAAAAAACTTTTTCAGAAATCTGGTTGCTTCTAAAAAACAGGGCGTTGCTGGTTACATCGAAGCTCTTGAGAAATTTTCGGCCGGGTTTACCAGCACCTTCGACAGGTTTTGTATCGCCAATTTCATGAATGACCAAACACTTGGTAAAGGCGAATTTGCTTATGATAAAACTCTGGCGCGGTTTAAACTGCCGGTATCTGAAACTGTAGCAGTTCTTCCTGCCGAAATCGCCGGCGAAGTATTCCTCTGGAGCGCTGACGCTCTGAAAATTGAGCTGGGCAATGCCCGGAGCGAGATAAAAATTTCTTTTCAGGGGTTTATGGGCAAGATGGGCATAGATCAGTATAACTCTTTTACTGTGGCGCTTATCCTGCAAGATTCCACCGGTCGCCGTTCTTCTGAAATTTCTTACATGCCAATCAAGCCTCTTTCAAGCAAATCTCAGGGCGGTGAGCTGGTTCTTATGCCTGACGCAGCTTATGACTCTGCAATGTTGATTGTAATAGCACAGGCTGATGAAGAAGTTGACGATCGTGTTTATGCCAAAGCCATTCCGATGCAGTATTCATTGAAAATTTCAGACTCAGGCAAAACTGTTGTTAAAGACGAGGGCAAGGTTGAAGTCAAAACTCTGGTTGCAGAATATTCTAAAACTTCAGAAAATTTGCCTGAAGCCGGCGAAGCTGGAACTATGATTGCTCTGAGCAGACTCGAAGCAATACGCAGACAACTGGCCGAAGAATATTCCAGGCAGCTTGAAGACGGCCAGTGTAACCTGATCACAGAGATCGACGAACTTGTCGATCAGGGGGCAATAAACCATGAATCAGTTGCAGCGCTTATTAAAGATCTGAGCGATGTCGCAAAATTCAAAGAGCTGACCGGGCACTGATTTTTTTTAGTGCAGGTTTCCTGCTTCTTATCAGCTATTGTCGTTTTCCGCTGCATTTTTTCCAGATATGATATGGCGGGATTGCACGGCTTTCTGTATACTTAACCAATACATCCATATGGGAGACATATGCCTGCATGCCTGTAAAACATTTTAAAATCGCTCTGCTCGCAGCTTTGTTGATGCTGTCGTC
This sequence comes from Candidatus Rifleibacteriota bacterium, assembly GCA_029564115.1. The sequence continues at coordinate 5,381 of JAKQQP010000352.1, read as the reverse complement.
ACAGTCTGGTTATTCGATGTCTGATGATTACGTTGACCTGACTCAATTCTTTGCCCGGCAGACAGCACCTCTGGCAGACGAACTTGACGAAGAAAGTCATGGTGCCATGGCTCCGCAGATTCCCGGCCTGGTGGCTTATGCTGACGTTAAGCCGCCTGAAGTTGGCGATATCGAAACATTCAGCACTTTCAATATAGTCAAAAATGCTCACGAAAAAATACGGGCGCAGCTCAAAAAAATTGGTAAGCACTGCTATGTTTATGTTGAAGAAGGTCAGAATGTCGGTCAGCAAAATATAAACCGGCTGGTAAGTGCTTTCGATAACAAAATTTACCCCGAAACACGCTCGATGTTTGGCTCAGAAAGATCTCCGGGCATCGACAACGATACAAGAATAACTCTTCTGTTGCTCGATATCAGAGATCATTATAACCCGGCCAGAGGCGTAAAGGGTTATACCGCAGGGTATTTCAACGCCGGCGACTGTTACGGTCTCAGCAAATTTGCCAACAGCAACCGTCGCGAAATGCTTTATCTCGACGTCTATCCCAGCGACCCTTCTTCAGACAAGTTTTTGAGCGTTGTGGCTCACGAATTTCAGCACATGATCCACTGGAGCTACGACCCGAAAGAATTTACCTGGGTAAATGAGAGTATGTCGCAGCTGGCTCCGTTTCTTTGCGGTTATGGGCACCCCTCGCAGGTCGAAGCGTTCATGCGCAGTTCTGACAACAACATGCTTGCCTGGTCTAACGAAAACATGATTGCAAATTACGGCCAGGTCTATTTCTGGGCTCAGTATTTGTCAACCAGAATTGCCAGCACCGAAGATCGCCGGCGCGCCTTCATCAGAAAAGTTGTTTCACAGAAGTCGCAGGGGCTATCTGGCATTAATGCGGCCATACAGAAGCAGGGCATAAAAAATAACGTGCGTAATCTTTTTCGTAATTTTTCTGTCGCCAACTATCTTAACGACGATAGAATCGAGCGGGGTGCCTATAGTTACGAAAAAAGCCTGTCGCGCTTTTTTCTGAAACCTGAAATAAGCGTCGATGCTGCACCTTATGAAGGCAAAAATAGCGTCAAATGCTGGTCAGCCAAAGCGATTCAGATAAATCCGTCGGCATTCAAAGGTGGCGAAGCCAGATTTGCCTTTGCCGGAAGCAAAGTAAGCGCGGCTGGTTATGCAAACGCTTTTGACGTAGCTGTGGTTAACTATTCGTCTGATGGTAAGCACCTGCCGGTTGTAACCTGGTTAAAAATTAAAGATCACAAGGCTATGCAGCTCGTCAAAGTTCCGCCCAGTCACGACCGCATGATGATGGTTGTCGTTAACCGAGGCCCTGAGGCTATGAAAGCTGAACAGGCATTCGCTAAAAACGCCGGCCCGGCAGCATTTTCCTTCCGGGTGAGCAAAGCGAGTGCCCGGGCTTCTGCCGCTCCCCGCGTTGCGTCGAGATCGACCGGTCGTTCATCTTCTGCTGCGAATCGTGGCAGAGCCCGCAACATCATGGCAGAAATAGTGAGTAGTATTGGTGTTGACGAGTCGGCCGGCCTTCTGCTTGGCGACAGCGATGAAAACAATCGTTCTGCTGCCGAGATTCAGTATGACTTCGCCTTCCAGAAAATTTGCGCCATGGAAGACGAGCTTTTTAATGCGATACGTTCGGGTGTAATGGCCGACAATGCCGATCTGGTCGTTGATTTCGCCGACTTTTACAATCAACAGACCCCTTCTGGCCGCGAAAAACTCGAAATCATCAGAGGACGTATTCGTGACCTGCTGAGATTTGAAGCGGTGCAGGGCAGTGAAAAAGCTGCTGAACTTTTGACTCTTATCGAACGCTGAGTTCCCAGTTCATGAGGCTGGCTCCGTGCTTTTGGAGCCAGCTTTTTGCATTTCTGAAGTCTGGGCATCGTTCTCTGACAAGGTTCCAGAAGTCGCTTGAATGGTTTAGATGGCTCAAATGAGCTGTCTCGTGAGTGACCACATAATTCAGGACCTCATCGGGAGCCATGATCAGGCGCCAGCTGAAATTCAGGTTCCCTCGTGACGAGCAGCTGCCCCAGCGGGAACGCGTATCTTTTATGGCGACGGATTTGTAACTGAAGCCAAATTTTTGTCGCTGCTTTTCGACTTCTTCGCAAAACGCCCGCCGAGCCTGAGACTTGAGCCAGGTATTTATCTGCTCGACGATATGACCTGCCATTGCCCTGCTGTTATCGTGGATTGACGACAAAGACAATTGCAGCACGTCTTCTCTGAGGTTGACCCGTGAGAAACTGAACGGGGTTTGCGCAGCCTTTACGCTCAGCATCCGCCCTTTGAAGGGTATCGCTGCTGGCAGCGTCACATCAGACAACTTCGTCAAATTTGCCGCCCCCGGTATTTACGAGCTTTTTAAAGCCATGTTTTTTGAGGTTGTCGTCAGAAAGCAGCTTTTTGGTGGAGTCGTCTTTAACCTGAGCGGCAGGATGCATGATTCGAGTTACCGGGCTTTCGCATTCAGGGCATACTTCGTAAGTTTCTTCATGGATTTTCTGAAAAACTTCAAAGCTTTCGCGGCAATAGTCGCAGCTTTGTTGCGGGTCACGGGCCCTGTATGTGTAAAAAGGCATATTTAAACCCCTTCGACAATGATTTACACTTTGTATAATAGCTCAGTTTCGCTTAACTTTTCAATGGCAGCGGCAAAATCAGGCACAGGAAGATCTTTGTATGTTTCAGCCCAGATTTGCGGCAGAGCCCCGAGCTCGATGCGCTGCTGGATTGCTCCCAGTGCAAAGGCTTCAGCTCTGGGAAGAGGGACTATCTCTATAGAGGGGATCGCTGAAAGATCGCGTTCAAAACGATAGACCACCGGAGTCAGGCTTCTAGAAAAAACAGGAAGCCCGGCAGTGGTGGATGACATTATTTCGCCAAGCAGTGCAACCGGATCGAATTCATACCAGGAGACTCTTGTGCCCTGGGTCACCCTGAACGGATGCTTTCGCAATATCTGTTCAGATTGCAGGCAGACACGGGGTTCACCCGAGGGAACCTTCTGGGTCAGGCGTAATTCGTGGTCGATCAGGCTTTGGCAGACATCTCTAAGGTAATCGTTTTCGCCGAGACTTCTGGCAAACGCCATGAGGTTTTTCGCCATGCTTTCGGGACTGAAGTTATAAAATTGCAGGTCGTTGCGTCGCCAGAAATCGGCCATTTGATTATACATGGCAGAGGCAGAGGCGCCAAAGTGGCTTCTGGCGATAAATCTGAGTGTTCCCGGAAACCGCTGGCTGTTATGCATGCCTTCTACGAGCTTGCCGATATCCTGAATTCTTATGGCCTCATCGGCGGCGAGCCATTTCGTTCGCAGGATTGTGTAAGGAGGGTCTGGCATGGCTGCAATCGTATCATCACCAAGTTGCTGTTGCAGAGGCGTGCCGCGTAATACTTTAACCAGGCTGATCTGTATGCTGTGAGGGTCTAACTGCCAGACATCGTCGAGACTCTGCATAAAATGCTGCAGGGAATCAGCAGGCAGGGCGCCAAGTATATCGAGGTGAAGATGACAACGGGTTCTGCTGCGAAGCTGAAAGATTCTTTCGCGAAGAACACTAAGGTCAAAACGTCGGTTGACAGCACGCAAAGCCGTAGGATTTGTAGACTGAATGCCTATTTCCAGGTGGAACATTCCATCCGGGGCATCTGAAAGGAGCTCGATAATGTCTTCTGTTAAAAAATCGGCCTGAATCTCAAAATGGAAATTGATATTGCGGCGATTGTTGGCTTTGATATAGGTAATAATTTCGCGGGCACGGGGTCGGTCAAAATTGAATGTGCGATCGGCAAACCTTACCTGGCGGTAGTCAGAGGCGAAAAACCAGTCCAGGTCTTGTTTTACACGGGTTATGGAGTGGTTGCGGACCGGGCCGAGCACCGAACTGAGGCAATAGCTGCACCTCGAGGGGCAACCTCTGGAAGCTTCATAGTAGGTAAAGCTGTGAACACCTTTGTAAATTCCGGATCTGAAAGGTGAGGGGATGGCATCCAGATCTTGTAAAAATGGCCGGTCAGCGTTTTTTATGATTTTATTCTGCTCGCGCCAGGTAATGCCTGCGACTTCAGACGGGTCGCCAGACTCCAGAATCGACTCCAGCAGGTTGCAGAACGTAACTTCTCCTTCGCCTCTGACGATGAAGTCGATATAGCTGGCTTTTTGCATTATTTCTTCGGAGTTGAACGATACTTCCGGGCCACCAAGGATGATTTTAATTTCGGGGAATGCCGCTTTTAAAGCTCCAGCGATGGCAAGGGTTCTACTTATAGACCAGATGTAGACAGAAAAGGCCAGTATTCGTGGCTTAAGAAGAATGAGCCCGGCAATGATACCTTCATTGGTCTGATTGAGGTCGAATTCAACGAGATCGAGAGGCTGCCTCTCTGGCATCTTTTCCCAGAAGGCTTTTATATAGGCAAGACCGAGGGCGCTGTGAGTGTGGCGTGTATTGAGTGCGGACAAAACTATGTTGTTACTGGTCATAGAGTGATAATAGCCCAATTCTCCAAAAAATGCGACAGTCTGTTTGGCTGTTTGAATTCACAGCAGATAAAATCGCTGTGCAGTAACGTTTTTTTGTAGAAGGGATTGCGTGAAAAAAAGACACTAGTTAGTGATGATCGTGAAAAAATGCACAAAAAGAGGCCGTGAAAAGTTAAAAAAGCCTTTTCTGAAAGCCCTTAAACTTGCTGAAAATTTGTTCTGATCTAAAAAACAAGGTGTGTGAAAAAAATACACATGTGGAAAAAATTAACCCTCCGCTGACATCCTTAAAAGTCGTCATTGTGAGGAGCGTGACAACGAAACAATCCCTCTGGGCATGGGGGTAACCTCATAATTGACTTATGCCTTCGCTGTGTGATTGCGTTAGTGACTGTAATCAAAGGCCGCCGGATTGCTGATTAGCAGCTCAACGACGACGCCAGCTGCTCGATGCCGATATATAGCCATTGCTTGTTCTGGGGCAGATGCGAAGCTTTTTTCAGTTTATATCGATTATAGATCTGGCTGATTGGGGAAGAGTAAAAAAATCTGTCGCCTGTTCTGTATAAAATAAAAAAAACGTTGTTAACGCTGATTAGAACAGGATCGTCAGTGGATTAGAAAAAAAACAGAAGGGGATCGGAAATGTTGGCACGGTATTTGCTCTATATTAAGTATAAGTTCTTTAAGCTCTTTGAAAATCGAAAAAGCGTTTTCCGGGTCGTCTAAAGTATAACCGTACTTTGTCGCTCCACTGATACACTACCGAAAAATAGCGTTGCTATTTTATGTGGAACGGGTTTTGGAGTTTTCGGCCTGTTGAACGTCCCGAAAAATCTGAAAATTGGATTTTTT
>JAKQQP010000273.1 GCA_029564115.1 Candidatus Rifleibacteriota bacterium | reverse complement strand
GACGTCTTCAGAGTCGCAGCTGTGGCTGCGGGAATTCACGTTATAGGCACCGAGAGTAACAGCAAACTGGTCGAAAAGGCTGACCTTCGAGTGAAGTGTCTGGGCGCCCTGCCATTCGAAAATGCGCGCACCGGCACGCAGAACTTTTTCGTAAGAATCACGGCCGGCCCAGCCACCGCTTGGGTGATTGTTCGACTCGATCGAGTTGGTGATCACCTTCACTTCAACACCGCGCAGAACGGCGTCTTCGATAGCGGTAACCAGACGGTCGGTCGGAATGAAATAGGCAGACTGAAAAACCACTTCGCTTCTGGCGCGGTTGAGGTAGATTTCAAAGAGGTCGAGTATATTGTCGTCTTTGTCGCTGATCGGCGCGGTAGTTACAAAACGGGCATTAACATCGTCGAATACCGGTGGCACGGCAAAATAAACCGGAATCGGGCCACGAATAAGCTTGTCGACGTTTTTCAGGCTCTTGAAAGTGTTAACATCGGTTTTTGCCTTTTTCTGTCGGCTGATTTCACCGGTTTCGTTCCATTTGTTCAGGGTCAGGTCTTCCCAGTTGCGCTCGAATAGCCCAAGAATCTCTCTGACTACCGGCCCCTGCAGCTCAACATCGGTATCGCGCCAGCCATATTCGGTGATTTCGCCTTTGGCATACTCATCACCGATGTTCATGCCGCCAACAATAGCGATGGTTTCATCGATGATGAAAAGCTTCTGATGTGAGCGAAAGTTGGCCTTGGCCAGGTTTTTAAGAATCGGGTTGTTGATGAGCACCTTGACGCCGGCATTGCGCAGCCGCTGAATGACTCCGTCTTTTTTGCCGAAAGAGAAAAAGTCGTCAAGGATCAGTTTAACGTCGACACCGCTCTGTGCTCTTTCGCACATGATGTCGGTAAGGGCATTACCGATTTCATCATCCTGGAAAAGCAGGGTCTGAACATAGAGATTCGACTGGGCACGCTTGGCATATTCGAGGCGATAGTGAAAACTGGTGCGGCCGTTCACCAGCATTCTGACGCGGTTCAACGGTACCAGACGCGAGCGGGTAAGGGCATCGGCCGAGCCGGCCGGGTAGGTTTCGAGCACTGAC
>JAKQQP010000342.1 GCA_029564115.1 Candidatus Rifleibacteriota bacterium | reverse complement strand
CTTCCGATATTGTCGATAATAGAATGGGTAATCTCGATAAAGGTTCTCTGCAGCAGTGATTCAACGACAAGCTCGATTTTACTGAGAATCCGCCCGGGGATTTCAACACGGTTCAGATCGCTCATTACCTTCTTGCCAACCAGATTTGCCGTCTGAATATCGGCTACAGCATATTTAGAAAGACTCTTCTTAAGCCTTGAATTCTCATGATTGATTTTGATGTCTTCCATGGAACCTGAATACACGACAAAACCGTCGCGAGCCGCAAGGACGCGGCTCTCACTCGCTATCACAAAGAAATTTTCGGTCTCAAACTTCAACAGATAGCTTGCAACCATCTTTGTCAACCGGTCATCGAGTTCCGTGCTGCGGGCCTCAAGACTCCAGCCGGCAAAAAACCTGTCGAGGTCGAGCCCGACATCTTTGAGAAACGACGAATAGCGCCGGTCGAAGCTCAGTAACAGCTCTACAGAATTCTGATGTGCCGCAACCATAAGAGTGTGTCGCTTGTGCAAATAATGTTCCTGCGAAATAATAGCCATTGCCAGCAGCGGTATGCCCGCAGCGAACAGGAAAAGAAACGCCAGCTTGTTCCTGATCGAGGCACTGCCAGGCTGCTGCCTGATCATCGTCAGCCAGGTATAGCGAAAAAATGGCCAGAGAAGAACCAGACAGGCAAAAGCTGCCAACATCGACCGCCAGACGATACCCGACCATGTATAAAGCCGCGGCACAACGACAAAAAGCCGCAGACCGGGGCTGAGATACTGATAGCCAAGATGCTGTTCCGCAAGCTCGTAATAATTGAGGCTGCGCTTTTCACATTCTGAAAAAGCCTGCCGCAGATCATCAGTTGTATCAAGACCATCGGTGCGCCAGATAACCGCAGTATCACCAGAACTGTCGATAACCCCAAAAGGCATGCCGGTATCTGATGCAAGCGCCCTGATTGAATGCTTCAACCCGGAAAATTTCGAAAAATGTCGGTGGTCGAGCAGCACAACCGCTCCACCGCAACCGATAAAATAGGCCCCGACCGGCGGCCGCAGCTGCGAACTGTCGACCCAGGCCAGGGCATAAGCGCGCGGGTCAGTCACGCTCGAAAACATTGCCCCGAGCGTCTGCGG
>JAKQQP010000340.1 GCA_029564115.1 Candidatus Rifleibacteriota bacterium | reverse complement strand
TGACAACATGGGCGGCTTCTTTTGTTTATTGGTGTTTCTGCAGAAATTCTGATAAAAGTACAGAATTCGGCTGTGTCAGTCTTTGTCGTTCTGGTTGCCCTTTTTTTCGATCAGCAGGCGGGCGATTTCTTCAGATTCGAGTATATATGACTGGCTGCAGAAATGGCAGGTCACTTCGGGGCGTTCTTTCTTTTCGATGATCTCTTCGAGTTCCGCTTCGGGCAGGCACGAAATAGAATAAATAACTTTTTCACGGCTGCAGGTGCATCTGGCAACCAGGGCACGGCGTTCGATGATCGTCAGGTCTTCGAGGCCGAGCAGCTGGCTCATGATCGAAATGTCGACAGCCTGGGCAAGCGCTTTCTGGATGGTGCGGTCGTTGAAGCGCTCGAGCAGCGGAATGAAATCTTCAGAATGGCCCTCGGGAGTGCGACTCATTTTTATGCCGACCGCCCGGTGCAGATAGTGATCGCGGCTGGTGGCGCTTATTTCAATCGCGGTGGGCTGCTGTTTCACGTCATTAAAGTAGCGGGCGAGACCGTGTCTCAGATTCATAGGGTTGCAGTTCAGCTGATACTGAGAAATAACGCTGCGGCTGTTAGAGTGGATCATGGTCAGGGCGCCGGCATCACCAAAAACGTCTTTCAGCGGGGTCGAGTCGGTACCGTCGTAATCGTTGAGAATCTTTATGGTAGTGTAGCCTCTGAGATTGCCTTTTCTGGAGGCATCGACGAGACAGCCGCCAATTGGGCCACTGACCTGTGCCTGCAGGGAAATGCGTTCATCTTCGCCGCCGAGGTCGGCCGAAAGTATGGCTACTGCTACAAGGGCTTCAGCCAGGAAACGGCCGGCGGTAGGGCCAGAAAGGTGCTTTTTCTCAAGAGTTTTGGCCGCTTCGGTGACATCGACAAAGGTCAACGAAATGCCCTTTTCTCTTGAAAATGCGTAAAATAACTGGTCCATGCTGAGCCCCTGCCTGCGGTGAAGATTAAGAAGAGATTATAACCTGATGGTCAAGCAAATTCAATAATGAAAAAAACTTCTGTTGGCGCGTTCGAACATGAACTGCTGAAGACCAGCAGGAAAATATACCGGCTAAAGGGCTTCTTTTTGCCTCCTGGTTGTGGAGTCTGGTGCAATGCTTTTTTGTCGACAGGTGCAGTTCTGGTCATCTTGCGTAAGGCTCTG
>JAKQQP010000331.1 GCA_029564115.1 Candidatus Rifleibacteriota bacterium | reverse complement strand
GCGATTGGAACGTCAGTCAGGTTACTGATATGCAGCAGATGTTTCTCAATGCGACTGCTTTTAATCAAGATATTGGCAATTGGGACGTTGGCAAAGTAACCAAAATGGATTACATGTTTTATGGCGCGAAAAGCTTTGATCAGAACATTACAAATTGGAATACCTCACAAGTAGGCAGTATGCACCGTATGTTCTATGGAGCAGTCGTTTTCAATCAAAACATCAGTTCCTGGGACGTCGGTAATGTAAGAGATATGTCACAGATGTTTAGAATGGCAACAAGCTTTAGTCAGGATCTGGGCAGCTGGAATGTGCGTAATGTAACCACCATGTCAGGCATGTTTACATACGTATCGCTTTCAACTCAACATTATGACAACATTTTGATCGGTTGGGCCAGCTTGCCTGTGCAAAACAATGTGGAATTCGATGTTGGTATGACAAAGTTTTCAGCTGGTCAGGCTGCTGTTGCACGGGAAACTCTTATCGGAAAGGGTTGGGTAATTCGTGACGGCGGGCAGCAATGAGAATCTTGCTTTTCGGCAAGGAGGGCGAGGGTGTTGAGGCCGAGCCAGATTTTGGCGACGAAGCCGCACATGAAGGGGTAGTCTGGCTTTTGTTGCTTGTTTGAGGTTGTCTCAGTCAGTCTTGAGGCAGGTTTTGAGTTCTTCGGGCGCGAGGCCGGTGATTTTCATGATGAATTCGTCGTTCATGCCTTCGATTTTTAAGGCTCTGGCAATCTCTTTGGCTTTCTCAGCCTTGCCCTCTATTTTACCTTCAATCTTGCCTTCGATCTTGCCTTCTATTTTTCCTTCAGCTTTGCCTTCGGCGCGGCCTTCTTTTAAGTAGGCGTTGCGCAGAAGAATCTCGTCGATTCTGGCGCGTTCGCGGTCTTCCATGCGGACGCGCATGGCTTCGTCAGCGTGCAGTTTTGTGTGTTCAGTAAGTGCCATGGCCATTTCCTCCTCGTCGGGAAACACTTTGGTCAGGTCTACCTTCATTCTAGCATAGGCCTTGGAAAACTTCATCAGATGCAGCCACTTTTCGAACGGGCTCTGCAGCTCGTGCGGCTTTTTACGGTTGAACCTCGTAAGATCTATGTAGTGAAGCGACATTGTCGGCGGCAGCGTCAGGGAATTGTCTGCGTTACGGAAATCGAAGATTTCCTGAACCCGGCCCGATTCTTTAAACAGATTGAAACCAAGAATCGAGATGCTGATCGCCGGCGTCAGTTCGCTGAATTCTTCGCCTTTTTTTGCCTGGGCCGCGTATAAGCCCGCCACATAAAAGGCGGTGCGCTGAATGTAACCTTTGCGCTGCCAGACCTGCGCCTCAACCTCATACCAGTTGTTCTTTTCGTCTTTTACCTTGATATCTACAACACTTTTTCTGCTGTCGATGAAGCGGGCCGGATTAAACGGGTTGAGATAATGAATCTCGACGATACGGTCTGTGCCTTCAAGATGCAGAAGTGCATTCAGCAGACTGCGAAGAATTTTTTCGTGCCCGGGTTGGTTGAAGATCCACTGAAATGCAAGATCGTTGAGCATTGAATAGGTTTTCATGGGCTGCTCCCTGATTTAAATTCAGAAGCAGATAATCGTGTGTGCTGCTTCTACAGATAAATCAAATGAAAACCAGAAAAGGGAAAAAATTCTTTAACCCAGGGCAATTTATTTTTCGGCAAGGCGGGCGTAGATTGCTGCCAGGAAAAGGAGAGCGAGGGTGTTGAGGCCGAGCCAGATTTT
>JAKQQP010000326.1 GCA_029564115.1 Candidatus Rifleibacteriota bacterium | reverse complement strand
TAGAGCAACGGACTGAAAATCCGTGTGTCGTTGGTTCGATTCCGACCCTGGCCATTTGTTTTGCCCGGCGGCATAGCCAAGTGGTAAGGCGAAGGTCTGCAAAACCTTTATTCATCGGTTCAAATCCGATTGCCGCCTTTGCGAAGGTTCGCTTATAAGAGCCTTCCCCGACAGGTGTGCCGAAGAGCACGCCTTTTATATACCACTGGATCGGTAGTTCAGTCGGTTTAGAACGCCGGCCTGTCACGCCGGAGGCCGCGGGTTCGAGTCCCGTCCGATCCGTTCAGGGAGCCACAGAGAGAAATTTCTGTGGCTCCTTTTAATTCTGCAAGGTGCAATGCTATGAATTTTATTGAATTTATCGGTTATCTGGGCTCTATTCTAGTCGCGATTTCATTGAGCATGAAATCGGTGTTGAAGCTGCGCTGGATAAACCTCGCCGGCAGTACCTTCTTTTCGATCTATGGCTATTTTATCGGAGCCATGCCAATTTTTATAGTAAATGCCTATATAAGCGTTACCAACATCTGGTATCTTCTTGATTACTCGCGTATTCAGGCCTGTTTTAAGCTCGATTCTCTCGAAAATATCGGCGGAACATATTTCAAAAAGTTTTATGATTTTTATGAAGATGATATTCGGGCCTATTTTCCATGTGTTACTTACGAAGAGTTGCTGGCTGCCGAGACTTCAATCCTTTTTCGCAACATGATTCCGGTGGGTATTTTTTCGATAAACCTCATCGGAGAAGGCCGCGCCCGCATCGTGATGGACTACGTCGTTCCCGAATTTCGCGATTTCAAATTTGGGGCTTACCTCTACCAAAAAAAATCCTATCTGTTCAGGGATCGCCAGATAACCCAGCTCGAAGCAGAAACCGAAATTTCGGCTCATCGCAACTATCTTTTAAAACAGGGCTTTGTTGCCTCAGAAAACAGTGAAACTGCCAATCTGCTGATTCGCAAAATTTCCTGAATCTTTTCAATGTAATTGTTGCTGCAGATTGCCTCAACTGTTGCCGATATATCTAAAAAAGGTGTCGGAACCAGGAGGCAATATGGCTGGTTGCTTGTTTAATGCAGAATATCTGAGGTCGGTAGGCCGCGATGGCAGCGTAAAACGTTCTTCAGATAGCGCTTCTATATGCAAAATTGCGATTCTGGCAGCGTATTTTGCTGCTATTTCTCTGGCGCGGGCCGATGCCAGCGCTATGGACTGGCTCAATTCAAACCAGAAAGTTTCGCGAGCACGGTCGGCACGTGTCGAACCGACCAGAACACCCCAGGTGAATGTTGTCAGTATTGAAGAAAAGCAGATAACCGGCGGCAATCTCGATTCATACCAGTTTGTTCAGTCGCATTACAGCAGTTCGCGCAGCAGGCTGGAACAGGCTTGCCGTGCTATCAGCAGTCGCTACAATGACGCGGCTGTTCGAGATATTCTACAGAAGCTTTTTGTTATTGATACGCAGCTGTTCAGAGAAAGTATCAAAAATTCTGCCCTTGCCGTCAAAGAAATTTTGGAGATAAACGGTTCGATTGCTCAGGGTCTGCAGGATCTTAACCGCATCATAACTGCACCGGGTCAGGAGACCCTCGATAAACTCGATAAAACCATCGATCAGGTCGGAGCCGCAAACGTCAGACAGACTTTGCATGTCAGCAAATATCTGGTTGGAATCGAACGGACCATTCAAATGTCACAGGCAGCTTATGAAACTCTTGAGCTGATACCTTCGCTTTCAGTAACGGGTCTCGACCTGTTGATCCAGTATTCAAAACAGCTGATGCGCACTAATCAGTCGAATGCTGAAGCCTTTAAGGGGCTGCTTCTCAACGTGCAGAGCAGTACCGAAATGGTGGCTTCAGGTCTCGACAATATCAAAAAAACCGTGCGCGAAACTCTGCGTTTTTCTGATCACTTTGCCGTAAAGCAGTTTCCTCTGATTAATCTGCCGACCCCCTCGCGGGAAAAGATATTTGTTCAGCTCAATTCTCTGGCCAATTCAGTTAAAAGCGTTGAAAATACCGTTTCGATCGGCGATTCTCAAGTTCGTAACACCGCTCAGCAGTTTACCCATCTCTCGGGGGGCTTCGTCGCCAAAGCTGCCGAAAGTTTGAAGTATCAGAACTCTGCCGGCAATGAAAAACCACTGGAACAGATTTCGACCTATGCCAGAAATCAGGTCAGCGGTCTCTTTCTGCGGATCAAAGAAGATGTCACTGCCATGCGTACCGAAATGGCGAGGGCTGCGCGACCAACAGCAACGAATCTGCCTCCGGCTGTCAAAATAGAAAGCCGTGATGAATATGCAACAAGGCGTGCTCAGAATGTCAGCAGCCAGAAATTACCGCTCTTTCTGCTGGGAGGAACTGACAAAACAGCTGTTTCCGAGGTTGAAAACAGAAACGTCGCTTCTGCAGACCGTTCTTCAGATGTTTCGACAAACCTGTCTGTTACAATGCCGGAGAACAGCGGTTTTATAGCACTTAAAACGATGCCGCAGAGCAAAGAGCCGATAACTTCGACAACTGCTTCAACCCAGATTCTCTACCAGGAAAGCGACTTTTCGGCAGACGAAAACGCTCTTTTGCAGCCCGAAATGAATATTCTCAGTAAAGAACTCGGCGGCGATTTCTTTTTTGGAGACAGCGGTGAGGACAGAAGTGCCGGAAGTGTCATGGCCAGCGGTATGGGCATGCCTGACAGTCATGAAGACTATGAAGGAACTCTGCCAGACGAGTATGACAGTGGTGAAATGAAGATGAGTTACGGAAATCTCGGCGAAACCGATAGTTCTGAAATGGAAATGCTGAGATTCGATGCCGTTTCGAGCGGAGTTGACTCGAATGATCTTTTGCCCATGATGCGTTTTGACAGTGAAGTTCTGGATTTTGCAGAATAAGACTGGCATGGGTTGAAGCAGGAAAAATTGCGTGGTACACTGCTCGAAATGAAATTCGGAGCAGTCTATGAGTTTTCCGGTTCAACGCCCCAGAAGGTTACGTATTGACAGTCGCCTGCGGAAAATGGTCCGTCAGGTCAGTGTTTTACCTCATCAGTTGATTTATCCGATTTTTGCGGTCGAAGATCTTGGCGAGCCGCGAGAAATATCGGCAATGCCCGGCCAGATGCACTGGCCGGTCAAAAAGATTCACGAGCCTGTCGCCAGTGCAATGCAGCAGGGTATAACCGCTTTCATCATTTTTGGTGTGCCGACAGCGAAAGATGCTGCTGGTCAGGGTGCCTGCAGTGAAAGCAGTGTGGTTTGCGCCGCGATCAAACACATTCGTGAACATTGCCCAAAAGCCTATATTATCACCGATGTCTGCCTCTGTGCCTACACTGACCACGGACATTGCGGCATTCTGACGGCCAATGGCTGTGTCGACAATGATGCGTCGAATGAGATCCTTGCCAGAATGGCTCTGGCCCACGTTAAAGCCGGCGCTGACATGGTGGCACCCTCAGACATGATGGACGGCAGGATCGGTGCTGTCAGACGCATGCTTGACCAGCATGGATACCAGAATATTCCGATTATGTCTTATTCAGCCAAATATGCCTCATCATTTTACGGCCCCTTTCGTGAAGCTGCTGGTTCTGCTCCGGGTAAAGGCGACCGTCGCGGTTACCAGATGGATTACGCTGTCAGCCGCGATGCAGAAATAGAGCTGCAACTCGATTTTGAAGAGGGCGCTGACATTCTGATGGTCAAACCCGGCATTGCCTATCTCGATATTCTGCAGACAGCCCGACAGAAATTTTCCTGCCCATTGGCTGTCTATCAGGTGTCTGGTGAATATTCCATGATCAAAGCCGCTGCTGAAAAGGGTTGGGTTAATGAGCGCCAAGTTGTTCTTGAATCATTGATCGCAATGCGCCGGGCCGGTGCCGACCTAATTCTGACCTATTTTGCTCCGCAGATAGCCGGCTGGCTGGCCATGGAGAATCAATGATGCACCCACATGCAAATAAAAACAGTCAGCAGTCAGACCAGCACGCTCTGCGGGTGCTGGCCTGGGAAACCACTCGTGCCTGCCCGCTGGCCTGCCCGCATTGCCGGGCTTCCGCCGTCGAATTTCGTGACCCGGATGAATTAACTACTGCAGAAGCCTTTAAAATGCTTGAGTCAGCTGCCGAAATGGGCCCGGCCCTTATAATTCTGAGCGGCGGCGAGCCTCTTTTGCGTAATGACCTGGAAGAAATTGCTGCTAAAGCCGTGACGCTGGGGCATCGCCCGGTTGTTTCTTGTAATGACGGGAGGCTTTTGAGCGATGAGCGGCTGAGCAGCCTTGCCGCTGCCGGTGTCAGACATTTCAGCTTCAGTATGCATTCATCTGAAGAGTCTGATCATGATGCTTTTGTCAGAGTGCCAGGCGCCTACCGTGAGGCATTGCTTGCCTTCAAACGCATCAAGGCACATGGTATGTCTTTTCAAATCAATACAACCGTGCTGCCCAGCAATTTTAAACGTCTTGAGGCGCTTAAAGACTGGGTTGTCGCTCTTGAGGCTGCCGCCTGGCATTTGTTTTTCATTGTTCCGACCGGCAGAGCTGCCAGCGGTGGTTCAGAAGTAGAACTCGACCAGAACGAGATCGACAGAGTTCTGCATTATGTTGCTGAAAATTCAGATACATGGTCTTTACCGGTCAAGGTTACCTGCGCTCCGCAATATGCCCAGATCAGAGCAGAAATGGGAAAAGAGCCCGGCAGTCGTGGCCGCAGCTGCATGGCTGGCAATGGTTTCGTTTTTGTCAGCTGGTGCGGCGAAGTAAAGCCCTGTGGTTATTTTGATCTGGTCGTCGGCAATATCAGAAACAGATCGTTGAAAGACATATATCTGGGCAGCCGTGAGCTGAAAGATATGCGTACCCCGGACAGGCTCGAAGGAGTCTGCGGCATCTGCCGTTTCAATAAAATCTGCGGCGGCTGCAGAGCCAGAGCACATGCTGTTCATGGCAGCTATATGGCGACCGACCCAAATTGTAAGTTTTCTTCTGGTAAAAGAGAGGAAACCTGAGTATATTGGTATGACCCCCAGACTGAATGGCGCAGTACTGGTTATCACTGCATGATCAAGGAAGGAAAAGCCTGATGGACGACAAAGATCGTGAAATATTGCAGATGCTTCAAGGTCGTTTTCCCCTCGAATCTGAGCCTTATAAGGTTATCGGTGACAAGCTGTGGATGGACGAAGTCTCGGTCATCTCACGTGTCGCCAGAATGTACGAGAGCGGTATAATTCGCTATTTAGGGCCCTTTTTCGATAGTCGGAAACTTGGTTATAAGGGTTGTCTGGCGGCTTTGCAGGCCCCGGACGACAAAATCGATGCCATTGCCGAGGTAATCAACCAGTTTCCTGAAATAACTCACAACTATCTGCGCGAAGGTAACCCCAATGTCTGGTTTACCGTCATCGCTCCATCACTGGAACGCCGCGACCAGATTCTGGCCGAGATCAGACAAAAGACCGGCATTGACAATATCATGATTTTTGCTTCGAAGAAGCTGTTCAAAGTAAAGGTTGATCTTGACTAGGAGACTATAATGGACAGTAAAACCCGACAGATTCTTTGTGAACTGCAGGATGGCTTTAAACTTGAAACCAGACCTTTCAAAAGAATCGCCAACAAAGTTGGCTGCTCAGAGGAAGAAGTCATAGAAATTATCGGTCGTTGTCGCGCCGAAGGGATCATCAGACGTATTGGTGCTGCTATCAGGCCAGAACAGGCCGGTTATGCCGCTAATGCTCTGGTTACCTGGGATGTCCCGCCTGAAGATATCGACGAAGTTGGCGCAGCCATTGCCGAAATGCGTGAAGTATCACATTGCTACGAACGTGAATGCCCGGAAGGCTGGAAAGGTAACCTGTTTACCATGATTCATGCCCATTCAGAAGAAGAATTGCGCGAAATCGTCATTAAGATATCGGAGCGCTTCAAGTTCAACGGCTTCAAAATTTTCAAAACAGCAAAAGAACTGAAAAAGACTTCAATGCGCTATTTTGAGGATTCCAGATCGTGAATTGCAGAGCTCTTGAACAGGCTGTTAAAGTTTTTCCGGGCGGTGTCAACAGCCCGGTGCGTGCTTTCAAATCTGTGGGCGGTCGCCCGGTTTTTGTTGAAAGAGCTTCTGGCAGTCGTATTTATGACGTCGAAGGTCGCGAATATATCGACTACGTCGGCTCATGGGGACCCATGATTCTGGGGCACGCCGATACCGATGTGGTAGAGGCTGTCAGTCGCGCGGCGGCAAATGGTCTTAGTTTTGGCGCTCCAACCGAAGCCGAAACCAGGCTGGCAAACCTCATTCGTGAAGCTTTTCCGGTGATCGAGCGCATGCGTTTTGTCAGCAGCGGAACCGAGGCGACCATGTCGGCTGTTCGGCTTGCAAGAGGTTTCACCGGTCGCCCTCTGATAATCAAGTTTGACGGTGCCTATCATGGGCATGCTGATTCATTATTGGTTTCTGCCGGTTCGGGTGTTGCCACTCTGGCGATTCCCGGTTGCCCCGGCATACCTGACGACATTGCCCGCAACACTCTGGTTGTGCCGTTCAACGATATTGAGGCCGTTTCTGCCTGCTTCGCGCGGCACGCCGGCCAGATTGCCGGCCTGATCATCGAACCCGTATGCGGCAACATGGGGGTTGTAAACCCGGCTGAAGGATATCTGGCACAGGTGAGGCAACTGTGCTCTGCGCATGGGGCACTTTTGATTTTTGACGAGGTAATGACCGGTTTCAGGGGCTGCTTTGGCGGCGTGAGCGGTGTTTATGGTGTAGTTCCAGACCTTACCTGCCTTGGCAAAATAGTCGGTGGTGGTATGCCACTGGCTGTTTATGGCGGTCGCTCCGATATCATGGCCTGCATCGCCCCTGAAGGCCCCGTTTACCAGGCCGGGACCCTCTCTGGGAACCCGGTTGCCGTGGCTGCCGGCATTGCTACCCTCGAAAAAATTAAAGCCGATGCCGATTTTTACTGCAGGCTTCTTCACTGTTCTGAAAAACTCGATAAGGGTCTGGCAGGCGCCGCTGCAGCTGCCGGTATCGAGGTCGTCAGCAACCGGTACGGTTCGATGATGACGATGTTTTTCAGCAAGGCTCCGGTTACCGATTACGCCTCAGCAAAAAATTCCGATACCGCGCTTTTTGCCAGATGGTTTCGTGAAATGCTTGCAGAAGGAATTTATCTCGCTCCGTCTCAGTTCGAAGCCGCTTTTGTTTCGGCAGCGCATTCAGAAAAAGATATCGACACCACAATCGCTGCTGCAGCCAGGGTTTTTAAAAGAATTTAACTCTGAACAAAAAAAGAAACGGCCCGACTGGCTTTTTAGTCGGGCCGTTTCTTTTTTTTGCGAGCTTACTTGATTTTGATTTTTACCGGGTTGGTGCGAATTGCGTAGCGATAAGGCGAACTCACGTTCGGATCGACGAAGGTTCTGACCTCGGTATTGGTCGAGCGGCCGCGGTCCACTTTCACTTCCATGTAATTTCTCAGGATGTTGAGATCGTCTTTGAACGCGATCGAGTGAACTCCCAGTTTGATTGTGTTGCCGTCTGAGACTCTGGCAAGTAGAACCGAGCTTGTGGCGTTGGTTTCGTCATAAACGAGGGGTTTCTCAAAAGCGAACCGCAGAGTGGCAGAAGCTTCGTTCACGACTTCGTTGTTTTCGTAAACATCAAAGTCTGTGTCGAGCATGTTTTTGCAGTATAGGGGTTTGTTGAAGTAAAAATAAAGCAGATCCTGGTTGTTCATGCTTCTGTTGTTATCAGTGTCTTCCCACTCGACTCTGACAAGTGCGAGGTCTTTAACATAATAATCACGAATATCATCGGCAATGATGCGTGAATCGGGGCCCTCGCTGTAGACAAAGCAGGCAAACGGGTCGAGTTTGTAGTTTTTATCCCAGGGGTCAACGGGGATATAAGTCAGGTAACGGCCCTGCAGACCATTGAAGTCATTTTCGCCGAGTATCGGCACCATCTGAGTCGTACCCGTTGCCAGCAGACCCTGATATGGGATGTCTTCCTGGGAGTTGTAGAGAATAACCGCCTGTTTGAGAACGTCGAGATCCTGCAGAGCTTTTGCTCTTTTGCTCTGACGCACGTAGTCTGCATAATATGGAGCCGCGACACCGACCAGAATGGCGATGATGGCAACGACCACCAAAAGCTCGATAAGAGAGAAACCGCGTTTCATCATATAACTCCTATGGCAGGCTTACAGCCAATTACCCAAATTATAATTCTCGCAATGTTATAAATAGAACTATACAGTAAGATTTCGACAACTATGACCAATAGTCTTAGCAAAAAGCGGTAAAATGCAAGGAAATTTTATTTGCCGCGTAATTTGGCTCGTTTTTCTGTGGCTTCGGCGGCAGTGTAATAACCGAGTCGCTTCATTATGTTGACATACTTTATCGCTTCGCTGACTCGACCCCGTTCAGCGTAGAATTCGAGCAACCCCTCGATCAGACTGCGATTTTCTTTGTATTCTTTGCGACTCAGCAGTATCTGTGCTGCGACTTCCCTGAGTCGGTCATTTTCGCCGTTAAAGGCCAGATTCATCAGGTTATCGTCGGCTGCCTGCGAATATTTGAATTCTACCGGTTTTTTATAGCCGAAAAGGGTGAAGTTATCGAGTTCAAAGCGATGTTTCAGCTCGTTTTCAATCAATTTTTTCTGGTGATCGCTTGTCGGGTTGACACGATTGTATTTTCTGAACCAGTAGAGTGCCTGGTCGTAATAACCGCGTTCCTGATAAAAATTCATCAGCCCGTCGAGCGCATCGGCATCGTTTTTGTTGAGCTCGAGCATGTGCATGAAGTTCTCTTCAATGCCGGCGTCATTGATGGCCCGGTCGGCCATTTCTGCCTCGAGGCGCAATTTTTCCTGACGTTCGCGGGCATCTTTTATTTCGGCCAGCTCTTCTTTTGCTCGATCTTTGAAGGCTGCATCACTTTTCAGAAGGTTGAGAACGCTTTCGGCGTTGTCGTATTCTTCGCGGCGCAGAAAAATATCGGCTGAACGCATGACGCCCTCGCCAAGACTCTTATTCAGATTATATGCCTGCACATAGGCTTCCACGGCTTCGTTTTCCCGGCCGGTGTCTTCGTAAAGCTGTGCCAGTTCGTAATACCCGGTTGCCGGATCAGCGTTTTTACGGATCTCTTTTTTATATTCAGTTTCAGCTTCGCTGCTTTTGCCCGAACGCAGCAGATTGCGTGCCAGATCGTAGCCGATCAGCTCTTTGATGCCTGGGTCGCGTCGACCGAGCTTGCGGGCTTCATTAAAATGTTCGGTCGCTTTTTCGGGCTGAGCGAGTTTTTCGTAGGCTCTGGCAAGCAGCCAGTGAGTTTCGGCATGCTTCTGGTCGAAAAGAAGTGCCTGCTCGAGAACTGGTAAGGCCTCAGCCGCAGAATTTTTTTCGATCAGAATTGCCCCGAGGCTGCGCAGTGTCTCGGGGTTATCCGGCTGAACCTGCCTGGCTTTGTAAAGGAGGTCGTAAGAGGTTTCGAGATCGCCATTCTCAAGAGCATGAATGCCAAGGCGTGCAAGAGCCCGCGGCTCATTCGGGTCGAGCTTGAGAGCCTGTTGAAAGTGTTCTACCGCTTCATCGGCTTTGTTTCTGCTGTCGAGAATTGTACCCATTCTGGCATGAATATCAGCCGATTTTGGGAAACCAATCAGCGCGGTTTCGAAGTGGCGCAGAGCCTGGGCGGGCGAACCGGTCTCGGAGATCATGATTCCCAGATAGTAGTGGGCCATGAATTCTTCTGGAGATTTGCGGACAATGGCCCGCAACTCTTTAACAGCCGCGTCCTTCTCTTTCTTAGTGCCAATCTGCCAGTTTCTCCAGATTTTGTCGTAATGAGCCGCTGTTATCTGTTCCTGGGGTTTTTGCAGTTTGACTTTTGGTCTTCTGGTCGCGGCGGCAAGATTGAATGGGTTGGCCAGTCCCAGCCCCGAGGTCGCAACAGCAATTGCCATCAATTTACATACCCTGGAAAAAGTTCGCCGGCTCATAATCCGCCCCCTGAATTTAGGTTTCAGTTAAAATTAACACGCCTGCCTCTGCAATGCAAAGACAGGCGTGAAAAGTTCTGTTGTCTGCGCGGCCCTGTCAGCTCATGGGCCCTTTGAACAATACTACCAGACCAGAGACCAGTGAATATGCAGAGCAGATGAGGGTGGCGTAGAAAAGAGTGAAGTGAAATCGTCGCAGATTGTCGCGGGATTTTTCCTTGACCAGAGTCTTGATTGAATTGCCGACAAAGATATTGGCAAGCATCAGACCCAGCAGAATTGCCCCGACAAATCCATGACCGTAGGTTTTCATGAAAACGGCGTTGATTTCAAGAAAATAAACGACACTGAGAATGCCACCGACCAGGCCCGCAGCAAAAAGGCCAGCAGCGATCTTGCTTATTTTGCCGTGCTCGGCCAGAAACAGTTCGCGCTGGTCGGCATCCGGGGATTTGGGATTAACGGCCAGAGCCAGTTTGCCAATTTTGTGGATTCTGAACAGATAGGTCAGCACAAATAGCATGAAAACAGGGTGAATGAACTTCATGATGCAATATGCTCCTTAAAGTTTGAATTTGCTGATGTCAAAGTCATCAAGATTGAAGGGGTCGTCGCTGCCCTTCTTTTTTGATGGCGACTTTTCTTCAACCGGGCTGTCGAGATCGATGATATTGTCGAGGTTGAAGGGGTTGTCGTCAGCAGGAGCAGGTTGCGCTGGTGCTGGCGGCTTCTTGCCTTTGGCTGGCACCGGGCTCGGTGCCGGCGCTGGTTCTTCGTTGCCCGGGAAAACCTCGAGAATGTCGAGTTCGAGATCGAGGTTTCCGAAGGGGTTTTTGCCCTGACCGGACGAATCTTCGGCAGGCAGCCCGAGGTTTATGTCAGCGTCTGAGAACAGGGAGGCAAACAGATCTTTGCCTTTCGCGTCGCGCGCTGGCGCCGGAGTCTGGGGTTTCATCGGCGGCAAAGGAGTGTCATCGTCTTCGAAGGTCTCGATGGGTTTTGCCGGAGCAGGTATTTTTTTCTGAGGTGGAAGTGGCGTATCGTCGTCATCGGCCGGAGGTTCGAAACTGCACAGGTTGTCGCCCGGCGTTGCCGAATCGGCGGGGGTCGAATCTAGATCACCAAGCGAACCAAGATCAAAAGTCGGTGCTTCAAAAGCGCCTGTGGTGGCGGGGGTATTATTTTGCGCAGGTGCTTCTTCACTTTCAACAGCTGAGAGCAGCGAGTCGAAATTGAAATCGGCAACGGGGTCAGCAGGTTTTGCCGGAGTAGTCGGTTTGACTGGCGCTGGCGCTGGCGCCGGTGCCGGTGTTTGTGGCGGCTTTGGCGCTGGCGAAGTCTTGAGCGGTTCTGGCAAATCCATTGTGAGGCCACTGAGAAGCGAATTCAGGCCGTCATCAGCAGCTGGAGTTTCTTCAACATTTAGACTGTCATCTTTGAGCGAAAGGGACCCGAAATCAGGAATGTCTTCGTCTGGTGTGCCTGGAAATACTTCTGGTTGCTGTTTCTGGGCGGGCTTTGCCGGTGCTGCTGGCGGCAGAGGGGCTGTCGGCATTGCCGGTTTTGCAACGGTCGGCTGAAGCTGCTCAGGCTGAGTGGTGGCCGGAGCTGCCGGCCTGGAAGGCATAACTGGTGCTGCAACTGGCGCCGGTTGGCCGGTGATCGGCTCTTTTGGTGGCGCGGGTTTTGGCGCAGAAAAAGGAGGTTGGGCGGTCGTCGTGGGCTTCGCTATGGTGGGAATGGCGCCGGGTTCGGCTCCGGGAGTGGGCGGTCGCGGCGGTTCGGGTCTGGCTGTCGGCGTTGCAGGAACTCTGGCAGCTGGAACGCTGGCCGGAATATTCTTGATCAGTTCAGGTGAAGTTATTACGGGCGTGTCTGAGATGACCGGTTTGACAACCGGTGAAAGCAGCGGCGAACCCGGTCGCTTTTTTCTGACGATCGGTTTGACCGGCGGAACAGGTTTGCGGAATCTGGAGGTATGAGCCTTGCCGGCACCGGCAAGAGGCTTGCCGCAGCACGGGCAAAATCTGATTACGTAGTCACAGTCAGGGCAGACGAGACCTTCGCCATCCGGTGATACTCGGGGTGTCGCTCCGGATGGGGTTGCAGCTCCGCCGGATGGTTCCCAGATGCCAGTGTCATTTTTGTTCCAGTTGGTGAATTCAAAAATAAGCTCTTTGACTCCGGGCAGTTTTTTGAGGCTGGATTCGATGAATTTAAGTTCAACTGCTGTTTCGTCGGTAGATTTTTCAAGCCCGACAAAGCAGAGTTCGCCCTGCAGACTCACCACACCGGCCTTGACAGGGAATTTTATTTTGGACAAATCAATACGTCGACCAGACAGTTCTCGTCTGATGCCGGCGCTGATCGCAAGGTCTGTCGCCTCCCTCAATTTTGGCCTCCAGTTAGTCGGTGAAATTACAATTCATCAAAATAATCGGCATGACAGCGAGTTTTGTTTAGGGCACATCGCAAAACCATTTTGAGTTTGCCCAAGAATGCCGTTCTAACGCCGGCTTTTACCCATGTCTTCGATTATAACGCAAAATTACTTAAAAATGCAGCTGTCTGAGGGAAAATTGCTTCGACCTGCTGCCGATCGCTCAGGTTGAATGCCGCAACGCCAGGGCGCCGTCTGAACCAGGTTTCCTGACGTTTTGCATACTGCCTGGTGTGTATCACTATCAGCTCTTTTACCTGCTTCAGCGTTGCTTCACCGTTGAAGAACCCGAACCATTCGTGATAGCCGATCGAGTTGAGACCGGGAGCATCTGCCCCGAATTGCTGCAGGAGCGTTTTTACCTCTTGTTCAAGCCCTGCTTCGATCATTTTTTCCACTCGCGAGCTGATTGCCAGGTGCAGTTCTTCTCTTGGTCTGGTGACAACAACGGGAAAAAATGTCGCCTCCGGTAAAAGCATCTGTGGCTGATTGGCGGCGAAGGGCTTTTTAGTCAGTTCAACCACTTCGATAGCCCGAATGACACGGCGCGGGTTATTCAGATCGACTACGGTCACTGCCGTAGGGTCGATTTTCTCAAGCATGGCTACCAGATGTGCCAGCCCTTTATTCTGCAATAACTGTTGAAGTTGTTCAGTGCGCTGCTGGTCATGTCCGGCGTTTCCCAGGCCTTCAGAGATAGCTGCGTAATAAAAACCGGTTCCGCCTGTTAAAAGAGGGATTTTGCCCCTGCTCCATATGTTGCGGATAGTTTCGGCTGCAGCCAGGGCATAGTCTGCGGCACTGAATGCTTCAGAGGGGCTGATGAAGCAGAAAAGATGATGTGCTGCCCGCTGCATTTCTGCTGCAGTAGGGCAAGCGGTGCCAATGAGCATCTCGCGATAAATCTGCCGAGAGTCGCAGTTGACGATTTCACAGTCGAACTTCTCGGCCAGTTTCAGAGCCAACGAGGTTTTACCAGAAGCCGTTGGCCCAAGAACCGCCAATACCGGCTTTTTTGTTGTAAAACTTTCTGGCACTGTGTTAACCATAATTTGCTGTAAGCAGTTCGACTTTAGGCGTCAGGTGCGCAAAAAGCCGGTTTCGATCTGCCTGGTGGTCAGTCTGATGACGATCGGGCGACCGTGTGGGCAGGTGAAGGGGTTTTCAGTTTTTAACAGCTGTTCGAGCAGGCTGTTCCATTCTGAATCGGTGAGAGGATCACCGGCTTTGACCGCCGCTTTGCAGGCCATTGTTTTCAGCAGGTCGGTTTTGATTTCTGCAAGAGATCTGCTTTCCCAGCCATTGAGCACTTCTGAAAGAACGTTCTGAATAGCCTCGCTGTCTGACGTTTTCTTTTCAGAGACCGGAACGGCAGTGACGTAGAACTGGTTGTCTTCTTCTTGAT
Source organism: Candidatus Rifleibacteriota bacterium (assembly GCA_029564115.1). The sequence goes on along the minus strand of JAKQQP010000326.1, from coordinate 13,539 downwards.
AAATTGAGAAGCCCAGGCTTTTCAACTCTGACAGCTGTTCTTTGATGATCAGGCGTTCTGAAGGCAACAGTTTGAGCGGAACAGGAAAAAGCAGTGGTTGAGCAGTAACTGGCATGTCTTTGTATGAACTGACGAACTGGTCGAACAGAATTCGTTCATGGGCGGCGTGCTGGTCGATGATAAACAGACCCTCGTCGTCTTCACCGAGCAGATAAGAATTTTTCAGCTGCGCCAGAATTCTGGGGCGCTGCAGGGTTATGACCGGTGTAAAAGCTGCAGCTGCCACCTGAGGCTGAACCACAGAGTGCGGCCCGAGTCTTTCAACCTCTGTCTCTTTTAGTTCATAAATTCTTTTGTCGCTTTCAGCTGGTTTTGCGACGAGTGCCGGGGCGGCAGGCGGTGGCGTAAAGATGGTGTGGTTCGTGGCAGACTGGCTGGCATCCGATCTTTCGCTGATTTCATCGAATTCTGGCAGGTCGGCGGTGACTGGTTCTATGTCACGTGGCTCTGCGGGCATTGAAGAGCCTGAAACCATACGCAGACCCGAAAGGCTCGACTGAATTGTTTCCCAGATGGTTGCGAAAACCCAGCGTTCGTCTTTAAAACGAATCTCGGTTTTTTGCGGGTGAACGTTAACATCGATCATTTCAGGTGGCACGCGCAGATCGAGAATGAGAACCGGGTAACGCCCCTTCGGGAAAAACGCGGCGCAGGCTTTGTTGATTGCCTGGGTCAGCAATTTCGTTCTGACGACGCGACGATTGACCAGAGTTGTCATATATCGCGCAGCCGGTCTGGCCTGGTTGGGCGGCGAAATGTAACCGCGCAGTGACATGCCGGTGCCTGCGATAGAAGCCGGCTCTTTGAGCTGAACCAGACTGCGGGTGACTTCCGGTCCATAAACCGAAAGTATGGCGTCTATCAGATTGCCTGAGCCATTGGTGGCCGCGATCTGAACATTGCTTTTGCTGAATTTGAAAGCTATTTCGGGGTAGCCCATCATGTAGTGGCAGACAACATCAGAGATCTGGGCCATTTCTGCCTGAACACTCTTGAGAAACTTGCGGCGGGCCGGTACGTTGAAGAACAGGTTTTTCACCTGAATACGGGTTCCGCACGGAAACGAGTCAGAATCGACGCCAAGAATGCGCCCTCCGTCGATATTGATGCGTGAACCGGTTTCTTCTGAGGCATGGCGGGTGACCATGGCAAGGCGGGCGACAGAAGCAATGGTGGGCAGCGCTTCGCCCCGAAAACCCAGCGAAACGACATGCTCAAGCTCTGAATCGTCGGCTATTTTGCTGGTTGCATGCGGAGTAAAGGCAAGAACAGCGTCCTGGCGGCACATGCCTTCGCCGTTGTCGGTAATTTCAATGAGTTTCTGACCGCCATCTTTAATTTCGATTTCAATGCGAGTGGCACGCGCGTCAATCGAATTTTCGATGAGTTCCTTGACCACTGAAGCCGGTCGTTCTACCACTTCGCCGGCGGCGATACGGCAGATAATGTCGTCAGAAAGAACTTTTATTTTTCCGTTCTGCATATTGTTTCCTCAAAAATTGTGCGCTCCGCCCATTTCCCAGGTGGCGACGGCATTGACCTCGAGGCTGTTTGCCGGCGCGCTCTCAGCCGTAAAGAAAGCGTGGGCAGCGATCATGGCGGCGTTGTCGGTGCAGAGATGAATTGTCGGCAGCAGCAGTTCAGCTTTGTGACGATCGGCAAGCTGCTGCATTCTTTCGCGTAACGGTCGGTTGGCGGCGACGCCACCAGCCATGACAAGCCTCTTTACCCCTGTCTCTTCGAGTGCCATTTCGACTTTTTCGGCGAAGGTTTCGGCCACGGCATGCTGCAGACTGGCGCAAAGGTCGGCCATGTTCAACGCGTCTTTTTCGTTCTCGACAACGCGCATAACGGCAGTTTTCAGGCCACTGAAGCTGAATACATACCCTTTGCCGGCCATTGGGCGTGGCAGGCGGTAGCGCTTCGGATCGCCATTCTCGCCCGTTTTTTGAACGACCGGCCCGCCCGGGTAGCCAAGCCCGAGATGTCTGGCGACTTTGTCGAACAGTTCGCCCGGAGCATCGTCAAGGGTCTGGGCCAGGCATTTATACTGGCGTGAGCCGGTGACGTGCACCAGATTAGAGTGCCCACCCGAAACTATCAGCCCGAGAAAGGGGTATTCGGGTCGGCGACCAGCAGCCAGAAAAGAAGCAGTGAGATGTGCTTCGATATGGTTTACCGGTATGAGCGGTTTTTTTAGAAGCCAGGCAAGAGCTTTGGCGGTGCTGAGACCTACGAGCAGAGGGCCAAGAAGCCCGGGGCCTGCGGTCACGGCAATCTGATCTATTTCGGCATAGGTGATTCCGGCAGTCTGCATTGCTTCGCTGAGCAATGGCAGAATGGCTTCGAGGTGCTTCCTCGAAGCGACTTCGGGCACAACGCCGCCGAAGCGCCGGTGAATTTCGATCTGTGACGAGACAAGACTGGCCAGTATCTGAGTGCCGTCTTTGATCAGCGCAACGGAGGTGTCGTCACAAGAAGATTCGATACCGAGAGTGATCATAAATTTTCCTTGAATTTGCGTTCGGCCTGCGACGGAATAACATACATGGGCAGGATATTGAGAATCTCAGACATGCCAGCAGCAGCTTTCAGTTCTTTTTTGCACAGAATCTCGTGCAGAGCCGCCGGGTCGAGTTTTACTTCTGTCACGCCAGGAACTGTAAATCTTATGCCGTATGTATCTGGGTGGGTTCCTGACGCAGAGCGGTCGATCAGTTCAGGGTTACTGTGATGCAATGAGGGTAGAGTGGCTTCAACCATGAAGGCTTTGTCGATCAGCGTCGGCATTACAACTCTGATTGCGCCGGTTTTTTTCTGGTTGAGCAAACTTTGCAGCGACCATTCAAAAAGGTTAACGCCGACCAGCGGTTTGCCGGTCAGCATTGCGGCAGTTCGCAGAAAAGCCGCCGCAACACGCAGGCCGGTGAGGCTGCCCGGGCCTGTGCAAAGGGCCAGACAATCAAGATCAGAGAAGCTCCAGCCGGCGTTGCCCAGCATTTCGTCGCAGATAAGCGTGATTCTGGCGGCGAAATTTCTGTCGGTAGCAAAACTTCGAGGCTTGAAACCATCAGTGTCGCCAGTTTGGGCAAAAGTACTGTTTTCTGATGCGTCGATAAAAAGGTATTTCATGTTGTGCCGTCCTGCCATTGCCAGCTGATTTGCCGGTGATGTTCATGGTCTTCGTCGTAGCAGGATATTTTTACATCGAGGTGAGGCAGTCGCCCGAGTTCTTCAACCCGCTCTGCCCACTCGATCAAACATGGCTGCCCGGCATCGAGAATGTCGAAAAGCCCGATGTCGACGACTTCTTCGAAGCAGTTGATGCGATACAGATCGAGGTGAAACATGCTGCGATCTTCACATCTGTATTCATTCATCAGTGTGTAAGAAGGGCTGGATACATTGGTTTTAATGCCCAGCCCAGTAGCAAAGCCTCTGGCAAAAAGAGTTTTGCCGGCGCCAAGCGAGCCGTGCAGTAACACCAGAGCTTTCGGGAACTGTGCAGCCAGCCTGGCAGCAATTTCGAGGGTTTGCTCGGGAGAAAGACTGTTGATCGTTTCGCGCTCTTGCATCAGTCTCTCAATTCAGTTGCCAGAACTATGTCGCGGTTAATGTAGGCCAGGCACGAAAGCAGTTTGTCGCGCAGGCTCATTTCTTTGACTGCGTCACGAATCTGTCTGAGCAGGTCGATGACCTGTCTGAAAGCCCTGATCAGGTCGCCTTCGGGGATGTCGGTCATCGACATGATATCTTCAAAAGCAGCTCCTTCACTCCAGGCGATCATCAGATGGCATATTCTCGTTTCAAGCGGCTTAATGAACGGGTGCTGCCGGGCGAGGCTGTTGATAAAACCTCTGGCGCTTTTGATTTTTTCAGGGAGCTTGGCTGCCGCTCTGGGTTGTTCACCGTTGCCAGCCCGGCGACGATGCTCGTAAATAAGCGAAAGACAGATTGCGTTGACTTCGTGCTCGCTGCACTCATGAAAGTAGCCATGAAAATACAGTTCGGTTACTGCGATTTCTTCGGTATGTATGCGGCTGGCAAGCTCGCCGCGCGGCAGCAGACCTTTTTCGTCGATGTAGCCAAGGCGCCTGAGCAGTTCCAGTTTGCGTTCATAGAGAGGCAGCTGCAGTTCACCCTGTTCTTCGAGCAGACCGCGCCAGTAATTCAGCTTCTTTTCAAGGCGCTCAGCCTGTTGATGTCGTGAAATGCAGCGATTCAGATTATGGCAGCGCCCACAGATGAAGGTTTTTTCCTGTTCGCGCAGTTCGGCGTGCGAGTCAGAAAACTTTTTTTCGACCTCGGCCTGAAAAATGCGGTTTTTGCGCCCGCGCATACCGGTTCTGATATCGAGCATCTGCCGGTGCATCGTGTCTTCAAGTTGCTGTTTCTTTTTGTAAAACTTCATGAAATCGGCAAAATCATTTTTCTTTTCGGGGCAGCGTGGCGCTACCCTTTCGATTTCAAGGCGGAGCTTGGCAACTTTTTCGGTAAGTTCGGGCAGATTTTTATTGGCTTGAAACTGCGCAAAATTGCGTTTGAGAATGAGTCTGACCTCTTCGGTCTTATGCCCCGAATAGAGGTTGAGAACGCTGTTGAACGAAAGGTCGAACTGACTCTCGAGATTTTCGATGTCGCCGTAAACAAGGTTTTGCAGTTCTTCAAAAGAAAGATCACGGGGAATATGGGGCACAACGACCCAGCCTGTTTTATCAATGCCACGGCGCCCGGCTCGACCGGATATCTGTGTGAATTCAAGAGCTCGCATCGGCCGAAAAGATCTGCCGTCATATTTTTTGAGGGCGTCGTAAGCCACGCTGCGGGCCGGCATGTTGACGCCAACGGCAAAGGTTTCTGTGACGAACAATACGCGTAAAGTGCGCTCGGCAAAGAGTATTTCTACCAGTTCTTTGAGTTGGGGCAACAGCCCGGCGTGATGGCGACCGACTCCGCGCATCAGCTCTTCCTTCAAGTTCTGCGCGGTTTCGAGGTTATGCAGCTGATATTTCTCGATACAGTTGTCGACCATGGCCTCGATACGGTCTTTTTCAGCCGGTGAAGTGAAGTCCATTTTTCGGGCAGTGTCGAGAGAAAGCTTGTCGGCAAGTGCCCGCGAAAAAACAAAATAGAGGAGAGGCAGGCGATCTTGCTGTTTGAGCTGTTTGATAATGTCGAAATGTCTGAATTCGCCTTCTTTCTTTTGTCTGCGGTCACGTGGTCCTTCATGGTCGGCGGCTCCACCCCGCACTTTTTTGCGCAGGTCCTTGAACTGATAAAGACTTTTATTGTGATAAAAAAGAAAAGATAACGGCACGGCACGTTGATTGTGGCTGATAACTTTGACCTGATGATCGATTACTGATTCTATCCAGCGTGCCAACTCGTCACAGTTCGGAATAGTAGCGGAAAGAGCTAGAAAGCGCACGGTTTTCGGCGAGAAGATTATTGATTCTTCCCAGACGGTGCCGCGTTCGATATCACCAAGATAGTGAATCTCATCGAAAATCACGTAGGAAACGTCAGCTATGGCTTCGGGGTCTTCGATAGCCATGTTGCGATAAACTTCGGTGGTGACGATAAGAGCTTGAGCGTCACGGTTTATGACTACGTCACCGGTAAGAATGCCGACTTTGTCGCCGTAAAGCCGCGAAAAATCACGGTATTTCTGGTTTGAGAGAGCTTTGATCGGCGAGGTATAAATGATGCGCTGGTCTGTTTTTAAGACCTTTTCGATCAGGTATTCTGCAACCAGAGTTTTGCCAGAACCGGTCGGTGCCGAGAGAACAAGGGAATGCCCGTTTTCTATTTCAGTGATCGCCTGAATCTGAAATTCATCGAGAATGTAGTCGCGGTATTTAACATTGAGTTCCATATGTGCTTTGTTTTCCTTGTAGTGGCGTGCCGAACCGTATTATTTCGAACGTTGAATTATACTCTGCCATGCACTTGTATCGCAACCCCAATATATCGACTCAGAACAAGTCTTTACCACTGTGAGTCAGAAAAATGTCATTGCCGACACTAAAAATCCGTTATTAACGAAGACGAAGCCTGAAACAATCCGCTTTCGTTGGAGACCGTTTCAAAACCCGTATGTCACTGCCAGGAGGCCTTTACCGACGAAGCAGTCTCTTCTTTTTGAGATATTGCCACGGTCTCTTTCAGAGGCCTCGCGATGACAAATTTGCTGCTTTTGAGTTTTTGAAACGAATTCTAGACTGCCTCGCTATAAATCGCAGTGACAATAAAACCTTTTCTACTAACCACTAACCACTAACCACTATTCTGATACTGCCTGCCGGGTCACGGTGTCGTAGATGATTCTCTGGCCTTTGAGAGTGCGCGGTTCCATTTTGCCTGTTTTTTCGTTCTTTTCGTGGGTTTCAAGAACGGCATTGCCGCTGAGAATCGCTAGAGATTTTTCTTTGAGGTAATCGAGGCGGTTGCCGCGTCCGTAGTTGTCTTTGTCGCGCACTTTTACATTGCCGCTGAAAATCATGCGACTGCTGTCGCGGAACCCAAGCATGTCGTCGGCTGTGATTACAGCCCATGAATAGGTTGCCAGATCCCAGGAACGCTCTTCTATCCGCAGATGAACGCTATCAGAGGCACTGAACTGACCTTTGTCGGTGTCATAGAAAATGTTTCGGGCTTCGAGGTTCAACTCTCTGATAACCTTTTCTGCCGGAATTGCTTCACGGCGGTAGAGGCGTGGCGTTAGACTGGCGAGCAGCCAGCGTGGCGAACTGTTAACAAGGGCACGATTGCAGGTCAAAATGTCGTGTTCCCTGGTGGCTTTAACGTTGCCCTCTAAGATGGCATTACCGTCTCGAACGGTCATGGTGTTTGCGGTAATCACTATGTCTGGCGGTGTTTCGGGTATGTAAAACGTGTCAGAAGCCGGGGTGAAGTCGCTGCATAAAACCGTTGCGGCCAGCATAACAAAGAACACGACTGATAATATCTGCTTGTTTTTCATGATCAGGTATTATACTCAACGCCCAAAAGCATTACAACCCCCGCATCGGTTATCAGCAGGATAAACCCGCTGAAACGTTTGTAATTGCGAGTTATGTTCTCATTGTCGGCGCCAGGCTTGTCATTTCGGGCTCCGTATGAGTCATCGCGAGCGCTTTTATTGTCGTTGCGAACGCAGCGAAGCAATCTTGCTGTTTTGCCTGAGATTGCTTCACAGCTTGCGCTCTTCGCAATGACAGTCATTAGCTTGTTCACCTTCCTTCTTTCTATCTGAAACTCATCGGTAGAAAGCTCTTTGCAAATCACTATTCATGGGTATTCAGCACAAATATTCACCACAAAGTGAATATATGATGACAATTTTGCAAGACTGCTTCTTTTGCGCCTGCAGTGGCAGTTTCTTTTAAGGCCCGTTTCCATTCTTTGTCCAAGCGCCAAAATTTCTCGTCGCCTTTTTACTACCAGCCTGCTTTCTCTCCGCTCTCCGCTATCCACTATCCACTATCCACTTCTTTACTGGTTGTTGCAAAAAATGTATATTCAACCCACATATGAACAATATTTCGCCAAACTTTAATAACGACACTCATAAACAAAAAACCGTTCCCGCGTTTATTCCGGCCTGGTATGAAACGGCGTTGGCTCTTCAGGTCGCCGGTATCATACTGCTGACACTTACAATAATCAGAATCAGCGGGTCTGACGATTCGCTCGAACTGTTAAAGTTTACCGGGCCTGAAGGTGCGCTTTTGCTCGTTTTTCTCGCCGGTTTTGCCGCCAGAAAATATGTAAGCATAATGAAAAATCTCCCTCTGCTGCTCGTGTTTGTCACTGCTGGTGCCATGCTTTACCAGACACTTCTGGGGGCTTCGATAATCGACTGGGTAATGCTGGCTTCTTTTGGGGCAGCAACCGTATTGCTGGCGGTTGAAGTTACAGTTGGGCGGCTTTTGGGCTCTAAAGGTTTCTGGGCAATGATTCTCGCTAATACGTTTCTGCTGGTCTGGCTCTATTTCGACCGCATGATTTTTTCTGTCGGTCGAACTCATCTGAGCATGAATCATCTTGTGCAGCTGATGCATGTTGCGGAAGAAGTGAAAGCGGCTTTGAAATTTTTCGAAAAAGGGCATGTGGCGGTGGTTTTTGAGCTGCTGCTGTTTGTGGCTTCTCCGGTTCCTGTGGCAAGGCTTCTTATGGGGCGGGCGACCAGAGCACCAAGAACGCTGGTCGGCGCTTTTGCAGTAATTCTGATTGCCGTTGCGGTTTCCGGGGTTCATCTGCTGCGCTTCGACAGTGTTTGCAGCGATTTGTCGGTTTTTCAGTATCTGCCTTTGAGACTCGATCTTGGTATGCTGCCCGTGCCCGATCACCCGGCTCTGCGCAACGCACCTGCTCTTGCCGGGCTGTTGCAGCGGCAGATCAGTCTCGATGAAAAAAAGCTGTTTCCCGAAAACAGGCTCAGTTTTCGCCCGGGTTTCAAGCCGGTGAATCTGGTAATGATTTCGGTCGAAAGTCTGAGAAAACATGAATTTGACACTCTTATGGCCGATACAGGCGACTTTGCCAGGCGTGGCCTCTGGCTGGATAACCATTTTTCGGTTTCAAACATAACTTTCAGCAGCTTCCACAATATTTTTCGCAGTTCGTTTCCGCTGAATCTGGCCTATACCGGGCACTGGTTGACGCAAATACCCCTGCAAAAACTGCTTGAGTCTGTTGGTTATACCTCTTTGCTGATTGCGCCGGAACGAATAAACATGCCTCAGACTAACTTCTGGGGCAGTCGGGCTATAGAGGTGAAGGCCGAGCCAAAGTGGCAGAACACGCCGCTGGTTCTTGAAAAATTGCTCGACACTTTGCGCGAACCGGGGTTCAAGGCTGTGCATGCCTATCTTTACAATCTGCACTACAACTATTATTACCCGCCCCAATGGGCGCGGTTTGCGCCGGTGATCCCCGAAGAAATCAATCTCTTTCTCATGCAGCCCGACGGCGAAAATCTGACTGGACTGCGCAATCGATATGCCAACTCAGCTCTGCATACCGACAGGGTTCTTGCTGAATTTTTGCGTCAGGCCGAGGCCGATGGCCGGTTTGCCGATACTCTTTTTGTCGTTTTCGGCGATCACGGTGAATCATTGGGTGAATCAGGGTTTATCGCCCACGCTACCGGCCCGCATATAAAACAGTTCGAAACGACCGTGTTTTTTGTTGGTGCCGGCGTATCTCCGCAAAAGATTGATCAACCGACGACTCACGCTGACCTGCTTCCCATTATTTGCGATTTGATGGGTATCGAGGTCGAAAATACTTTTGGCAGCGGCCTGAATCAAGAAAAAAAGTATCCGGTTCTGCACATGGATGAGGCGGTGAGCGGGCGCATTGTGGTGCGCTACGAAAAATACATGAGTGTTTTTGATCTCAGTGACCGCGGGGTGTTGAAGTGGCTGGCGACTGTTTCGAACGATTTTGCTATCGACGAGTCTGTTGCCGGCCTTTATCTGTCGGAAGATTTTGCCGGGCTTGCCGAGGTGATCGAACGCGATTCGAAATTTATCGAGGCAGCTGTTGCAAAGAACTGATTCTGGGGCACGGAAACTGCAAGTTTTCAGTGATTTGCGTGCAGTGTTTGCGGGGTTTTGCACACTCTGTCGAATCTGTGTTTTTGCCAGACCTGCCGGCTTTGCTGTGCATAGGGCTTGCGAATTTGTCTGGCTAATGGTATAAAATGCACACCTAATTTTTTTGCAGGAGGCCCATATTAGATGAAGCCTGTTCGAACCTTTATCGTGGTTCCCAGTTTGCCAGAGCCACTCGCTCCTCTCAAGGAACTTGCCAACAACCTCTGGTGGTGCTGGAACCCGGAAGCCATAGCTCTGTGGCGTCGTCTCGACCCAGGTCAATGGGAAGCGACCTACCATAACCCCGTGAAGATGCTCGGCGCTATTTCGCAGGAACGGCTCGAAGCTAAAGCCAGAGATGAAGCCTTTCTGGCCAATCTGCAGCGGGTTTATGAAAGTTTTACCCAGTATATGAACGATCACCAGACCTGGTATGCAAAGAACCATGGCGGTTTTAACGAAAAGCCGGTAGTTGCATATTTTTCGGCCGAATTCGGTCTTACCGAGAGTGTGCGCCTGTATTCGGGCGGTCTCGGCATGCTGGCCGGTGATCATCTTAAGTCTGCTTCCGATCTCGGTATTCCTCTGGTTGCGGTCGGTATGCTTTATCGCGTCGGTTATTTTCAGCAGAAGTTGAATGCTGGCGGTTACCAGCAGGAAGTCTACCCTGAAAACGATTTTCACAATATGCCCATCGTCCCGATAAACGATGCTAACGGCAATCAGGTGAAAATTGGCGTGCAGTTGCCTGGTCGCACTCTTCACTGCCTGTTGTGGAAACTGCAGGTCGGTCGTGTGCCTTTGTATCTGCTCGATACCGATACCCCTGAAAACTCTGCCGGCGACCGCTGGATTACCCGCGAACTCTACGGCGGCGACACCGAAACCCGCATCATGCAGGAACTCGTTCTTGGTATCGGTGGTCTGCGTGCCCTGCACGCCCTCGATCTGCACCCCTGCGTTTATCATATGAACGAAGGTCACTCGGCGTTTCTCGCTCTCGAGCGCATCGCCGTCGCCATGGAACGCCATCAGATGACTTTCCGTGAAGCTCTTGAATTGACCAGATCTGGTAACGTTTTTACCACGCATACCCCGGTTCCGGCTGGTATCGATGTGTTCTCAAAAGAACTCATGGATAAATATTTTTCGCAGTATTATTCAAAGCTCGGCATCAGCTGGCAGGAATTCCTCGATCTTGGCTGGCAGGCCAACACGCCGAAGGGCGATGGCTTTTCGATGGCCGTCTGCGCCCTCAACCTTTGCGGTGAAGCCAACGGCGTCAGCAAGCTGCACGGCGATGTTTCGCGCAAAATGTGGGGCAACCTCTACCCGGCCGTTCCTTTCCAGGAAATCCCCATCAAATCGGTTACCAACGGTGTTCACACTCGTTCATACGCATCTCAGGAAATATCGGCCCTTTTCGACCGTTATCTCGGCCCCCGCTGGGTAATGAACCCCGGCGACCAGACCGTCTGGGAAAAAATCGACATGATCCCGATGGAAGAACTCTGGCGCACTCATGAACGCCGCCGTGAACGCCTGGTGGCCTTTGCCCGCAGCCGCCTCGAAAAACAGCTCAAACAGCGCAATGCCCCGCCTTCTGAGATCGCAAGAGCCCAGGAAGTATTGAACCCTGAGTATCTGACGATCGGCTTTGCCAGACGTTTTGCCACTTACAAACGCGCAACCCTTCTTTTTAAAGACAAAGAGCGCCTGATTCGCATTCTGACCAACAAAGACCGCCCGATTCAGATTATCGTTGCCGGTAAGGCCCACCCGAAAGACGAACCAGGCAAAAATTTCATCAAAGAAATCGTTAAAGAAAGCAATGATGAACGTCTGCGCCGTCATATCGTCTTCATCGAAGACTATGATGTCGTTGTGGCCCGCTATCTGGTGCAGGGTGTCGATGTCTGGTTGAACAACCCGCGCCGCCCCCAGGAAGCCAGCGGCACCTCAGGCATGAAAGCAGCAGCAAACGGCGTTCTCAACCTTTCCATTCTCGATGGCTGGTGGGATGAAGCCTATAACCCCGGTATCGGCTGGGCGATCGGCACCCGCGAAGAATACGAAGATTCTGACTATCAGGATGAAATCGAGGCCAACTCCCTTTATGAACTTCTCGAAAAAGAAGTGGCCCCGACTTTCTACGATCTGTCGAGCGATCATCTGCCCCGCCGCTGGATCACCATGATGAAACAGTGCATGAAAGAAGTGAACCCGGTGTTCAATACCAACCGTATGGTCGGCGAATACACTGATCGCTTCTATGTTCCGGCTGATAAACGTTACCAGGCCCTTTCGGCCAATAACCGGAAAAGGGCGCGTGAACTCGCTGCCTGGCTCGACAACGTCGGCAAGAACTGGGGAAGCGTGCGCATCGAAAGCGTTGATGCCAACGGTGGCAACGAGCATCGTGTCGGCGAATCTTTTGATGTCAGCGCTAAAGTTCATCTTGCCGGTTTGAAGGCCTCTGATGTTATCGTGCAGGCGTTTTATGGCCAATTGATCAGCGACGGCAACCTTGCTCAGGGTGAAATCGTCGATCTGAAGCTGGTTAAGCAGGATGGCCAGACTGCCGAATTCAAAGGCGGCGTCGCTTTTGCTTCGAGCGGCAAAATGGGGCTGGCGGTGCGCGTCATGCCTTCGCACACCGACATGGTTCACCCGCTGCTTACCGGTCATATCACCTGGGCCAGATAAGCTTCTCTGCAAAATATTTGCATAAAAAAAACGGGCACCCTGGTGCCCGTTTTTTTTATCGGTCGTTGTCGTCGAAACATTATGATTATGACGGCCGAAGCGCCGGAAACGCTGGATTCCCGCAAAGACGGGAGTCAGGCATATTGCTAAAACTTATGCTCGTATTCGGCACCAAAGTGCCAGTAGCCAAACTGGTCGTCTTTGAGTCGGGTGAAAAGATTGGGAAGCATCGTCGGGTCATCTTTGGCGAGACCGTTGGTCATCAGACCCATTTCTGACATTTCGGTACCATACTGGGTATAGCCGTCGAGAAAAGCGGCGCCGCCTGCCAGCAGTTTCAGCCCTCTGAATATGCGGTAGCTGAGTTTGCCGCTCAGGGTTTTGCGTTGCGGGTAGCTTTCGACTTTTGAAAAATTGAGATCGCCCGACCAGGTGAGCTTGTGAAAGGCGTTGCCACCCAGACCTATGGTCAGGCTTCTGGCATCGAGGTTGTGACGGCCCTGTTCGAGGGTGCCGGTTTTAAGTTCGCCTTTTAACATGAGATTAGAGGTCAGCCAGTGGTTGATTTCGGCTCGCCACGAGAACGATTCTGCTTCGTCGAGGTAGACGGTGGTCAGGTTACGAATGTAAGGCTTGGGGTCGAGAGTCTGCTTTTCGAGCCCGATAACGGCTGTGGTGCGCTTGATTTCGCCGCCGTGGCAATCCATGCATGAATTGCCGCCGGGTTGCATCTGCTTCGACCTGAAGACCTGCACGTCAAGAATATCCTGGTCGTATTTGAAGTCGAAAATAGTCGACCTGCCTCTGAGCTCAACGTCACTCTGGCTGTGAGCGTAACGCACCAGTCTGTTATATTCGAAGCCGACAGTTGTGCGGCGTTCGATTGCCGTTCGACCCTCGAATGATTTGGGAACATGCAGCTCGAGGTGTTCCTGCCCGACAAAAACGCTTTGCCTGATATCGGCCTCGCCGGGCGGCGACAGCTCCCAGGGCTCGTCGGCCATGGCGCAGCTCAAAGACATGATCAGGCCGGCAACCATGCCGGCAATTCTAAATACTGGTTTAATTGAACACTTGCGGGAGTTTTTCAAAATGAAGCCTCTGATTTGTATAGTTTATCGTTCATACTATCACAGATAAGTCTGCATTTAAAGCTCAGCCGACAGATTTC
>JAKQQP010000300.1 GCA_029564115.1 Candidatus Rifleibacteriota bacterium | reverse complement strand
CATGGAGAAAAAAACATGATTAAAACCAGATTCACAGCTACCGCTCTCGCATTCATCTTGGCAGCGGCCTGCCAGAGCTTTGCCGAAACCGAAGTTAAGCCCGCCGCAACCGCAGCTGTAGAAACCGCGTCAACAACTGCTGCAACAGTTGATGTTACCAGCGCCACGGCAGAATTTCCGCTGATGCTCAAGGGAACTGAAGTATTAATAAGCAAAGACGCCAGTCGCGATGACCTGGCTGCAAAATTGACGCCGATTCTCGGCGAAGCTACCGAAATGGAAGAAGCAAACAGGCTGCAGTATGACTTCCAGATCACAACAGAATCAGCTCCGGTCACCCTTTGCATCGACTGGAACGAAGCCGGTAAAATTGCCGAAATCTGCATCGACGGCGAAGAAGTTCCGAACAAAGAACTGCAGACATGGCTTGAGAAAAATGCCGGAGCCGGCAAAGACGGCGAAAAAGAAGAAGGCTATCAAAACACCGCCTGGGAACACCAGGGCTGGAAATTCACACTGAGAACCGGTGGCGATGGCGAAGATACCGCTTATTCCTTCACCGTCGTTCCGCTGTCGGCAAAGTAATAAGAAGCTTTACAGCAAGATCTGAAAGGGAGAATTCGATGAAAAAAATCCTGACTTTACTGGCAGTAATAATGACCATTGCCTCGATAGGCCTGGCAGAACCGATGAAACTCGAACCAGCTCAACAGAAAAACCTGAACGTATTTTTCAGCAACTTTTCTGAAGCCCATGTGGCAAGCTTTTCTCAGGGTACCCTGACCGATCAGGCCATGATCGACTTTGCCCTTCGCCATTTGTATATCAACAAGCTCAAATCGCTGAAGCCCTCTAAAGACGGTTATTCTGTCATAGCGACCACGAAGCAGGTTGACACGGCAGCGATGAAATACTTCGGGCAGAAGCCTTCTCAGCACAAGGAAAAATCATATTCAATACCGGTCGCTGATGGCGACATGTTTATTTTCTCACAGCTCGACACGCTTGAAGACGTTGGCAGCGATACTTTCAAAGCCAACGGCACCATTTACAGCACCGGTTCAGGCGGCACGCCCGATGTGCATGCAACTCCCGCAGAGTGGGAAAAAGCAGGCGAAGAAGTGAGTGTCGCCGGCAAATTCTCGGCTTTGATAAAGGCTCAGGATGAACGCCATATTCTCGTCGAATATCTTCCGGTCGAAAGCGCGCCCGACGAAACCGAACGGGCTGCCAGCACCGAAGCGGCCGCTACGACAGACAAAAAGGAATAAAATCAATGAAAAACCGCAACAGCATTATCATTCTCGTCTTCGTTCTGTTGATTTCAGCAGCCGGCATAGCTGAAGCAATTACGGCAAAATTCTGGACCGAAACCAGCTTCATCGGCGTTTCCAGAGAAGAAGCCCATAAAATGCTCGGCAAACCAGCTGATGCTGGAGAACTCGACACCTGGCTCATCTCAGACTCTCCTGAATTCCTGATGATGGGAATGCTTGGCTACGAAAACG
>JAKQQP010000297.1 GCA_029564115.1 Candidatus Rifleibacteriota bacterium | reverse complement strand
CGGTGCGCCTGCGCCTCGGTGCCATGTATTTTGAGAAAGAATGCATGCTCGCCGCCAGAATGAAGATTCCTGAAAAATACGGTAATTTCGTTGAATTCCGCGATAATATTCTCAGCGAAATGAAACTCTGGGCGGTCGCCGAGCCAACCTGGTCATACGACCACGTCTGGACAGGAAAAACCAGAAGCGGCCTCGAACGGATCAAAAGCATGCTGCCTGATTTTAAAAAAGCGCATGCCGGCACCGACGCCCGGAAAAACTACGAAGAAACCGCTGCCCAGACTGTCAGCGCCTGTAAAGAGGCCGAAATGCTCGCCGACCGGGTCGGCAGCTTCAGTTTTCCGGCATGGCAGCTGAAATTCGCCGTCAGATATTTTATGGCCGCCGCCATCTGCGCCGTTTCCGAAACCCAGGAAGGCGACAGAAACAATTTAAGCGACTGGCAGCAGGCAAATGCCAGACTGCGAAACGCCGTCGATGCGCTCGCCGGGCATATCGACGAGCTGCTCGGCTCGCTTCCCTGAATTCTGCTTATTCAGCCGGCGGCAAGCAGCTTTTTGATTTCTTCGGGGGTGAGGCCGGTCATGGTGGCGATATCTTCAATAGATCTGCCACCATTATGAAGCCGGGTAATTATTTCTGCCATTCCCTCGGTCTTGCCTTCTATTTTGCCTTCGGCCCTGCCTTTTTTGTGGCCGCGAGAGTAGGAGTCGTTCTTGATCGACTTTAAAACCGTGCGGGTCTTTTCGCGGGTTTCCATCAGCTGGCGCTTTTCAGCGTCGGCATTGATTTTTTTCAGGTCCTTGACCATGTCTTCGACTCCTTCTTCCATTTTCAGCGCCTCGTCAAGTTCGGCATCCATTTTACCATACAGCTCGCCAAATTTTAAGACGTGCAGCCACTTTTCGAAACGGGTGCGCAGATTACGGGGCTTTTTTTCCTTGAACTTCGTCAGGTCAAGATAATGCAGAGCCATCGTCTTTTCAAGGCTGAGAGTGCCTTCCTGATTCCTGAACAAAAAGATTTCCTGAATTTTTTCGGACCTTTTGAATAGGTTGAAGCCCAGAATTGAAATGACAGTAACCGGCTGCAGCTTCTCATAACTCTGGCCAGATCTCAGCTGACGGGTGTAAAGTTTTGCCAGGTAGTAAGTTGAGCGCTTGACGTAGTTTGGGTCACGTAAAACCTGCAATTCAACGATGTAAAGGGCGCCTTCGTGATCTTGGACCTTAACATCAACCACTGAAAGCTTGTCTTCTTTGAACTCCCGGTCATTAAAAGGGTTAAGAATGGTAACCGACTTTATTTGTCTTCGACCTGTCAGCATCAATAAAGCATTCAAGAGACAGATCGTATTTCTCGAATGAACAGGCTGTCCAAAGATCCATTTAAAGACAACGTCGTTGAGAAACGAATAAATTTTGATTTTCGGGCTTTTTACTGGACTGGAAGCAGATTTTGTCATGTTTTTCCTCCGACTGATTTACCTGGGAGGGCTACAAAATTAAACCCTCACAGGTAAATCAATCTCAAAAGGAAAAAGGGAAAAAAATTTCAGGGCAACGGCCACAAATTTCTCGGGCTGTCATATTTAACGCCCATATTTGTAGAAAAATAGCCAGACTAAAATAATGTTGTGTTTAGCGGGGCTGGGTGTATAGCATTAAAAGGCGACAAGGAGACAGGCTGATGAAATTGCTGGTGAAGATTTTTCTGGTGATGACGGCGATGTGTTTTATCGGGGCTGCGGCCCGGGCGCAGGGCGACATCGACATGCGCCGGGAACAGCAGAAGCTGATCGAGAAAGCTGTCGAAAAGTGCGTCCAGACATTCAATGCCGGCGGCAAAGCCGAGGATAAAAGCAAGTCTGGAGCCACTAGCTGCACTGAATGCGCCGCGATCATGCGCGAACTCGCCGGGAAAAAATGGCTGCCGGTGCGCCTGCGCCTCGGTGCCATGTATTTTGAGAAAGAATGCATGCTCGCCGCCAGAATGAAGATTCCTGAAAAATACGGTAATTTCGTTGAATTCCGCGATAATATTCTCAGTGAAATGAAACTATGGGCGGTCGCCGAACCAACCTGGTCATACGACCACGTCTGGACAGGAAAAACCAGAAGCGGCCTCGAACGGATCAAAGGTATGCTGCCTGATTTAAAAAAAGCGCATGCCGGCACCGATGCCCGCAAAAACTATGAAGAAACTGCAGCCATGACTGTCAGCGCCGGCAAAGAGGCCGAAACGCTCGCAGATCGGGTCGGCAGCTTCAGTTTTCCGGCCTGGCAACTGAAATTTGCGGTTAAATATTTCATGGCCGCCGCCATCAGCGCTGTCTCAGAAGCACAGGAAGGCGACAGAAACAATTTAAACGACTGGCAGCAGGCCGATGTCAGACTGCGAAAAGCCGCTGAAGCACTCGCCGGGCAGATCGACGAACTGCTCGACGCCCTTCCCTGAGTTGTGCTGAAATTCTGTTGATTCAGCCGGCGGCAAGCAGCCGCTATTGGCGGTGCGAAGCGTTAGCTAGAACCTCTGTGGCCCACTGGTTCAGACTTTTACCGCTGGCTTTAGCTGCTATTGTTACGGCCGCATGCACTTCTGGCGGCACCCGGAACATCAACTTTCCGGAAAAGGGCTTCTGAGGCTTTTTACCAATTGCCCGGCAGGTTTCCATGTAGTCGATTACA
>JAKQQP010000289.1 GCA_029564115.1 Candidatus Rifleibacteriota bacterium | reverse complement strand
AAGCTGGGCCGTATTCATCGGGGTGGCGGGCGCAATTATCTGCCAATGAAAAATGACATCATACGGTTTTTGAAGCAGGAAAGAGCGAGTAACGTTTTTTTCACAACCATGCTGGATTTGTATGCTATTCATCCCGGATTTCCCGGATTGAACGAGTCAGAGAAGTTTCGCCAGAACCCTGTTCAACGGGTTGAGTTTTTAGAACGCTGTTTTGAAGCTGATATAGGTGATTATCGTTTTATTCCTTACCTGCAGTTGCATGAATATGAGGCTTATCTTTTTTCTGACCCAAAATGCTTTGAATTGATCGAGTCCGATTGCATGAAAGAAATTGAAGCTCTTATGACGGATGCGGCTGAATATGCAACACCGGAATTGATTAATGATGGGCCTGAAACTGCGCCCAGTAAGCGCATTGAGGCTCTGTTTCCAGATTATGGAAGAGCCAAAACGGTATTTGGGCCACAGCTGGCGGAAATGATTGGTTTATCGACAATCAGAGCGCGATGTCCACACTTTGAGCGGTGGCTGCGTCGTCTGGAATCTTTGAGTACAAAAGCAAGGTAATTCACCGTCTGGTTTAGAAAATTTTATTCGTTGATTGGTTCCCGTGGTCAGGGCTTTGCGGGTTCGTTAAAACCAGATGTCCGGCTTCGATGTTATTTCTGAAACCTTCGGGCCATCCCTATTGTCTGCCGCTGCCTGCAATTATAAACAAGCGGAAGAGAAATGCAAACCAATATAACTGCAAATTGCGGTCGGGTCGGCGGTGCCTGCTAGCTTGCAAAGAGATCGAGGCGGGTGGCGCGGGCGCTGATCAGTTCCTTGAAGCGGTGCCTGATGATGTCGGCGATGAAGCCGGTGTCGATCGCGGCGAACCATTGTGGCAGAACTGCTGAAAATCTTTTGCAGGTCGTTTCGAAGCTTTTGTCGGAAATCTGCAGATTTTTCTGCAGCGAGATGAAGTCTGCCGTTTTGAGCTTGCGTTTGCGGGCATTCAGTGTCAGGGCCAGCTCTTCGTTGTCTTCAGGGAGCAGCAGCGCGGCAGGAACCAGATCGTATGCCGGGCTGAGATTGTATTTTCCCTGCGGGTTTTTCAGAAGGGAAAAAGTTCATTCAGCAGCCTTTCGCGGTCTATCGGCACCGCCCCGAGTTCGAGCCCGAACATGAATAATACCTGATTAACTTTGGCAAGCTGAACCGTTGGCTTGCCCTGTTCGAGGTCGCGAATGAAACGCAGGCCGACCCCGGCTTTCTGTGCCAGCTCCTGCTGGGTGATTCCCAGGGCTTTGCGGCGCTCTTTAACTGTTACGCTGATTCGATTGCTGTTCATGCGTAAATTATACCTTTTCGGGTATATATTGTCCAGTTTGTGTGTTTTTATACCTTTTCGGGTATAAAAACACTGGCAAACAGCATGATTATACCCTTTCGGGATGACCAATCAATTCGGGCCACTGACTGCTTCAGAAAATTTTATCTGTTGGTTGATCTCCGCGTTCAGGACTTTGCGGGGTTGTTAAAACCAGATGCCCGGCTTCGATGTTATTTCTGAAATCTTCGGGCAGTTCGCTCCAGTCGAACAGATCGACACGGAACGGCAGATTGCTTTCATCGAAAGCTTCCTTGAGGCTGAAGACCTGGAGTTTTTTTTCGGAGCCGGCAAAAACAACCAGATCGAGATCCGATTTTGCATTGGCAGTGCCACGCATGCGTGAGCCATAAGCCCAGACAACTACGCCTGGCAGATGCAGCTGCAGCAGATCAAGAACTATTTTCTGCTGTTCGGGCGACAGACCGGGCAAAATTGTCACTGCCATGGCTCCCCGCTCATAGTTTGATAGAGATCTATGGTGTTACTGATAAAGCCACTCATGAGTTCTAATGCCGCTTTGGCTTTTTCCCCGCTGTAATCGTGCGCCGTGCTGGTTCTTGCATCTGCGAATTCAAGCCATCGCTCGACCGGCGCCGAAAAAAGATCGTTCTCGAAGGCCAGGCGGAATACAGACTTGGGGCTGTTTGGCACCTCGGGGATACCCAGTTCTTCAATCAGATAACGTTTGAGAGTTTTCCACATGCAGTCATAGCATATTTCAAAACGTTGGATCACCGACTCGGCAACCGCTTCCTGAAGCAGTTTGGGTTGTGAAGAATCGAAAGTGCGGTAATTCTCGAACTGCAGTTGCAGATGCTTGAGAGACTTTTGCAACTTATCGTATTCGATCATCTGCCGTTCTCCTGCGCCCCGGTTATTTGTCGCTGTCTACAATTATAAACAAGCGGAAGAGAAATGCAAACCAATACCGAAAAATAGCGTTGCTATTTTTCTGTGGGGGCAGCATTTGCCAGTGATGCTGCAGGAATGTTACAATACATAAATGGAAAAAAATGTTGTCAAAATACTGCGCAACCTTAAACAGACGCCGGCTGATGATTTTGTGGCCGGCACACCGGCCGGTCGCATCGCCATGGTCTGGCCGATTACCGAAGAACTGGCTTCGCTGAGCCCAAAACACAATGTTGAACAACGATTACAAAGAGATGTTGCAGTGCTTAAACGCCGAAAGAGTTGATTATCTGCTCATCGGTGCTTATGCCATGGCTGCTCATGGTTTCCCCCGGGCAACCATGGATATCGATATCTGGGTAAAACCATCCACAGCCAACGCTTCGGCTGTCTGGAAAGCACTTGAACGCTTTGGCGCACCACTTCAAGGAGTCACTGTTGACGATTTCACCAAAGATGACGTCATCTTTCAAATTGGTGTTGCGCCAAGAAGAATCGATATTATTACCGGAGTTTCGGCCCTGAATTTTGACGAGACGATTGAAAGGGCCATTGAGGTTGAGATAGAAGGTTTAAAAGTTCTTATCCCTTCTGTTTCAGACCTCATAGCCAATAAAAA
>JAKQQP010000284.1 GCA_029564115.1 Candidatus Rifleibacteriota bacterium | reverse complement strand
GTAAACAAACAGAGTTTTTTCTGAAGCTTCTGCCAGGCTAAAGCCGATAATAACAACATGCACGGCTGCTTTACCTCTCGCTTCGCTGCTCCAGCTGAAAGTTCGGTGGGCAAAGTGAATTTTTAGTCCAGCGTTTATGAGTGGCGGCCATAAAATAGAAACCTGTTCGCCCTGAGTGATGCTGTTGGTCGAAACGAAGGCTACGCAAGTGGTTTTGTTCTTCTGCAGGTATTCAGCAGCCAGATAATACCAGGCAGCGACATAATCGAGGCTTTTGTAGAGCTTGATTGCCTCGAGCCTGGTGGCGGTATTGAAAACTTTCTGTAAGTCCGCATCCTGCTCGGGGCTACGGTAGTTTTTACCAATAAATGGCGGGTTTCCCATGATATAGTCGAAACTTATTGCTTTTGATTCGGTTGGAGCCGGGCCTTTATGCACTTTGAATGATTTTGTTTGAACATTGATGGTATCGTAAGCCTTCTTTGCATCACTTACCAGATAGATGTTCGTATGATTGGCCGAAGCATCAATCGTGCTGACCGGAATAAGAAGGTCTTGCCAATCTATTTGCAGGGCGTTGGCGCATACGATGGTGCCGCCGCCGCGCAGCGGAATACGCGCAAAATACAGGCCGAACTCTTCAGAAACCTGCATGTTCATCTGGTGGTCAACCAGCCACAACGCCACTTGAGCAATCTGAGCCGGGAATTCTTCAACCTCGATGCCGTAGAACTGGTCAACATCAAGTTTGATCAGGGCCTGGACATCAAGAATCTGTTGTCGCTTGTCATGCAGGGCGCGAAGAATTTCGAGTTCCAGCAGGCGCAATTCACGGTAGGCAATGACCAGAAAGTTGCCACAGCCGCAAGCAGGATCGAGAAATTTTAGTGAACGAAGCTTCTGGTGAAATTCGGCCAGCTTGTTTCTGTTGTTTTTTACTTTGTTGAACTCCTCCCAGAGTGCATCGAGAAACAGCGGCTTGATCAGCTTCAAGATGTTCTTTTCGCTGGTATAATGAGCGCCAAGATTGCGCCTGGCGGTTTTGTCCATGATAGACTGAAACAGCGAACCGAAAATTGCCGGTGAAATTCGGCTCCAGTCGAGAGCACAACAATCAAGCAGGGTCTGACGCATTTTGCTGTCGAAACTGGCGTTCGGCAGAATTTCCTCAAATAACTTCCCGTTGACGTATGGAAAGGCGGCCAGCTGTTCATCAAGATTCTTGAGCCTCTTGTTTTCTGGCGTGTTCAAAACCTGAAATAAAGCAGCTATGTGATAGGCCAGGTCAGAGCCGTCTTCGCTGGTTCTTTCTTCAACATAGTTCTGGAAAGTCTGCCGCTCAAAAATTCCGGTGTCTTCGGCAAACAGACAGAACAGGAGACGCACCAGATAAAGTTCAAGCTGGTGACCATCGTAGCCTATTTCCTTAAGTTGATCATGCAGCCGCCCCATGCTTTCGGCAGCTTTAATGTTAACCGGGTCTTCTTCTCGGATCTTATGTTTCTGGTAGCCAGCCACAAAACCGAAAAGCCTGATGTTTTTGTGAAGGTCTTTTAGATCGAACTCATGCTGTTCGTTTTCTTCCAGATCATAGAGGCGGAACCTGGCAAAGTCAGAAACAAGAATGTATTTTGGCAGGTCGCGCTCAAGTATGCCGGGGAAATAATCAAGAGCCTGTTTGTAAGCCCGATCAAGGTTCTTGCCGCGTGATTTATGCTCAACCAGCAAGATACCTTTCCAGAAAAGGTCAATGAAGCCCTGCTTTTCGCCAAGTTTCTTTACCGGCTCTTCGAATGAGGCAACCCGCTTGCGGGTAATGCCGAAGATGTTAAAAAAGCCGTCCCAGAATGATTTGGCTTCGGCGTCTTCTGATGTTTCGGTTTCCCACTCTTTTGAAAAGGCAATGGCGCGGCTTTTTATCTCGTTCCAGCTCAAAGGCATGATTGTTTTACTCTCTGTTCAGGTTGATTTTTGTTGTGACTCGGGCTTTCGTCAGGTAAAGTCCATTAAATCACAATCAGGTCCATCATGCAATTTTGCTCAGATTGAACATTATCTACCACAAAAAATGGTAGCACTGAGCTCCGCCGCCAGAATAAGTAGCTCTTGGACCTGATAAATTAAGTTCTTCAACGAATTTGTGAACGTCGCACCAAATGGTTTCAGGGAATCAAGGTGAAAATATCGGCGTGAAACAGCACTCCCTGACCCTGTGGATAGTCTTTTTCTGAAAGTAAGCCATGTAAACTCTTCTTGCAAAATAATTTTAGTATATTTTTCGCAAGACAAGAAAAGAAGCCCCAAAAGCGATTTTGGAGCTTCTTTTTTAAGAGTCGGCACTGTCCTATGGGACAGCCCGTTTTGTCAGCGGCTGTCTGTTTGGTTAGTAGCGATAGTGATTGGGTTTATAGGGGCCTTCAACCGGGACGCCAATGTATTCAGCCTGTTTCGGGGTCAGTTTGGTGAGTTTAACACCGATTTTTTCGAGGTGCAGGCGGGCTACTTCTTCGTCAAGCTTTTTGGGGAGAGTATAAACGCCGATTTCGTGGTCATTCTGCCAGAGGTCGAGCTGAGCAAGAGTCTGGTTGGTGAATGAGTTGCTCATGACAAAGCTGGGGTGACCGGTGGCACAGCCAAGGTTTACCAGGCGGCCTTCGGCAAGGATGTAGATCATCTTGCCGTCTTTGTAGGTGTATTTGTCGACCTGGGGTTTGATATTGGTTTTCTTGATTCCGGGCCAGGCTTCGATCTTGGCCATCTGGATTTCGTTATCGAAGTGGCCGATATTGCACACGATGGCCTGATCTTTCATTTTTGCGCAGTGGTCAGCGGTGATGACGTCTTTGTTACCGGTAGTGGTAATATAGATGTCGGCGCTGCCAAGGGTATCTTCAACGGTTTTAACTTCGAAACCTTCCATGGCGGCCTGAAGGGCGCAGATCGGGTCGATTTCTGTAACGATGACGCGGGCGCCGAAATTGCGCATGCTCTGGGCACAGCCTTTGCCAACATCGCCATAACCGCAGACTACTGCAACTTTACCGGCAACCATTACGTCGGTGGCACGTTTGATGCCATCGGCAAGACTTTCGCGGCAGCCATAAAGGTTGTCGAATTTAGATTTGGTAACCGAATCGTTAACGTTGATGGCCGGGAAAAGAAGGCTCTTTTCTTCGAGCATCTTATAGAGACGGTGAACGCCGGTGGTGGTTTCTTCGCTGACGCCTTTGACGTTTTTAGCGATGTTCGTCCACTTCTGGGGTTCTGATTTGAGTGTCTTTTTGAGCATGGCGATCAGCTGGGCTTCATCTTCGCCATCTGTGGCTTTGTCGAGAACTTTGGGGTTCTTTTCAGCCTGGGCGCCGAGATGAATCATGAGAGTGGCATCGCCACCGTCATCGACGATGAGGTTGGGGCCCTGACCGTCAGGCCAGATCAGTGCTTCATTGGTGCACCACCAGTATTCTTCAAGAGTTTCGCCTTTCCAGGCAAATACCGGAACGCCGGCTTTGGCAATTGCTGCCGCAGCTGTATCCTGGGTAGAAAAAATGTTGCAGCTGCACCATCTGACATCGGCTCCGAGTTCTACCAGAGTTTCGATCAGAACGGCAGTCTGTACTGTCATATGAAGCGAACCCATAATTCTTGAGCCACGCAGAGGTTTTTTCTTGCCGTATTTTTCGCGCAGAGCCATCAGGCCCGGCATTTCGTGTTCAGCGATTTCAATTTCCTTGCGGCCAAGTTGCCAGAGATCAATGTCTTTGACTTTGTAGGGAAGTCTTTTGGTGGCGGTCACTTTTTCTTTCTCCATGGCGGTTTGCTTCATTTAAAAACAACTCCTTAAAATATTCACCCGTAAGGGCTTTAAAACGGTTCTAAATTATCGCACCATCAGCGGCAAAAGTCAATTAGCCCGCGAGGTCGTCAGATAGAGGTGGTCGTGGTTGGCAACGTTCATTCAGCAGCAGCGCCAGCAGCATCAGCGAACCGCCGGTCAGCAGTCCGCGCCAGTCGGCATTTTCCCCGAAAAACATTATTGACACAATTATGCCGAGCGGAATTTTCAGATTGTTGAACACGGCAAGGGTGCCGGGGTTTACTCGCCTTGCTCCGGCGTTCCAGAGAAAAAATCCCAGGCCGGCGGCGACAGCACCGAGATAGGCCAAATCAACAGTTGTCTGGTTGTGAAAACGACTGTGGACCAGTCTGTTCTACAGGCTGCCAGCGTTGCTGTCAGCGTGGCGCCAAGGTAGAGAAGCCCGAATACCTGCAGGTCGCTTTTAACGACCTCTAGTCTGGCCATGATCCGGCGGTAATGAATCTGCCCGAAAGCGAAGCAGAGGTTTGAGGCCTGCATGAGCAAAAAACCGGTCTGCATATCGGTTGAAGTGGGCTGATCGTAGCGAATGATCAGGCCGCCGATCACAGCCAGCAGACAACTGCCCGCCGCCACCAGATTCACTCTTCTTTCTGAGACGTCGTTGACAAGTGCGACAAAAAACGGTGTGAAAACCGTAAAAAGGGCAATTTCGTAAGCTTTGAGGTAGCGAAAAGCTTCGATATAAAACAGATACATCAACCCGTATTGCACTGCACCGGTCAGCAGAAGGTTGACGACCGTTCTTAACGGCAGTCTGGCAGGCCGCAAAAATGGTAAAAATACGATACAGGCAATTCCGAGGCGACTTACGGTCACTATTGCAGAAGGAATACCGTCGAGCCCGTCTTTTATCAGCCCGAATGAAAACGCCCAGATCAGAGAGGTGATGATTAAAAAGCTCATACAGCAGCAGAAAAGCTCCGGTTCTAATTTGAAATTTTCGTGAATTATACAAAAGTATATAAATAAACACACGCTGTTTCGAAACACGAATTTGCAGGTGTTGTCGAAAAAACTTTGCATCTGTTCTTAACTGAGGTGACAAATATTAGCTTTGCAGTGGCCGCTTTGTTATACTTAGGCGCGGAAGAACAAAATCAGCTAATCAGAGGTTCTTGAATTATGACCGATGGTCGCCCTGGCAGCTGGCCTGAAAAGCTCGACCTGAACGACTGGTTGGAGCTTTCTCTTGGCTCGTCATCAGAGGTTGACAGACAGATTGCCCTCGAAGAGCTCGCCGCAACCGGAGCGCCTGCCGGAATAAGAGGGTTGACCGACAGACTGACCGCAATAATCGCCAAAGATAAGTCTGCAGTCTGCCGACAGCTTGCGACTCTGGTTCTGTCTCTTGAAAAAGCCCGTCTGGAACTGAAAGAGGCACTTAAAAGCCATGAAGTTACTCCGGCGCTTGTAAAAAGTTATATAGCCGATGGTGACCTGGCCAAGGTCAGGCTCGCACCCTCTCTCATACGCAAAACGCCGTCTTCGCAGACTTTACAGGAATGGCGCGATTGTCTTTCATCGGAAAAAAATTCCAGCCTGATCGAAGCGGGGCTGAACGTTCTAAGTCGCTATGGTAACCGGGACGATTGCGATGTGGTTCCGATGCTGTCGCTCGGCGCTGCCCCGGAAATAATCTGTGCTGGTCTTTCGCTTCTGCAGCAGTATGATGTCGAGCTTTTTAAAAAACAGGTCAGAATAGGCCTCACCTCGGCTTCATTTCAGGTCAGGCTGCATGCGGTCCATTTGCTCAGGCTGATCGATAGCAGTGAAGCTTTTAAGTATCTGCAGGCTTTTTTGTTGCATGACAATGCTCTTGTCAGACAAAAAGCGTTGAGAGAGCTGATGTTGATTGATTTTAGTCAGGTGGAAAACCTGTTTATGCAGTTTCTTGGTCGCGAGACCAGGCCGTTGTTATTGATCAAGGCAGGGTTTGTCGTGTCTTTTAACCCCGCTCCAGCCTTGCCTTTGAAGATTTACGACATTCTGACCCTTGCGAATGGTCTGAAAAAGCACATTATGCAACTGGTTCTCAAACAGAGTATCGAGGCAGTTCAGGTTGCCGGCTTGTTGAACGTGAGTTTCGAAGAATATGTTGCCGAGCTGAAACTGAAGATTGCCGACAGAAGGTCTGAACAGCTTATCAAATGCGCCATTTCTGATCTGGCAAGTTCAGACAAATATATTCGGATTGCTGCAGTAGAAAGACTTAGAGAATTTGCCGCCCGCGAAAATGTGAAGAAAGCTCTCGAACGACATTGTGTCGCTGAAACAGCCGACGAAGTAAAAGGTCTTATCGAGCCACTTCTGGTTGACAAGCCGGTTGAAACTGAGAGTTCGGGCGTGCTGTTTCCTGATGTCGAAAAATTCGTTCTGCTTTCATTGAAAGAACAACGCCGGATTCTGGCTGGTTTGAGAGCTGATGACGCATACCTGCAGGCGCGACAGGCTCTTCAGGCTTTGCTGCGTGCAGACCTGAAGAAGAGCGTTGTGCTCGAAATCCTGAAGATTTTTGAACTGTATGGCAGTCGAATTGATTCTCCGGCTGTGACAGATTTTCTTGCCGACAAAGACCCGTCGGTGGTTGCTCAGGCGATCAAGACACTTGGCAATATCGATCTCGATGTGCTTTTGCCCGTATTGAACGGGTATCTGGCCGCAGATGACCCAAGAGTCAAATCGGCTGCCCTGGAAGTCTATTTGAAAGCTGACAAAGAAGGTGCTGTTCAATATCTGCAATCGGTTTTAAGGTCGGGGATTGTCTCATCGCGACGCCTGGGTCTTTCGCTGCTCCCTTTGCTCGATTACCCTTCGGCGGAGCCTGTTTTATTGAAGTTCCTCGCGCACGAGCCAAATATAGAACTTCAGATGCAGGCTGCCTATATGGTTGCGGCCAACCCGACGCGCGAAGGTGTTATTCGTCTTTTTACCTTGACTCATAAGAGCGATGGCGATCTTAAGCCTGGGTTCGAAGATATCTGGCGCGTGGCTCTGATATCGGCTGAAAAGGGGCTGGAGTGGCGGCCGGAAGACCTGGAAAACGAGTGTTGGGAGATCTTCAAGGCAGATCAGGAAAGGTCTTTGCAGGACAAAAACAATTATTCTTACAATTCGGTTGTTGGTGATGATGACCTTGAAATTACACCGGCCGCCCCCGAAGATTCGCCTGTTGAAAAGCTTTTTCTGCATATGTTCGAGTTCAAGTGGGTTTATCTTGTCGGCATGGTTCTTCTCATCCCGGTTTTGTGGTTCACCTGGAATATTGGCGGTGACAGACCGGCGATCTCTACGGGAAGCGGGAGTTCAGGCGGCAACATTGGTTTTATCAAAACAGCTGAGGTTTCGTCGACCAGCTCAACGCAGGTTGGCAGTTCTGACTGGCAGGGCACTCTCAAAACCGGGGCCAGGGAGCTGCTTTCCAGCAGGGCTTATTCGGCTGCTCTTACCACAAGTTTTGAGGAGCGGCAGAGTTTTTACGACAATTACGAAAAAGATTTTCGTCAGTATATGCTTGAAGTGGCAAACAATCCCAATGCTTCAGAAGAAGAGAGAATGGTGGCTGCCGCCAGCTTGAACCCGCATTTTCTCAATGGCAGCCGTGCCTGGGATGCCGGCGATTTTTCGGCGGCTGAGGCCTACTACGAACAGGCGGCCAACGACCAGAGCCTGAACCATTATGGCAAGCTGACCGCTCTGCAGCGCCTCATGGAACTTGCCGAACAGAAACAGGATTCGACCAACTGGATAAAATGGCAGGATCGCCTGATGAAAGAACTTAAATCCATGCCCGGGAACGAGCATATTGCAGCTTTTGCAGACTTCGGCAAAAACTTCAGCAGTCTGATCGATCTGAGTCGTTCTTTATCAACCGGGACAAGCCCCGAAGCCATCGTTGAAAAGCTGAAGTCGAGCGGCGAGAGCGATGAATCGGCCCGGTCGAGTGTCGAAGCCTTGAAACATATGGATGAAAATTTCCGTAAGTACTTTGAAAAACGCTAAATTGTTCTGTGGCAGTTTTAGAACTGTGGGAAGCAAGCTTATTATTCTGGAAGTGAGAACTTGAAAATATTCAGCAGAGGTTTAAAAAAGCGCGGGTCTGCTTATCTGATGGCGCTTGGTGTTCTCGGTGTGCTGGTTCTGGTCGGGATTACCATTTCCCGGCTCACTGTTTCCGGGCGCTGGAATACTGTCTTTTCAAGTCACGAAAAGCGGGCGGAAGAATGTGCCGAATCGGCTGCCAATATGACGTTCAAAATTGTTAAAGACAATATGAACGATTACAGCGCCTTCTGGAAACTGTTCTCAGACCCTGACGAACTGCTGAAAGGCTGGTTCATGCATTTTCGATTGCCTGCACCCATCGCAGGCGCCTATATTGACCCGGTCAGCTTCAAGAATGCCAAGGAAAACGGTGTCGATGTGCAGCTCGACCTTTTCAACAGCACTCTTTTCAAGCCCATTTATGAAAAGGGTATTGTTTATGTTTACGATACCATTTCTCCCGACCCGAAAGCTCCTCTGGCGCCTCTCAAAGGTATGTTCGATGCTCTCGGTGGCCGGGTCAGGGTGGTTTGCACTGCCCGTATCAAAAAAGCATTCGGTATTCTTGCCGACAACCCTGATTATGTGGTCGGTGGTGTCGAGGTGCCGTTGCGCAAGGTGACTGGTTTTCTCGGATCTATTTACGATAAGCTCAAGATTGGCGCGGCAGACGTAGTGTCGGGCATAGGCAACGACCCTACGGGCGATTCCGACGGTGGCTCGCCTCAGATGCCGAATATCGATCTGATCAAGTTTTTGCCCAATAAGCCACTGTTGAAGGCTCCAGATGTCAAAAACTGGACAATCATGGTACAGGGCGCACCGGTTCGGATAGGCTATCTTCTGCAGCCGCTCATCGACAAGGTTTTTGCCAAACTGCAGGAAACCGTGCAACTGACTCCTCAATCTCTGGCCAAAAAAGTATTTGATGGTTCTCTGCAGCTTCATATCGACTTCAATAAGATCAACAAACGCATCGAAGAGGCAATTCAAAATTGTCTGCCGCCCTTTTTGCAGGCTTTTGCAGGTAACGTCAACTGGGATGTCACCGTCGAAAAACAGGGTTTTTTCGAAGTTGTCGCCGAAGTCGAGTATTCACCTGATTACCCTTCTGGCACGACGATTCATAAAAAACTCGTGGTCCACCGCGAGTTCAGGGTTGCCGATGTTCAGCCCATCGCTTCTGATTACACCTTTTTTGTGGCGAATTCAAAACTTCTCTACGAAAAGGCTCTCGAGAACAGCGATTCCTGGAAGGGCGACGACCAGATCAAGTGGAACGAGGGCACCGGCGACATAGTCATTCATAATATGCCGTCAATAGACGAAATGTGGGAATCGATACAGAATATTTTTAAATTCAATCTGGTCGATCTGGCCCGAAAAGTGCAGCTGCCTGGCCTTGTAAGAGTCAATGGCACCAAAGAAATGCTGCTGAAAATAACCATGTTTCCCGAATTATCGCTCGACCCGGCCAATCTTAAAAAAATGGAAATTGCGGCTTTGCTGCTGCCACACAAGGATGATGGCAAAGCTGCCTGCAGTGGCGATCACCCTTCCGGTTCAAGCGCCCAGGAACACAACGTCATACCCGGTATCAAGAGTGTTTATTATAACTTCTGGGACAAGGGAGAACCCTTTGACTGGGGCTATTTTGGCGGTGGTGAACCCGGTGGAATGGGTGGCTACTGGTTGCCGATTCCGCCGAGATTTGCTCGAACAATGCTGTTTGGCAATTTTCATCTTGAATTTCCGTTTTCTTTACGGGTTGAAGGCTACCTAAAGAAGGTCTATACACATATCAGAATGCTGCTGGTAAAAATTCTGATTCCGCCAATCCCCATTATTGGCTTTCTTGGGCTTGAAATACCTATTCCATGGCTGTGGGCCAAGGCCGAAAAAGAACCATACGGTTTTTGCGGGTTTCCGCCATATAAAGATGACGAAGAGGGCAAAAAAACCTGGGATCCCAATGTCCCCGGCAATCTCCCGGCCAATATCTATTCTCCGACGCAGTATCTGAAAAAAGCCAGCTATTTTTACCCTTCATCGCTCGAGTTCAACCGTGATATCGAGAATCGCTGCATTGAATACAACGGCAAAAAGACGTTCATCTGCGATGGTATAACTTTTGTCAACGACAACCTCTGGCTTGAAGATCTGCATGTTATGGGGCGTGGGGCAATCATAGCCGCTGCCAACATACACCTGAAGGGTGACGTTACCCGCGAAGATTTCGATGCCAACGGCAACGCCACTCTATTTTCACTGGTGGCCCGCAATGGCGCCATTGTCAATCATTATGGCGATCGCACGGTAAAGGCGTGCCTGTTCGGTGACAAGGGGCTTTTGAACCCGATCGGAGCCAGTCTGACGGTACGCGGCAATCTTGTCGTGAACCGTTTCAATCGCAAAGAATGCCAGGGCAACCTGCATGTATACTACGAATCGAACCACTGCCGCAGTTCACTGTTGACAATGATCAGACCTGTGGCAAAATGGGATCCGACAAGATATTATGTTACCTTCAGCGCGCAAACGGCGTATTTTCAGTTCGTTAAACCCAGATGAAAAGTTGGTTACCTATGCCTGTTTTATCGATTAAAAAAAGCGAAAACCCGACCCGGGGGATCACCCTGGTTGAGATTACCATCGCCCTGGCTATTCTTATTCTCGCTTTGATACCTTTGACGCGACTTTCTTCGGGCGATGCCGTCACTGCCATTGAAACCGAAAAAATCCAGATGGCTGAACGCATTCTTGAGAGCGTTAAAAGCGAACTTATGGCCATGCCATTCAAAAAATTTTATGAAAGGGCAGAAGCGGAAGGGGCGGATAAAGACTTTGCCGGTCCCTTCCAGCTGTCAGACGGTTTTTATCCCATAAGCCTGAGCGAAGTTCTTAAAGTTCAGGCCAAACACAAAGATTTTGCCATCGATGGGACCTGGCAATTTCTGCTCAGCGATGGCAAAGTCGACCGAACTATGGTTCAGGCCGATATTTCGTGCTCGTTCAGCCGGGCCGGGGCTTCGCCTGTTGTTCGCAAAAAATCGTTTCTGATTGTCAGACCATGACATTCAGTCGAAGGAGAGAAAGAGCATGCAAAAACGTGGCTTTACATTACTTGAGCTGATGGTCGCCTTTTTTATCCTGTCGCTGGTGTCGATTCCTCTTTATTACCTGCTCAAAGACGCGGCCAACAAACGGGCACTCGTCACCAGCCGCGACTACGTCAAGCAGGAGGCCAACAAGGTTTTCGCCCTGTTGGAAAATGATTTGAGCCAGGCCCGCAAAGGTTCTTTCAAACAGGCCAGCGATGATGTTATCGAAATAAAGGTGCGCAAACCCGGCAAAGATGAAGCTGAAGATGTTTCTTTGAGTTATCTGTATGTTAAGCCCGATCTGATCAGGCGTTTTGACGGAAAACAGTGGGTTATCAGCCGTTTTGTCGAAGAATTCGAGGTTTCGACTGTTCCTGACAGCCCAGGCAGACTGGTGGCAAGTCTCAAACTCAAGGCCGGGTTTGACGGCATCAGCGAAGACGAAGCTCCTGAATATTCTCAGGAAAAGCTCATAGTAATGCGCGAAGACAGTTCGGAAGAACTTGATAAATACTGGCGCGACGTTGGAGACGTCAACAAGTTCTTCGCTACTCAGGGCAGTATTATGGCAGGGGTCAAAGAAGACGCCAAAAAGCTGGTTCAGGATTTTACCGGGGAGTTTTCTGCTGCCGCAGCTGATATCAACAAAATGACAGTTGGTGAAATACTAAAGGTTCGCGATGAACTTATGCGTGGCCTCGGCGAAATTCAAAATTCGATGGGTAAACTCGATAAAGATATTCTCGATTTGAGTGCAGATGCCATGTTTGAGCGCAACTGGCTGGGCAAGATGTCAGATTCGAAAAAGAACAGGGCAAAAAAAGTACGCGAAGCCCTCGCAGCCATGAGCAGCAAGGGGGACATGAACTGGAGCAAAATCAAGGCGCTGGGCGGCAGCGGCTTTAAATCTGGCACCGTAAAAGAGATGTTCAACGCCAAGTCGGAGTTGTTCAACTCAGGGCAGGAAATCGTCAAACAGCTTCAGGAATTCAAGCGGAATGCTGGAGATGTCGCCAATCTGGATCTTTCAGGGATCGATCTGAAAAAATGGGGTTTATGACATCACTTTTTCGGGCTGGGTAAACTGTAGTTCCCGGCTTGAAATAATCTTTACCCCGGCCTGTCGCATTTCAGATATCGCTTTGGCGCTGTCGCCAGGTTCAAGATCGACACCACGGCAGGCGTCTTCCACCAACCAGGTTTTGAAGCCGAGGTTCACGGCATCGAGGGCGGTGAATTTGACACAATAATCGGTTGCCAGACCACAGATATAAAGTTCTTCGATGCCCTTGCTCTTGAGCCATTCTTCAAGACCGGTTGCATGTGTGCGATTGTTGTCGAAAAAACCGCTGTATGAATCTATTTCAGGGTTTTGCCCCTTTTGAAACACTTTGTCGATGCGTTCGCGTTTGAGCTCAGGGTGAAACTCTGCACCAAACTTGTTTTGAACGCAATGTGCCGGCCAGAGCACCTGTTTTCGACCATTGAAGTCGACAATGTCGCCGACCAGTTTGCCGGGGTTGTTCAACGCGAAGCTCAGGTGATCCTGAGGGTGCCAGTCCTGGGTTGCGATTACGGTCGAAAACCTGTTGGCAAGCCAGTTCGCAAGCGGGATGATCGCGTCTCCGTCGAGAACGGCGAGGGCCCCGCCGGGCATAAAATCATTTTGAAGGTCTACGAGTATCAGAGCTTTCATTGATCCCTCCTCTGGATTATATTTGCGTATGTTTTTCCGGTGCAATTGCATGATTTTGCAATCTGTAAAGAGCTTTGCAGCTGGCGCAGATCAAAAATCGCATTGCCGGCGATATTCCAGAATCATTTTTTGTCGCAGGTTTTGCAGCTTCTCGTCGAGCCCGACCGGGTAGGTGTGCGGGTTGACAAAGCGTTTGATCCCCTCATGGAAAAGGCCGAGCTGCTTTTTGGCGAATTCTCTTGTCTGATGAATGTTTGCAGGCTGCGCTGCCGGCTTTCCGTTCAGGAAGAGTGGCTTGAGAAGCTGATGAACTTCAGCATTTTCGGGCAGATGCTTGAATCTGGTGTCATCGTTCGGGTCTATTATCAACCGTGAAGCTGGCTCGGCCTGCAGCCGGTCATAGATCATGTCGCCGGCGGCTTCGCCATTGCAGATGAAACGATAAATCTGAAGATCACCTGGGATAGTGGTTTTGATCTTCTGTTCAGAAATTTTTATGCGATGTTGCCACCGTTGCCCGGGTTTGCGCATGGCTACAAGTTTGTATATGCCGCCAAGGGCGCTTTGATTGTGGCCGGTGGCGAGTCTGGTGCCGACGCCCCAGAGATTTATCTGCGCACCCTGGGCTTTGAGACTGGTGATGATGTGCTCGTCGAGATCGTTGCTGGCGCAGATCAAAGCCTTGCTGAACCCGGCTTCGTCGAGCAGTTTGCGGGCCTGAATACTTAGATAGGCAAGGTCGCCCGAGTCGAGGCGTATCCCGGCCATTTCGTAGCCGTTTTGCCTGAGTTCGTGCCCGATTTTTATCGCAGTTTTTATGCCTTTGATCGTGTCGTAGGTATCGACAAGAAAGAGACTGTTGTTGGGCATGGCCCTTGCGTAAGCCCGAAAAGCTTCTTCTTCGTCGGCGAACGACATGACCCAGCTGTGGGCATGTGTGCCTTTGACAGGTATATCGTAAAGCTTGCCCGCCAGAACGTTGGAAGTGCTGTTGCAGCCACCAATGTAGGCGGCTCGACTCGCTGCCAGAGCGCCGTTGATTCCCTGGGCTCTTCTGAGGCCAAATTCCATTACCGGGTCACCATGCGCTGCCATGCAGATGCGTGCCGCTTTGGTAGCAACCAGACTCTGAAAATTCAAAATGTTCAGAAGCGGCGTTTCAAGTATCTGACATTGTATCATCGGCCCTTTGATGCGCAGTATTGGCTCAAAGGGGAAGACCACTGTTCCTTCGGTCACGGCATCGACTTCGCAGGTGAACCTGATTTGTGCAAGGTATTCAAGAAAACCCGCTTCGAAAAGCGGCTGACCATTATTGCCTGTTATATTGCCAAGATAGTCGATGTCGGAAGGCGAAAAACGAAAATTTTCGAGCAGTTCGATGACCTGTTGCTGACCGCAGGCAATAGTAAAGCCACCACCGAAGGGATTGTTCCTGAAAAAAAGGTTGAAAATGCCTTCTTTTTCGAGGTCTCCTGTTTTCCAATAGCCGTAGGCCATGGTTAACTGGTATAGATCCGTTAAAAGGGCAAGTGACTCTCCCTGGTTCATGTCGGTATGACTCAAGGTGGTTCCTCCTGATCTCTCTCGCGCCATTGTAACCCTTTTTACTGAAATAGTCAAAAATGGGAACGTTGAAAGGGAAGAGCGAAAATGATAGAATTTGTGCCTGAATACGGGGTAATTATTTATGTCACTGCAGATCAACAACCTTTCCAAAGCTTTCAGCATTAGAACGCTTTTTTCCGGCGTTACGTTCGCCGTCAACCCTGGCGAATGCGTCGCTCTGGTTGGCAGCAATGGCTCGGGCAAGACCACTCTGATGCGGATAATTCTGGGTCACGAACACCCTGATTCGGGGCAGGTAACCAGACCGAAAGACAGCCGCATCGGCTATCTTCCCCAGGAGATCTTTCTGGCCGACAATCAGAACTGGGCCCGCGAAAAAGAGACCATGACCCTCTGGGAACTGGTCACCCAGGCTTTTGACCGCCTGAAAGACATTCGCGCCCGAATCGAAGCTCTCGAGGCTGAAATGGCTGATGGCCGCACCGGCGCCACAATACAGGACGAATACGAGAGGCTGATCGCCGATTACGAAAAATCTGGCGGCTATATCTGGCAGGCTAAGACTATCAGGCTGCTGAAGGGCTTCGGCTTTCCTGAACATCGTTTTCACGACCCTTTAAAAACTTTTTCGGGCGGCTGGCAAATGCGCGGCTATTTTGTGCGCCTGCTGCTGACTGAACCAGACTATCTGCTGCTCGACGAACCGACGAATTATCTTGATATTGCATCTATATCATTTCTTGAAGATTATCTGGCCTCATACCCCGGCGGGATTCTCGTGGTATCGCATGACCGCTATTTTCTCGATGAACTGGCAAGTTCTGTGGTTGCCATTGTGCCTGAAGGGTCTCGTGTTTTCAGAGGTAATTATTCGGGTTTTCTCGAGGCCCGCGAAAACTGGGCAGAAGAGGCTGTTGCCGCCCAGGAGCGCCAGGACCGCGAACGCAAACGCGTCGAGAAATTTATAGAACGTTTCAGATACAAGGCCAGCAAGGCTTCGCAGGTGCAAAGCCGAATAAAACAGCTCGAAAAGCTCGAAGAGGTATCGCAGATTCGCGCCATGCCAAAGCTGCGCTTCCACTTTCCCGACTGCGAAAGCAGTGGCGAGGTCGTTTTGCGTGGCGAGGGCATTGCCAGATCTTACGGCAGTCACCAGGTTCTTTCTGACGTGTCATTTGTTCTGAATCGTGGCGACCGCCTGGCAATCATCGGCGAAAACGGTGCCGGCAAAACTACTCTGATGCGTATCATTGCCGGCGAGGACAACATGTGGCAGGGGCGCCTGGAAACCGGCTATCGGGCCCACTTTGGTTATTTTGCCCAGGACGAAGAAATCAGTTTTGAAGGTGAAGAAACCGTCAAAGACAGAATGATGCGCGAGGCCCCGATGGATATGGTGCCCGAAGTGCGTAATCTGCTCGGAGCCTTTCTTTTTTCGGGTGACGACGTCGAAAAAAAGGTCAGAGTGCTTTCGGGCGGCGAAAAAAGCCGTCTTGGTCTTGCCAGAATGATGTTGCGCCCATGTAATCTTCTGCTGCTCGATGAACCGACCAACCACCTCGATATAAACAGTCGAGAAGCTTTGCTCAACGCTCTCGAAGATTTTGCCGGTACAATCATTATCGTTTCGCATGACAGGTTTTTTCTCGACAGTCTGGCTACAAGAGTGCTTGCCATCGAGAATGGGCGTGCTTCGATTTATGAAGGCAATTACAGTCAGTATCTCTGGGCTCGTCAACGTCGGGAACCCGGCGATGTCGATGCTGCCGCCGCGGCGAATGCTGGCGGCCCCACCATTTCTGACCGCAAACAGCAGGCCCGCGAAGAAGTAAAACAGCAGAAGCAACTCAATAACCGTTTGCAAAAGCTCAAACGCGAAATAGATGAGCAGGAAAAGCAGATTGCCTGCTATGAACTGCAGATTGCTGAAGTTGAGGGGCAGCTCGCAAGCCCGCCCCTTGAATGGAGTGCAGCCCGGGTGGCTGAAGTTGCTCAAACCCACGCGACACTCAGCTCGCAACTGGAAGCAGCAATATCAGCCTGGGAAAACCTTCATCTGGAAAACGAACAGGCTGCCGCCGAACTGGCGCGCCTCAAAGAAGGAGTGTCTTATGGGGCAGAATGAAGACAGCCCGCAGCGTGGTGTGGTCGAAAAAACTCGGCAGAAAACCACAAAACCTTCGATGTACAAGGTATTTCTTTTGAATGATGATTACACAACCATGGAATTCGTGGTTGAAGTTCTTGAAGTTATTTTTGCCAGGTCAAGGGTCGAGGCCACCAGTATCATGTTGCATGTTCACCGCAATGGTAAAGGTCTGGCCGGCGTGTTTACACGTGAAATCGCCGAGACGAAAGTTGCCCAGGTGCATTCACTGGCCCGAGAAAACGGGTTCCCTCTCAAATGTGATATGGAGAAAGAATGATCAGCAAAGATCTTGATATTGTTTTGCAGGCCGTAATCAGCCAGGCAGTCGATGAACGACATGAATACATAACGGTCGAGCACCTTTTATACGCTCTGATACACGATAAAGAAGGCGCTGAGATTATCCGGGCCTGTGGTGGCAATACTTTTGAACTCGAAAAAGACCTCGATACGCACCTTGCCGAAAACGTTCCTCATAAAAGCGGTAGCGGTAACGTTGACCCTGTGCCGACCATCGCTTTTCAGCGCGTGCTTCAACGCATGATGATGCATGTAAAATCTTCAGAAAAAGAAGAAGCGAGGGCCGGCGACCTGCTTGCTTCTATCTTTTCTGAGCCGGAGTCGCACGCCGTTTATTTTTTGCAGAAACAGCATATAAGCGAACTCGACGTTCTCAATTTCATTTCTCATGGCATCAGAAAGGCTGCCGACGACGAAGATGGCTACAGCAATGTAGCTCAGGATGCGTCCGAAGAAGATGGCGAAGGCAAGGTCAGCGGCGATCCTCTCAAGAGCTTTGCAGAATGTCTCAATGACAAAGCTGCCAGAGGAGAAATAGACCCGCTTATCGGCCGGCGCCGCGAAGTATCGCGGGCAATTATCGTCATGAACCGCCGCCGCAAAAACAACCTTATTTTTGTTGGCGAGCCGGGCGTCGGTAAAACCGCCATCGTCGAGGGAATAGCCTTGCGCATACATCAGGGTGAGGTGCCGGAAACCCTCAAAAATACAAAAATTTATTCCCTCGACATGGGTGCACTGCTTGCCGGCACCAAGTATCGGGGTGATTTTGAAGCCCGTCTCAAAGCTACCATGAAAAGCCTCGAGAAAATTCCCGGGGTCATTCTCTTTATCGATGAAATTCATACTATCATTGGTGCCGGCGCCGTCAGCGGCGGTTCTCTCGATGCCGCCAACATTCTTAAACCGTCATTGGGTTCTGGCAAATTCAGGTGTATTGGTACCACCACTTTCGAAGAATTTAAAAATTTCGATAAAGATCGCGCATTTTCGCGCCGTTTTCAAAAAATAGATCTGTACGAACCCGGAGTCGAAGAGACTCGCCGTATTCTTCTCGGTCTTAAGCCAGTCTACGAAAAATTTCATGGCGTTACTTTCACCCGAAAAGCTTTGCGGGCTGCCGCCGAATTGTCGGCAAAATATATTCAGGAACAGTTTCTGCCTGACAAGGCCATAGACGTTATGGATGAAGCCGCCACTATTTTAAAGCTGGCCAGAGGCCAGAAAAAGGCTGCTCTGGTGGTGCGTCAGGCCCACATAGAGCGGGCGGTCGCCAAAATTGCCCGTATTCCCTCGCGGCGCATTTCTACTTCTGATCTCGACAAATTAAAAAACCTGCAGACCGACCTGCAGAAAGTAATCTATGGTCAGGATTCGGCTATTGAAGCTATGGTGCGTGCTATTAAAATTTCGCGGGCCGGTATGTCGGGCGCAGCCAGACCGGTAGGCTCGTTTCTTTTCACCGGGCCGACAGGGGTCGGCAAGACTGAAGTGGCCAAACAGCTGGCAAATTCGCTTGGAGTAAACTTTCTCAGATTTGATATGAGCGAATATATGGAAAAGCACGCAGTTGCTCGTTTTATTGGCGCCCCTCCGGGCTACATCGGTTACGAACGCGGCGGGGC
The DNA here is from genome assembly GCA_029564115.1 of Candidatus Rifleibacteriota bacterium. Next base: position 12,076 of record JAKQQP010000284.1, on the reverse strand, counting down.
TTTGACTGACTCGATTCGCAAGCACCCATACTCGGTTTTACTTCTCGATGAAATCGAAAAAGCCCACGAGGATGTCTTCAATATTCTGCTGCAGGTCATGGATTACGCCACTCTGACCGACAATACCGGCAAAAAAGCCGATTTTCGCAACGTTATTCTGATCATGACCTCCAATGCCGGTGCCAGAGAGATGGCCAAGGGTTCAATCGGCTTTGCCAAAGGCGCTGACGATACTGAATGGAAAGGGAAAGCGGCTATCGAAAAGCTTTTTACGCCCGAGTTCCGTAACCGCCTTGACGGCATAATTTCTTTTGCACCTCTAAGCCAGGAAATCATGAAGATGGTTGTCGATAAATTCATAAATGAGTTGAATCTGCAGCTTAAAGAGCGTGATGTGGTGCTCGAACTCGAAGAATCCGCACGTTTGTGGCTTGCTGACAAGGGTTATGACCCCGCTCAGGGTGCCAGGCCGCTGGCCAGGGTCATTCAGCGGGAGCTGAAAGACCACCTTGCCGAAGAGATTCTTTTCGGCAAGCTCTGTAAAGGTGGCCATGTGCGCATCAGTCTGCCTGAAAATGCGACCGAACTGCAATTTTCATTCACCAACCCCAAATAACTGTCACAGATTTATATGCGTTTATTCGCAAGTGGTTTTTAGCCCCTCCCCAACAAAAAATACTAAGCAAATTTCAGACATCTGCCGATGTGACCCCCGGCGTATAATACGCCGTTAAAAAGTCCGTGTCGTGGCATGTTGGTTGGTATTGCAGCCGACAACAGCCTTAACGGGCGAAAAGGAGCTGGGTATGAAAAAAAATACCGCAATAGTCGCATTGGCAGCCTGGTTGTTGGCAACGACGGCCTGGGGTCAGAGCTACTCGCATTCGCAGGTGCAGCTCAAGCAGAATGGCTTTTCGAGCTCGATGCAGAATGCAGTTGGCCGATCTCAGGAAGTTTATCAGACAACTCAGAATGCACCCCAATACTACGGGCAGGCTGACATGCTGCCGCCAATCACAGTTTCGCCTGGTTCGAGTGGAGCTCCTCAACAGTTGAGTCTGCCACCTATCACCAGAACGGGAGATATGTCTGGATCAGTTCCTGCGGCCAGTATTGCTCAACCAGTTCCGGTGAAGCGCGGCGGCCAAAAAGCGCCTGTAGTTAAGAGCAGCGGCAGCCAAGCCGTTTCTCGCGGCAATAATGAGATTTTTTCTCAAGAACCGCTGAATCTGCCGCCGGTCACCAACCTGCCGGTGCCTTCGCGTACTGTGTTGCCGCCGTTGTATTCAGATACCATGATGACAGTTCCCCTCGACGAGGCTGTTACCAGAGTTCTGGCCTGTAATATGGCTGGTTTTACCGGTTTGACGCACACGACCTCGGCAGATGTCAGTAAGGCCGGCTCTTTCAAAATGGGTTTTCATTCCAGCTGGTTCGATCTCGATCGTGTTTATGACCGGGTGCTTTCAAGTAACGAAAGCGGCGACATGCTGGAATTACCGATTTTCTTCAACTATGCGGTTACCGACGACCTGGAAATTGTTTATAACATTCCGGTTATTGATTACACTATTAAATCGAGAATTCTCTGGACCCGCGATATTTCTGAGTCAGGCACCGGAGATTCGAAGCTGGGTTTCAAATACCGGGTATTCGATAATCCGCAGTATCAGATGCGTGGTGCTTTTGGCCTCAACTTCAAATTCCCCACCGGCAACGATGACAAAGGCCTGGGAACCGGCAAAACCGACTTTGAAATTTTTACCGCTTTCAGTAAAAGTTTCGAAAAAATCGTCGGTCACCTGAATCTTGGTTATGTCATGACCGGTGATCCCAATACCCAGTTTTACCCTGATGGTCTTGCCGACAAGTTTTATTACAATATCGGCATTGAATACCCGCATACACACAACGTCACCGTCATGGCCGAAGTTGCGGGCGAAGACTGGGGCGCAGAAGGTATGCGCGTCGATGTGATTCCAGGGTTACGCTACACTCCGACCGAGAACTTCGCTTTCGAGGTTGGTGTGCCGATCGCTGTTACCAATGACCAGCGCTATGGCTATAATTACCGTCTGGTTCTGGGTTTGACCACATTCTTTCAATAAATTTCAGTTAAAGACTATTGCGATGAAAAACCGCCCGAAAAGGGCGGTTTTTTATTGCCACGAGGGGCATAGATAAACGTTGTTTAGATTTAACGCGGATAGCGCAGGTAAATTTGAGTTCACTGATAAAGCGGGTAACAAAAAAGCCTGCCAGCTGGCAGGCTCTTAACTTGATCAGTTTATCAGAGGAGTTACACTTTTTCGCCGCATTCGGGGCAGAATTTGGCACCGCCGGTAATTGTGGCGTTGCATTTTGGGCAACTCTGTGATTGTGGTTTGCCGCATTCAGGGCAGAATTTGGCGCCTTCTTTGATCTGGGCATTGCAGCTGACACAGGCAACCATGCCGCTGGTGTTCGGTTTGCCACATTCTGGGCAAAACTTGGCGCTGGCGTTGATAGAGGCGCCGCAACCGCACTGAATCATGCTGGTCGGCGGCGGTGTCTGTTGCCCCATGTTGCCGGCCATTCCTATGCCCATGCCGGCACCAAGACCCATGCCTGCACCCATGCCAACGCCCATGCCGGCCATACCGTTGGGATTGGAAGCCGCTGTGTTGAGAGCGTTGAGTTTTTCGACTGTTGCGTAAGCATTGAGGCCCTGGTTGTTTATCTGGCCCATGGCGTTGATGGCATGGGCGTCTGCCATTTTGTCAGAAATTTTATCGATGCGTTCCTGAGTCTTTTCGTCGAAATCAGTATTTTCGATTCTGAAGTCGGACATCTCAAAGCCAAGGGGGGCGAATTCAGGAGCTACGGCTTCGCTGACCTTTTTAGAAAGCTCCATGCGGTTTTTGTCGATTTCAGCGTAACTGAGGCCGGCGGTGGCAAAAATGTCGGTCATTGGTTCGAGCAGGCGATCTACAATGACGTTTTTAATGGCACTTATCGGTAGAACTTCAATATTGCTGGCGAACTCATTGAAGAAACGTCTGATATCGGTGATATGAAACGAGAAGTTACCAAAAGCCCGCATGCCTACAGGGAATTTGTAAACCGGGTCGGTATATTTAACCGGAGCTTTGGTTCCCCATTTCTGGTTAACGAATTCAGTGATTCTCACAAAGTAGACATGCGCTTTGTGTTCAGAAGTGAAATTCTGCATTATTTTGGTTAAAGTGGTCCAGAAAGGCACGTTGGCAGTTTTGAGATCGAACATGCCGGGATAATCATGAATAGCCCGTATCTGACCTTCATAAACGAAAATAGCTGCCTGGCCGGGGTTGACGATGAGCTTGGAAGCATTTTTCAATTCGTCGCTGGCGCCGTCCCAGCGCCAGATGAGTAACTCAGGACTTGCGTCTTTCCATTCGATAACTGAACGTGTCTGATTAGCAGAAAAGCCCATTTTTATTCCTCCCGGGTGTATCTAGAGTGACGTTGCCTGGAATGGCTCCGTCTAAACAGTATAATGCTTTGTTTCGGCTATATCAATAACGTAGTTATTTATTCACATGTTACAGAAGGGTAATCACCCTTATCAGATCGGTTTTTATTAATTATTCTTGTGAAAGATTAGATTTGCATGCTACTTAAAGATAAACCATATGGTCAGGAGCAAAACATGAACGACACGAAATCTTTGCTTGCCGTAATCGATGCTCAGGATACTGAAAAAAGCCTGCAGATGATAGAAGTCGGCGCTGATATCGAAGTTGCTGATGCAACAGGAATTACGCCACAGCATCTGGCCGCAAAGTATGGTATGAAGGCTGTTCTGGCTGCGCTTTTGCAGCGAGGCGCCAAAGTCGATGCTCCAAATGTCGATGGTGTGACACCGCTGCACCTTGCCGCCGCGCGCGAAAAACCAGAGACTTTCAATATGCTGATCGTTCATGGTGCCGATTTCAGACGCACTGAGCGCGATGGCTGGACCCCTCTGCATTGGGCTGCTTATCGCGGCTGCCTGCCGATCGTCGAACAGCTGATTATGCTGGGCGCTGAAATCAATCTTGCCGACAATGACGGCTGGACACCACTGCACCTTGCTGCCCAGCAGGGAAAGACAGCGGTCATCGCAGCTTTGCTTGCCGCTGGTGCCGATTCTACCCTGATAGACGAAAACGGCCAGACCGCACTCGATCTGGCCGTCTCTCAGAGACAGGCTGAAGCCGTTACTCTGCTAAGTCGATGAGCTTGTCACTTTCATCTCTGACATCATCAGGGTTGATGCCGGTGAGATCGCTGAAACCGCCGCTTTGAATCCATGAATCGAGCTGCTTGGCACGCATGATCAGAAACGGATGAGTCATGCGCGAGGTTATGAATGCTGTGTAGGTCTTGTTGATGAATGATTCATCCGTGGCATCTTCGTAAGATCTGATTTGTCGCAGAAATTCGCCTTCATCCATTTCATCGTAAAGCTTGGGTGAAGCTGCTGCCATTTTCATGAAGGCGCGATTGGCCGTGTGCTGATTTTGCACGCATATCAGACCGGCGCGGTCGGCTGACAACTCTGATTTTCTTTCCCAGTCGAACATGGCCATTTCAAGGCCGGTGCTCAAAAGTCCCGAAAGCCCAAAAGTCGCACCGGCGGCGATATCGAGCACCAATTTAAAATTGCGGGCCATGGTACGGTATAAAACGTGGCCGCATTTGATATGTCCCAGTTCGTGGGCAAGCACGAAGAAAATTTCCTCTTCATCCATGGCTTCGATCAGTCCCGAGGTGACAACGATAAAGGGGCGGGTCTGACCGTATGTGAAAGCATTTGGCAATGGGTGCGTCGTGATATAGAGTTCTGGTTCGGGCATGTCGAGAATGCGGGTTGCGTAACGCAGGGTTTCGCGAAGCCTTGGTAACATTTTGCCCTTTACGTGAATATTACTTGCCAGGTTGGTGATTCGAAAGAACTGTTCAAAACCTATCTCCATGAGCTTTGTGACCAGAAACTCGAAACCGGGAATTGCCTGCAGGGCATTGATTGCCTGACGATCCCAGGGGTGCTGAAAGCTTTCTGCTTTTAGATTCGGGAATGTTTTGAATCGTCGTCTGGTGGTTTTTTCTTGTTCCATTGCCTCTCTCCTTGTTACTGCCGCAAAGATACGTTACTTGTACAGCATAAAGCAAAACCGGTAATTTTCCAATATTTTACCACAGATGAACGCAACTTATAGTCGAGCCACGGATTAACGCGGATAGACACGGATGAACAGAGAAGTTGCGGGTTTCGTTGTGTGCATGGCTGGTAATTTACCAGGGGAGTGCTGTGTCGGAGCGCAAATGTGACAACGTTGCGGGCGGGGACTTTACATGTTAGACTGCTGCAGCAAAAACAACGGAGATGATCGGCAATGTTGAACGCCAATTATGCCGGCAAGAGCCGCGATATAAAATTTGGAACTTTTGCCGGGGTTTTTACGCCAAGTATTTTGACTATTTTTGGCGTAATCATGTTTATGCGTGCCAACTATGTTGTTGGTGAAGCTGGGGTAATCAACGCGGTTCTCATCCTTGTGCTGTCACAGTTCATTACTTTGCTGACTACGTTATCGGTCGGGGCTATTTCTACAAATATGCCGATCAAGGGTGGCGGCGCCTATTTTATGGTTTCACGAGTTCTTGGAGCCGAGTTTGGCGGAGCTATCGGCCTGGCACTCTTTGCGGCTCAAGTCGTTTCAATTTCTTTTTATCTTCTCGGTTTTGCCGAGTCAGTTACCAAGGCTTTTCCGGCGCTGGCGCCATATTTTTTGTATATCGGACTCGGTGCTGCGACGGTTTTGTTTTTGATTGCAAGGGTTGGTGCTGATTGGGCTATTAAAACGCAGTATGTAATCATGGCGGTTCTTTTCTGTTCGATTTTTATTTTTCTGGCGGGAGCCTGGCAAAACTTCAGTGCGACGCAGTTGCGCATGAATATGTTGCCGGCGCCGGGCTCAGGTGGTTCGACGGGTTTCTGGGCCCTTTTTGCCATCTATTTTCCGAGTGTTACCGGCTTTATCGCGGGCATAAACATGTCTGGAGACCTTGAGAATCCGGGCGAGAACATGACGAAGGGAACTCTTTACGCTCTACTGGTAGCTACCACAGTATATTTTCTGCAGATTATTTTCTATGGCGGTGGTTTTGCCCGTGAAGAGCTGATTGCGACTCCGTTCAAAGTCATGCTCGAAAACGCTTTGTTCGGGGCGAGTTACATGGTAGTGGCCGGAGTGTATGCCGCGACGCTCTCGAGTGCGCTGGGTCGCTTTGTTGGTGCGCCCAGGGTGTTGCAGGCAATTGCCCGCGACGAGATTATTCCGTTTCTGAAGCCTTTTGCCAAAGGCTATGGGCCAACCGATGAGCCGCGCATGGGTCTGTATTTTTGTGGTATTGCAACTTTCGTTCTGCTTTGGCTTGGCGGTGATGGTTCGGGTGGCGAATTTTTGAACCATGTGGCTGCAGTCATGGGTATGTTTTTTCTTTTTACCTTTGGTCTGCTCAATCTGGCTGCTTTTATCGAAGCATATTCCGGAAACCCTTCGTTCAGGCCGCGCTTTAGATTTTTTCACTGGTCTATGGCTCTTGCCGGGGTGATCGGCAGCTTTGGTTCGGCCATGCTGATCGATTACAGAGCTGCTTCAATGGCTTTGGCCGTCGTGGTTATGCTTGTATGGTATCTTCGCCGGCGCGAAATGGCCATATCATTCGGTGATGCACGGCGCGGCTATCTTTACAGCCGCATCAAAGACAATCTTTTTTCATTGCAGGAACTGCCTGATGATGCTCGCAACTGGCGCCCATCGATTCTGGCTCTGAGCGGCAACCCCAAATCTCGTGAAACGATGGTCACTTACGCTGTCTGGCTGAACGCCGGCCGCGGCATTGTCGTTCTGGCGAACGTGCTTCCAGGCAAGCTTACAGAGCTGGCGGTCGAACGTTCGGCAGCAGTAGCCCAGCTCGATGGTTTCCTCAAAGAAAAGGGCATTCAGGCGCTTTCGCAGGTGGTGGTCGCCGACGATATTATGAGTGGTGTCAGAATTGTTCTGCGTGGCTCTGCCTATGGGCCACTGCGCCCCAATATTTTTATCTGTGGCTGGAAAGGCGACACGAAGGGGCAGAGAAGCTACGTTGAGTTTCTGCGCGAAGCGACTTTTTTGAATATCAGTCAGATTCTGGTCTACAACCGTGGGTTGCCCGACCCTGATCGCAAAAAACGCATCGATGTCTGGTGGCGTGGTCACAAAAATGGGCCGTTGATGGTTCTCATGGCTCATCTTCTGGTTCATAACTGGGAATGGAGCGGCTCCAGGATCGTGTTGAAACGCGTGGTCAAAAATGAAAGCGGTAAAGAAGAAGCCTGGCAGGAACTCAGGCACCTTATCGAGACTGCCAGGGTCGATGCAGAAGCCGAAGTCGTCGTATCTGATACGAGTTTTGCCGGCACTCTGCAGAAAAGCTCATTCGATGCCGATTGCATTTTTCTGGGTTATGAACTGCCGGAGCCGGGGCATGAGGCAGCCTGGCAGGCAAATTACGATACCATGCTGCAGAAAATGCCGACTACACTTCTTGTCCATTCTGCCGACGGTAAAGACTACCTGAACGGGCATTGATCAATAGCTGAGCCAGCTGATTACCTGGCTGGCGAGAGATAGCAGACCAGCTCCTGTTATCAGTATCCAGAGCGGCAGGCGGTAGTGAAAGCCGTCTACGAGCGTTGCTGTCGCTTTTTCCTCGTCGTCGCCATCTTCGTAATCGGCGATCAGGCCTGACCACTGTTTGATTCCATAAAAAAAGAAACCAATCAGCAGCAGAAACAGGCAGAAGTTGAGTATGACGATCCACATCGTCTTGAATTATAGCTTCGAATTATCTGCAAATACAAGTATGTCAGCTGGCGCTGGTAAGTTTTATCAGCTCAGAGATCGTCACGAAACGGTAACCCTGACTTTTGAAAGCCTTGATCAGGGTCGGCAACATCTGACCTGCGCCCGGGTGAATGTCGTGAAAAAGCACTATGCTGCCCGGTCCGGCTGACTTCATTACCCGATACAGAATAACGTCTGGGTTTTTGTTCTGCCAGTCGCGGCTGTCTGAATCCCACATTACCTCGTGCCAGCCCTGGCCGTGCAGCATTTCTTTTACTCTGGTGCTGGTATGCCCGAATGGCGGTCTGACGATGTTGCAGTCGCGCCCTGTAATGCCGGCAATCAGATCGTTGGTGCGGCGCAGGCTTGTCAGTGATTCGGCAGTCTGACTTCTAGCCAGACTTCTGTGTTCCCAGGTGTGATTGCCTATTTCGTGCCCTTCAGCGGCCATGCGACTTAGAATGTCAGGGTAAGTTTCGGCACGGCTGCCGACAACAAAGAAAGTTGCTCTAGCGCCTTCACGCCGCAATGTGTCTAGGATGTCTCGAGTGTGACTGTGGTGTGGGCCATCGTCGAAAGTCAGGGCCAGATAGCGGTCATGTGGTTCTGCCTGAAAGGTTTTTATCATGGTTATGCAGTCATTCAACGTCAGTGGTGTAAATGGTTTGCTGGTCTGCTGTCTTACCTGTTTTGGCGCAGTATCTGAGGGCTGTGAGCTCACATATGCCTCATTTTTACCTTTTCCGGGTATGCCGCGATGGTAAAGGGGGTAAAAGTCGATGTTGCCGCTTTCAACCGGTGGCTTGTAGCTGCCGATACTCACCGGGCGGGTGCTGCGACCTTTCTCCGGGAGTCTGACTATATAGCCCAGTTCGGCAAGCTGGTTTACCGCTGGCTGAAAGCCGGGATTGCCCGCGAGACAGTCGCGAAAACAAGCTGCTGCCACAGCCGGGTTCCCGTCTTCTTTCTCGAGAAGACCCAGATTGTAGCTGATCCAGAAAGACGCTGAATGGCTCAGGCCGGTTTTGAATATCAGCCTGGCTTCTTCGCGGCGGTTCATCTGCTTCAAAGCCGAGCCAAGGTTGTTGTAAAGATGTACGTAACGGGGGTCTAACGCCAGAGCATGTCTCCATATTCTGACCGCATCGTCCAGTTTCCCTGATCTGGCGTAAATAATGCCAATCGAGTTGAGGGCCGCGATGTCATTGGGGTTCTTTTCTATGCGCTGTCGCAACATCTCAAAGTCTTTCATGACGTCGGGAGGGTTAACCTGGTCGAAGCTGTTTTGGGCAGACAGAGCAGATCCGCTGAATAAAAGCAGAATGAAGACAATCATCAGTCTGTAAAGCGAATTTCTGGTCATGGTTTATATATCGGCAGCTGGCTGCCGGTTTTTGGTGATAAACACGGTTTTTTTACCTGACAGGAAAGGGCAGTTGCTTTATTTTTTCATGACAATCCCATATTTCATCGGCGATATTCTGTGGCTGAGGCAGATCTGGCAGTTGCAAGTCGAGCTCTGGTGCAAGACGCTCGAGTAAAGAAAATATCAGAGCTCTCACGTCACGGCGTCTTCCCTCGGGTTCATTTTTGATTATGTCGGTCAGCTCGCTGACGATAAAATCCCGCTCGGAATGTTTGAATTGAAAAAGAAGAGGGGTGGCGGCCATAATGACTATGCGCCGGTGAACAGCCTCTTTTTTCTGGGATTCAGCCCATTTTTGCAATTGCTGCAATCGCCTGTGAAGATCCATGTTTTGCTGCTGTTCGTGGTTTTGCACGGCGGCGCAATGAAGATTGTTGATTATTATGGCTTCAAGTGCTGCGGCAGTTGGTTGCCCGACGAAGAAAGGCCTGAAAAAAAAATCTGAATCCGTTATGCCATCACGATTTTGCCAATCTTTCAGCAGCGGCATGATTTTTATGAGATTCATGGTGAATTCTGCCGAAAAATCGCTGATAAGAGCCATGGTTGCCCCAGCGCATAAAGTTGTCATTATTGTGCCATAGGCCGGTTCCTGGCTGAAAAAATAAGACCCGTCACTTTGCTGTAGGCCGGCGATTTCGCGGCCAACCTGAAGAATCGCATCCTGGTCGATGTGAAGACCACGGTTAGCTGCAGCCTGAAAGGTCATTGCCAGAGGCAGGGCGGTGTGACACGAAAAACATCTGTTTTTCTGCTGAAAATCGGAAACCTTGCTGGCCAGCTTTGCCAGCCTGTGTTCCAGATGACGGTATGCAGCCGGCACTGCGATAACCTTGATTCGGGGCGAACTTGTTGCGTTCCCGGTTTCGCCGTCATGTTTAACCACAATCAAAGGCGTTATCAGCAGCGACGAACTGGCAATAGCATCGGGTCTGAATATAATCGGATTTTTATCTTTCTGAGCGGCAGAAATATATTGCTGGTTTGACGCTTCAAGAAGCGCTGCCCTGCATAAGTTGCCCCGACCCCACAATTCCTCTGAAATTGCGGGCAGATGAACTTCGTCAAAGGCCAGTTGCTGTCTGAACTTTATAATGAGCTTGTTACCATGCCTGGAAACTTCGTAGCCTTCTGAATCTTCCGAACCTTCAGCTGCAAAGGTTGTTGTCATCGCAAAAAATGACAAAATGACCATGAAAGCGAGTCTGGCCAGAATGCTGGAAAATTCTGGCCAGATTGCCCGGCAGATTTTAGACAAAACCTCAGCCATCTTTTTTGATGCCGTATTTTTTGAGTTTGTAATGAAGGTTTTGCCTGGTCACTCCCAGGGTTGCGGCAGCTTTTGAATAGTTCCAGCCGGCTGCTTCGAGAGCCTGTAATATCAGGTTTTCTTCGATTTTTTCCATGGTCTGGTCGAGAGGCAGGCCCTGTTCTACGTCATTGCCCGGAAATTCGTTTCTGTCGCCCGGCAGATTCAGGTCGGTAGCTGTCAATAGCCCGTTCCGTTTCATTATCACAGCCCTCTCGACGCAGTTTTCGAGTTGCCTGACGTTGCCGGGCCAGTCATACTCTGACATGGCCTGTATGAAAGTCGGGTCATAACCGCTGATATTGCGTGAATGCCTGGTATTATACAGATTGATAAAAAAATCTGTCAGCTCTTTGATATCGCTGCGCCTCTGGCGCAGAGGTGGCAGCTCTATTTCGACGACGTTGATGCGGTAGAGCAGGTCTTCACGAAAATTGCCGCTCAGAACCTCTTTGCCGAGAACTTTGTTGCTGGCGGCGATTATGCGCACGTTCGCCTGTAGCTGGTTGTTTGAACCAACCGGTTTATAGCCGCCATCCTGAAGCACACGCAACAGCTTGGCCTGGTTCGAGACCGGCAGATCACCGATTTCATCGAGAAAAAGCGTGCCACCCTCGGCTTCTTTGAACAGGCCATGTTTGTCTGAGTAGGCATTCGTGAAACTGCCTTTTTTATGTCCGAACATTTCGCTTTCAAAAAGTTGCTCAGGAATAGTACTGCAGTTAACCGCCACAAAAGGTTTGTCGTTGCGAAGTGAATGTTCATGAATGGCGCGGGCGACCATTTCCTTGCCGGTTCCGCTCTCGCCGCTGATTAAAACAGTGCTGTCAGTATCTGAAATATTGGCGATGAGCTTATGAATTTTTTGCATTGGCTCTGAATTGCCTATTATTTTTCGCGTCGGCGTAGAGCTTTTGATAATGTTGTATTTGCTCAAGATAGCCTGCTTGACGGCCTGTTTGAAGTCGGCGAGTTCAAATGGCTTGAGCAGGTAATCACGCGCTCCCAGCTTGATTGCCGTCACCGCAGTTTCGACCGAAGAATAAGCGGTCATCAGAATGCACGCCAGCTCTGGTTTGATTTTTCGTATTTTCCCCAGAAGTTCGATGCCTGTCATGCCGCTCATGCGGATGTCTGAAATGACTAGATCCATGTCATGAGAAGCAATATAATCGTAACCTCTCTGAGGTTCTGAAAATTCGCAAACTTCGTAGCCCTCGAGTTCGAGCGCTTTCTTCAAGGCCTGCAGCAGCTTGACTTCATCGTCGATAAGTGCGATGCGCCCTTTCATTGTGTTTTTTCCTCCTGTGCCTTCTTGAGCATTTCTGCTGTTGGCAGTTTGATGATCAGCTCAGTTCGTTCATCGATTCGCTGTGCCTCAATCGTGCCGTGATGTCCTTCAATTATGGCCTGGCAGATCACCAGGCCAAGACCTGTTCCCTGCGC
>JAKQQP010000277.1 GCA_029564115.1 Candidatus Rifleibacteriota bacterium | reverse complement strand
CCAGACAATACTTATTGTCTTTTTCTTTTAAATCTGCGTCCGGTCGCCTGATTTTAATGCGGATTAGCTGCCCCTTGGCGTCATAGCATGGAATGACCAGCCCGCGGGGGAGCCAGACCAGCATTGGACGGCCTTTGTTATTCATCTCATCAGGCAAACCCCACGCTTCGCGACGGTCATATCTTGCAACAGGGTTCCAGCCAAGTTTAAAACGTTTGATTGTATTTAATTCGATAAGGCGATCTGACTGCAGCCAGGATAAGGCATTTTCATTCTTCAACAGTTCGGCGTGTGCCTGTGAAATCAATGCTGAAGCTGCCGTCTGCCATTCGTGAGTCGGGGGCGGCACAATTTTAATAATTGGCCGGGCAGGCAATTGAGTTGTTGATTTTGAAGATTTTCCCGAAGATGTAAATACCACTTTGCCCGATATTTCGCGGGCGGTTTTGAAGTCTACGCCCTCGACCAGTTTGATCAGGTCAATAATATCGCCGCCTTTCGGGCTACAGACCCGGCAAAAAAAGCGATCTTCAAAACTGACGAAGCGATCTTTCCCGCCACAAGCCGGGCAAGATGATTTGTGTTCCCCGGATGACGACACTTTTTTCGGTTCGATATTTTTGCTTCTGAGATAGTCGAAAATATTCATAGTTAAATTGTCCTTTTGTTTTTGAATTTTGCGCCCATAAATCCAGGGGATAAAAAAGCAAACTGAAGTTGCTTTTTATATCCCTTTAGGGATGATCTGACTTCAGTTACGTTTTTTATTCTGTAACCAGCTACTGATGCCAGAATAAACCGAAGTCGACTTAACTGAAGTTGGGCATAACTTCAGTTTATTCAACTTCACTTTTTCTCTGGCTCTAGTGGCTTGCATAAACTGAAGTTCCTTTTTGACTTCAGTTAGCTTCAGTTTTTTCAACTTCACTTTACTTTCTTTTTCTGCCGGGGGATTTTTTTTCACGCTTCTTGCTCTTGTTGCGGGTTGACGGTCGATTTTCGGTTAGCTTTTCGATTCGCCTGGCGGAGCTATTCTTTTCGTAAGAATCTACTTCTGCCAGGTCGGCAGTGGAGGGTTGTTTTTCTTTGTCCTGGACACCTGGTTCCAGCTCTGGTGGTGGACCACAGCCGATAACAGTTATTCGCTGCTTATTCGATCTTCCGCCGTCGGGTGAGCGATCGATGACGATCTTGTTTTCTGCTTCGAGTCGTAACAGCAGTTTTGATAATTCTTTCTCAAGATTCACGACTCCTTCTTCTTTCATGGCTGCCCGAATTTCCTTTTCCATGGGGCTCTTTGGCGTAAGCGTCAAACCTCTAAAGGTCAGGTCATCACGAGTGTATGTTAGGGAACTCCCTGTTTCGTCGAATAGCTGTCCGTTAACTGCTTGTCTCAACAGATCGATAAGTGCAGTCGATAATTTGTCGCTCTGTTCCCTTTCAACATTCGCTGGAAACAGAACGCCACCGTCTCCGCGCATGAACCACGCTTCTTGTTCTGCTTCTTCAGAGTAGTTTGATTTCGTTGGCATGACTGCAACAAGCTTTTTCCAGTTACTGGGATAGTTGAACTTTTTCGCTGTCGCAGCATCCATCTTGACCATACTTATAGCAGCCCTGACGTTGTCTCTGAAAGACCCGGCACCTCGCCCGGTAGAGGTTTGAATGTCTCCACTTTTATTTTGCTGCTTGCTTTCATGATGCGTGAACAGAACGGCAGCATCATATTTGACCGAAATGGTTTCTAGCATTGCAATCCATGCAGCACCGTGAACATTGTCGTTTTCATTCAACCCAAAGAACTTGCTCAAAGGGTCGATGACGATAAGTCCTACGCCACCCATGTTTTCGATAGAATTGCAAAGCCAGTCGAATACCTGTGTTCTTGCAGGATTTTTCTGCTGATCGAAGGCAATCATTACGCGATCTTCACCAACCAGAGAATTTATGGATAAATTCGCATCAAGATCGTTGCGTCGATCTGCAAGACCAGGCATATGAGCAAATATTTGCCTCATTCTTTTGTGAATTATGTCCACGGGGTCTTCTCCGCAAAGATAGAGAACCTTCTTTTTCCTGGGTGGCATTAACGGCATTGTTGTCTCGAATGGACCAAAGTTAATGCCTGTGGCCAGGCAAGCAGCAAGTTGGAAACAAAGAAAGGTTTTGCCGGTCGCACCCGCCGCAAAAATTGCAATGACACATTTGTCCGGAATTTCCCAGCCTTTGCCATAGAAGAGAAGCTTCTGCTCTGGAGCCGGATTATCGAGGAAGTATCCAACACCTCGCCATTTCAGCAGAGGCCGGGCAAGCTCAGTCCCCTTGAATTCTTCTTCGGGATAATTCGCCTTGGTCAATTCTACCTTGCGCCGGATTTCCTCTATTTCTTCTGCAGTTGGCATTGGACGGGCCGGTGGCCTGATCGTTTCCATCAGAAGTTTGTCGAAATGATTATTCTCCAGCTCATCGATTGATGAGGGCATTAGCTTGACCTTTCTGCCGCCATCGTTTGAATAAGAGTTCTAATGCTTTCGGCGGTCCAGAATGTGCAGCGGCCGTTCTTAATTGGTTTTGGGAATCTGCCTGATTTAACGCCGTTCCAGAAAGTTGATCTGCTGACCGGAACAAACAACAACACCTGCTT
>JAKQQP010000274.1 GCA_029564115.1 Candidatus Rifleibacteriota bacterium | reverse complement strand
CCAGACACTTTCAACCTCAACAACATCAGAATCGGTCACAAACCAGACCACAAAGACATAAGACTCGACCAATCGTCGGTGGTGCAGCTCGACACCGCTAAAAATGATATACTGCTGTTTCCGACAGCGGTAACTTCAGGGAAAATGATTCAGCTGGGTTCTTATACAAAGAGCCTCATTGCAGACTGGGGCAAAGATAAAACCCTGTATATCTCTCTGGCGAGCAATGACAGTGATGATGGCGCCGACTACGACCCCTTAACCGGCATTCTTGGCCTCGATGAAGCAGGTAACTGGGTGCAGCCGATTCCGCGCTTCACCATGAAAACAGTTTTTGTAACCCACGATTACGCACGGCCCCAGCTGGTCAGCGGCAGCTACAATGCAAACACAACCCTTCTCGAGCGCGAATACCTTTATCTGACGTTCAATAAAGCCATCGATCCCAATACACTTCTGACCAATAAAACTCTCAAAAACCTCGCGATTTATCTTAACCGCGCCTCGACAGCATACACCAACTGGAAAGAAATCTATCGTTTCGCCGAAATGGCCAACGATTCTTTTACTGTCACCGATATGATCGGCGATCGCATTCTCAAAATCAGGCTCTCACCAGAAGCCCAGGACTGGATCGCTCTCAATTACGGCCGCCTTGGCACCAGATTCCATCTGGCCATCAGTGGTTCAGAATATGAGCCGCCGTCTGCCTACCCGCCGGAAGCCGATCTGCCGTTCATCAGAGACTTTAACGGCAACGCTGTCATACCGGTATTGCCGGCAAACGCCGTTGAATCGACTCTCACTCCTCTTAATTCAACGTTCCAGGTCGGCGAGGTCAAACTCGACATTTCGGGTGCAACCCCCATGGTGACTGTAAGTGTTCCGAACAACCGCAGAGTCAGACTGTTCGATGATATTTACAATGAAACTTCGCTGACAATCTCACGAACAATGCCCGTAGACCTTTCAAAAGTTTACATCTGCGAAAAATACGAGACTTCCACAGGCCGGTCTCTGTCGCTTGGCAGCCGCACCAATCTGACTAACCCGATGGTTGACTGGCAGAATTTTGCAGCAATCAACGATTTTCCATCAACCACGGTCAACATTCCGCTGACTGCAGAAGCACTTAAAACCATGCTCAGCTGGGGAACCAGCAAGTTCTACTTCGCCTTCTCGGCCGGTGCCTTCAAAGACCTCTGGGGCAACTCCAGCGAAATGTCGCCCAGCACCAGTGGCGTCGGCAAAGAAGTCACTCCGGTGATTCCAGCGATCACCAACCCGCCGACCATATCTACACTGGCAATCAGACCGGTCGTTAACTACAACAACGTCAACCTCTTCAAAAGTCAGCCGGCTGACGGTTTGATTTATGAAGTCGCTTTCGACACCGCGGTTCTTTCGGCAAATGTAACTATCCCCATCGATAGAACCAAAACGCCGACCCTGACCCTCAAACGCCAGGATGTTGCGGGCAGCGAAATTCACAAAACCAGATTCATCGCCTGGGCTGACCATGTTCAGAACGGTGTGACCAAAACCGTTGCCCAGTTCGCCAACATGGAAATGACAACCAGCGGCAACGACCAGCAGACGCCGGCAATTGCCGAACTCGGCGGCGTGGCCGATATCTTTGGCAAACCTCTGGTTAACACTACCGCTTCTTATGCCTACGACCTCAACAGCAAAGACACCTCAGGTTCTGTAACCGATGGTTTCAGAGTGGCAAGCTACCCGATAAGCTTCGATAATTATGCCCCCAGAGCTTTGTCGGCGACTTCTACCAGCCCGATCGGCGTCACGTCTGCCGGCAACCTCAAAGTTACAGTGGTATTCAACGAAGAACTCGACACGAATGTTCCGCCAACTCTTCGCATGATGCAGGGCACTTTCAATGTCATGAACTTCAAATTCGACTCGATGAGCGGCAACGTAGCGACTTACAGCAACAGTGCAGCTTTCGACGCCAATATAGCTCAGGGCGAGTGTTATTACTCTGTCAGCGGCGGCTTCGACAAAGTGGGTAATCCCGGAAACACCGTTAACTTCACGCTGACACCGGTATTTGTCTACTCAAGAGGCCCGGCAATCAAGGCTTTCAATGTGCAAACCCGTCAGTCGACAACAGAAAAGCCTGGTTATGAATTCAGCACCAATGCTCCGTTCAGCCCGAAGGTCCTCCCCGGAATCGCCACCATCAGTGTTGAATTCGACACTCTTCCCCGCGATAACGGCGGTTTTGTGAGAATTTATGCCACCAACCAGACCGAGCCGGTCGCCAGTCTTACTGCCAGCCCGTCAGGTTCATCAACCGTCTGGGAAGCAGCCTGGGATGGCAAAAATACCAGCACTGGCCAGCTTATCGATAATGCTGAAGTCACATACGAACTGAGGTTCTATGATCTTTCAGGCAACGAAGGCAATCGCCGGGGCAGCATCACCCTCGATTCACTTGTTCCGAGAGTTGCCTACTGGGAATTCCCGAATCTGAAGATGAGCGGCGATAAAGCCTACTTCAGCCCAGTCGCGCAGTCTGCGGCAAAAATGAACGTTTATACAACCGTTGGTCAGGGCATGAAAATGCGCCTGATTCAGCCGGGCAACTCAACCGACACTTATCTGATGACTTCATCCTCAGGAAGTGGGTATACGATCAACTTCGACGGCAAAAGCGCCGATAACCCCGCCCGAACTCTTGAGGGCGAATTCGAAGTCAGCCTCGTCGACCTGGCCGGCAACGTCGGTATTCCGGTTGCTGCGGGCAGCAAAGCAACGGCAACTCTCGTCATAGACAGAATGGCTCCCGAAATTAACGCCATCAGTATGTATAAAGTAGACAGCAACGGCAACAAGATCACTCCCGCAGTCGCCGTCGAACGCTTCAACTCTCGCATTCATCAGCTGATGATCGAAGTTAACGAAGCTTACACAACTTCTCCGATGGCTTCAGGAACAGGCCTGATAAGAATAATGTCTGGCTCGACACTACTCAAAGAGATTGTATTCAAGCAGTCTGTAGTCACAGACCCGCTCTACGTCGTCTGGGACGGCACCAACTCGAGCGGCCAGCTTCTGGCCGACGGCAAGTATAGCGTGCGCGTGGCTGACCTGGCCGGCAACGTCGCCGTCAAATCTGCAGAAATCGAAGTCATCAGCTCGGTATTTAAAATCACTTCGGTCGCCCAGACTGCACCCGACAGCCTGAGAATGGTATTCAGTCACGGAATCAGCACTGACAACACTCTCAATCCGAGTCCGTTCAAAATATCACCGGTCGAACCGGCAGGCCTCAGTATCGAAGGCGCTCTCATCAATGCCCTCGACAACAAGGTCATCACCGCATCCTTCTCGCAAACACTCGATCATGGCAAAGTCTACCAGATCGCAGTCGATGCCGAAACTCTTCTGAGCGAAGACGGCGTTTATCTCGCAGCCGGCAATAACACCATGAGCTTCACCGCCGATTCTAAAGGACCCGCGTTTGTCGACATAACCTACGACGGAATCACTTCCCAGAAGATGCTCAACATAGTATTCGATGAAGTCGTTGAAGAAACCAGCGCCAACACCAAAACCAACTACAAACTGATGACCGGAACGACCAACCTTCAGATCAGCTCAGTTGCACGAAGGGCTGACCAGAAATCGGTAACGCTCACGGCTCTCGACAACATTGTCGAAGGGCAGTTCTACACACTTGAAGTTAAAGGTGTAAAAGACCTGATCGGCAACGCAGCCAGCTTCACCACCGACCCGTTCGAAGGCCGCGATGTTACCCCCCCGACCCTCACAGTCACAGCTTTCAGCAATCCTGCCAACGAATTCGACATGGTCGTCATTGTAAAAGCCAACGAAGACATTGCCGGACAACCAACGGCTACCATAACCCAGAGCGGCGGCTCAGCTGTGTCTCTGCTTCTCAACCCCGGTTCTGACCTGAAAACTTTCATTGGCGGCACCCACCTCGACCGCAACTTCCCTGGTGTGGCTACTATAAGAGTCACAGCCAAAGATGAGGCTGACAACACCGGAACCGCCAACATCAGCTTCTCAACAGCGTTTGTCAATGCAGCCATGCGGGCCGCCGTAAAATCTGCAGACAGCCTTGTAGAAGCGGTATTTGAACCCGGCACTCTCAACAAAAACAGCCTGGTATTAATAATACCCGAAGAACTCAGCAAAACCGCCAGCGGCTCAGCCAGAGCCTCGATCATGCCCAGCGCCCTGATCGACATGAACAGCGCCCAGCTTAACTCTGTCAGGGGCAGCGTTGTGGCAAACTCTATCGATCTGGCAGCCGAAGAACTCGAACCGCTCGGTCAGGCGTACAGCCTTATCATACCCGCCGGGCGTCTCAAAGGCTCTGTAGCGATGAGCGTGAAACTCGAAGCTGCCCAACTGCCCACTGCAACTTCGCTCTACTTCAACAATGGCACCGGCTGGAAACAGACAGGGCATGTTGTCGAAAACAATATGGTCAGATTTGCAGCCTCTGCAGCCGGAACCTTCGCGATGATGCGTGATATCAGGGCACCTCGAGCCACTCTCGTCAATGATCTCACCTCGGCACCGGTGCGTGAAAGCAGACCGGTATTCACCTGGAACATTGAAGAATACGCTTCTGGCATCGACGTCGAGACTGCCTTTGCCACTCTGAACGGCAGAAAATACCCGATCATGCTCGATTCAACGGGGCAAGTCGCCAGATTTGTGCCGAGCGAAGATCTGGTAAGCGGAAGCCACAACATCAGCCTGCGTGTCTCTGACAAAGCCGGCAATGAAACAGTTCTGCCAGCGCTGAGATTCCAGGCACTGCCGACCCTGAAGATTCACGAAGTCGTTCAATTCCCGAACCCGGCCCGCAATCGGGTAAATTTGAGAATCAGCACCAACCGCAACGATGTCGATGCTGACGAAATAAGAGTCAGAATCTACGATTCAGCCGGCCACATGGTTGCTGCAACCAATGATCTGGTTTTCCGTCAGAGTTCCAATGGCGGCAGGGTCGCTCAGGATGTCGTCTGGGATCTCAGAAACAAAGCGGGCAAAAACGTTGCTAACGGCGTTTACTTTGCCAAAATTGAGTTAAAAGACCCCGACAATCGTGAAAAGAAAACCAGATATACCCACAAGATCGCAGTATTGCGTTGAAATTCACGGTAGGAAACGGCTTAAAACTGTTTCCTACGGCACGTTCTACAGGAGAAAATAAATGAACAGAAGAATAATCGTGCTGGTTGCAATATTGTCCATCATCCTGATCGCCAGTGGCTGCGGCAGCGGTGGCGGCAGTGGCCGATACACCATCCCGCCCGAGATCCCGACTCCCGGCACAGGTGGCGGCACTGGTGGCGGTGGCGGAATCGGCGAAACCGATGTGACCACCCTTATTCTTTCTGGCTGGGATGACTTCAAATACGAAGCTTACAGCAGTGCCATCAACAAGTTCAATCAGGCTCTTACATCAAATTCGCTTACCGATGCCCAGAGAATCGAAGCTTACAATGGTCTGGGCTGGGCTCTGACCAAGTCCACCGGGGTAGAAAGTGGCTTCTCGGCTTTTACTCAGGCGGCCAGTGTCAATAATGAGTCAAAAATAGGTCTGGCGGCGGCGCACATTCAGAGGGGGCAGAGCACAGGTTTCCTTCAGGCAGTGAAACTGCTGGAAGAGGTCGGCCTGCATCTTACCTCTACTCAGTTTGTAGCTAAAAACCCGATCGGCGTCAGCGACGCCGAAGCGCATGCAATGTTAGCCTGGTGCTATTATTGGACAGGCAACTCAGACAAAGCCCTCACCCAGATAAACCATGCCAGAAGCATCGAATCTGCCAACGACAGCAGCGTTTCTCAGATTTTCAACTCTTTAAAAGCCCTCGACTCCGAAACCTTCAAATAAACGGTTGTTTCTTGTCACTGCGGGCAAAGTGAAGCAGTTTTAAAAAAATAGAGATTGCTTCGTCGCTGCGCTCCTCGCAATGTGCTGTGTTAAAAGTCAAGTCGTTTTTGCCGCGCACGGGCTAATTTCCTTATAATTTTCGATAAAGGACTCTCCTTTCCTGGCTAGCGCCATTGCTTGTCGCAGAAGCTTATTTGCGATAGCTATCAAAGCTACTTTTGCGGGCTTCCCTGCCTGTCTTAGTCTTAAATAGGCTTCCTGACAAGTATCATTGCACCTGGCCGCCGATAAGGCTGCCATATAAAACAACGTTCTGAGCATGGAATTTCCCTTTTTGCTTATGCTGCCCTTTTTATCCACACTGGATCCTGATTTGCACACTTTTGGACATAACCCGGCAAAAGCAGCTGCTTTCTTGGAGTTAGAAAACTCTGAAAAATCACCATAGAAGCATATTATTGCACCAGCAACTGTAGGTCCAATGCCAGGAATGCTCTTATACTGCTTATAAAGTTCAGGACAGTGTTTGGTGAGAATCTTCTCAATATCACTTTTAATCTCATTGATGGTTACATTCAGATGGTTAATCTCATTTTTAACGTGAGTGATCAAGCTGGTTGCATTACATTCAAATGAGTTGTTATTGAGCGCCTCAATGTAATTGCGATTTTGAGCAATAAGTTTTTTGAAGAAGCCGATCAGTTTTAATCTAGCCACAACTTTGCATTGATAGGCTTCTTTCGGCTTTGTGGACACGGGTTTGTTGATAAATCCGTATTCTGCAATGGTTTTGGCATCTACCGGGTCGGTTTTCGTTCTCAGCAGGTTTTTCATCGTTGCAAAAGAACGTATTCTGAGGGGATTTTCAACTGCCACATCAAAGCCCTGGCTTGTAAATCCAATAAAAGCAGCAGAATGATACACGCCGGTGGCTTCCAGAACAACACGGCATGAGTCTGGAGAAATCTTGAAATGGCTTATGATCTTTTGTACGGTCGAAAGTTTGTTGCTGTTAAAACTGCGTGTCTTGTGCTCTGTTCCGTTATACAAGCAACAATCAAGGCTTCCCTTGGACACGTCTATGCCAAGATAGGTTGGGCTATAAGATTTTTTCATTACACACTCCACATCTGTTCAAACTTGTTGTAGAATGAACCCTACCTTAAACTATCATTATTCATTATGGCTGGATGCGTCTCAACACAAGGCCTAATGTGCTGTTCAGTTTTAAGGTAAGGGGAAGGTGGGCTAAACATTGCGAACGGTATCAAGGTACCAATGACAAAAATTAGCTTATTCACCTTCCTTCTTTCTACCTGAAGCTTATCGGTAGAAAGCTCCTTACAAATCACTGTTCATGGACATGCAGCACATATATTCACCACAAGGTGAATATATAATGACATATTATGAGAAGATTGCTTCATCGCTGAGCTCCTCTCGAGGCCATGGATGGCCGAGTGTCGGTGAGTCGCCTGATTGCGAACGAACCGACCAATGACAGAGGCTAGTCGAGAAGGTAATTTTCGAGGCGTGGGCGCAATTTGATCGGCACTTCGGCTTCAATGATCACGGTTCCCTGCCCCCACTCCTGCTTTTTAACAACCGAAGTCTGCATTATTTCTCTGACCAGCTCTGATTTGGTCGGCAAAAGAATCTGCAGGTTCACATAACGGCGGGCAATGAATTCTTCAAGACGAGCCTTGAGCTCATCAAGCCCCTCACCAGTAGCAGCCGAAATAAAAACCGCACCGGGAAACTCGGACAATATTTTTTCCCGGTCAAGATTGGTGGCCTTGTCGATCTTGTTGAAGACATAAAGCCTCTCGGCAGCGGTCGATTCGAGCTCTTTCAACACTTCTTCAACGGCAGCTAGACACTCGCGAAAATTTTCATCGGAAACGTCGCATACCACCAGCAAAACCTCTGAGTTGACCGCCATTTCAAGAGTCGCCCGAAAGGCCTTAACCAAGCTGTGCGGCAGCTTGCGAATAAAACCGACCGTATCTGAAATTATGCCCCAGCGCCCCCCGGAAAAATCAAGCCGCCGCGCCGAAGGGTCGAGAGTCGTGAACAGCCCGTCGCAGATCGTCACGTTGCTTCCGGTGAGGGCGTTCAACAAAGTCGATTTGCCGGCATTGGTGTAACCCACCAGCGAAAAAACGCTAGACAGGCGATCCTGGCGTTTGCGGCTCTGTATTTCTCGGTCTTGAACGGACTTTTCGAGTTCTTCGCGCAGTTTTTTCAGGCGGTTCTTGATTACCCGGCGATCAGTTTCGAGCTTCGTTTCGCCCGGCCCTTTGACGCCGATGCCCCCGCGCTGCCGCGACAGATTCTCATAACCGCCTACCAGGCGCAGCATCTGATATTGCAGACTCGCCAGCTCAACCTGCAGCTTGCCTTCTCTAGTCGAAGCACGGCGGGCAAAAATCTCAAGAATTATCGAAGTGCGGTCGCAGACAGGTATCTTTGTCGCCTCTTCGATCGTCTTGATCTGCAGCGCGGTCAATTCATCGTCGGCAACGATCAGATTGGCACCGGCAGCAGTCGCAGCTTCAGCGATCTCCTCGATTTTCCCGGTTCCCATGTAGAGGGCGCGGGAAGTACGATCGCGTTTCTGGATAAGTGTGCCAACCATTTCTACGTCAGCGGTTTTCAGCAATTCACGCAGCTCTTCGAGAGAATGCCGAACCTCGGCATCAGACTGGCCCGGCAGCTGTGTTGCCAGGCCGATGGCGCGTTCGTTTTCCATAATCGTCTGAATAGTTTCTGTCATGCTTATAATTCCTTGAGGGGTGAGGCTTTTAATGTGTTTCTGCGATTGATATTCAAGACGCGTGCCCCGCAAAACCCGCAAAATCTGACGCGATCGAGCGAGAAAGCGCCACAACCAGAACAGGTCGAAAGTTTGACCTCGTCAGGAGTGTCGAGTTTCAAAACTGCCAGCCAGGCTTCGTAAATGCCTATCCAGAACAGTGAGATCAGGCTGATAATCAGGCCACTCACCGCCTGAACATCAAAATGAAAGACGATAAAATCAAAAACGCCATGAATCAGAGCAGCAGCTACGATTCCGGCCAGAATTCGCAGGGAAGTGGTGGAATCGCCCTTTTTGCGGGCAAAAGCCGGCGCGGCAATCACTACAAATGCCGATGAAAAAAACAGGTGCGCAGACGAGCTGATGAATATTCGCGGCAAAACCACCGATGGCCCGAACAACAGATAATACTGTATGTTCTCGAGCAGCGAAAACCCGAGCGAGCAGCCGGCCAGGCTCATAAAAATAATGGTTGAACGTTTGATAAACTCTGTGTAATGACTTGCCAGCAGCCCACCAGCAGTTTTGAGCGACTCTTCGACGAATCCGATAATGCCGATACTGGTTATCAGCGTAACCCACCACGACCTGGGCCCGGAAATGAAACTGCGCAGGTCTACCCCCAGAAAATGTTCTACCGGCAGATAGACAATTCGAGTGACGACAATCGCGCCGACCCCGGCAAATATACCGCCATAAAATGCTCTGAGCAGGTCTTTATCAGCCCAGTGTCTTTTGAACAGCAGATAAAATGTCAGCAAAGGAGCCAGCAGAATCAGAGAAAACAGGGCTTCAGCGTTTTCAGACAATCAGTAGGTCTCCCGGGAAAAAATGGCCTGATAAAGGCTTCTGCCATCGCGTGCCGACGCATGAAAAACAAAACCGCTGCTGTCCCTGTTCCAGACGGGTCTGAAACATTCGGCACCGGCAAGTGGGCGCAGCGTCTCTTCTTTGCCCGAAGACATTTCACGCAGAACCAGAGCGTTCTTGCTGCCATCGGCGCTCTCTGAACGGGTAAAAGCCAACAGGGAACCATCAGGGGAGATATCGGCGAGCCAGTTTCGACCAGAAGTTTCAACGATGGCAACCGGTTCTCCGAGTGGCTCAAGCGTGACTTTCATGATATGAGAGCGTTTCAGCGGTTCAAAAATACGGGTGAAAACAATAGCGCTGCCATCCGGCGCCCAGCGCGGCTCACGATCATCGGTGCTGCCTGTAGTAATCTGCATCAGATTGCCACCATCGATGCCGATCAGCCAGATATGGTTGCTGCCCTTGCGATTAGAAACAAAAGCCACGAGGCGACCATCGGGAGAAATTGAAGGCATCATGTTTTTACTGGTTCCGGTGGTTAGAGGCATGCTGTTGCGGGTATTGCGGTCATAAACGAATATGTGTTCGGGCTTTGCGCTGTCACTCGAAAAAACGACCATATTGTTATCAGGGGTTGTTTCTGGTGTCCAGACGTTCCCTGACCAGTCGAAAAGCTGCCTGGCAACAGCCCCTGAAGCGACCGGTTTTGCAAAACACTGGTAGGTCGCAGCGGCGTTTACCTTGAGACGATTTGAAGAAAAGATCAATTCTGAACCGTCTCTGGCCATAAAGCCGTGATAATCTGAGCCAGCACTTTTTTCGAGCAGGCTGACCTTTTTGTATACCAGCTTACCGGCTGGAACAGCAACTGCTGCTGCACCGCTTTCAGGCAGGCTCAAAGATTCAGACGCTGCAACAGCCGGCTTATCGGCAATGGCGGCAGTTGCAACTACATCGGCAACTGGCAGCTGAACAGCGATTGAAGCTGCGACAAATTCATCCGCTTCGGAAATATCAGCCGTCTGGGTGGCAGCGGCCACTTCGGTAATTATAGCTGGCTCTGCTGGCGCTTGTTCAGAATCAGACAACTGAGACTCATCGACCGAAGCAGTCTCTGAGGCGATAGAAGCAGGCGTTTCAGGCCGACCGGTTTGTGCTGGCAGGTTTTCAGGCACTACCTGGGTGCTTTTATCACCCGAGAAAAAGCCGAGAAAAGAATGCTGCCATGCCTGACCTTTGAAAAAGACCGTGTCGAAGAGACTGCCGGCCACAGCACCGGCAAGAAAAATAAATAACCCCAGAATCATTCTTCTGCGGTAGCGCTGGCGCCGTTTTTGGGGAGTGTCGCAGTCAGGGCAGATTACAACCCTTGCCGGCAGCTTTTTGCCGCATTTGAAACAATACATTATAGCGTCTCCTTGAAAATTTAACAGCTGCATTATACCCTATTCTGCCGCCTGTTTAAATAACCGTTTTTATGAAGTGGATAGTGGTTAGTGGATAGTGGATAGTAGATAGCAGTCAGTGGCAAGAGAGCAGGCCGGGGACTGCGGTTTGTTACTGCGAGCGTGAGTGAAGCAGTCGCATAGGTATGATTATGAGATCGCTGCGCTCGTGATGACAGTGATGAGTAGGCAGTTTGTCAGAAGGAAGGCCGGAAAGAAGTTGATAAGACAGGGAAAACGTCAGGGCGCAAGGAGAATTCTGTGCAAATGAAAGATATCGGGCAGCTTTTTATTCTTGGTTATCAAGGCGAAGAGCCTTCAGACGAGTTTCTTGCCTTTGTCGAGGAATGGGGAATCGGTGGCGTAATAGTTTTCGCCCGCAACCTGACTGACCCCGAAAAATTGCCGGAGCACCTCAAGCGCATTTCTGAGGCCGCCGGGCAACAGATTTTTACAGCTATCGATCAGGAAGGCGGTCTGGTGCTGAGAATTCTGAGCAAAGGCAGCCTGTTCCCTTCGGCTATGGGTTTGGCTGCGAGCGGAAAGCCTGAATTGACCGAAGCTGTTTATCATGCCATTGGCGAAGAGATGCTCAGCATCGGCCTGAACTGGAACCTGGCACCAGTATTGGATATCAATCACCCCGACAACCCCGGAATCGGAGCGCGATCGTTTGGCGATCAGCCAGAGCAGGTTGCCATTCACGGCACGGCAGCTATTTGCGGTCTGCAGAAAGCCGGTGTTCTGGCCTGTGCCAAACATTTCCCCGGCAAAGGTCATGCTCAGGTCGATTCGCACCTGACTTTGCCAGTTATCCCCCACCCTGCCGACCGGCTCGAAAATTTCGAGCTTTACCCATTCAAAAAAGCAATAGAGGCTGAAGTTGCCGCAATAATGACGGCTCATGTCTTTTTTCCAGCTTTCGAGCAGGCTCCCGACCTGCCGGCAACTCTTTCGAAATCTGTCATGACCGGCCTTCTCAGAGAAAAACTCGGGTTCAAAGGCATTCTAGTCACTGATGACCTCGAAATGGGTGCCATAACAGAAAAATATGGTATCGCACAGGCGGCCAGCATGTCGTTTCACGCCGGAGCCGATCTGCTGCTGATATGTCATAGACTCGACCAGCAGCGTCTCGCAGCTGAACTTTTATTAGAACAGTTCAAATCGAACCGGGAAACTGCCGCCCGCGTCGAAGAAAGCATTCAGCGAATAAAAAGTGCACGCGCCAGGCTGTTCAACAACCCAGCCCCGCAACCGCTGCAGACACAGCGCGACAGGCACTGCGAACTGATTGCAGACGCTTACGATCAGAGCATAAAATTCTTGCGCTTTGACTCCGAGGTGTTGCCGCTGAACAGTGCCGACACCAATCTTGTCTTTCTGCTGCCCAAGATTTCGTCACTCGTTCAGGTCGAAGAAGAACACCGTCAGGCCAGTCTTAAATCTATAATCGACAAAGAATTTGCCCAGGCAACGACGATCGTTTATGAACCGAAGTGCAGTGCCTCAGAAATCATGGCCGCCGTTCAACAACAGTTTGAAGTTGGCCAGAACAGCAAAATCTGCTTTTTCACCTACAATGGGCATATCTTCAAAGAGCAGATCAGAGCCATCGAACTGCTGCGGAAGCAAACAGCCAGAATCGTCGTAATCGCTCTGCGCAACCCATACGACCTGGCTTTCTGCAAAAGTATCGCAACCTGCGCAGCCACGTTTGGTTTCAGAACACCGGCAGTCAATTCCCTGCTCAAGGTTCTCAAGGGCCATGCCACCCCACAAACAGACAACTGGCCGGTCTCTGCCAGCAACTGGTAATAGTTTGAGCAAAGCTGAAATTCGCGGCTAAACTCGAAGGTGCTTCGTGCCGATGGTTCTTGAAGAAAATAGAATCAGGAGGCATAAATATGATGCATATTGAGTTGAAAATAATCGCCCTGACCCTGGTGTATTTCGTGGGCTGGTTCATGTTCGAAAAAGTTTTTGGCGGGCTGTGGCGTCGCTGGCGCGGCGTTGATGAAGCTGCTCCCCAGGGCAGACAGCGCGGCCGGGTCATTCCGCTTGCCAGTGTTACGCCGGTCGATCAGACCTGGCGCTATATCAAGGGCCTGAAAAGCCCCGACTGGCGTATTCGCCGGATTTCATGTCTACAGCTTGGCGACAGACGCGGAACCGCAGTTGTTGAAGCTCTCATCGAAGCCCTTGAAGACCCTCGAGAAGAAGTCAGTCTTGCTGCCGGCGAGGCTCTGGCCAAAATTGGCGATCCTGCAGCTATCGAAGCCATGGCGAATCATTGCCGCAGACTTGAAGCCGGCTCAGGTCGTTCTTACGAGCACTATCGCGCTGCCTGATCATTTCATTTTCCTTTCGGCAAATTACCGGCTTCAGCTGCAGAACAGCTGAAGCCGGTGTGCATATCCGACAATCCGGTATTTTTCTTGAATGCCGTATTAATAATGTTAAATCGTTTCGCAGGGTTCGTCTATCAATCAACCGCTCCCTGCGCCTGTCTTAAAAAATCACTTTGGATTTACAGAATCTATAATCAGCAATGAGAAATTATGCCTGACAACTCTGACAAATCAAGAAAACTGCTTTTGAAGATCAGCATTGCCATGTTTGTTACCGGCTTGCTGATCGTTTTGAGAAGCATTTTTTATCAGGATGTCAGCATATTGCTCGGCATAACGGCAATTTCACTGCTGCTACTGGCTTTTGGCGGGCAATTTTTAAGTGGCACTGCCAGAAAAAATGCTTTGCCCGGCAAAAAACCAGATAATGCAGAAAACACTGCAAAACGGACATATCAGTCGATATTGCCTTTTTCTTCTCCTGATTCAGCATTACAGCATTTTCTTCATCTCATCAACCCCGATTGTCCGCTGAAGACTAAAATCAGTATGGCCCTCAGACAGCTTCCAGAATTTTTTGGCAACTGCAGATTTTTATATTTTTCGATTGACGATGATCAGATACGCTTTATCGCCGGCAGTCAGAAAAATCAGCGAGGACTTTGTGAGAATATTACAGAACGTGACAGTCTGGTCGATGACGCCAGCCGAAAAATTCATGGCTGCATCGATATCAGAGCCATAAAAAAAACCGCCGGCTTTGTGGCTCCCATGGCTTTCGACAACAACGACGGCAGCGAACATGGGCTTCTGTTGTCGGTGGCTTTTGCTGAACGCCTGCATGGAATCATGGTGGCAACGGGGCCTCTGGCACCGGGTTTTTCGCAGCAACAGCAATCAATGCTTGGCGATTTCTGCAACGGTCTGGCCCTGGTTCTTGAAAATCATGACCTTTTTTTCGACAATCGCAGCCGCAATGAAGCCGAGGCGGAAAACAAGCTCGCTGACAAACTGTTTCACAGAATTCTGCCAGATCATCCTCCGCAGTTGCGTGGCTGGGATATTGCTCAAATAGCGAATTATTCAGAAGAACACAGCGGCGATTTTCATCTTTTTTTGAATCAGCCGGGCGAACGCACGCTGCTTTTGTTTGGCAAATGCTCGGGCAAGGGCCTTAATGCCGCTCTGTTTTTAGATAAATTTCATACCATGCTGCACTGCCTTCTCGACAGATGCCAGACGCCGGCAGAACTGCTCAATCAGACTTCGAGATGCATGACGGCAGAAAATATGACAGATTTGTTTGCAACTGCCGCTGCAGTGCAGATAAAGGCCGGAGATCGCAGCGTTCAGCTGGCTATGGCCGGGCATGCCATGCCGCTGATCAACAGAAGCCGCAGCGGGTATGTAGAAGTGCCACAGCTCGAAAGCGGTGTACCTCTTGGTCTATTCAATCAAGGGCTGGAACCTTACAAAAACCAGACAATTCAGTTGTTGCCCGGAGATGGTATTTTATTTTATACTGAGGGCGTAACTGAGTTTCCTGCGTATGGTCGCGAGCGCGTCAGTCTTGAAGAACTTCGCCAGATGCTCGACAAGTTACCAGAAGAAAGTGCAAAAGTTATGCTTGCAAACCTGGCGCAGCAGCTGAACCCGGCTAAGACCCAGCTGCGGCCGGTTGAAGATCACACCCTTATCTATGCCAAATCGGAGTAAACAATGAGTCAGGAAAGTCAAATTCTGGAACAACATGTATTCGTCAGCGACCGCAAAGACCGGGAAACCGTTCAGGCAGTCTTCGATAAAATCTTTCAATTTCCTGTTTCAGACATTGTCGTCGATTATGACGACCAGCCCAGCGAAACTTTTTCGACTATCAACGACCGCACCAAAAAAATCCTTTCGAGCCTGGCCAGGCCCGATAAAATCAGCAAAATTTCGGGTCGATTCACCGATGGTGGCGAGTTCAGGCTGCAGCATGGCAGTCTGCATGTCTCTGTAAGAGAAGACGAATACAACTACGACCTCATTGACAGCCTGAAGAATTTTTTGGGTTCGGTGTTTCCGCTATGGCTGTTTAAGAACCCCTACATCTGGGGGGCAACGATCTACGAGGATTATGAAAGACAACATTTTTTCGATGTACGCAATTATTCTGCCCGATCACGCCTTCTCGAGGAACCAGAAGTGGATATTTTCAGGCGTGATGACGGGGTCATTCATAAATACAGATTTTTCACCCGCGAATCTCTTGAGCCAGAAGAAGGGCTGAAGCAACTACAGCCGATTTTTGAAGCCATGCGCCAGGGTCTGCAGAAAAGAAATTATGAAGGTCTTGAAGTATTGCATGTTTATTGCACCGACAGACCCACATTCAGGCGCTTTGAGCCAAGAACCAAGCTGGGAAAAGATATCAAGTCCATATTGTCTTTAGATTGAAAAATACTCAGGAGGCGAGCGGATGGCCGACAATGCAACCTATCGTGACCACCTTATCGATGAGGTGATCGATGCGTGCATCAAACATCTGCGCACTCACCCGAACGATCACGAAAAACTGTTTTACCTGGCCAATGCTTTCTTTTTGAAGGGTCAGTTCGACAAAGCTTCTTTCTGCTATATCAAAGCGGTCAACCAGAACCCCAGAAACCCTGTTTATTACACACATCTTGGGCATACCTATCGTGAGCTTGGCGATCGAGACCAGGCGGTAGCCTCTTACGAATCAGTTCTATCGCTGAACCCCAGGTTTGCCGACGCCCACTTCAATATCGGCCAGA
Source organism: Candidatus Rifleibacteriota bacterium (assembly GCA_029564115.1). The sequence continues at coordinate 10,031 of JAKQQP010000274.1, read as the reverse complement.
TATTCTACGAAAACAAGGCTTTCGACAAGGCTCTGGCAAGCTTCGTCAATGCCCTCGCCATCAACCCGAGATATGCTGCAGCCCGCTATTATGTTGCCCGCATTTACGAAGATCAGGGTGCAATAAGCAAAGCTCTGAAAGAATACCGGCAGATAGTCGAAGACACACTTGGTGACAAGCTGATGCGCAGCAGTGTCACCATCGATCTGGGCGCTGTTTTCTCTGATCTTGGTCTTCTCGATCAAGCTGAAAACGAGTATCGTCGCCTGATCAAGGAACACCCAGAGTATGCCGATCTGCATTTTCATCTTGGTATAATTCTGCGCAAAAAAGGGCAACTTGACGAAGCCATGGAAGAGTTCAGGATCGCCATCAAACTGAACCCTCATTACATGGAAGCCCGCCGCAAATACTGGGAAGCGGCACAATAGTCAAATTTAGCTTATTATTCCTGTTTTCAAAGTTGCAATAATAGGTTAAGATACATGGCTGACAGTCATGTTTAAACGCAAAAAAATCGGACAACTGCTCATGGAAGCAGGCCATGTCGGAGAGAAAGAACTCAATATCGCTCTTGCCGAGCAAAAGAAGCGCGGCAAACGCATAGGGCAGGTTCTGATCGAGCTTGGCTATCTTTCTGAAGAAAAGCTGCTGCCTATTCTGGGCAAGCAGCTGAAGGTGCCGTTCGTCGATTTGAGCAAAGTCGAAATCAAGCCCGAAGTTCTCAAAATGGTGCCCGAGAAGATATGCCGCAAGCATAATCTGGTGCCGATCAGTTTTGACGGCAAAAGTCTGATGATCGGCATGGCCGACCCCCTCGACGTTTTTATCATCGACGAAATTCAGTTTCAGAATAACTGCGAAGTTGTCAGGGCTATCTGCTCAGAAAACCAGATTGCCGATGCCACCGACCGACTTTACGTTGCCGGCGCCATGGCAGATGCGCTCAACGCTCTGGCTTCCGGCGACGATGGCAGCGGCAGTGATGGCGCCGCCATAGACGGCCTCAAAAAGGCCAGCGAAGAAACTCCGATCATCAAGCTGGTAAACCTTGTTTTGACTTCGGCGGTGCAAAAAGGCGCTTCGGATATTCACATCGAGCCAGACGAAGGCGAATTACGCGTCAGACTGCGTATCGACGGCACTCTCCTCATCGCCATGAATCTGCAACCAGAGGCTCTGCCGTCGGTAATGTCGAGAATCAAGATTCTCAGCGGCATGGATATTTCCGAGCGTCGTATTCCTCAAGATGGTCGTATTCAGATGACTATCATGGACAAACCGATCGACTTCCGTGTCAATACAATTCCGACCGCCTGGGGCGAAAAGGCCTGCCTGCGAATTCTCGACAAATCAAACGTTAACGTTCAGCTCGACCAGATGGGGTTCACACCGATCAACTACACCATGATACAAAAGGCAATCGGCTCACCGAACGGCATGTGCCTGGTAACCGGCCCCACAGGCTCCGGCAAAACCACAACTCTGTATTCATGCTTGAATGCGATCAAAGGGCCAGACATAAATATATGCACGGTCGAAAACCCGGTTGAATACAAGCTGAAATACATCAATCAGGTGCAGGTTCGCCCTGAAATCGACCTGAACTTTTCGACAGTTCTAAGAGCCTTTCTCAGGCAAGATCCTGACGTAATCATGCTTGGTGAGATACGCGACGAAGAAACGGCCAGTATCGCCGTTGAAGCGGCCCTGACCGGCCACCTTGTTTTCGCGACTCTTCACACCAACGACGCCCCGAGCACCGCAATCAGACTTGTCGACATGGGTGTCGAACCGTTCCTTGTATCTTCGGCCCTGCTCTGCATTGTTTCGCAGCGACTGGCCAGACGTGTCTGCAAATTCTGCAAAGACGTCGATAACGAAATCACCCCAGAAATCATCGCCGATCTGGGTTTGCCGCCAGAAGCCATAAATCAGACTTATTACCGCGGCAAAGGCTGTGAAAAATGCGCAAAAACCGGCTACAAAGGCCGCGTCGGGGTTCATGAAGTCATGTACACCCATGAAAATATAAGGCGTCTCATCATTCAGAAAGTTGGCCCCGACGATCTTAAAAATGAAGCTGTGAGACTCGGCATGAAGACGCTCAGAGAAGATATAGTCATCAAGTTTCAGCAGGGTCTCACAACCCCCGAGGAAGTTTTTGCCCTGGCCCGTTCTGACTGACGCAGGTTTTAAGCGAGGTTTAAATGCCAAAATACGAATGTGAAGTTAAAGACGCCAAAGGCGAGATAATCAAAACAACTCTCGAGGCGCCCAATCTGCAGGAACTGGCTAACCGCCTGTCAGACAAGGGTTATTACCTTATCAAAGCCAAAGAAGCCAAGGCTGCCGCAGGTTTTTCATTTGGCGGCGGCGTTTCGAAAAAAGACATGATGGTCTTCACGGTTCAGCTCTCCACCCTTGTTGGCGCTGCGATTCCCCTCGTTGAATCCGTTGGTATTCTGGCCGATCAGACTCAAAACATGTTTTTCAAAAATATTCTCAATACCATCTGTCGTGACCTGCAGTCGGGGCAATCTTTTTCGGCATCGATACGCAAGCACCCCAAGGTGTTCGACAAAATTTACTGCAACATGTGCGAAGCCGGGGAAGCCGGTGGTATGCTCGATCAGGTTCTGCAACGCCTGGCAGCCTTTGCCGAAGCAGATGCAGAGATTCGAGGCAAAATTAAAGGCGCTTTGATGATGCCGGTGATTCAGCTGGTGCTCGCCGTTCTCGGGGTTATTTTTCTGCTGGTAAAGATATTTCCGAACTTTTCGACGATGTTCAAAAAAATGAAGGTTGAACTGCCTAAAATCACAGAGATCATGATGTTCGCCTCCGACATGCTTATTCAGAATTCGGCCATGGTGGCCGCAGGGGCTGCGGGCACGGCATTCGGAATTTACGCCTTGCTGAAAACCAAGCCAGGCAAAATTCTCATGGCCCACTTCACTCTCAAAGGCCCGATCATTGGCCCTCTTTCGCAAAAGATTGCGGTCAGCCGCTTTTCTCGAACCTTTTGCTCACTGCTGGGCGCCGGGGTTCCGATTCTGCAGGCACTGCAGATCACCGGCTCGGTAATGGGCAACCCGCTGATGGAAGACATGATCTCGAACATGGCAATCGGCGTTCAGCAGGGCAATACGCTGGCAAGCACCCTGACCAAAGTGACGATTTTTCCGCCGATGGTCAAAAAGATGATCGAAGTCGGCGAAAACACGGGTAATCTCGATGTCATGCTTTCCAAGGCTGCCGATTTTTACGATCGTGAGGTCAAAGAAGCTCTCGACGGGCTGACTTCGGCAATTACACCACTGCTGACAGTCGGGATGGGTATCATTATCGGCGCCATCGCCCTTTCGGTATTCATGCCCCTCTTCAAAATGAGTCAGAGCATGAAATAAAGATATTTTCAGCTCTTTTTTCGGTATACGGCCACAAGACAATAAGAAGCAAAAACCGAAGCAATAAAATTGCTTTTAAAAAATATTGGCAAAGAAAAAAGTTTGGTCAGTATAATTCGTTGATCGAGCACAGCAAGTTCGTTTTGCCCATAAAACTTTTTGTGGTCAGAATCTGAATCGAACCCCTTTTTGCCGGGTACGACCAGAATAAGCCCACCTCTTGTCTTTGTTACGCGCAGACATTCATCTATCGTGTGTTTCGAGTCTGCAATATGCTCGATCACATTGTCGAGCACGCAGACGTCAAAAAAGCCGTCGGCAAAAGGAAACAGTTCTGTGGGCTTGATCAGACAGGCTTTATACCGTCGCTCAAGACAATATTCAACAGCGTGGCGATTAATATCGATACCAGTAACCTTGTCGGGATAGGCTCCGAAAATACCACTGCCAGTGCCAGAGCCTACTTCGAGAATACGTTGCCCGAATTTTGCTGCACAACGTTTAAGAACAGGGGCGACAAGCCACCTTTTATTCAGCAGGCCAGGAAGCAGAATATTACGCAAGCGGCAAAAATATTCGAATTCCTCATTTTTTTCGGTCAAAGCTGTTCCCCAATCAATTTTTGAATAACCAAACACTCATGCCATATCGAGAAGGTCAGAAAATTTTAAAAGTGACTTTCTCAATATTCTCAAAAAAGCCGCGTCGCGGATATTTTTACCGCTTTTGGCAGACTCTCTGGATCTGACCAGATAGACCGGGCAGGCCAAACCTGCCCATACTGCTCTTAAAATAGCATTTACGCAGGCAGCTTTGCTTGAACTGGCTCGTAACCCGGCTCCAGAACCTCTGTTTGCCAGAACAGCTACTGCCTGCATCAAATAACGCATCAAAGTCGTTAAAGGCAAAAGCAGCAAAAGAAGGGGTGGAAAATTTCTTGCTGCCGTCCAGAAGTGGTTGCGTTCCACCAGGAAAAGCTTGAATGGAGAAAAAGAACCTGCGGTAGCGGAATATTTATGATAAACGATTGCATCTGGTGCCAATCTGGAGTTCCAGCCGGCTCGAATACCACGCAACCCCAGGTCTGTGTCTTCACAATAAGCAAAGAATTCTTCTGCAAAAAATCCAACCTGGTCAAGCATTTCCCGGCGATAAAGGGCAGCGCAGGCTGATGGCAAAAGAGTGCTGTCAGGAACAGAGCGAAGTTCGCTGAATTTGCGACCGCGAAATGCGCCGCGCGACATGCCGTCGAGGCAGATTTTCATGCCAAGCGAGTCGATAACATCAGGCTCGTAATAATTGCAGATTCTTGACGCAACCATACCGGTATCGTGATCGCTTTCAGCAACACTGACCAGCTCCTGCAACCAGTTTTTATCGACGACTGTGTCATTGTTCAGAGTAACGACAAAACGGCCGCTGCTGGCGCGGAAGCCAAGATTGTTGCCGGCGGCAAAGCCCGTATTTTTATCGAGTTCGAGCAGACGAACCCACGAATGTGAAGTTTTCAAATAATCTACAGAGGCATCATGAGAGCCATTATCGACGACGACACATTCAAAATCCTGATATGTCTGGTTTCTAAGGCTGTCAAGACATTCAGACAGATGTGGCAACCCGTTCCAATTCAGTATAATTACAGAAACTGCTGGCATATAAATTTGTCGGCAACCTAAAATAAAAAGCTTTTTAACGAGGCAAAAACATTATAACATGTGGTTTACAGCAGATCTTAGAATTGTTTTTCAAGCTAAATTGTCGGTTTATAAACACATGAACAAAGGTTGCATCATAATCCCCTGCTTCAACGAGCAGGGCAACATTGCCCGGGTAATTGAAGAAACGGCTCATTATGCCCCGCAGTTTCATATTGTAGTCGTAAATGATGCCTCTGAAGACCAGACCGCAGATGTGGCGCAAAAAACCGGCAAAGCCGTTGTTTTGAATCTGGCGACAAATCTCGGTGTGGGGGGAGCCGTTCAGACCGGTTTAAAATATGCAGTGCGCTCGAAGATGAATTGCGCCGTAAAAGTTGACGGTGACGGGCAACACCCTCCTGCCGCCATAGATGATGTGTTGCTACCGCTGCTCGATGACAGCGCCGACATTGTAATAGGATCAAGGTTTCTGACCGAAAATACCGGGTTTCGCTCCTCTATTTATCGGCGTCTTGGTATAATGTATCTACAACTCTTAAGTTTTCTGCTGACAGGGCAAAGGTTCACCGACCCGACCTCCGGCTTCAGAGCATACAATCATAGGGCTTTGCAGTTCATGTCGGAGCACTACCCCACTTTTGATTACCCTGAGCCCGAAGAACTCATACTTGCCTCAAAAAACAATCTGCGGATTCGGGAAGTCCCCGTTGTCATGCGTGACAGGATAGCCGGGCGATCTTCGATCTCAGCAGGTTTTTCGATCTATTTCATGCTCAAAGTAACTCTTGCAATGCTCTTTATCTTTATCAGACAACCCGAAACAAGGACAGACAAGCAATGTTAACAGGCATCGAAAGAATTCAGATAATCTCGATAATCGGCAGTTTCGTTTTTTTGCTGGGAGTCCTTGAGTTGATCAGAATTAAACTGATCAAAGAAGCTTATGCCCTTCTCTGGCTTATTTTCGGCGCTATTTTTATTTTATTCTCTTTCTGGAAGCAGGGATTGGACTTTCTGGCAGGAATAGTCGGAATCTACTACCCACCTGCCCTGCTTTTTTTAATGTTGATTATCGCTATTATTCTTATTTTGATACAGTTTTCTGTCGTTATCAGCAAAAACAACGACAGCATAAAAAATCTGACTCAGGAACTGGCTCTTCTGCAGGACCAAATAGCCGACCTGCGAAAAAAAAAGAAGAGTGAGTAGTGGATAGTGGATAGAAGCAGGCGAATGCGAAAAGACCAATAGACATTGGCCGGTTAATTCACTCCCTGAAGTTTAGGGCTGCGCGATTTTGAAGGGGTTCTTATAACTTGCTCTTGCGACAGCGCTAAGGGCCCTCGACAGACTCATCGGAGTTAAGTGCGTGCCCCGCCTGGAGCGGAAGCCTGGTTAAATCTGCGGCAACTCCCCCTTCAAGCACTTCTGCGTTGCTGATTTTTACGGTCGCCTTCACCATTGCCTGGTTCTCGAAAAAAGCAAGCTTATAAAATGGCTCTGTCTGAACTCGGCCGCCATGATGCCCTGTCGAGTATGGCAAAACGAACGTCACTTTACCGTTCTGGTCGGCAACTGCGTTGGTCTTGTAAAGAAATTCCTTGCCGGCTATCTTGATCATCAGCGAAATCGATGCTTCGCTGCCCGGGTCAGCAGAAAAGTTCAATCTGGCCCCGGCAACACGCTCGAACAGAATGTAAGAAGAAATCGTGGCCTTGTCAGCTTTTGAGGCATAGATTACTCTGAATCTGGTCCCCGGGTTGAATTCGCCAAGCCGCGTCAGAGAGAGATTGTCGCGTAACCAGAAATAAAACCATTTCGAAAAAACCTGTCTGGGCAACAATTCTATTTGTTTGTATTGCAGTTCGTATTCTGGTTTTTCGGGCAAACTTTTAAAAGTGGCCCAGAAACTGCATGCCTCATCGCCAAAATCTCTTGCCGTGCTGATAAAAATGTATCTGACCCCCATTTTATTGCATAAAGCAAAGGCATCGTCTTCGTTCGAAGTCGAAAAAATATCAGCCATGGTTTTATAACCCCACATGGCGTTGTTCGTGGCCACCGGCCGGCGCGTGTAATAAGAAAGCAGATTGCCTTCTCCCCAGGTTGAAAGAATGCTGTATTCAGGTCTGTTTTCATCAAAATACCCGGAAGTCACAGGTGTGTTGGCTGCAATCCAGTTGTAGGCCTCTATTCTCAGATCACTAAGTTTGAGATCTAACCTGGCATTAGAAAAACTCTGCAGCGAAAACACCAGCAGAGCCGGGAAAAATGCCAGCGCCAGCAACAGATTTTTCCAGCTCTCGCGACGCAGCTGTGCTGATGTGATGTCCCAGAGGTGAGAAAAGACAATGCCGGCATACAATCCATTGCCAACCGTAAGCCACCTGATATACCTGATCTGGTAAGAAGTAAGAAGGGTCATCGCTACCAACCAGAATTTGAACAGCCTCCCCGAAACAGGGCTTAGACCGGTCGGTCTGAAAATGATAAAGAAAGGCAGTAGTATAACTGGCCAGCCAAGGTTTTCAACCAGGGTCGCCACCTCACTGGTGCTTGTCACCAGCTTGCTGGGCCTAAAAATGGATACCAGCTCGGAAATCTCTTTGTGAACAGGGTCTTTTTGCAGCAGAATACCGGTCGACTGCAGAATCTGGCCTCTGAAAATCAGCGCGATGGCTGCAGAAGCGGCAAACATGGTAAGCAAGCCAACAGTCCGCGATCTTTTCAGACTCGCAAAATATTTTAACGACATTAGAAAAAAGCCGCCGATAACCAGACACAACGGCTGAAACAAACTATATTTGTTAATACTGAATATTTGAGCGGAATTTTTCCCTGAAAGTATAAAGAGCAAATTCAAAATTCCGCCGATAAGCATTCCGGAGCATGAGAACTCGAGGCAGTCTGAAGACTCCCTGGCTGCAGCAAGCCAGAGAGCAAAGCCATAAATGGTAACGAAAAAGAAAAAAAACGGCGCCCCAGACCATGTGGCAACAAACAAAGCCGCGATTATGCCGGCGGCAATTTTGGCCAGGGCGGATGGCCGATGCATGAATATGGCGTTCAGGCATATCCATGACCAGATATAGAAAGAGATGAGAAAGTCATAGTCGAGCTTAAGGAAAGTGCCAACCATGATTGACGCATAACCAGGAAGCATGCAGAAAGCGCTGAATAAAACAATCCTGGAGTTGCGCGAAATGAACCAGAGAGAAAGCAGGACGATTATTCCGGTCAACCAGGTAAATATTACCGGCAGAATACCGGCAACATTAACAGGGTCGAAGCCGCAATTCGGAAAAATCGTGTAAAACAACCCCGTTGCCTGCACCAGAAAATACATGTAAAAAGGCGCAAAGCCGTGCTTGATTTCATACGGATAGGCGCCGTAGTTATCGGTTTCGAGAATTTTTTCGCGAAGAACCGACTGCTCAAACAGTCTTGCAAACAGCAGTGAATCAGGGTCGCGCTGGGGGTATTGCCCCTCCCAGGGAAATTTTTCTAAAACATGAGATGTAAACCAGAACAAAGAAACTGCCGATAGAAGCAAAAGGCACAAAAAAATTATTTTTTTTGGTAAGGTGAACATAAAATCTCTTGAAAATAGGATTGGGAGAGTATACTATCTTTTTCTGACTTGTGAACATAATTTAAAAAAATACCCTTGACGATCAATGAAAGACCGCTATATTGCATATAGCTTAGCGGAGGGAGATAAAAAAATGATTAAAAACAGAACCGGTTTTACTTTGATGGAAATAATGGTAGTCATTATCGTTATCGCAGTCCTGGCATCAGTAGCCGGGCCCATGATCGGTTCGATAACGGACCAGGGTCGAGCTTCAGCAACCAAATCCAAGCTGTCATCGTTAAAAAGTGCAATGCTTGCATACCAGAACGATGTCGGGCGCCTGCCATTCACCGGAAACGCCGACCAGGCAGGTAAAATCGGTGCGTATTGCGCTCCTTCCGTTCTTTCCGGCACAGATCTTGCCAAAAATGTTCTCGTCACCGAGGAAGTCGCAGGGGTATGCGACGCGATCAGCAATTATGGTCGCAAATGGAAAGGGCCCTACATGGATTCAGATCCCTCCGATTTCATGTATGACTCATGGGGCAACGAGATCGTTTATGAAGCCGTTGGCAATAACGTTTATCTGATATCCGTCGGGCCCGACGGCGCGAGAGGTAAACTGCAGGATGCCCTGAACGCCGAAAAAATAGCAGACGGAACGGAAGACGACATCGTTCTTTCAGTTGCCAGAGTCAGAAAAGCCTTCACTAACTAAGCTCACTCCAGAATTTGTCCCTCCAGACGGCTCGAGTTCGTTCGAGCCGTTTTCTATTTTCGCAATCAAGGTTTAATTTGCTCTTGAAGTCTGTTTTAGATTAAATTATAAGTGCAAATTTCGGCTATCGAGGAAACACATGCCCGACCCTTCAACCTTCGAACCCTTTGTGGCGATCGACGTCGGTTCGTTTTCGCTGAAGTTTGCCTTTGTCAAGCCTGACGAAAACGGTCATCCTGTCCTCAAAACCCTTTCACAGCTTGTTATTCCGCCCTACGAAGCTGAATTGTCAGACGAACAACGCGAGACGATGAGCAAGGATGACATAAGAGAGCACTGCCTGAAAGAATTACGGCAGTTTTTAACCACACATATAACCGAACTTCTCTACGACAACGAGATTCAAACCAAAAGAGCCATAACTTTCGCCTCCAACCGCGAAGTCACCATCCGCTGCATCGAGATTCCACCGGTAGTCGACAAAGACAAGCTGACAGAAGCAGTCAGCGTAGAAGCGAACAAACAGATGCCCTTTTCCATGGGTAACGCTGTTCTCGGCTACAACGTTCAGGGCGATGTCATGAAAGAAGAAAAAGCCCTGACTCAGATCATGGTCGCTGCTCTGCAAAAGGACATTATCGAATTTGTCAAAAATCATTTGAAGGGCGCCG
>JAKQQP010000240.1 GCA_029564115.1 Candidatus Rifleibacteriota bacterium | reverse complement strand
CACATGACCGACGACCCGACTCAGGAAAGCCTGATAACCGAAAAAGATCACGAAAGAATCAGCTTCGAAATACCGTTCTGTAAAGAAATAAAGGGCAAACGCGACCCGGAAACACAGCTTCTGGTGCAGACCGCACCCGATCATCCGCTCAGCAAAGTCTGCCGCAAACAGACTATGAAGGTTCTTTTCGATCAGACCATCGGCCTCTTCATGCCGACTTTCGACGATGAACCCGCCAGAGCCGAGCTTGCCAGGCGCTGGGTTGAAAGTGGCGTAACTGAATTTTCACAGACCCTTAAAAACGTCGAAGTTCAGGGCCCGGTCACCCGTCACGGCGGTCTGTACCACATTCTGACCGGCAATACATCAAAATGGAGCCTTAACGATCAGGTGGTTAAGATTGTCGATTTCTCGAACCGCTTCAAAAAAGAATTCAACGTCAGCAGCCTGATTCTCTCTCTCAACAATCAGGAAAGCATTATCTGAGCCTTTTGCGCGAACCGGGCAATCTGAAAAACTCAGGCTGCCCGGTTTTTTATTGCGCCGCTTTAATGCGTTCGACTGCCGGCGGATGCGTGTAAAGCCAGAATACCCTGAATGGGTGTGGCAGCAGCTCGGACTTGTTATCTCGCGACAGCCTTATCTGAGCATTGACATAGGTATCGCGCAAACCGGTCAACTCCAGAGCAGCACGGTCAGCCTGTCTTTCCATAAACTGACTGATCTGGCTTTCGACCGGCGCAACAAACAGCTGCAGAAACATGACGATGATTATCAGAAAGGGTATATTCGCCGCGCTGTCGATGCCCTTCAGGCCGAACCACGACACCGGTTCCAGCCAGCCGTAGATATAAAACCATGCCAGGCAGCAGAACAACATACCCAGCGCCCCGAGCGAGAGTCCCCAGGCAACGTGATTGTGCCTCCAGTGACCGGCTTCATGTGCAAAAATAAGCGCCGCCTCATCTGGCGTGTGACTTTTGATGAGAGTGTCGTAAAGGACGATGCGTCTGAATGACCCAACCCCGGTAAAATAAGCATTCGTATGGCTCGAATAGCGGCTTTCGTCGATGACATAGATTTCCTTAACCGACATGCCGGCTTTATCGGCCATTTTAAGCAATCCCTCGCGGAATTCTCCCTGTTCAAGCGGTTGTTGATTGTAAAACAGCGGGGTGATGACGAGGGGCACGAAAAAAGTTACCACCAGAGCGAAGCCGCCCATGACCACTGGCACGACAAATGGCC
>JAKQQP010000239.1 GCA_029564115.1 Candidatus Rifleibacteriota bacterium | reverse complement strand
CGACACGGTAGAGTGCCCGAAATGTCTCAAACTGCTGCGCTGGCCATTTGTGCCAGAAAGAAGTCGCAGAGGCCGGGTCATTGTCAGAACCGGTAATGATGCCTTCATTCGCCACCCACACGCCAACAATCGCTCATGGCGCGACAACCGCAATGCCGGCGGTGACCTTACAGGCGAAATTGGAGTCTGGGGCGGGCCAACTACCCTGCGTTATCTTCTCAGATTTGAAGTGGCAGAAGCGTTTACCCTCGCCGGTGTCAATCTCGCAGACTTTGAGCTCAAACGCGTTTATCTGAAGATCACAAGCGACAAAAACCATGGCCCGGCAGAAATGCCGGTGGTGATTTACCCTCTGACGCGCCCTTTCCAGGAAGGCTCAGACAAATTCAGAACCAGAGACAAAAACCATCGTGGCTGTGATTGGCATTATTCAGCCCAGTTTCTGACCTGGCATAACGAGGGCGGCGATTTTGACCATAAAGTCAGCTGCCGCGGCGTCATCAAAGGCGGCGGCAATGTCTCATATATCGAAATCAGCGACATTTTCAGGGCCTGCTGGCAGAATATGAAACGCAGCAGCGGCTGGCAGGACTTCGGCATGATAATAATGGCCGACCCGCAGAAAGAAATCGCCCCGGGCTTCGTCACGATTTTCAGCCTCGAAAGCCGCGCCCAAGGTTCAATCGTGCGTTCCCCCGAACTCTACTTCGAGTGACTGCAGAAATCAGCGATGCCTGTCAGCATCTTCGAGAACGCGCACTGGCGACAAAATCTCGTCAAAACCGACATTATCGTCATCAGCACTCCCCTCTTCAGGCGCAGGAACGAAATACAGCCTGAATCCGTAATAAAAAGTCTTGAGCTGATATTTCCGACAAAGCTGCTCAACTACAGACTGTAATGAACAATTTCTGAAAACCATATCGCCTTCAACCCTGATTTTTTTTGAAGCATGAAACCTCAGTTTCTGCCAGTGAAAACTATCCATCAGTGTTTTTAAGTCCATGCGTGCATCTATCACTTTGACCCTCAGTTGAACCTCTTCTTTAAAACAATCCATGCCCGCACGAAAAAGGATGTCACCGGACCTCTGCCCGGCAAGTTTTTCAAGCAGTTCCAGCTGTTTATCGGTCGGCAGGTCTAAAAAACCTTCGTTCTTTACCCAGCTGTCGAGAGACTGACCGGAACTGTCTTCGCCCAGGACAGATACGGGAAACCAACATATAAGTGCGCACAAAACAAGCGGCAGGCAGAAAAACCGTAACATTTTTTCCATGATGAAGTCCCTCCTTGAAATTGCTCCTGCCTCTTTCTTAACCTTTCTATGCAACGTAATCTTGTCAATTCTGTAACAGAATCGTAATATTCAGCGTTTCGCGATCGCCCGAAATTTGTATCACCGGATGGCTATCTGCTGGGAACCTTGATGCGGAACATGCCATTCGCGGCGGCCAACGCTGTTCATGCCATTTTGTTCAGTATCTGGCATGTTCACATGAATGGACTCAGTTCTCATACCAACCTGTGGTGGCGCCGTGTTTGCCTGAGGCATCTCCGTCGGTCGAGTTTATCCGGCCTGAGAACAGCAAACCACCATCGGCATCTATTTTCATAAGCATGGCACGCTGGCACTGATCTGTTTAAAGGCCATATTTTCGGTCGATGAGCCGATTTCAGGTTTTGGCATCGACTCGTTTACCGTTGTTGAGCTGATTCTCAGAATCGAGAAGGTTTTTTCAATAAGACTGCAAAAGATGGTATTCTTCAAACCGGGGCTTACGATCAAAGGTCTCGCAGAAATTGTGGAAAAAGAAATGCTCAAAGCTTCTCAGAACCGCGAAGGGTAAGGTCAGAAACCCATGTTTGCACAATTCATTTACCGCATCGGCCTTTACAACATATTGCAGGCCTCAGCCTTTACCTTTGCCATTCTTCTCGGCATCTACAATGCCCCGAAATGCGGCATTTCAAGAGCGCGCGCCCTGAACGGATCAGTCTGGATTCTTATTTCAGCACTTACGGGCACCAGACTGCTTTTTATTCTTCTTTACCCTGAGCGCTTCCCCACCGTGATGAGCTGGTTCGACTTCAAAAATGCCGGTCAGGTTTTCTTTGGCGGGTTTCTCGGGTCTCTGTTTGCGGCAATTATCTACACGCGTCACTACCGTATGGAAATGCGCAACGTGGTCGACCTGGTCGCGCCGTCTCTGGGGCTCGGCCATTTTCTCGGGCGCCTCGGCTGCTTTGTCGGCGGCTGCTGCTATGGTGCGGTAACCAGTCTGCCATGGGGTGTGGTTTTCAAAAATCGCGGCGAGTATGTTGCCCGCCACCTGACGCAGCTCTACGAGGCCGGGTTTCTTTTTCTGCTCTTTCTCTGGTCGCTGCGCAGCCTTTATCAGCGGGTCGACTTAGAGGCCAGGGCGGCCGATGTCTCAAAAGCCGCTGCTGACATCCCAATGCCGATTCCGGGTCGGATTGGCGGCATATACCTGCTGGCATACAGCTGTTTTCGCTTCATGGTTGAATTTGTGC
>JAKQQP010000238.1 GCA_029564115.1 Candidatus Rifleibacteriota bacterium | reverse complement strand
CGACACGGTAGAGTGCCCGAAATGTCTCAAACTGCTGCGCTGGCCATTTGTGCCAGAAAGAAGTCGCAGAGGCCGGGTCATTGTCAGAACCGGTAATGATGCCTTCATTCGCCACCCACACGCCAACAATCGCTCATGGCGTGACAACCGCAACGCCGGAGGCGACCTTACAGGCGAAATTGGAGTCTGGGGCGGGCCAACCACCCTGCGTTATCTTCTAAGATTCGAAGTGGCAGAGGCATTTGCCCTGGCCGGCTTCAATATCGCAGAATTCGAGCTCAAACGCGTTTATCTCAAGATCACGAGCGACAAAAATCAGGGGCCGGCTGAGATGCCGGTGATTATTTACCCGCTGACACGCCCATTCCAGGAAGGTTCAGACAAATTCAGAACCAGAGAAAAAAAGCATCGTGGCTGCGACTGGTATTATTCAGCCCCTTTGCTGACCTGGCATAACGAGGGCGGTGATTTTGACCATAAAATCAGCTGCCACGGTATCATCAAAGGCGGTGGCAATGTCTCATATATCGAGATCAGCGAGATTTTCAGGGCCAGCTGGCAGAATATGAAACGCAGCAACAGCTGGCAGGATTTCGGCATGATCATCATGGCCGACCCGCAAAAAAATATCGCCCCCGGCTTCGTCACCATTTTCAGCCTCGATAGCCGTGCCCACGGCCAAACCGTGCGCTCCCCCGAACTCTATTTCGAGTAGCTGCAAGGCAAGCTACAAAGCTCAGCTGTCAGTTGCGGGCTGGAGTGGCAGATAAACTTTGAAGGTCGTTCCTTTTCCTGGCTCGGTATGAACCTGGATCGAGCCGCCATGCTGTTTAACGATACCATACGACGTAGCCAGCCCCAGGCCGGTTCCTTCTTTGCCTTTGGTGGTGAAAAATGGCTCGAAAATACGCGAAAGATTTTCGCCGCTTATGCCACAGCCGGTATCAATGACCGCGATCATGGCGTACGCTCCGGGTGGCAATTCTGATATCTGGCGGCTGCCTGTATCGTCGAATTCAGCGCGGGCCACTTCTATGGTCAGGGTGCCGCCTTCAGGCATGGCATCGCTGGCATTTACAGCCAGATTCATCAGCACCTGTTCAAGTTGAGTGACATCCGCAACCACCGGAAGACGATGGTCCGGCAACTGCACCAGCAGTTTCACTTTTTTTCCGATAATTCTCGAGAGCAGCTTCTGAAAACTTCCGACAACACTGCAGACATCGACACTGATCTTTTCCAGTTGCTGTTTGCGGCTGAAAGCAAGCAACTGGGTTGTCAAATCCCTGGCCCGCAGACTGGCCTGATATATTTCATCGGCATACTCATAATGCTTATCAGTCCGGGCAAACTCTGCCAGCATTATTTCTGAATAACCCAGAAAAATTGCCAGAAGATTGTTGAAATCATGCGCAATGCCGCCGGCCAGCAGGCCAAGCGATTCCATTTTCTGCGCCTGCTGCAACTGCAGTTCCAGCTCTTTTCTGGCGATATCGGCATTGATTCTCGCGGTTACATCTCTTATCATGCACACATAGCCTGATAACTGCTCAGTGCCATTGTGCAGACAAAAAAGATTTGTCTCGCCCACGAACAGAGAGCCATCGCGACGCCGAAAACTTGTTTCCCGGATCGAGTTGTTTGTCTCATTCAGCGTTTTCATGATTTCACCGACCTCGAAGAAGTCTTTTTCCTGCTGAAAGATCAGACTGACAGATTTGCCGACAACCTCATCAGACCTGAAACCAAAAAGATTCTCAAAGGCAGGGTTGCAGGCAGCAATTATGCGATCAGAACTGACTACAACCAGTGCATCGCGAATGCTGTTGTAAAGCGAACGATACTTTTTTTCGCTGGCAAGAAGAACCTTTTCCGCTTCTTTTCTTGCGGCAACCTCTTTTTCGAGCTCGAGCATTTTCTGTTCAAGTTTTCTTACCAGTCGCTCGCTGTATAGCTTCAAAACTTCTTCTTCACTTGCAACCGGAGGTGCAGCCGGCCTGGCAAGCCTGGATTCCGCCAGAACATCGTTGACAATTCGCATCAGTGCTTCTGGCTCGCAAGGCTTGATGACAAATCTGCTGGCACCAACCTTCATTGCCATTTCCTCGTCCTGAGGCCCCGTGTAGGTTGCTGTGTAAAAGATTACCGGAATTTCAGCAAGTCTTTTATCTGCTTTGAGTGCGCGGCACAGTTGAAAACCATCCATAACCGGCATAAGTATGTCGCTGACAACAAGTGCAACCTGCTGCCGGCCAAGAAGATTCAGAGCTTCCGCACCATTAGCCGCCAGATGCACGGTGTGGCCATGCCCCTTCATCAATGAAGAAAGAAAATAAAGATTATCTTCACGGTCATCGACTATCAGTATGTCCACTTGCTACTCCGGTTTTGTCTTTTTATCCTGAACAAATATGGAAATTTCATCTACAAAAGTATCCGGGTTTATCGGCTTTTCGATATAACCGGTGGCACCGGCGGCGATAATATTCTCACGATCGCCAACCATGGCGTATGAAGTCACTGCAACGATCGGGACATTATCAAGTTCGGAATGCCTTTTCAGCTCGGCAGCTACCGCATAGCCATCCATTTCGGGCAGTTGAATGTCGAGCAGAATGGCATCAGGCTTTTCATTCAAAGCCATTTCAACACCAAGTCTGCCATTTTCAGCCCCGATGACCTTGAACCCTTTTTTTTCGAGCAGAAATCTCATCATATAGTAGTTCTGCTCATTGTCTTCGATAATAAGAAGTTTTTTTGCCACAGTCAAACTCCCTTATTTGCCGGAAAAGAAACAAAGAAATTACTGCCGACGCCGGGTTGGCTTTTCACTTCGACAGTTCCTCCCATCATTTCCAGCAGTTTCCTGCATATGGAAAGCCCCAGACCGGTGCCTTCGTGCTTTCTCGCCAGCCCTGAATCAAGCTGGTGAAATGGTAGAAATATCTCCTGCAGTTTGTCGGCCTCCATGCCAATACCTGTATCAGAGACCTCTATCAGGCAATGACCATTTTCTATTCGGCAACTGAGGCTGACACAGCCCCTTTCTGTGAATTTCAGCGCGTTATTGAGAAGATTGAGAACTATCTGCTCGATCCGGCGCTGGTCGGCCATAACTTCACCGACGTCTCCGGCAATCTGGCAACGCAGCTCAATACCCTTTTCTGCCGCCATTGGCGCCAGCATCATGATAATTTTTTCCAGCGAGGGCCTGAGATTGAACCTGGTGTTGGAAAGTTCAAGCTGACCGGCCTCAATTTTAGAAATATCGAGAACGTCGTTGATCAAAGCCAGCAGATGCCGCGCGCTTTTCTGCACCATGCCCAGCTGTTTGTTCTGCTCATCATTGAGCGGCCCGGCAAGCCCCTGCAGCAGTATGCCGGTAAACCCGATAATTGAGTTGAGCGGCGTGCGCAGCTCATGCGACATGCTCGCCAGAAAAGCGGATTTTATTCTGTCTGACTCTTCGGCACGCTTCATTGCTGCAGCCAGCTCAGCGGTTCGTTCGGTGACTCTCGTCTCAAGCTCACGGTGACTCTGCTGTAATTCCGTGGTTCTGGCGTTCACCTGTCGCTTGAGAATTAGACTGCCGGCAATACTTATCAGCAAAGATGCCAGAATAACCATTGCGACCGCTTTTAATTCATCTGGCAGCTTGTAACTGAAGCTTTCCTGCGTCCATCGTTTGAGAGACTGATAATATACCGAGTTTAAATCGCTCTTGAGCAGGCGCATATGATCATCG
Source organism: Candidatus Rifleibacteriota bacterium (assembly GCA_029564115.1). The sequence goes on along the minus strand of JAKQQP010000238.1, from coordinate 1,320 downwards.
ATTCTGTCGAGCAGATCAAGATTACGGCTCAGTGGAGCGGCAAAATGCAGAACCGAAGGGTTGAAGATAATGGCCGTGTCTTCGAGGCCAAACTTTTTTGCATGCATGTTGCCATAAAACTGGTTTGCAATTGCGGCATCAGCTTCGTTCCTGACAACTGCCGAAAAAACCGACTCATAATCCTGAGCCTTCACCAGGGTTACTTCGAGCCCGAAGCTCTTTGCCATAAGTGCAAAAGCATCCTGCTGCACAGACCCCTGCAAAACCACGATCCTTTTGCCGGCAAGATCCAGAATCGATTGAATTCTGCTGCCCCGGCGGGCATAGACCTGAAACCATGACGAAAGAACGGGCACCGAATGAAACGAAAAATTGCGGGCCCGCTCGGCGGTGTGAGCGACATCAGGCATCAGATCGAGCTGGCCGCTGGCAAGTCGCTCAAGCCCTTCTGACCATGAACCGGCAACGAATTGCAGTTCCCAGTCTTCAACTGCCGCAATGTGGCGAATGACATCGATAAAAATACCGGCCGGTACACCGGACTCGTCGACAAAAACTTTGGGAGCATTCTGATAAACCCCAACCCGCACAGACCGGCGGGCTAAAAGCGCAGTCGGACAGAGAAACGCAATTAGCATCAAGGCTGTGATCAGAACACTGAACTTTCCGGTAATTTTTGTCACCGGTTCCTCCAAAAAAATCCTGTGGCTCATCCATTCTCATGGCGGTCAATTTTGTACCCGCTATATTTAATTCTACCCCACACACTCAGACATAATCAATGGCGAAATTACGTTTCAGCAGCATAAAAAACCGGGCTTATTTTTTTCAAAGTCTCCTGTCATCATCTTTTTCCGGTTCAAAGCCGACTTGGCGCCTTTCAAAACAAAAGTGCAGCCAGAATTATTGTTTGAATAACTCTGGCTGCACCTTCGAATGATTTGAACTTTAATTGGTCGGCGGGGCAGACGAGGTAGACATCGGTGCCTCTCTAATGATCATGAAATCATGATTGCCGGTCTGGTGGCCGGTATCAGTAAGATCACCGTCGGTCGACAGGCCGTAACCGGTGAGAAGATAGCCGCCGTCGGTTGTGGTCAGAAAGCTCGACAGGTAGTCATCAGCCGTGCCGCCAAAACATTTCTGCCATTCCAGACTCATGGCCGGGCTGATTTTGCCGAGCCAGAAATCACTGGTAGCAGCGTGGTTGCCCGAGACATCACCGTCGGTCGAGTTTGTCCGGCCTGAGAACAGCAAACCACCATCGGCAGCCAGTTGCCCGCGCAGACCGGTATCGACGCCGGAACCGCCCAGACTCAC
>JAKQQP010000235.1 GCA_029564115.1 Candidatus Rifleibacteriota bacterium | reverse complement strand
AGACACTATACCTGCAACGGCTGGCGGCTGCCAGACCTGCGCGGGTGTAAACGATGGGAGGCAAAAGATGGAAAAGACCTTGAAAAAAGCACTGGCGCATGAGCAGGCGCTGAACGAGCAGCTGCGCGAAAGGGTTCTGGAGCTTGAAACCGAAAACAAAACGCTGAAACTGAAGCTTGCGGCGAAGTATGCGGGGGAGGTGGATGATAATTAGAATCCCCAAATTACACCCGCTGCTGACCTACAGCGCAAACGTCATGCTGCGAGACTGCCGGCAGATATTGGCGCGGGAGCTGCGGAGACAGCGGAAAATCAGGAGGTTGAAAGGTGAAAATAAAAGCTGACGGCTACATGAGTAATAATGTGCGCGTGCTGACGACCGAGTGCCCGCATGGCGAAGGCTGCAAAGTTGGCAGTCTGACTTGTTCGCGCTGTCCGAAATACCAGAAGCGCGACGGCGATGTAGTTTATTGCGGTGCCGGGAGAAAGAAAGGAAAAGCAGATGAATAAAGCATATTCACCCGGCCCGTGGAAGACAACGCACTCAGAAGTAAACGGCTATCGCGTTTCAGACTCGACCGGCTGGGGCGTTGCTGTTGTGCTTAAAGACGTAAACGACGAAGCCAACGCCCGCCTTATAGCCGCCGCGCCGCAGATGCTTGAGGCGCTGGAAACGGCTGACGCGCTTATCCACCGACTGCTGATGGGCGCTGATTACGCGCAGAAGGAAGTCGAAGAAATCAGAGCGGCTATCAGAGCCGCGAAAGAGGGAGTATGAGCGACACGCCGAGAACCGATGCACTTCTTTCTAGGCTGCTGAAAGACAAGCGTAGACGGGCAAGAGAAATTGATTTGGCGTTTTTGTGCCAACAGCTAGAAAAAGAATTAACAGAATTACATCAAGAATATAAGCAACTATCTGAATACTATCAAGAAGTCTGCACCAGTCGCGCTGAAACAATAAAAGAAAACGTGCTTTTGCAACAGGAGCGCGACGAATTACGCAACGAAACGGTAGCGCTATATGATCAAATCGCAACAATGAGGAGGGAAGCATGAGCGTAGAAACCGACATAAATCTGTTTTTAACGGGCGAAATTTCAAGATCAAAACTTTTTGAAGCGCTTTGTCAGCTCGAACGCGAGAACGTCGAGCTGAAAGCCGAAATAAAGAAGCTGAGAAGCGTCGTGTTGACTATTCAAGTGCTTGAATGCGACATGCACAAGCTGAAAGGCCATGAGTGCTTTGCAAAACACTGGGCTTTAAGCCTATTAGACCGAGTTAAAAGGATGAAGAAAGGAAAAACAAGCAAATGACCAATATTGAAGCCCTGCGCCAATTATCGCAACACTGCAAGAGAACAACCTGCAAAAACTGCGAACTCA
>JAKQQP010000206.1 GCA_029564115.1 Candidatus Rifleibacteriota bacterium | reverse complement strand
GCCGACATCAACTGCTGCTGGGCCGATTGCCCGGCCGGGCCAACTTCTTCCCAGTCGCCCATGGCCGACTGAGCTCTTGTCATTGCAGGTGCTGCGAAGGCCAGCCCCATCGATATGATGGCTGCAAGGACAGGATCTTTGGCCCTGAATGAATTAAACCTTTTCATCTCTGACCTCCGGTCTATCCGATTTGGATGAATCATAGTTTCCAGTATTTCTTGAATTGCGCCTTGAGTAATTTTGCATAGCCGTACCAATCTGCGTATGAGATAAGTTCGTCTTTGTTCACCTTATCGACAGCAGATATATTTTTATTGAGCAATAAACTAAAATGTTGTGAAGTCGCCCGCGCCATCAGATTACCCGGCGTGCCGCCTTCGAGCACCGATATCAGCCGGCCGCCGCAGATGCGCCGCGCCAGTTCCATAACCTGCCGAAAAATGTCGAGCAGGCCGTTTTCGGTTACGCGCAGATGCGATGCCGGGTCATCATTGAGCACATTGGTGCCGAAACCGACGATGAAAAACTCGGGCATATACTGCCAGAGAATCTTGTCGACCACTTCGTTGATACAGACGCGGTATTCGCGGTCACCATAGCCAGAAGCGAATGGCACATTGAGGTTGTGACCGAGTGCGCCTTTCGCCCCGAGTTCTTCGTAATGGCCCGTGCCGGTCACACCCGGGTATTCATGCAGGGAAACCGTCATCACGTCTTTGCGGGCGTAAAAGATTTCCTGGGTGCCGCTGCCGTGCTCGGCGTCAAGATCGATTATCACTACCCGCTTAAGGCCGTATTTTTTGGTGAGATAGTGGGCGCCGGCCGCCATCGGGTTAACCAGACTGCCAAAGCCCGAACTGGCGATACCGGCGTGATGGCCAGGCATTGCAGTCAGACAGAAGGCATTCGCCGCCCGGCTTTCCATGACCATGTCAACAGCGTCAAGCACGCCACCGGCGCCGAAACGCGCGATTTCAAAAGATTCCTTGATCAGTGGGGTCTTTTCGTCAAGCTGTTCAAGCCCGCTGTAGCTTCTTTTATGCAGATCATTGAGAAATTCGGGGTCGTGAATCTCGCGCAGGCGCTTCATCGGAGCAATGTCAGCTTCTTTCGTGAAGCCTTCCCAGAGATTGTCTTTCTGCAGCTGCGAAATGATTGACGTGAGACGGCCCCCTTCCTGGTTTTCAGTCAGGGGGTCGTGCTCGAGAAGCTTGGCGTTATACATTAAAACGCCATTTGCAAGGGCTTCTTCCATTTTTTCAGGCAGACATGGCTGTCAGCAGCAGATCCCTGTCGGTCGAACCATCTGAGAACTGGTCGATATCGACAAACACCCGCGCAGCCTTTTCCTTTTTCTTAGAATCAGAACTCTTGTTATTCCAGGCCACAAATGAATTTTCGTAAGGTCTCATACTCGATACACCCTCCTTATAAAAAATCCTGTTCAGGTTATCGACATTTAAGCCCCCGCCATCAACCCTCAACTTTGCAAAATTGAAAAAGGCTGTCTCACAGACGGGCAGAAAAAGTTTTTACAAGCTGATTAAAGACGGCGACTCTTTCTTTAACAACCTTCAGCATGGGCAAAATCCCGGCGAATTTTACCGTCAGGCCTGAAAAAATCTGAGATTCGCATATCGGGCCAGACAACATTGCTACAAAAACAAACTCTTATTAGCCTCCACACTGCTGTCTGTTGCGTCTCTATACCCGGTGGCAGTCGAAAACCGGCTGTATGTTCTGAAATTTTTGAAGGCTTATACGTAATCTTTGCAAAATCGATGTTTTCAGGTAATATCAGTTGTAGAAGCTAAAATGATTCTTCATCTGGCGGAAGGGTTTATGAATATCAAGAAAAAAATTCTTACTGACGAAAACAATGAGCCAATAGCCGTTCAAATAGACTACAAAGACTGGCTTGAGTGTGAAAAAATTTTGAATTTGAAAACCGCCAGGAAGGTTGATTTATCAGAGTTTGCCGGGTCAATTCAATTAAAAATGAACCCCCTTGAATTTCAGAAAAAAATCAGGGATGAGTGGAATTGAACTACCTTCTCGATACCAACATCATATTGTATTACCTCGGCGGCAAACTGAAACAGGGGCTTCCAAACGGAAAGTTCATTGTTTCTTTCGTAACTGAAATTGAACTGCTGTCTTATCCCGGTCTTGCCATCAATGACGAACAGACTATCCGCAGATTTCTTGAAAAGCTTCAAATAGTCGGCCTTAGCCAGGAAATCAAAGAAAAAACCATTTCTCTCCGGAAAACCGCCAGACTGAAGACACCAGATGCGCTGATTGCCGCGACAGCCATGTGTTTTGACTGCTGCCTTCTGACTAATGACACTCATTTTCAACGCCTCGAAGAATTGCGCTGCAAAACATTACCCACCAGATAATCGCTATCATCGGCTGTTTAAGATCGCAACCCGCAATCTGGTTTCTCCGACCTGAAAGCTTTTATACCCGTCCCTCGCCCACCCCGTTTATTGCATGGAAATCGCCCAACACAGTCGTTCGAAAAGAGAATATTCCTGCTGGTTCAGAATTTCTCGGTAATCAATTATGGCATTATTACTGCCACCTTGCGGCTTCAACTCTTCGCCGTATTCAACCAGAAACAGCCACCCGGTGCCGAGTTCGCCGTCGTTCAGGCGTTTTAGACATTGGCGATGCGGCGTGAGCGCAGAAATATGTCAGCTGATCGCAGACCCTGAACTCGTCTGAATAAACACGTCGCAACTGCCATTTAAATGCTTCCTGAATGATTGTTTTGCATTTGCCAGGAAACAATTGACAAACATGAAAATTTGGCTCATTTTAGAGAAAACTGATATTTTAATTCTTATTTTAGAGCCAAAACAAATGAAAACAACCAGAGAAAAGATAATCGATGTGGCGAAAAGACTGTCGGTGTTTCGGGCCGGCGACCTGCCTGATTCTCTTGATCCACGGTCTACTCTCTGCCGAATGGTATCACAGGGGGAACTCATTCGGATCGAACGGGGTCTTTACGCTCTCCCCGATGCCGAAATCAGTCGGTATCATTCTCTTGCAGAAGCTGTAAAGCGATATCCGGGTGGGATAATATGCCTTATTTCCGCGCTTTTTTTCCATGAGATCGGAACACAGATGCCTTATGAAATCTGGATGATGCGCCAGGATCGAAGAGTGGTTCCAGACGGGAATTTCCCGGTACACTTTGTCTATTGCTGCACCAGAACATTTACATATGGAATGGAAACACATCGCATCGAAGGCACGGAAGTGGGCATACACAATCCGGCCAGAGCGGTTGCCGATTGTTTCAAATATCGCAACAAAATCGGGCTCGATGTTGCAATTGAGGCCCTTAAAGAAGGCTGGAAAGCCAGGCGCTTTACTGCTGACGAACTGTGGGCGGCGGCCAGGGTGTGCCGTGTGCAGAAAATCATGCAGCCATATATGGAGATGCTTGCCATTGAATAAGAAGGCGATCAAAGATATCAGCGCTTCTGTGCGCGCCCGCTTGTTGAACCTGGCCCGATCAACCGGCAGAGATTTCAATGAGTTAGCGGTTCGCTATACTGTCGAACGCTTCCTCGCGCGTCTGGCCGCAAGTGAGTATCGGGATAAATTTATCCTCAAGGGTGCCATGCTGTATATCCCATGGCGACTCGATGAAAAACACACCACAATGGATCTTGATTTGCTGGGGTTCGGAAGTTCCGATCTGAAAAGCATGGAAAAGGTTTTTCGACAAATCTGTGACACGGTTGTGGAAAATGATGGCATCAGATTCGACAATGAAAGCATAGCCGTTTCCATGATCCGGGAAGAAGCCTTTTATGATGGAGTGCGGATAGTCGCCCGCGCAGCCCTCGGTAATATGCATTTACGCCTGCAGATAGATGCGGGTTTTGGCGTTCCGGTTATCCCAGCCCCGCAGGAAACAGAATTCCCCGCTCTGCTGGCCGAACATGGCCCGATTATTTATTCTTATTCCCCGGAAACGGTGATCGCAGAAAAATTCAACGCAATGGTAGTTCTTGGCATGGCCAACAGCAGGTTAAAAGACTACTTCGACATCTGGATGCTGAGCCGGAACTTTACCATCGAAGCTGATATTTTGCTGGAGGCAGTCAAGCAGACCTTCGGCAGAAGACACACAGAACTTCCTCATCGGGAACCGGTTGCTCTCAGTGAGGATTTTTCCGGTAATCAATCAAAGCAGCAGCAGTGGCAAGGTTTCATCAGCAGGCAAAGAAAGCAGAAGGCAGTGCCGGGCTTGCCCGAAATTATAAAGGCCCTCAGGGCTTTTCTTCTGCCGATAATCTCAGGAATCGATACCGGTGTTCTCTTAGTCAAAACCTGGCAGCCAGAACAAGGCTGGACCAGAAGCGATGATCAAGCCAATCGCTGAACTTTCGTAAACACTTGCGCTGCGGCTTGACGCCTTCGCGCTGGACGCTCCCGGCACGCCTGCCGCCCCGGTTCGGCCTGAGGCCGAAACCGGGAATGGATGATGATGCAGAATCGCCACAAGATTACCGGGTGGGAGGCTATTTTCCCGGTTGGTTCAAGCTTTTTCGACCAACCCATGCAAAAATAATTGCCCCCGGAGGGATTATTTTTCCCTTTTTCGGTTTTCAATTGATTTACAGGTAGAGGCATTTCTTGCAGACGGGTCTGCCTGCTTCTGATTTTTCAAGCGGAGGTAAATCTTGAAAACCTATTCGATACTTAATGATTTCGCCTTTCAATGGATATTCAACCAGCCGGGCCGTGAAAAAATTCTGCGCAGTCTGCTGAATGCGGTTCTGCATTTTGAGGGAAAAGACCGGATCGAGGAAATTCACTACCTTAACCCGTTCAATCTGGCACGTTTTGAAGACCG
>JAKQQP010000184.1 GCA_029564115.1 Candidatus Rifleibacteriota bacterium | reverse complement strand
AAGCTTTTTTGGCATTGCTTACGGTTTCAATAATTGCTCTAACACCTATACCTGCCAGAATAGGCATTTTCTCAGAAATAGCTTGGAAAGCTTCAGAGTAAACAGACCTAACCTGCTCAGGCAATCTATCGGAACCTCGTAGCTTCGCTCTTCCAATCCTGCTTGGGTAAAGCGAGCGCTGCACAGTTAGTGTGTCTGTATTTGTGATTGGGTCATATTCTTTTACTTCAGAACAAAACCATTCGTGAATGAAAGAGACTGTTTTGCAGCCCATACAATGGCCAATCAAGTAAATATCCCAGGTTTGAATTGCCTCATGCTCCGAATTATTTGCTATTTTGATACTTCGAAGAATTTGGTGGCAAGTTTCGAGCTGGCAATTTGAGCAAAGAATGACTCTGGTTGCGGCCTTTTTTTTCATAGTTTATCTGCTTCCATAATAAAAACGCCTATTCCTCGGTGCCGCCGGTGATGGCTTTGGTTTCGGCGAGGAGGCTGCCAAATTTGCCGTAGTTGGCACGGACACCGTCGTCGAGGTCGAGTTTGATGCGCTGGTCAGCATAGTGGCGCAGTTCTTCGTCGAATTTTGCCAGTTCGGTCTGTTTTTTGACGAGCATTTCGACTTCTTTGCGCAGTTTGGTTTTGGCGGCCGTTGAGCCGGCAGAATCGGTTTCGCGCCTCAGGTGTTCGATGCGGGCGTTGAGTTTGCCCTGCAATGGGGTTACATATTGGGCACGCATGCGGGCAAGCGTTGATTCGTTATAACGGTGCAGATATACCAGGCATTCAAAAGCTTTCTGTTTGCCGCTTGAAAACAGCCAGTGGATTGGTCGCTTTTTATACATCTGCAAGTGGTTTTTGAAGAACTGCGTGCTGAAATAACGGCGAATCGTCTCAACCGGAGTTTCGCCCTTTTTGGGTTCAAAGCTATCAGCAATCCAGGCCAGGTTTTCGTCGAGGGTTTCAATGCCAAAAACGGTTTTGATAAACTCAACCAGGCGCGGCGTTGCATCATCAGCAAACCAGTCAATATCACAGACTGGCACAATGCCGTCATCATCTGCCGGAAAGGTTTTATACTGTGACGGATCAAACCCTTCATTACCAGCGTTTGCATAGATAAGCCCTGGTTTGTCGAGTGAATAACGCCCCATCATGCAACCGACAGCGTAAGAAATCAGTTCTTTTAGGGTATCTAAAAGTAGTTTGTCCTCAAGTTCTTTTATAGCTGGAAAGAATAGACTTGAACTGATTTGGCTTTCTTCTATGCAATTGTTTTCAACTATCTCGCTTTCACCTTCTGTTTTTCTAACTTCATAACGATAATAGGGGTTACAAGTCAGAGTTACTTCTGTCAGTGAAACGAAAGAATCAATTTCATTTTGTAAGCCGAAGGTATCAATAAAAATTTTATTGATCTCTTCCTCCATTCTTAGCATATCGAGAGTTAAACTTTGCCAATGATGTCTTTGCTTAGAATAAGCATCTTTTAGGCTTGTGGAAAGGGGATATTTTAAACAGCAAAGGCTTTTTTCGTTGCTGTCTCTCAGTTGTTTGCCACCCTTGGGAAGCTCTAATGACGTTTCCCAATTTTCCTTTTTCATTTTTAGTAGCGGCAGACTTGTGAAATCCCATGAAATTTCGTAGGAATCCCAATCAATCTTGGAAATTCTTATAAGGGCTGATACTATACTCGCAATCTTTGGCAAAAACGATTTGCAGTTTTTTGGATAAGGGAAAAGCTCCAAATTACCAGCTGTAGTATTCAACGTAGGGCAAATAACTTTCATCACCAAAAAGCCTATATGCGAATTAAGAAACCCAGTCATCAAAAACAAGTCATTTTCATTTTCTACAAAAAATGAATCCCCGGCCTGGTCAAATATAAAACCTTCAGGAAGATATCGAATCGCAAAAAATGACGAACTAATACGATTCCATGTAGCTCCTTTCCGAAAGAAATATTGAGCATTGCGTATAACGGAGCTTTGATGCGCCCTGATTTCTTGGCCATCGTTTTCCCAATTGATGCAGGATCTGAAGTTTCCATACCACTTGCGGACATTTCCACCATCGTTAAGTGGAAACCATTTTTTATACCATCTTTGCTCTGAAATTTCATGCCAATAACGAATAAACACATTGTTATCACCCGTTTGCATGCCAGTAGCCGGGTTTATGCCATAGTCTCTAAGCTTTTCGTTAACATTGAAAATGCTAAGAAATTTTGGTGAAACCCAATATGCGATTGGCGAACCTGGGATTTTTTTGAAATCGTCAGGCTTTGTGGTAAAAAACCAACCACAATTTTTGTTTTTAATTGCTTCAAGTGTCTTTGGCGCTTGATTTTCAGCGCCTTTAAAGTCTGAAAGACGAATATATGAGCCAATAAAACCCGGGTAATGAGTCTTTTGCAGGGTGAATGTGCAGATGGGCACTGTAGCACCATCAAACCCAGAATATTCAAGCTGAATCAACGATGAGATGGTTGTATTGTCGATTAGCCGGTTTCGAAGCTCTTCATAAGACAATATAAACATCCAGACAAATGGCGACATGAAACCAAGCGAGCCATGCTTGGTTGCCAGCTCAAGATTCCTGATGATAAACGAAGAAAATAGATCTTTTTCATAACCTACAAACTCTTGCTTCAAATAGGTCTTCAATAATGGGGAAAGATATTTATTGCCCATATATGGTGGGTTGGCGACAACGTTGTCGAATTGTCTGGTCAGAACTGCTGCCTGGTTAATAAAAGGGCGCAGCTCTTCGACGGCGGTGTGACCGGCCAGGTCTCTGCCCTTTGTCGGGTCTATCAGTTTTTGCAGGGAAGGCAATGAAACGGTAAAACGTTCAGGTATACGCAACAGCGAACCATAGGTCTTGGCATCTTTAAAGAATTCCAAAAAAGTAATCAGAGTTGCTTTGTCTATTTCTGATTTGCTGGCCGCCACCAGACTCTTTTGAATCGGGTTTGTCTCAAAACCGGCAAGTGTTTGTTGTTCTGGCTTAAGATTGCCATCGATGACTTCAATTTTTTCTCTGGTCATGGTTTCGGCAATCTGTTCGATATCGAGGCCATTGCTCTCTTTTATTGACATGACATTCAACTTAACTGGTGGTTCAGCTCTGAACAGACTGCGATCGTCAGACCGTGCTTTCATCATCAAGGCGAATGCTGACAGCTGAGCGGCACGTTCATCGATATCGAGACCGAACAGGTTTTTCTCTAAAATCAACCTCGGAATATCACGACGGGCATATCCGCGTTCTTCATATATCTGTTTGAAAAGATCGTAAGCCTCGACCAGAATGTGCCCAGAACCACAGGCCGGATCAAAAAAGGTGATTTTTTCGGGGTTAAGTTCTGCCGGCGTAATCGCTTTGAGCTGAGATTTAACTTCACCGGTCTGCTCGGCTGGCTCAATGTAGAATTCCATTTTGCCTTTTATAGCAGAAGCCGGGTAAGTTGCCAGCCACTGGCGGCCAAGTGTGTTCTGCGTCAAGTATTTAACGATCCAGTTTGGTGTAAACAACTGGGTGGCGGCCGGGATATCCTGACTTTTAACCACCTTGCCGATAACCGCATCTTTCTTTTCTGAGATGTAGAACTGATACAACCAGCCGACAATCTCAACATCGCTCCAGTCAGCTTCATCAATTTCGCTGACTAGTCTTCGCAGCGGGGAATCAGTATGCAACAGGTTGTCTGGCAACAACAGCTCGGTTTCGTCATTGGTGCGTTCAAACAGGAATGGCAGAGCAGTATTAAGAGCATTGCACTGTGCCACAAGCAACAGGCGATAAAGCTCGTTATCTTTGCTGCCGGCAAGCCTGAGTTCAGCAACTTTTGCTTTATCGAGTCCGGTCAGGTCAAGGTCGGTAGCATGCTCAAGAATTTCAGGAATATTACCGCCTTTGGAATGGCTCAGCACCCGGTATCCGTGATCAAGAAAGCCGTGCAGTTCCATATAGCGCAAAGCGGTGAAACGGTTGAACCAGGTAAAAGCAATGCGTTCTACCAGCTGATCAAAACCTTCACGCCTGACTGCCTGTTCAAGATTGCGGCGCAATGGCGCTATCTGGCGCGGGAAAGGCCTGCCGGCAATAATCGCCAGATCCCCTTTAACCTCAACCGGCTCAATCTTCTTATCAGACAAACCCAATACCTGAGCCTTGGCCGCCACCGCTTCAATCAACTCACGCCTTGCTTTTGGTGCATATTCCTTGATCTTATTCTTATTCATGTTTTACCTGCTGCTTATACAATCTTGATCAACGAATCATTGTTAACCGCTTCGAGAAGGCTCTTTTTAACCTCGCTCAGAAATTCGTCGATGTCGGATTCAGTTTCGAGATATGGCTTTTTAACTATGGTTGAAAGCTTAACTGTTTTGATAGTTTTTGTTTTTTTCTTATCGTCTTTGCCGGTTATTGGTGGCTGAGTCGTTAAGGCCTTGAAGGCATTATCAACCAGCTCATCGAGAGTGCTCAGGTAATGAGAGATGTGCGGCACGCTGGCTTCTTCGGCTACTTTTTGCTGCAGGTTGTGTAACGGAGTTACTACCTTTTCATACAGTGGCGATGCTTTGTTTGGATCAAACAGGGCAATTTTTTCATCAAGTTTTGCCAGTGCCTGTTTGCGCTTTTCGGCAACCAGAGCGTCATTTGCTTCACGAACGGTATTTATCAGGCCTTCGACTTCTTTCAGCATGCTATAGGGTGCCGGGGCTTTAAGAATGGCTTGCATTCTGGCAAAAGCGCTGCCTGCTTCGAGGTGAGATACAAGCAAATCTTTGTTGTCATCAAAATGCGACATCGCCTGGCGCAGTTTTTCCCAGACTGGTTTCTGTTTTAGGTAAAAGTCTGAAAGGTCATGCATGTTTTCTGCCAGATCGAGCAGGTCATCACGTTTCTGGTTAACCTGGGCTATGAACTCAAAAGTGTCCTTGATGTGCAGTAATGCATCAAGAGTTTTGATACCCGATACAATTTCTTTGCCACCGGGATATTTGCCGGTATCAGCAAGCACTGACCAGGTTCGTAGCGACTTTTCCCATTTGCTGAATTCATTTTGAAGGCTTGCCCTGGTTTCTTCAGCGCCTGGCGGAAGAATACCGCCGAACAACTCTTTACCCAGTTTCTGTGCTTTTTCGGTTTCTTCTTTTGTAGGTATTTTTTTCTTGATGAGCTTAACCTGTTTCCATTGGCCGGTCTTCTGAAAACTGTTACAGGCATCTTGCGGCTGAACCGGCGCGCCATCGATTATAGCGCTTGTTTCACCATTTTTTACCAGCCTGGCTACGAGCAACACGGTTTCCCATTCTGCCCAGCCGTAAGGTTTTTTAGAAAAATGATCGACCAGCTCATTCAATATGACCGACTGATTTTTGGCGGCCATCAGGTCAAGCCAGGTTCGTGTTTCTTTAAGAGCGGCAGGGTTGCATTCACTGCTTTCCATTGGCAGTTTTGCCAGGTCATCTGCCTGCAGCACTGCTTTGACTTCGTTTTGCGGGTTATCACAGAGATACTGCAGATAAGAGAACTTGGTGTAAAGGTTCTTGACCAGGTATTCAAGACCTTCATCGATAAGGGAACGCGCCTGAGAGGCTTTTATCGGTATTTTCTGCCCCATCGCAAAAACTTCGGCATCCTGAATTGCATGCTCAAGCATCTGCATAATGCGGGATTTACGCACGCGGTTTTCATCAGCACGATCCTGCAGAATACGTTTAAGAGTCGGCGTTATGCCGGCATCGTTTTTCTGGCGGATATACTTCTCGGTCTGAACCATTACGCGAAGTTCACGATCCCAGTCCTGGGTGTCGTTCAATCTGACAACCAGGCGGCCTTCATGCTCGTGGCTGTGCATGATACATTTCGACTCTGAAAACAGGCTGTATTCATCATGTAACGGGCTTATGATTTCGATGGTCAGCTCAGAATCTATTTTTGAAGTAAATGGGCGGCCATCGCATAATCTGGTTAAATCGTAATCACGCCGGCATGGCTTATAACGGAACCTGTTCACATCGCCCAGAACTTCGGCGAACATTAGTTCTGCCAGAACTTTTGTCTGGTCATTCGCAGAAAGATCAACGCTTTTGATTTCGCGTCCGACTTCGCGTTCTTCATTAGTCAGAAAGAAGAACAGCTCGCCGTTGCGATTGATCAGGGTTTCTTTTTCGAGGCGCTGCAGGCTTGCCTGGATCTCTTGTTTGAGTTTGAGCCGGTCGGTATCGACTTCTTCAATGCAAAGAGTCGTGAGATTATCGACATTGGGTTTAAGCAGATCGATATACCTGATCAGGAAAAGAACCTGCAACAAGCGCTGGTCGAAAGGATTTTTGAGCCCGGAATTTTCATTAGCCTGAGCTATCGTGCGTTTTACCGAAGTATCGAGAAAGCTTTCTATTGCCGGGTAAAAAGCATAAAGTGGAACCAGTGCACCCAATGGCTTATCTGAAACCGCCTTGGCGGCACTCTGGAATGCGTCGAGCATTGAGCGTTCACCCCGGCTCAGATGCAGACCGGTTGCGCCAGCTTTGCGAATCGCCTCAAAGATCTTCTGTACCAGCGGGAAATGAAAAGGCGCAAACGGATAATTGCGAGTAAAGTCTTCGACGGTTTTGAAACCACGTAAAGTTGCGCTGTCAGAGGTAAAGCTCAGCTGATTGCGCAGAATATCGCCCTTGGCGGCAAAAAGCTGTTTGAGTTCTTCATCAGCTTTAGCCTGTTTTTCAAGCAAGCGGATCTGAATAACTTCGTCAGTATTGGCACTGCTCAAAGAAAGTCGAGTAGTAAATCGCCCCTGAATCTTTGAAAAGTCATTGGCTTTGGCGGCTCTTATGTCACCGATTATCGCATCGATGTCTTCCTGGCTGGTGACGACAACCCAGGCTCTGCCCTGGCAGATACGCCCCAGGTCTTCGGTGATGGTCTGCAGGTTCAGCATCAGTTGAGTGTCGCCACCGATGAACTGACCCACTTCGTCAGCAAGGAAAACAACTCTTGAGTTATCGCCTCGACTGTCGAGATATTCTTTGACGCGCCGGGCAAACGACTCGGGCGAAAGGTTAATGTTTTTCTCAGCTTTATCAAACCATTCTCTAGCGGCATCGACCGACATACCGGCAGCAGATGCGAGTGCATCGATTATTTCGTCGCTGTTCAGAGCCCAGGCATCGCGCTCCTGGAGCCATTCGCTGCCGGCGCGCTCGGCAAACGCCTTATGAAAATCAGCAAGTTTGCCTTTGCTCTGCAGATATCTTTCGAGCTCGGCAATATGTGGTGCTTCACCGCAAAAACCCTGCAGCTCATAAAATACTTTCCAGAACACCTTCATCAGGCGTTCATGCCCATCACGCGGGTCAGCTTTGCTGTCGATATTGAACAGAACAACATCGGCACCGGCCTGAGCTGAACGGGTTACATCAGCCAGCAGCATAGGATCTGAAGCCAGCCTTGGTTTAAAAAATTCAATCGACTGCCGTTTTTCGTCGTTTTCGGGATTGTGAGCCAGTTTGTTTGCGAGAATATAAGAAAGAATCTTGATAAAGTGTGATTTACCTGAACCGAAAAAACCTGATATCCAGACGCCCATACGACCACTCAGGTTGGGATCTTTGCTTTTTCCAAGAGCTTTACCGTAAGAATCGAAAAACACGCGGAAATGCTTGTCGAGTTCCCGCGTAACAACATATTCATCAAGTTCCTGCCAGACAACAGATTCATCCTGCTGGTCGGCTTTTACAACCCCGTTGATTGGCCTGTATAAATCTTTTGCGAAAATATCTTTAATATTCATAACAATTCCTCTCTAACGTGCTGTGATTATGGAACGAGACGAAAAGCGCGGTAATAGTTGCTGTCACTGAGACGATCAAACAACCTGAGTGACTGCATATCATACTTACCAGGGTAAAACACGACTAAGGGAACCCTGCCCATTATGCGTGGCAAATTGTTGAGCAGGCCATGGCTACGAATGAGCGGATAAGCGCTGCCAACCCCTGTCATCAATATCAGGTCAAAGTTTTGTGGTTGAACAGTCAGCCCAAACCACTCGGCCAGCTTTTCTTCGTGCAGAGGTGCTTTTAAAGCCTTGAGAAGCTCTTGTTCGCCCTTTTCGGCTTCTATTTTCAGGGCTTTATCGAGAAGTTTGCGGGCTTTAAGATAGTCAATGATCAGTTCGAAAAGATTAACCTGTTTAACTTTGACATCAGAATGCTTTTTAGCAAGTTGGCTCATGATATGCGTAACGTGCTCACGAACGAGCAATTCTGATTCGGCAGGGTAATCGAAGATATAAAACCCGATTTCATTGCCAAGACCGGTGTTAGAAAGCAGTTCGGGCGAAGTGAGACGCGGCAGAATCTGGTTGAGGCGTTTGTTGAAGTCAGTTTTTATTGCAGTTGCAGACATTTCAATACATAGCTTTCATCGTTTTTTATAAGAAATCGTTCAACTTCTGGGTTTA
>JAKQQP010000152.1 GCA_029564115.1 Candidatus Rifleibacteriota bacterium | reverse complement strand
CCTCGAATATGGTGCGCTTGCGCGGAAGCATCTAAAACCAGATACATCAACGGGTTAATTGTTCTCAGGTTTCTGCCGATTATCTGAGAATATGGAAAAATCTCACCCCAGAATTCTGATTACCGGTATCAACGGTTTTGTCGGGCAGTCGGTCGCCCCGTTTTTTGTCGAACGGGGCTATGATGTTGTCGGTGCCGGCCGCCGCGAATTTAAATGTGACGGGGTCAAATTTGTGCCGGTTTCGAGAATTGACCGTTACACTCACTGGGGAGCGGCTTTGGCTGGTGTTGATGTGGTTATTCACCTTGCCGGCCGTGCCCACAAGATGAAAGAATCGCCCGAAGATCATCATTTATACTACGAAACCAACGTCGAGGGTTCGGTCAACCTTGCAGAACAGGTTATAAAAGCCGGAGTTAAAAAGTTCATATTTGTAAGCAGCATAAAGGCAATGTTCTCTGGTGCCTGTGAGGAGCCTCTGGTCGAGAACCTTTCGTGTCAGCCCCACGAACCCTATGGTTTGTCGAAACTCAAAGCTGAACTGGAACTGCAAAAAATGACGGAAAAGGCTGCCATGAAGCTGGTCATACTACGTCCGCCACTGATCTATGGCCCGGGAGTGAAGGGAAATCTGGCCAGTTTGATTAAAATTATCAGGCGATTGCCAGTTTTGCCGTTTGGTGGTATTGCCAATCGACGAAGTCTTCTTGGGGTGAGAAATTTTGCTTCGGCCATGGAAGCTGCCATTCAATCTGAGGCGGTCAACGGTAAAACCTATCTGATAGCTGACGGCGAGGAAATAACCACAACCGAGCTTGTAAGGCGACTCATTGCGGTTTTCAACCCCTCTGCAAGACTTGTCGATATCCCCGGCTGGATTTGGCGTGCCGGTTGCGCTATTCCGTGGTTATCGGAAAAGGTCGCTCGCCTGACTGGTTCGTTGCCTGTCGACGCAACTTTGTTTACAAGGGATGCTGGCTGGAAAGCCCCTTTTTCAATGATGGAACAATTAAAGGACTGAGGCCGATTTTCTTAGCTGGCCAGCTTTAGATGCTGAGGTTGCCTATGCCGGCCATCATGGCTGCGGCAATGAAAAGAAGCATATTGACCGTGACGAAAAAGAGCGTGATTTCATGGTGTGAATAGCCCTTTTGCGCTGCCTGCTGATAAAGATGCTGCCGGTGCGGTTCCCAGAATTTTTCTCTGCGGATAATTCTTTTCAGCAG
>JAKQQP010000143.1 GCA_029564115.1 Candidatus Rifleibacteriota bacterium | reverse complement strand
CGAAAACCGTAGATGCCTCAGGAAAGGTAACCCCGTGCTTGCTGATGTTGATTTCAGCCTTTTCCGGGTCCCATTCAAAGATCATTTTCATGGTTTGATTCCATTTTTTGATTTTGCAGCAGTCCGTTTTACCGGTAATGTTTCAGCCCCGTGCTTTCGCTCATTATAGGCCCGGTGCAGCGGTTTTGCAAGAATGATGTGCATGCAGACCTTCATCGTTTTCACAAAGCCGAACTGTACTAACGAACTTTTGACGATGTACTTGCGCAATAAAATGCATAGTACTTTCGAAATTATAAATAGTTCTAGAACTCTGACAGAGCGCAGGTTTTAAGAGAAAAAATGTTTGGCAGCGGGCTAAAAATGTGCTAATGATAAGACATGAATTAGCATCAGATTATTCGAACCAATTTTTAAAGATATAGACACAAGGGGGAGAGTGCTTTTGAACAATCTTTTACACAAATCAACGCTTCAGATTGCCCGTTATCTGGGTCAAAAACTCCCGCAACTTTCGCAAAACTGGTGGGAAACCCATGTCTTTCAGAAATTGAGTTTTCAACAGCAGCGAAACGTCGAATCTCGCCAGGGAAACGCACTTGATCAACTTGATTTTGCCGCCTTGATAAGAGTGATTGATAAAAACTGGCAGGAGCTGAGAGAAAGATTTCAGCTCCCGTTAGAGGGCATGAACTGGATAAAAGAACTACAGTCGATTCGCAACCGTTGGGCACACCTGCCTGCCGGGGCAATCGTTTCTTTAGATTCCCGGTATCGTGATATCGATACATTGCTTCGTTTTGTTGCTATGATTGAGGCTGATTCAGAGTTTATTAAAGAACTTGAAAGTGTGAGAGCGGGCATAATTGTTGAAATGGCACCCAGAGAGTCTGCCGGAAAAGAAGAGGAAATGAAGGAAATGACCGTTGAAGTGGTTGCTGAAAAAGAACAGGCACTGGAAGTCTCGATAGAAAAACCATCCAATGTGCAGGCAAGCAAATTTTCGATTGGTGATGAGGTAAGCCTCAATACCGAGCCGAATAATCTGTTAACAGTAATAAAGGTTATTCCAGGCAGCCCGGAATTCAGGTATGAAGTCATCGGAAATTCAGGCAGGGAAACATACTACGAACGTCAGCTTAAGCTGATACCAAAAGTTGAATCAGGTCGTAAATGTCTTAATTCAGAAGAACTGAATGCCTATTTGACAAGCCTGATGCTTCAGTCACCGTCATCTGCCAATCTTTTCTCGTTGCGCTCCGGTCGCGTTGAATTTGTGCCCTATCAGTACCGCCCGGTATTCAAGCTTATAAAAGCTGACCGTCCAAGATTGCTCATAGCGGATGAAGTCGGTGTTGGTAAAACGATTGAAGCCGGTTTGATCATCAAAGAGTTGCGGGCGAGAATGGATATCAGGTCTATTCTGATTATCTGCCCCAAGGCGCTTGTTGCTGAACGTAAATGGGAACTTGAAATGAAGCGCTTTGACGAACAGTTCATGCCCCTGGATGGCAAAGCTTTAAGGCATTGTTTGAATGAAACCAATCTTGACGGTGAATGGCCTGATATGTATGCAAAGGCCATTCTGCCCTTTTCGCTGTTCGATTCTGATCTGCTTTTTGGCAAAGGCAACAAAAGCCGAAACAAAAGAGACGGTCTGCTCAATCTTGATCCACCACCCAAATTTGATCTGGTAATAGTTGACGAAGCGCATCACATAAGAAACACAGAAACGCTGCTGCATCACGGTGTTAAATATTTCTGTGAAAATGCCGAGGCGGCGATTTTTCTTACCGCTACGCCGGTTCAACTTGGCAGAGAAGATCTGCAGACGCTTTTGAACGTATTGCGGCCTGATCTGGTTATAGATCGCGCCAGTTTTGAGCATATGGCAGAGCCGAATCCTCATATCAACGAGGCAATCCAGCATTGTCGAACCCATGAATCTGACTGGCACAGCAAGGCCCTGAAATGTCTCGCCGGAGCTGCAGAGACAACGTGGGGGCAAAGATTTCTGAGCGGAAATCCTTTGTTTCAAAACATCTATGACACCCTGTCAGACCCTTTATCGGCCGATGACAACAAAAAGCGGGTTGAACTGATCAGAAATCTTGAAGAACTTTACACGTTCAGTCACCTTATCAACAGAACCAGGCGCAGAGACATTGGCGAGTTCACGACGCGAAAACCCGAATTGTTGCTGGTGGACTTTACGCCAGATCAGAAAAGCCTGCATGATGACCTTCTGAAACTGGTTGCAGAAATTCTCATGTGTTGCCATGGACAGAAGAACGTGAAGTTTATGATGTCGACGGTGAGAAGACAGGCAGCCAGCTGCATATTTGGCCTGGCACCACTATTTCGCGACATGCTGAATGGCAAACTCGACCAGCTTGAGACCATGGAGGCAAGTGACTGCGATGAACTGCCAGGAGATGCGTTGGATCTGAGTTTTGTAGAAGAGATCAGAAGCAGAATTGAGAACCTGCTGGAACGCGCCGAAAACCTTGATCCGAATGATCCCAAACTCAACGTTTTTCTGAAAGCACTCTCTGAAAAGCAACAAATGCCCAATAATAAAGCACTTGTTTTCAGTACTTTCCGGCATACTCTCTCTTATCTGTCAAGTCACCTTAACAGGGAAGGCCTGCGCTATGGACTGATTCACGGCGGCATACCTGATGCGGAAAGAAGAGAATTAAGAAAACGTTTCGCCATGCCAAAAGAAAACCCCGAAGCACTCGACATACTGCTTTCTTCTGAAGTTGGCTGCGAAGGCCTTGATTTCCAGTTCTGTGATTTTCTGATCAATTATGACCTGCCCTGGAATCCAATGCGAATCGAACAGAGAATCGGCAGAATCGACAGATATGGTCAGAAAAGCGAGGCGGTTGCAATTCTCAACCCGATTACAATCGGAACCGTAGACGCTGAAATTTATCTTCGCTGTTACGAAAGAATCGGTATTTTTAAACACTCTATCGGCGGCTGCGAAGAGATTCTCGGAGAAATTACCGTCGAGATTCATGATATCGCCGAAAATTTCAATATGACAGAGGATGAACGCAATCAGAGCCTGCAGCAACTGTCTGATAACGCCATCAGACGACTGCATGAAGAGCAGGTTCTTGAAGAAAAACAGGCCGAGCTTTTTGGCCTCTCACTGCCGAAACAAACCTGGCGCCAGGAAATCGAGGATGCCGAATCTTTCTGGCTATCACCCGGTTCTTTGCAGCATTGTGTTAAATCATATCTAAGGCAGCGAATAGAGCCAGAAACAGATACTTTGTCAGGAGACAAGCTGCAAAAGACGCTGCGATTGAATGTTGAGGCGAGAAATCGCTTGCTTGATGATTATAAAACCTTTATTCGCTCTACTGACGATGCCAAAAAGCTTGCCCGCTCTGCAGATCCGGCGGCACGGGAATGGGAAAAATGGTTGAAGGGTTCAAACCCAAATCTTCAGGTAACTTTCGATCAGAAAACCGCTGCAGAAAATCCTGAGGTTATACATCTGAACGTTCTGCACCCACTTGTGCGTCAGGCAGCGCACTTCAATGAGCAGAAAGACGTCGTATACACAAATCTGACCGTCAGTTGTGACCAGGTAAGTGCCGGCGAATACCTCTTTGGTGTTTACCGCTGGCAAAAGCGTGGAGTAAAGGTTGATGAAACTCTCGTTGTCGTGTCTGAAAACAGGCAGCTGGAAGATTTATTGATCAAGCTGCTTCCCAACGCAAAGAACCTGGAAAATGCAGAGCACCTCGATGAAAGTTTGTTCGGCAAAATTGAAAATGCGCATCATCAGAAATGGCTGGAAGAAAGGGCAAAATACATAGACGAAAATCGCGAGCTTCTTGAACACCGCATTCAGAGCCTGACTGTCAGTAACGATGCCAGGTGCAAACTGCTTAGAGATAAGATATCTGCGGCCACTAACGACAAAATAAAACTGATGCGCGAAGGCGAACTTGACAGGGCTGTTATTGACTTCAACCGCCGTATTGAAAAGCTCAGACAGGCTACCGAATGCGCTGATATTCAGGCCACAACCACGGTGTTTGGCATTATAAAAATTACTTCAGGGAGCGATCAACCATGACCTTTTTTTGAACAGGTTTGTGGAAAGCGTAGAAACTGATAAAAATCCGTCGAGCCGTGATTTTAGTGACTACGCGAATTCTTCAACACTGGGGATTGATAGCTTCATAAATATTTAAAAACCTGACAAAATGCCGTTTGCTCCAAGTTATTGTCGCTTCTTCGTTTGCCAGTTTTATTCGCATTGTTACTTTATCGGTCTGCATATCAGCAGCTTTAAAATCCGAAACCAGTTTGTCAAACGTGTCAATCATTTCCAGGCTGGCGTATTTGAATTTGGCATAAGCATCGGCACTTAAACACAGCATGTTGCCAGAATCAAAGCAGCGGTTGTCGTTAAAATTAACCAGCTTCACCGTTTCAAAATAATATTCAGACTCACCATTGCTGTTGGCAGATGCTTTTGGAAAAGTGTTTCCGGTTATCTGGCAACGGCCATGATATTCAGCAT
>JAKQQP010000117.1 GCA_029564115.1 Candidatus Rifleibacteriota bacterium | reverse complement strand
CACATCGTTTTCATCGAAGATTATGATGTTGTCGTTGCCCGTTATCTGGTTCAGGGCGTTGATGTCTGGCTCAACAACCCGCGCCGCCCACAGGAAGCCAGCGGCACTTCAGGCATGAAGGCTGCAGCTAACGGGGTTCTCAACCTTTCCATTCTTGACGGCTGGTGGGATGAAGCCTACAAACCCGGCATCGGCTGGGCTATCGGCACCCGCGAAGAATATGAAAATACCGATTACCAGGACGAGATTGAAGCAAACTCTCTTTATGAACTGCTCGAAAAGGAAGTCGCTCCGACTTTCTACGATCTGTCGAGCGATCATCTGCCTCGCCGCTGGATCACCATGATGAAGCAGTGCATGAAGGAAGTTAACCCGGTTTTCAATACCAATCGCATGGTTGGCGAATACACTGACCGTTTCTATGTGCCCGCTGATCGTCGTTACCGCGCCCTTTCGGCCAATGATCGCCAGAGAGCCCGTGAACTGGCCGGCTGGCTCGACAATGTCAGAAGCAACTGGAGCCATGTTCGCATCGAAAATATTGAAGCCAATGGCAACGACGCGCACCGCGTTGGCGAGGTTCTGGATGTAAATGTCAGAGTGCATCTGGCTGGTCTAAAGGCTTCTGACGTGCTGGTTCAGGCTTTTTACGGTCAGCTGGTAAGTGATGGCGATATCACTCAGGGCGACATCGTTGATCTGCAGCTGATCAAACAGGAAGGCCAGACGGCAGAATTCAAGGGTGGCGTCGCTCTCGCGTCGAGTGGCAAGATGGGTCTTGCCGTGCGGGTCATGCCTTCGCACCCCGATCTGGTTCACCCTCTGCTCACCGGTCACATCACCTGGGCCAGATAATCTGACCGTATATACAAAAACCGGGCACCTTACGGTGCCCGGTTTTTTTTTGTATACGGTTATTGGTCCCTGAGCCGGCTCAGCCGGTCGAAGGGCCGTTATTTAGCCGTTTTTTTGCTGCGTTTGTCTTTACTATCTTTACTGGAGGGGCTTGGTGTAACTTTGCGCTCGATGTTCGGAAAAACCTTCTGTAGATCGATGTGCAGCTGCGGAAAAATGACTGACTTAAGTTCGTCTTTACGGCCAAAAATGGTCTCACGGCTGAAATGCCCGTCTGATTCAAGGTGTCGGACAAAAATAATCTGGTGAACCGGGTCGACTATCCAGTATTCTCTGACACCGTGGCGCTCGTATAAGGCCATTTTGTCGATAAGATCACGATTGGCTGAAGTTGGTGACATGATTTCAACCGCGAGGTCTGGTGCACCTTTTCCGCCACGTTCGTCGAGTTTGTTCTGGTCGCAGTAGACAACGATGTCAGGCTGTACGACGTTGGAGGCAAATTCTTCAGATTCGTCCGCTTCAGGCAGTCTGACATCAAAGGGAGCATGAAACAACTGGCAGGGGTGATCCTGGAAAAAACTGAACAAAAGCCCGGTCAGAGCCGTGGAAAGCTCCTGATGAGTTCGACCGGGGGCCGGGGTCATGGCGAGAGCCTCGCCGTCGATCAGCTCCCAGCGTTCAGAGGCTGGCCAGGTAAGGTAATCGGCGTAGGTAAAAAAATCACGTTTAAAACTTTTTTGCGGCAGTCCCATAAGTTGTCTCCATTAATTCCAATTTTCACCTGTCAGCATTGAATGCGTAAAGTCAATGATTTCCGCGTCATCCCTGCGGAAGCAGGGATCTAAGCTTTTATCGATGAGATTCCCGTCTCCTCCGGGGACAAGCGTGGGAATGACTGTAAAACCACAAATTTAACTTTGACAAAGCACTGACCTGCTTCTAGAACTTATGCTCATACTCGACGCCGAAGTGCCAGTAGCCGAACTGGTCGTCTTTCAGGCGGGTGAAGAGATTGGGCAGCAGCTCGGGGCTGTCTTTGGCGAGGCCGTTGGTCATGAGGCCCATTTCCGACATTTCGGTGCCATACTGGGTGTAGCCGTCGAAGAAGGCGGCACCGCCGACCGTCAGTTTGAGGCCATGGAAAAGGCGGTAGTTGACCTTGCCGCTGAAGGTTTTGCGCATCGAATATGATTCGACTTTTGAAAAATTCAGGTCGCCGGCCCAGGTGAGCCGATGCAGAGCATTGCCGCCGAGGCCGAGGGTCATGCTGGTGGCGTCGAGGTTGTGGCGGCCCTGTTCGAGTTTGCCCATCTTGACTTCACCTTTCAGCATCAGGTTCGGGCTGACCCAGTGGTTGACTTCGGCGCGCCACGAAAGCGCTTCGGCTTCGTCAAGATAAACGGTAGTGAAGCCACGACGATAAGGTTTCGGGTCGAGTTCAGTTTTTTCGATGCCGACTACTGCGGTGGTGCGTCTGATTTCGCCGCCGTGGCAGTCCATGCAGGAGTTACCGCCGGGCTGCATCTGTTTTGACCTGAAGACCTGCACGTCGAGAATGTCTTTTTTATAGTTGAAATCAAAAACAGTTGACCGGCCGCGCAGTTCGACATCGCTGTCGCTGTGGGCGAAACGAACCAGACGGTTGTATTCGAACCCGCCGGTGGTTCTGCGCTCGACGGCAGTGCGGCCCTCGAAAGATTCCGGAACATGCAGTTCAAGGTGTTCCTGCCTGATAAAGGCATTCTGCCTTATATCACCGCTGCCCGGGGGCGACAGTTCCCAGAGTTCTGCAGCCCAGGCTCCGGATAAGGCCATGGCCAGCCCGGCAGCCACAACAAAAATACGAAAAGTGGTTTTTCTGATCAAACAACCCAGATTTTTCAAAGCAAGCCTCTATAATTAATGGTTTCCCGCATCCTACCACATATCGACCGCCCCGCAAACATCCCTTATAAAAAACACGAAAAAATAAGTGTTATCAGATGACGGGTCGTTTCGTCATTCCGGGATTTCTAATCCGGATGGGTATAAATACGGAATCTTATTCTGACCAGTCGCGGGTGTTTCATTCCGATTGCCATTTCTGGGTTCTGAGCTTTTCGAATAATTTGTGGCCAGGTTTTCTCGAAGGGCTATGGGTTATACTTCGACTGCACTTAAAACCGCTCGCAATATCTTCAATGACCAATGGATGTGTTGGTCGGGAATTGCTTTCGAAGGCGTGTATTTTATTTCAAGCGAAAGTGAATTAAAGACAAAAAAAAATCCCCTGCGAAAGCAGGGGATTTTTTTTAGAAACGAATTACTGAATGATTTTGATGTAGCGGGCAGCTGGGATAGCAGCTTTTACAGTATCAATAGTGGCAGACTTGAGAGCGATGCTGTAGGTTTCGCCAGTCTTCATATACTGAGTACCGTTGGCACTGCTGTTAGTAATTTCGACGGTGGCAGTTTTCTTGTCTGAGTTCCAAATTACTTTAACAAGGTTATTGCTTGTGCTGATAGTCTGAGCGGCAACAGTGGTGTTGATGTTGTCAACAAATACTTCGAAAGTCGGTGTTGCAGTTCCGGTCCAGGCGTTGTCGATTTCGATCGCAAAGTTGATGGTAGAAGCCTGGGTTACGTTAGTGGCAGGAGCTGCAGTTGTTGCGCTGGTCGAAACTTCGGCATTTGCATACTTAACACTTACGAGCTTGAAGGTTTTTACAACGAGATCAGAGTTCTGAGATGTAATACCATTTGCAATAGTGTTAACAGCTACAGTAGTAACCGGGGTTGAGGGTGTTGTTACCGGAACGCCAGAGGTAAGAGTAGTGGGGACAGTTATTGAGGTGCTGGTTACAACGACAACCGGATTAGTGACGCCGGCGGGCTGAATAACAACCTGGCCAGTTACAGTACCAGCGGTCTGAATTGTTGCAAAAGTGGTTTCGTCAACAAAACGGGAGAAAAGCACTTCTACGCCGGCAGCAACGGGTTTGTGACTTTTGTATTTCATTGGAACCGTAGTTGCACCAATTGTAATATTGAAAATCATGTCGCTGAAGTTCAATGAAATATTGGTGGCTGCTCTCAGTGAACCAAAAAAATCAGGCGGGAAAAGCTGCGGCAGAACCACTTCTTTGGTGGCCATGTTGATCGGGGTGGTGTCGTCATTGTCACCAAAAAGGCCACAACCAACGGTGAAAGGAACAAGAGCTACGAGAAGAAACAGAACGAAAAGTTTTTTCATTAAAACCAAATCCTCCTAAGGTAATTGTGCAAAACATATTTAGCATAGGGCTTTTTTTTCGTCAACAAAAAAAAACGAACGGCAAAAAAAAATCCCGCTGATAATGCAGATTTTGGCTCTGTACACCGGTTTGCGCGATGAAAAAAAGTTTCTGAAACCTTCTGTGGCAACAGTTTAAGTGTGTCAGACCCGGGTCATTTTATTTAACCAGGTATTATAAAAATGCCGGAAAAATAAAGGTTGCGAAGGATAGTTTCAAAATAACGACAAAAAACCCATGACGCTGAGGGCGATCATTGGCAGGATCAGAAAGGCACCCAGCAGCAAAAGAGCGGCGTATTCTTCCATGACCATGAATGAGTCGAGCTGTACACCATCGCGGGGCAGCAATGTGTAGCGAAACGCGGCCGGAACCATGGCGCGCCAGAATGTACGGCCCGTATGATGAAAGAAAATGGCCTGCGCCAGAAGAAAGCCGCCAAAAGAAAGCAGCATTGCCAGAATGATGCCCGCGATCTGCATTTTGCCTGCACTCCTGATATCTGT
>JAKQQP010000072.1 GCA_029564115.1 Candidatus Rifleibacteriota bacterium | reverse complement strand
GAATTTGCCGGCCAGTTCGGTGTCTTTCTGAACCAGCTCAGAGATTTTAGCGGTATCGAAACTGCCATTGACGATGACGCCTGAGCGTTCTTTGCCGTCGACGAAGATGGTGACGTTCTTGATGTCACGGGCCGGTTCGATGCCGGCGCGTTTGTAGAAGTCAACATAATTGTCGTTCTGATTGTTGAGCTGGGTTTCGACCAGAGCCTTGATTTCGGGCTGATTTGCCAGAGCGGCAAAGTCAAAATTTACCACCAGATAGGCATCGCCCGGTACCAGTGGCAGCATTGCGCCGGCAAACCCGGCAACTGAACAAAGGGCAAAAAGAGCCATAACGGCAAGAATTCTAAGTTTCATTCGATCGGTTTCCTCCTCAGAAGTCGGTACAATTCGTGGTTACATCTGCAAGCATAAGTCCCACCAGGAATAATGTCAATACGCAACTGAACTGAGTTGTATAACTTTGCAAAACCGCGGATATCCGTGTTAATCCGTGGCCGGAAATTAAAAAACCCGCCGGGCTTATGCCCGACGGGTTAATTGCTTTTCCTCAGCTGATCTGTGAATCAGCATCGGTGGCTACAATCAGAACTTGCTGAAAATTTCAGCCCAGAACATGTTGTAGTCGTAGTCAGAAACACAGGCGCCACGGCCAGCAGAGATTGCGGCAGTGCCGGCAGCCGGAGCACCGGCGGCAGTGTAATTCGCCTTGTGAGCGTTATCCTGGAAATCGAAGCTGGTGAAACCAACTCTGATTCTGGTGTTTTCAGCAAGCTGATAGCGATATTCGAAGGTCAGAACGGTGGCCTTGGCATCAGCAGTGTTGAAATTGTTCCAGCGGTCATAACCACTGTTAGTACCAGCGGTATTGGCGGCAACGGCGGCATTGTAGTTAGCTACGGTTCCGTTGTTTCTAAGTTTGGCCAGGTCGTTGGAAACGACGTCGTCCATTTCGTTCAGCAGGTCGCCGGCGAGTCTGAAATAGTGCTTGCTGTCTCTCGGGCGGTATTCAGCCTGGAGTTTCAGGTTGCTCATGTTCATCAGACCATTGCGGAAATAGGTGTTACCGCGGCTGATATCTTCATACGGAGTTTCGATACCGTCCTGATATCTCTGGTCGTTGTCGAGAGCGATAGCGCCGACTGATTCGTCGTCAGCCATGGTGAAGCCAAGTTTGGCAGCCCATTCTTTTTTGCTGTCCCATTTAACGGCAACGTGACCCATCCAGCCCTGCATTTCAGCGCTGATCCAGGGGTTAGCTGCGGTTGCGGCATTGTTGTTCACATCGAGTTCATAGTTGCTGTAAACAAAGCCGAGGTCATAATCCCAGTGACCGTTGTTACCGATCGGGCCTTTTGAACCGAATTCTACGTCCCAGCGCTTGTCGCTGTCCTGCTGAGGAACAACTACAGTAGAAGCATTGCCAAGAGCGATGGTGCCAACGCCATTGCGAGCGTTAACAAGATTCGGTTCATCCTGCATGTAGAGACCCATATAGAGGTCGTGATCGCGATATTTGGTGCCGAGGTTGAGGTTCCAGACGTTGCGGAAGTCAACAGCTGCGTCATCGGTATAGCGACCCTGGTGGCGGTCATAAATAGTCTGGAAAACTACGTCTACATCGCCTGAGCGTTTGTAGTAGCGGATAGCATCAACATAGTCGTTCAGGAGAAGAGCATGGCCGTGGGTGTAGAAATTGCGACCGAAAGTGAAGTCGCCACCGAAGCGGAACATGTCTTTGATCTGCAGGTAAGCAAGATCAACAACATTATCAGTGGTAGTATTGGCACCGATACCAGCGCTACCGAAAGCACCACCGACGGTCGGGGTGAGAGCATGAGACTGACCACCGTTTACGTTGTCCAGATTCTTGGCGAATACTGACCAGCGAGCTACAGCGGTGATGTTTTCGTCGATGTTGGCTTTAAACTGGAAGCGGATCTGGCTTTCAGTCAGAGCGTTGTCGCTGTTACCAGAACGGGCAGCGCCAAACTGTGAAACAGCCCAGTCATTCTTGTGGCTGAGGTTGGTGTGTCTAACGAGCATGTCGCCGGAAAGTTTAACTTTTTCCATGCCACCCTTGGCCATGTAATCCTTGATGCCTTCCACGTCTTTTTTGAGCATGGAAACATCTTCTTTTACGACCTGCATGTCGTCTTCGAGAGCGGTAACTTTAACACCCAGGAGGGCCAGTTCGTCTGCGAATTCAACAGTCAGTTTTTCGAGGGTCTGCAGGTCAGCTTTGGTTACCAGGTTGGTACCGATGCCTGATTCGAGCATCTGTTCAAC
>JAKQQP010000064.1 GCA_029564115.1 Candidatus Rifleibacteriota bacterium | reverse complement strand
TTTCCGTCATCGCCCCCATAACATTCGTTCGTTGCTTAAGCGAGCAGTCTGACGTTGGTTGCCAGCGGCCCTTTAGCGCCCTGAGAGAGTTCGAATTCGACCTGCTGACCTTCACGCAGAGTCTTGTAGCCATCGCCTTCGATCTGCTTGTAGTGCACAAAGATATCCTGGCCGTCGGCGCTTTCGATAAAACCATAGCCCTTAACGTTGTCAAACCATTTTACGCGACTTTGCATCTGCAATTCTCCTGATAAATAATGCGTTGATTTTGCGGTAACTCCTGCAAAAGATCGTTTGCTATATTTATCACAAACTGAGCAATACTGCAACTTCAGATTTAATTTCCCATTAAACCCCTCGTTTCAGCAGTATCCGCGACATGGATAAAATAAAACATCCGGGCTGTGAATTAGGAATCCTGTTAACAGTAACGTCAGAAGAATCGAAAACAGTTTCCCTGCTCTGGCTGACCACGAACCATGCAGAATGCCACGCGGGTCGAGCCATCGATAGTTTTTAGTCAAGAAGCAGTCCCTCGGCAAGCGGCGTGGCCAGAACCATCTGTCGAAGACGCTTCAGATTGTTGGGCACGTCTTTGTATACGGGTGCATTTGATGTAACCGGGTATTCAGGCGAGGTGACGAGGTTAAGAATGACCTGGTGGCTGTCTGAAGCGACATTGCGCGGATACCAGAAAGTGTCGGCCCCAAGCCTGAGATCGTTGGTGGCAATCAGGCCTGGGCTGCTGATGCCGTTATGCTTGACGAGATACTCGAAGATTATCTGATGGCTGCCACCGGGAAGGTTGTCGAGGTGCAGATAGGGTTTGATATAAACCCAGGTCAGGTTCTGCTTTGACGGTGAAGAAACCTTCATGTGGTGCAGCTCGCCTTCCATTTTTAACAGCACCGGGTCGCTGC
Organism: Candidatus Rifleibacteriota bacterium; assembly: GCA_029564115.1. Next base: position 268 of record JAKQQP010000064.1, on the reverse strand, counting down.
CATTGCAGCTCAGCCACAGGTTGCAGATAATTTCGGCCGTGTTTTTTGCCGGGAAAAGCTCAGCGTAAATATCTGCCAGATCGATGTTGAACTGAGCGTTTTCGGGTATCGGCGGCATGCCTTCGATTTTGGGCGGCAGCTGTGCAAAGACTGTAATGGCAGGCGTTGCCAGAAACAATATCAGCAGTAAAAGTAAAGGTTGTTTAATTCTCACAAATCGATCCTTTGAGTCGCGATTGCAATGCACCATTAATGCCCAGAAAGGTAT
>JAKQQP010000027.1 GCA_029564115.1 Candidatus Rifleibacteriota bacterium | reverse complement strand
TTGCTGTCAGGAACGCCGAGATAGGCTGCAAGGCGGGTATATGGCTGGCGTTTCAGCACTACTTCGGCCTGCACAGGGAAAAGATACTTGCCATCGCGCTCGATGACGTTGTGAATGCGGCCAACGATCCAGACGTTGCCTTTCTGGTCGAGGCGGCCAAGGTCACCGGTTCGATGCCAGACGATGTCTTTGTGGTCGCGGATTTTCGAGGTCTTGAACGCTTCAGGGTTGTTGTAATAGCTGCGACAGACGTGCTCGCCGGCTACCAGCAGTTCACCGACGCTGCCATGCGGAACCTCGAGGTCTGCCCACTGCTTGTCAGAAGAGATTTCGATCGGGCCGCGCACGATTTTGATGAACTTGTACTGAAGGCCATGTGCGAAATGCCCGACGTTGACGCCGGCATCGACTAGCTCGGGATCATCTTCGGTGACGCTTCGCTGGGCAAGCATTTCCTGGCCGGTGATATGTGTCATCGGTTCAGCTTCTGTCGAGCCATACATAACGACCAGCTCGGCGTTTGGCGCGATTTTTTTAAATTCTTCGACGACATCGCGCGACACGGCGGCACCACCAGCTGCGACCCGGCGCAGACCCGGCAGGGTTTTTCCCTTTTCGAGGCAGTATTTGTTCAAGCCGTTGAGCAGCGAGGGGTTCAGCGTCAGAGTGGTGATGTTCTCGCCGGTAATTTGCGTGTAAAGCACATAAGCGTCGTTGTCGGCTGGTTCAGCGACGTTGATGGCCGGCAGAATCGTGGTTACGCCAGCTGCCAGGTTGTTCAGAGAGAAAATCGGAAAGACCGGCAGGTCGAGGTCGCTTTTTTCGTATGGCAGACAGCTATCGATGGCGTAATGCTGCGCCGCAAGGAAGCGATGTGAACGGTCGGCGCCTTTGGGGGTGCCGGAAGAGCCGGTGGTAAATGTGATGAGCGCGGTGTGTTCCTGTTCGACCGGAACCGGTTCAGCGGCTTCGGGTGTTTCGAGAAGCTCTTCGAAGCGGGCAGTCCATTTTTTCGTGCAGGGGCCCATGTTAATCTTTACCGGAATGGCTTCGAGAGCAGGCTGGCCGTTGCCCATGGCAAAACCACGTTCGCCTGAAAGCCAGACTTTGGGCTTGCAGAGGTCGGCGACGTAGCCAAGCTGGTCAGCGCGGGCGAATGAATCGAGGAAAATACATCTGACCCCGAGCATCTGAAAAGCGAACATACCGGCATAGAGCCACGGAATCATCGGTACATACACCAGAGCGCAGTCGCCCTTCTGAACGCCAAGCTTTTTATAGCCGGCAGCGACATGAACAACCATGTCGTAGATGTTTTTGTAGGTAAAAGTGTCGTGCGTCAGGGTTCTGGCAAACGGGTTGTAGTCGAACCAGATTTTGTTCTTGGTGTTGACCCATTTCATGCAGACTCTGTCGGGATGCTTCTCAAGGTGGTCCTGCAGGAAGCAGAAACAGTTGTTGCGAAGGCTTTCTTTGCCGATGTCATAACCAATTTTTGGAAGCGTCATTACCGACTCCTTAAAGATCTATGAATATCCTGATCACCCGATCGGGTTTCAATGTGGTTCTGCAACAGGGTTTGCCCTCTGTCACCAATCCCCACGGCTGTCTGGTTCCGGCCTGTGTTTCAGAGACTCTGCATTTGCTTTGTGAACTGCCACGGATAAGTATTTATTTTTCAGACCAAGGATAACACTCTTCTTTTCTTCATGCAAAGCAAGCTTTATTTTTTCGCCGGTAATTTAATATATTACGATGACAAAGCCAGGCGACAATTCATTGTTGGGTTTGACAAAGCGCCCCCGCACTGCTTGAACAACGACCAGACCACGGGTTCAATATATTTTATCAATCAGAGTTCGATTTCGTCTTTTGCCGGCGGGTAAAGAATTACGGCTTTTTTCTTGTCGACGACCTGACCGGCGTTTTTGTTGTCGCTCCACTGCAGTTTGATTTTTTTACCCTGCTGCAGCGCGGTCAGGTAGATCGTGACTTTTTTCGGTGTCGGTTTTACAACGTTGAACCAGACCTCTTCGCCCTCTTCCTCATCATAGTAATGGTCATAAATCGGCAGGGTCGGATCGAGCTTTGCAAGGGCTTTGATCATGTCGGCAACGGTAAATTCTTTTTTAGACGGCATAGGGAAATTCCTTTCGAGGCTTTGGCAAAGGTCGCAGCCTGGCAATGCTGCATGGTTTTGCGGTTTTGCCATTTTATCACACTTTTCTCGGAAGCAGAGAAAATGGTAAGATCCGATATGTCATTGCGACCTGTCGCTGGCACGTAGAAGAAAAAGGAATACCCGCATGGAAAAATTTCCGGGAGCGTGTCATTGAGAGCTGGTCTATGAGCAGCTGGTCATGGTTCGTAGCTGATACGGTAAACAGCATGGGAAAAATCGTCAGAAACCAGCAGTGAGCCGTCATCGAGCTGTTCGACGTCAACCGGACGGCCGAAAACGCGGTCGTCTTTCTTAAATCCTTCGGCAAATGCCGTATAAGCAGCAGGCCGGCCATTTTCAAGCGTTATCAGACTGATTCGATAACCTGATTTGGTGCTGCGGTTCCAGGAGCCATGTTCGGCAATGAAAATCTGGCCTCGGTATTTTTCCGGAAACATCTGCCCGGTATAAAAGCGCATGCCGATCGCTGCAACATGGGCGCCAAGCTCCTGAATGCAGGGAACGAAACTTGCCGGGTTTCGCCCGCCGGCAAATTCTGGGTCTGCGATCTGTTTTCCATGAAAGTAGGGAAAGCCAAAATGCAGGCCGGGAACCGGTGCGCAATTGAGCTCGTCGGGGGGCAGGTCATCGCCCAGCCAGTCACGGCCATTTTCGGTGAACCAGAGTTGCCCGGTTTCCGGGTGCCAGTCAAAACCAACCGTATTTCTGATGCCGGCTGCAAAAATTTCCAACTGAGTTCCGTCGGGATTCATGCGCATTATTGAAGCATACCGTTGGTCTGAGCTTTCACAGACGTTGCACGGCGCCCCGACCGGCACATAAAGTTTGCCATCCGGACCGAAGCGAATGAATTTCCAGCCATGCGCGGCATCAGAGGGAAAAGAATCGTTTACCACCACCGGTAAAGGAGGCGACGCCAGAGAGTTTTCAATGTCATCATAGCGCAGCACCCGGTTTACCTCGGCCACATACAGAGAATTGCCTCTAAATGCAACTCCGCAGGGCATATACAGGTTTTCGGCAATTGTATAAACTTTGTCGGCGGTTTTATCATCGTTTTCGTCGACAATCGCATAAACTTTGCCGGCCTGGCGGGTCCCGACGAACAGGGTTCCATTTTTCCCTCTCGTCATTGATCTGGCGTCTGTTATACCTGTTGCAAAAATTTTCATTTTGAAACCAGGGGGAAGCCTGATGCCAGACAGGACTGCCAGGGAATCGCCATGTCCTGTAGCCGGGTTGACACCGCCGGCCCTGATAAACATGTAGGCCGCTACGGAGAGTATTGCGGCAATCAGGGTTATTCTCAGAAACCATATTCGACGGGAAGAAAGCATACAGACCTCTCTTTAAAGCTGGCTGATTCTGATGTTTCTGCAGCTCTGATTATGGCCTTGTTCAGCCGGCCTGTTCCGGGCAAAGATTTGTGTTAATACACAGTGAATTGTAATAGAATTGTCTGCAAAATAAAAACACCCGGAAGTGGAAATATGAAAAAAATTTTACAACAAGCAATTCTGGCAGTGATTTCAGCTCTCTTTATTGCCTGGGCAAGCGTTCCCTGCTTTGCGACGAGTTCGCGCAGGGTCGAGGCCGAATGTCCGGTATGTGACAACAAATTTTCAGCGTCACAATTGATGTCTTCGAACAATTTCGGCGGCTATGATTCAGATCTCTGCCCGAACGCGGTAGGGCATTCACCGCTTATGGACAGAATCTGGGGTTGCCCGGCATGCAACTTCTGCGGTTACGGCGATGCGTTTAAAGAAGAACTCACCGATGCCCGAAAAGCTGAGTTAAAAAAATGGCTGGCCGACAACATTAAAATCGATAACAAGGGGCCAGAAAACCGCTACAATGCGATTCCGGCGCAGACACGCTATGAAATAACCGCTCAAATTGCCGAAATGAGCAAAAAGCCGGCGCTCGAAATTGGCATACTCTGGCTTAATGCCGCATGGACCTGCCGTCATCTTGGCCTGATCGATGTTGCTTCTGCAGCTACTCCGCTGACCGAGACCAGGCACGACGACTGCAAAACTCTTTTTCAAGCTCTCGATACTTATTCACGTAAAATCAAACCTTCAGGAAACCGCGCCGGTGATATGCTTAAAATCCTGGCAATAACTGCTGCGGCCTTTGATGAGTTGAAAATTCCTGATTCTGAGCTGGTTGCAAGTTATCTGACGTTTGCCAGGTTTTTTCGCTCTTCTGGCGAAAACCAGCAGGCCGAAAAATTCATTGCCATGGCGCTTGCGTCCGACAAATCAGGCCAGATAGCCCGTGAAGTCGAAGCGATAAGGTTTTCGATGGAGGAGGAGACAAGATTTCAGGGCAAAGCTGCAGAATGGCTCGAAAAAGGCCTTTCTTTGGCTGATCTGCAAGGTCAGGAAAAAGCTCAGATGATCTTAACGCTTGCCGAAACTTACCGTCGCATCGGCAAATACGACCAGGCCGAAAAATATTACCTGCAGTTGTTCGAGAGCGAAAAACTGCCCGAATCTTTCATCGAGATCGCCCGCAATGGCTTTACCGCTATTGGTCGTCCGCAGCTTTTTTCTGAGGAAAAGGCGAAAGTGTTTGCCACAAAGCGGGTTCAGGAAGCGCTTTCTCTTCTGAAAGATCCCAGCGAGGGGCGATACGTTACCGGTTTTTTGCGTGAAAACACTGATCGTGCGACCATTTTCCCGGAACTGGTCAAGTTAATCCAGGGTAAAGATGAAAATGTGGCCGAAAATGCCGTTCGCTGCATGTCAGATAATTCTCCAGAGGCTTTGAAGCTGCAGCTTGAACTGTTTGAACAGGGGCGTTTCGCTGCCACGGTTCTCGAAAACCTGTGTGAACTTGGCAGCCAGTTGCCGGCTGAGCCTTTTGTAAGCGCATTCTCTGCCGAGCCGCCGTCAGAAAAAGCGGGCAAGCTTCTCGAATTACTCATGGCAATCGGTGGAAAGGCTGCCACAGACGCGATACTTGCCCGGGCAGAGAAGGAATTTTCCCCTGATGGCATTCGCACTCTTTCTCTGAATAAACCCGATGACTACGACAAAGCAGCTTTTTACCGAAACCTGATAACCAGCCTGATTACCTGCGACGACCTGCAGGTTTTAGGAGTGCTGCAGCGGATAATTGAGAATGCTCACGTCGATGGCATCAACAGTTTTGGCTATTCGCTGGTAGTTGAAGCCGGCACAGCCATTGAGTTCATAATCAATCACTATCTTGGGTTTTCTGTCGTCATCAAAAGAGACCGCGAGCCGCAATTTGAGCAGCCTGACGACACCCTGTTCGATAAACCTTTTGCGATTGCCCGAAATAATCTCAAGGAATGGTTGGCCGCAAACGGTGCGAAAACTCGCGATCAGATCGTTGCTGATGGCTTTGTGGCCGCCGGTTATAACATCACGCCTGCTTCTGATACGCAATGTCTGAAAGAATTTATTGCCGGGCTGTCAGATCGTTTTTACCCGGTTCGCTACCATAGCTATAATGCTCTGGTCAGATTAACCGGAGTCAGTTTTAAGGCGTTTATTGGCCGCGATCCAAAGGCATATCCGAGGGATTATGGCGAGATAATCTGGCATTACACTGACTGGCTCGAAAAAAATCTGCCTAACCTGACTTATAATGAGGTTATGGGTCGTTTTGAAAGCCGCGAGCAGAAGTAGGCCAGCTATGAACATCAATATTCGACCTGAACGCGAGGGCGATTATCGCTGCGTCGAGGAACTTACCCGCAAGGCCTTCTGGAACCTGCATTCGCCTGGCTGTGACGAACATTATCTGGCTCACATCATGCGCTCGCACCATGACTTCTGCCCCGACCTCGATTTTGTCGCTGAATATGAGGGCCGGGTCATTGCCAACATCATGTATACCAGATCACATCTGACCAATGAAAAGGGCGAAAGACTCGAAACCCTGACTTTCGGCCCGGTAAGCGTTCTGCCGGAATATCAGCGCAAGGGCGTTGGTGGCCAGTTGATCAAGCATACGGTCGAACTCGCTGCAGCGAAAGGCGTTCGGGCAATTGTGATTTTTGGTAACCCTTCAAACTATGTTAAACATGGATTCAAGGGCTGCAAAGATTTCAGAGTCGCGGTTTCCGAGGGAAGATACCCGACCTGCATGTTGGTGCTGCCGTTGCAGAAACAGCCATGGCCCGACGGAAACTGGATTTATCACGGCAGCGAAGTTTACGATTTTGATAAAAATGCCGCTGAAGAGTTCGACAGGGATTTTCCGCCATTAGTTAAAAAACATATGCCTTCGCAGGATGAATTTGCAATTCTCTGCCGCTCAGTCGTTTTGTAGCGCGCGGGCTTTATGGCCGATGATGGCCGTGAATGCGTGGTTGTGGGCTGGAACTGCCCGGCCGATGTTCTCGATGCGGCTGTGTTCGGGGATGGTCTCGAGTACGGGCAGGCTTGCGAACCCGGGTACGGGTTATTCTGGCAGAAGTGTTCTTGTGGGCACGCCTTTTGGCGTGTAGGTAGCGTCTGCGATCGTAGTCGTGCCGCGGATTGGTGATTTCGGTGAAGATTATCACTCTGGTAGAGTTCTTTTGCAAGGCTGAAAAGGCCAGCGGTTTTGAAGGTGGCGCGTGAAAAATTGCCGGGTCAGGGCGCCAGTTGGTGCGCCGCTCAAGATCGTAAAGGGGCACCCAGCCAATCAGCGGATTAGAAGAACTGCTTTCACCCATGTGCATGATTCTGGCGAAGTTGCTGACGACTTCGATTACCCAGATCGGTTCGCCTCGTGGCAACCGGCGGTTGCCGACGACCAGATACCGGGCTGTAACCCGGTTGTTCTGAGTGCTTTCGCGCATGCGGCGCTCGATTTCCTCAACCCGCCTGAATGAGCTCTGCGTGCCGTTGCCCGTCACCAGTTCGTCGATGGCAAGGTTGATCTGCGTGACCGCAAAGGCAGTCCGCTGTTTTTCGGCAGCGGCCCGGGCCCGGTCGCGGCCTTCGTTTTCGCGGCGCCAGGCTTCCAGGTAATTGTTGAGCAGGTCGAATTTTTTCGCATGCAGGTCGTGTATTTTGCGCTGATACTGATTTAAATGCGGTCTGGCCGAAGTCACTCTGGCCACCTGAATGTCGTTGAGGCGCCAGTAATCACGAGCCTCGCCCATTACCGCCGTCAGATCGTTTCTTCTGAGGAGTTCTTCAAATTGCCCGACATAAAGATAGTCAGCCGGGGAAACGCCTGTCGTCAACCGGGCGGTACCTCGGAGTCGAAGTGCCGTTTCCGTGGCTGAGGCGGGAGTAGAGGCACTTTTTGCTGCTGAGTTACCACACCATGGGCAGAATCTTGCCCGCTCGGGAAGCGAATTGCCACAGTCATTACAGTAAAGACCATATAATGGCGCGATTGCCACGAAAAGCAGCAGAACTAAAACCATTGATATCTTTTTCATGGTTTTTCACCACTGTCTGATTTGTTTGTCCTACCATGAATATGTCTAAATTCTGAAAAAATTAAAGCCCTGTTGATGTTTGCGGAGGGGTGGTGGTTGTGGCTTATTCGCAACTATTGCGGGAGTTCAGCGTTCAGAAATTAAAAAGAAAATTGTGTACATTTTAGTTGACATGTTTAAGTTGTTTTGATAAAATCGGTTTTACCCTCAAGCGAGGGTCGCGGGAAACCGCGAAGATCCTTGAAAATAATATCCGATGAACACATCCAATTAAAGGTCTTTTTGATTAGGTTGTGAACTTGCGCGAGCAGGTTTGCAGCACAGTTAGAAAGTAAAATTGTATGATGGTTCGGCTTTTAAGACTATCGAGTCTTGGTAACAAGATGCGGTAGCTCAATGAAGTTGCGCCGTTATACTAAAAAATGATCGAGTGCTTATAGGAGTAAGTTGTAAAGGGCGCACGGTGGATGCCTAGGTGCCAGGAACCGACGAAGGACGTGGCCAGCTGCGAAAAGCTGTGGGGAGCTGCAAGCAAGCATAGATCCACAGATGT
>JAKQQP010000016.1 GCA_029564115.1 Candidatus Rifleibacteriota bacterium | reverse complement strand
CAGCCGCATGATAAATATGCTTCTCTGGCAGATGTCGTTAAAAACATTGAAACACGCCTGAAGGCCAGGGTCGGGGTTGCTGTTCATGAACCGGCAGGCGATATGTTGTGGCTCTACAGGTCTGACGAGCGGTTTCCGATGTGCAGTACTTTTAAAACTCTTGCCTGTGCAGCATTGCTTTATCGTATCGACAAAGGCGAAGACAGCCTGGATCGGCTTGTACCGATTAGCCTGCAGCATATCGCCAGCTATTCACCAGTTACTGAACTGCATGTCGAGGGCAGCATGTCACTTTTTGAACTCTGCGCGGCAACGATGAAAACGAGTGACAATACCGCCGCCAATCTTATTCTCGATGCGATTGGCGGTCCAGCGTCGCTGACAGCATTCATTCGCATGAGTGGCGATTTAACAACCCGCCTCGATCGCCGGGAAACTGATCTCAATGAGGGCACGCCAGGAGATTTCCGTGATACCACAACCCCGTCGGCAATGGCTAGAACTGTTGAAAGACTGGTGCTCGGACAAATATTGTCGCCAAAATCTCGCCAGCAGCTTAAAAACTGGATGCTTGCCAATGAGGTCGCCGGCAAACTTATCAGGGCCGGAGTCCCGGTTGACTGGATTGTGGCAGACCGTAGCGGCGCCGGCGGTAACGGTTCGCGTGCCATCGTCGCAATTATGTGGCCGCCAAAGGCCGGTCCGATTGTTGCGGCTATTTATCTGACCGAAACTGAGGCATCGTTTGATGAACGTAACGCTGCAATTGCTGAAATCGGCCGGTTTATAAGTCGTGAGATCACCAGAATAGTCGTTGACAGATAGGCAGAAAAGGAATATGCCAGTGGAAAAAGTCAGTTTTGTGCGACTCGAAAAGGTTTCCGAAAAAAATGCCCAAATATTTACGCGCTGGGCAAGTGATCTGGAGCTGATTCCGCTTTCGCGCCCGAATGAAAGCCGGGAAGACGATGATGGATGCCGGGAGCGGGAATGGTGATTTTGGGAAGGGCATAAAGACTCGTCAGGAAATGTGCTTGGACTGGAGCAGGAACCCTTGGACAAACAATATAATAATTACAGTTTTATGGCAAATCGTGAAAGTTGAGAATTGTGAAAAAATGTTGAAGAGATATCTGCACATGGCTTTTCTGGCACTTTTTATCTTAATTTCGGTCGTCCCTGCCTATGCAACCAGTTCGAGGAGTGTTGAAGCCGGGTGTCCTGTCTGTGGCAACCGGTTTTCTGCATCGAAACTGATGTCGACAAACAATCTGGGCGGCTATGATTCAGATCTCTGCCCGAACGCGAGGGGTTATTCACCGCTTATGAGCAGGATCTGGGGATGCCCGGCATGCAATTTCTGCGGTTACAGTGATGAGTTTGAAGAAAAGCTCTCTGACGCCAGAAAAAGCGAGCTGAAAAGTTGGCTGGCAAATGATATTAAAGTTGAAAAAAAAGGTTCCGAAAATCGTTACGACGCGATTTCGGCACAGACCCGCTATGAAGTGGCTGCACGTATTGCTGAAATGAGCAAAAAACCGGCGCTCGAGACCGGCAACCTTTGGCTGAACGCAGCCTGGACCTGCCGGCACCTTGGTCTGATCGATGTTGCTTCTGCTGCTGAGCCAATGGTTGAAGTTTCGCCCGAAACCTGCAAAACCCTTTTTCAGGCTCTTGATGAATATTCGCGTAAAATCAAACCCTCAGAAAACCGCGCCGGTGATATGTATAAAATCCTCGCGGCAACCGCGGCCGCTTTCGATGAATTGAAAATTCCTGAATCTGAGCTGGTTACGACTTACCTGATGCTGGCAAGATTGTTTCGTTCAACGGGTGAAAATCAGCAGGCCGAAAATTTTATCGTCAAGGCGCTTGCGGCCGACAAATCCGGCCAGATAGCCCGTGAAGCCGAAGCGATAAGATTCTCCATGAAAGAAGAGGCAAGATTTCAGACCAAAGCTGCTGAATGGCTTGAAAAAGCATTGTCTCAGGCAGATGTGAAAGATCAGGAAAAAATTCAGCTGACTCTGACGCTTGCCGAAACCTGCCGGCGCATCGGCGACAACGACCGGGCCGAAAGGTTTTTCCTGCAGTTGTTTGAGAGCAAAAAGCTGCCTGAGTTTTTCGTTGAGATTGCCCGCAATGCTTTTACAGCCATGGGCCGTTCGCAGCTTTTTCCCGAAGAAAAGGCGAAGGTATTTGCGACTCAGCGGGTTCAGGAAGCGCTTTCTCTGCTCAAAGATCCGGGTGATGGGCGCTATGTTGCTGG
>JAKQQP010000005.1 GCA_029564115.1 Candidatus Rifleibacteriota bacterium | reverse complement strand
TTCCTTTTCTTCGTGGCACCGCCCATCTAATGAATATCGACATGCAAAGAGCAAGTTCTTTGGCGTTTCTCAGAACTTCACCCATGGGCCTGACGGCCGGTGATCTTCATATTCATAATTTTTCGGTATTCATTGCTTCGGGCAAACCGGCAATATACGTCATAGACGATCTTGACGAAGCTTTTGCCAATGCCCCGCTGGCCTTCGATATCTTTCGCCTGGCAGTCAGTCTTGTCGTCGGATTTTCCGGCAAACTTGATTCAAAAGAACTCACGCTGGCTATCGAGAATCTTCTTGCCGGATACAACTCTCGCGCTGCATCGAGTGTAACTCACGACTGGTCTCAAGCAAAACTTCCTGACTTTTTACAAAGCTTCGTTGCCAAAGAAAGTCTGGTGTCTCACAAAAAATTCATCAAAAAGAAGACTGTCGCAAAAACAAAAAACAAGTTCGATTACTCAAAACATGAGGCGGTTTCTGAGATTGAAAAAAAGAGCGTCTATCAGGCAATGCGTGCCTACCTGGATAAAATTGCCGCAACCAGGGGAATTTCCAAAAGCGAAACCGAGATTCTAGATATTGCCCAGCGTTTCAACAAAGGTTTGTCAAGTATAGGTCTGAAGCGATATTTTGTTTTATTGCGCGGTAAAAATGGTGACTGGAGCGGAAACATAATTCTCGAAGTCAAAATTATCAGACCAGGCAGCGTCGGTATCAGCAGCGTCACCAAGCAAAGCCGAGATACTCTTGAAGCCATGACGAGAGCCTACCTGGCTCGTGATCCTTATCTAGGCACCGTCAACATAAACAACAGACCATTTCTGGTTCGACAAAACTTTGCATTCTCAACTACCCTCGAAAATACCGACCTGTCTGAGCCAAGACAGGTTGCAGCCATGGCCAAAGTTCTCGGCTACATCACGGCCGATTTTCACGCTGCATCAGGCCAGGGAAGCGTTATGCAGAAGTGGCTGCAACAATATGGCAAAGATTTGCCGGCATGGGTTTTCAAGTATGTCAAACAGTTAAAAGACGACTGGAATGTTTTAAAATCAGCAAAATTTTGAAAACAAACAATAGAAAACCGCCTCAAAGTTACTATACAAAATAGCTCTTTGAGGCGGTTCTATTTAACTTTACATTTCAGCCGTGTTAGATGCGGATTTGTTTCCCCAGACAATCTGCATGAGCTTACGATAATATTCTTCAAGATTTTTGACGCTGAGATCAACCAGTGCCCGAATCATATTGGGTTCAAACTGCTCGACAGTCGTTGGCAGACATATATCCATCACCAGCTCGCCAGCTTCGGTAGCGTAATATTTAAAAGTTTTATAGTGACTGTTAAGCTGATTCAAATATTTCAAAGCTTCGGTTCGATTGGCTTCAGTCAGGCACTTACCAGCAATCAGAACACGACAAACTACATAAATGCTGTCGTCTATTATTACGACAAGCGGCAGACGCTGTCCTTCCACTTCCATTGCCGAGCGAAAAAGCGTTGTATTCAGTTCATCCTGAACCTGCTCTTCAGAAAAACAAACAATCCCGTTTTCTGAAAGCATTTTGGCAAATTTTTCTGCTTTTGCATTCATAATCGTTCCTCCAGAATTCTAATTTAGAACAAAAAATTCAGTGACAAATCAAACTTGTGCGAATCGGCCCTCTGATCGCCGATCTCTTTTTCCAGGGGGAAACCGACGGTGAAAGTGATTTGCGAATCGTTTGCAAACGAGTGCCTAAAACCAAAGCCAAAAGAATGAATCATTTTTGTGACCAGCAGGCTCTTGCCATAGATCCTACCCCAGTCGTAGAAAGTAAACAACTGCGCAGATTCAAGAGCTTTGATCGGAAACAGATAATCAACTTTCAGATTCAACCCGCTGTCGCCGCCGATAACACTTTCGTTATAGCCACGCACACTGTAAAGGCCACCCAGCAAAAACTGATCAGAGGAAGGCATAAAATCATCGGCAGCCTTTTGCCCGGCAACTCTAAGATTTATCTGCTGCCCAGTCGTTCTGACTTTTTGCCACAAGCCATCCAGAGCAAATTTCTGAACGTGCTTTCTGCCACTAAGACCTTCATATTCGCAATAGCTCCAGGTTGGTTTAAAATACAAAGCTTCGCCCGACAACAGCTTCAGAAAGCTTTTTCCAAGAGAATAGCGTTTTTCTTCGTCATCAACAAAGGTCATACCAAGCACTTTGTTTTCTGCATTCTGTCGGTGTACATCAAGAACCAGTTCTTCGCGGTAGTTTGTCGTGATTTTCAAAGGATGCGTCAGCGATAAACCCAGAGAACTCGATCTGCCTTTGATACTGAAACCGTTGGCGTCATCCTGAATGATCACCAGACTATTGAAGCTGTTATACAGGGAAAGTCTGGTTCCGCGGCGGTTAATCGGAGTATTGTAACTCATAATCGCTGATTTTGAATTTTTAGCAGCCAGAGCAGTCATGTTAAAAACATCACGACGACCGGAAACACTGTAATCAGTATAACTGAATCCTGAGCGTGTCTGCCCAGTGCTTCTGTTGCCGGCAGTATCGACAAACAAACTTCCAACATTGTCTGCAGGCTCGTAGGCAAGAATATAGCAGTCGGTCGTTCCCGGTTCGGCGCCAGCCTGCAACTTGATTCTGAGTTTTACGTCGTTGGTTCCGTTAAACCACGCCAGACTCCGGTCGAGTGATCTTATATCAAGCAGTTCACCTTCGGGAATCTTAACCCGGTTGCGAATATAGCTGTTTCTGGTATTCGTATTTCCCTCGATCTTCACCTGCCCCATCGTGCCCTCGATCAGAACAATTCTCAATTTGCCGTCTTTCAATTCCTGGGGGGGCAGAGCTGCCATCGCTGTGATGTAGCCATTGGCCCGATACCAGAGATTGATTTTGCCAACAAGCTCATTCAATTCAGCAATACCGACCACGCGATCTTCGTATTTTGCAGCAAACTCTCTCAGCTGCTCGTTGCTCAAAACTTTTGATTCTGAGAATTCTACTTTTTTCAACATCACTCTGGTTTCAGGGATGTCTGCTTTAGCAGCAGCCGAACCATCGACCTTTTCTTCTTTTTTTTGAGAAAACTTACGCTCACGACTCAAATCGCGCTCAATTGTGCTTTTTTGCAAATCTCTGACGGTTCTGTTCAAATCAGCACCGGCATTATCTGCCGGAGCGAGGTCTGCTGCCGAGGGAATAATTTGAGAATAAGCAACGGGCACACAGGATAGAAAAGCAAGAATCAGGAAAATTTTTCGAACTTTTAACATTAATCTTTCATTTCCATTTCTGAGTCTTCGACATTAT
>JAKQQP010000623.1 GCA_029564115.1 Candidatus Rifleibacteriota bacterium | reverse complement strand
GGGGCTCAGCGTTGGCGAAACCCAGCTGATCCTGTGGGATATGACCGGCAGAAGGGTTTACGATGTCGAAACCTACTCAGAAAACGACACCATTCTTGCCAAATTTGCCTCAGTTGTGGGCAACAAAAATCTTGAACTCGTTATTTTCCCCGATATTGCCTATCTTAAAGGCCAGGTATCGGTCCCCGAAGACAAAACCAAAGCCGAAACCGTTGCCCAGAGCCTCCTGGGTGCCAAACCTCTTGTCAGCCTTATCGAATTCGAAGCTTCGTTCACCTCGCTGCAGCAGCGAATTGAAGCGGCTATCAAGCTCCCCAACGTTAAAGTTTCGGTAATCTCCCCCGAAATCGATCCCAATATCGAACAGAGCACCACCGCCATCGGTTCGCAGACCTCTTCGATAAGGGTAATTCTGCAGGGCTCCGTTAAAGATCAGAACGAGTATATCCACCTCACCGAAACCGTCAAAGGCTTCGTTGAAGACGAAGCAAAAGTCAGCAACCTTGTTGTAATCGACGACCCGATTCAGGTTGTCTTTCAGGCCTATATCCTTCAGGTTTCCAAGAACAACCAGAAAGACATGGGCATTGAATGGGGCGGTCAGGGCACAGACGGCGTGCTGAGCGGCATTCTCAATTTTGGCGAAACACCGGGTGCCGATGGCAATGCCGCCATTCCCAAGTACATGAACCCATTCTTCGCGAAAAATATCAACCGCTTCGACCTCATCGCCGCCCAGGTAAAAGCCTGGGAAACCTCAGGCAAAGCCAAGGTACTCGCCAATCCGAAGCTGATCGTTTACGGCAGCTCGATCTCCGAAAAACCGGATATCATGGCCAGAAAAATGTCGGGCGCCGGCTGGATCAAAGAAAACGACCAGGCAGAGAACGAATCGACGATTGAAACCGATGCTGGTAACGCCTACGTTTCTGTCGGCCAGCAACTCTACTTTGCCGGCGGGCTTGACCAGTCAGGGAATCCTACTTATGAGCCTGTTGAAGCAACCCTGAAACTTTCAATAAGAGACCTCTTTGTTAACGATGACAAACTAAAGTTTTCTGTGTTTGCCAAACAAGCCGAACCCAGCTTCGTCAGAGGCGGTGACGGGCCTCCTGACATTCTCAAACGCAGCATCATGACCACTCTGCAGATAAAAGACCAGGAAACCATCGTGCTCGGCGGTCTGATCAACAGAACCCAGGGCGTCTCCTGGAGCGGCGTTCCGGTTCTCAGCAAAATTCCTTATCTCGGCCGCCTGTTCAAAACCAAATCAACCACTAACAGCGAAAACGAACTCGTGATTCTGCTGACCCCCAAAATTGCCAACCGTGATACCGATCTTTCAGGCAAGAGCAAGCTCGAAACCGTTCCGGTGCCAAGAAGGTCTGACAAGCTCGAAAAACTTCACAACATTTTCCAGCAGATCAAGTCAAGCCACATACCGGCCGAAAACTGAACCCACGGCCTCAACCCGCAAAGCGGGTTGAGGCCCCAATTCAAGCGAGATTGAAAATTGTCCAGCACACCGACCATTAAGCTTCTGATTGCCGACGACATGGATGAACTGCGATCCAATGTCAGGCGAATGCTGAAAAATCAGGACAACATCAGAATTGTTGCAGAGGCAAGAAATGGCCGCGAAACCATCGACATGGTCAAGGAAATGCAGCCCCATATCGTGCTGATGGATATCAATATGCCCGAGCTCGACGGCCTCAAAGCCTCTGAAATCCTGGCTAAGGATTTTCCGAATGTTCAGACGGTCATCATGTCGATTCAAAGCGAGCAGGAATACTTCCGCCGCGCAATGAAAGCCGGTGCCAAGGACTTTCTCGTCAAACCCTTTTCGAC
>JAKQQP010000595.1 GCA_029564115.1 Candidatus Rifleibacteriota bacterium | reverse complement strand
GACCCGGTGAAATTGAGGGCTATTTGATATGGCAGTCATTTTTGCGTTGTTTTTAGTTTTATGGGCTTGGGGTCGATTTGAAATATTTGCGTTGCGTACAGGGCACGGGAATGGGTCTAAAATCGATTTTTTATTTGACGCTTATTTTGGTGTAGCTCGGTACATTCGGTCGGGCAGAAATTTGGAGATGTGCTTCCAGACGATAAAAGTTGGAAGTGGTTTACATAAGCCTTATTATTGGCGACCGGTTGAAGTTGCGATCAGTAAAGGTTTTTGCAAATAACCAGTGCATAGCGTTTTTTCTGTTAGAAATACACTGCCGGGTTTTGGTGACTTTTTAAGTTTTAGGACTGGCTAAATAAAATTTTCACTGTTATGATAATTTTCACTGATTTAGTGAAAATGGAGATAAGTGTGAAAAAACATCCTGAAGATCTGGTAAAAGAAATTCTGGAGAATGCTCCGGTCGTTGACGTATTGGCTGCTGACGGTGATGTTATACGGGTAAAAGCCGGGGGCCGGGTTTACAACATTCTTCTGCTGAAGCTGGCTGCCGGGTATCCGGGGCATGTTAAAAAGGCGATAAGCGAAAGCGGTAAGATGGCAGACTGTTACCGGCTGGTTCTGGTTCCGTTCATGTCAGACAAAACCGCTGAGCTCTGCAAAGAGGCCGGGGTGGGTTTCTGTGACGCTGCCGGAAACTGTCAGATGGCCTTCGGGCCGGTTTACATTACCGTAAGCGGTAAAAAGAATCTCAAAGCGCAAAATCGGGCAAGCAAATCGGTGTTTGAAAGAAGCTCGATTGTTTCCAGCAGGGTTTTGAGAACGTTGGTGAGTCAACCGGAAAGATCCTGGAAAACAGAGGAACTTGCGGAGGCGGCGGGCTGCAGCCTGGGCCAGATAGCCAAGATCAAGAGGTTTCTCGAAGATAATGACTGGAGCGGCAGAATAAAAAAGGGTTTCAAACTTCAGAAACTTGAAGACATGCTCAGCCGCTGGGCTGAGATTTATAATGCCAGGCCGAATGACGTGGTTGAGTGCTATGTGCCCGGCAACCTGGCAGAAATAGAAAGCAGATTCGAGCAGATAAGAGAGCAGGCCGGTTTAGATTACTGGCT
>JAKQQP010000583.1 GCA_029564115.1 Candidatus Rifleibacteriota bacterium | reverse complement strand
GGCAGCAGAGCCACTTTGCCGTTTCCAGAAATGACCGAGGGAGTGCGGGAGAAAGAAAAGCCCTGCATGATTACCATTTGTCAGACTGAACGGGTGCCAGAACATTGAATCTGTTGCCCTGGCGTGGTGCGGCCATCCAGTTTGCCACAGTTTTACGCCATTTGAGATAGTGCGGGGTGTTCTTGTGTGCTGCCGCAGCTTCGTCAGACTCATATACTTCATAAAGCATGAACTCTTCATGATTATCTTTGCTCTGCAGAACATCAAATCTGAGATTGCCGGGCTCTTTGAGAGATTCGCGGTGGTTCTCCAGCGTCGCATCTATGAAAGAATCAATGAATTCTGGTTTAACCAGAACTTTAACGCAGGTCAGATTAATCATTGCGCTTCTCCTGTCGGTTTTTCAAAAATATGGAAAAAATTTCCTCGAGTCGTCCCATTAGAATGGGTTTGGTGACAAAATCATCCATGCCAGCCTCAAGACATCTGGCCTGTTCTTCTCTGGTCGCGCCGGCAGTCAGAGCGATAATCGGAGTGTGGGTTCCGCCTGCATTCTCGAGCGATCTTATTGCTCTCGTGGCTTCCAGGCCGTCAAGTTCAGGCATCTGCAGATCCATGAAAATCAGGTCAGGACACTGGTTTTGCCAGTGCTGAACCGCTTCTTTTCCATTTCTGGCCGGTATTATCGACGCCTGCGGCAGGATTTTCATCACCATGGATTCGATGAGTATCATGTTCATTTCGATGTCTTCAGCAATCAGTATCGACACCTGCATGTCGTGCCCATCGGTCAGAGGCTGATCCTGATGATTCAGCTGTGTCTGCTGCGGCTGGCTCATGCCTGTCGAGCTGGTGCATTTGTCTGCGCTCAAAAGGAAATTAAACAGATGACCTTTTTGCACCGGCTTCGACAGTCTGAAATTAATGCCAAGTTCATCACAGCGCGCATACAGACTGTGATCATCTGAAGACGAATGAAGAAGAATTATGGGCACTTTCTGGTGTGCTGTTGCCAGAGACCGGCGAATCAGCTGAATGGTTTCAATTCCGTCGAGGCCTGGCATGTGATAGTCACAGATCATCAGATCAAAAGGCGGGTTGTTGTTTATCGCATTGATTGCGGTTCTGGCATTCTCGGACTGAACGCAGGTGATGCCCCAGTCTGAGAGCATGCGGCTGAGAATCATACGGTTGCATTCGTTGTCGTCAACAACAAGGCAGCTTTTCAAGGCTGAAAATCCTTGAAACGCAGGTTTGTCAGAGCATTCAACCCTTGTCACGAAATCGAACGCGAATACTGAACCGACGCCTGCCTGACTTTCGATTTTGATCGAAGCTCCCATCTGCCTGGCGATCAGTTCTGAGATTATCAGCCCGAGACCGGTGCCACCGAATTTTCTGGTTGTGGAACTGTCGCCCTGCGAAAAGGCTTTAAACAGTCTTTCCTTTTGTTCCGGGGCAATCCCGATTCCGGTATCACGGACCGAGAAAAAGAACTGCGCGTGTGCTGAATCAAGCTGTGTGTGAGTTACTTTGAGCTCGATCTCGCCTTTGCTGGTGAATTTGACCGCATTGCTCAAAAGGTTGGCAACAATCTGTTTCAACCTTACCGGGTCGACAACTGCGAATCTTGGAAGATGTGGGTCGATGTTCAGCAGCAGTTCAATGTTTTTGCCAGCTGCTGCCAGCTTGATCATGTCGATACAGTTTTCGAGCAGCTCAGGCATGTCGGTGCGGATAAGCTCCAGATTCATCATTCCGGATTCTATTTTTGAGAAATCCAGAATATCGTTGATGATGCCAAGAAGGGTGTGAGCCGAAATGTTCGCATTGCGGACATACTGCTCCTGAACCGGGCTGAGACACGTAGATTTGAGAAGTTCTGTGAAGCCGATAACCCCGTTGAGCGGGGTGCGGATTTCGTGGCTCATATTGGCCAGAAACTGACTTTTTGTGCGGCTCGCCGCCTCGGCATCAGATTTTGCCTTCTGCAGCTCCTCTTCTGCCTGTTTTCGACTGCTGATATCTTCCATGGCGATCAGAAGCCCCAATACCGCACCATCGCTGCCTAGC
>JAKQQP010000562.1 GCA_029564115.1 Candidatus Rifleibacteriota bacterium | reverse complement strand
TTTCTTTACACGTTCACCATATATTCTGCATTATCGTGCTCTATCCTCAACATTTTTCCTTCCTGGACACCCGCCTGCGCGGGTGTGACGCATAAATTCTCATTTCAGTTCCAACTCCCCCTTGAACGCCCGCTGCATGAGTGATGCAAACAAATTATTGCTCGTTTTGAGTTGTTCCAAAAAAAACTTTTTTTGTATTTCAATTGAATGAATGATTTTTGAAAAAGAGTTTTGAAGAGTAAGCGGTGGAACAGGTATAGAAATTTTTTTAAAAAGTCCTTTGTTGAGTATTGGTAAAGTCGTTGAGGCGCCTGCTAAGGCAATTTTTTGCTTGAAAAACTTCATCATTTCTAAGCCAAAATTATGTTCTACCAAAGAGCCCCATGAGATAGCGTTTATTTGTTGGTTGAACGCAGCATATTCTGCTGCTTTGCCCATTTTACCGATCGTAGCTCCAATGCAGCATACCAAAGTTGCGCCTTTCATAACAGTTCTTGATTTTTTGGCACCATCTTCGGTTACAGTTCTTGCTGCTGAAACCCACGATTCTTTCAGGTCTCCAGGTGTAATAAATGGAATTTCACCGTCAAACATGTTTTTTTCTTTTGTTGGTGGTGTACTCCCTGTTGTAATTTCGCCGATTTCTTCAAGATTTGAGACTGGCCAGCCCTTCGGGTTGGTGACGGGGTCGCCGAACATGTCGAGGAAGGTTGCCTGCAGCAGGTCGTCGAGGCGCTTTATCTGTTCTTCACGCTTGCGCCTTAATGTATCAGCCTTTTCCAGCACCGCCGCAATCTTTTTCTGCACTTCCAGCGGCGGCAGTGGGATTTCAATTTTGCCTATTAACTCAGGACTAGCCCTCAAAAGTGATCCGCCAACACCTCGAACAGTTGTCATCATTTGTTGATGAAATACATCAGATAATAAAAAGTTTCGCAGATAGCCGGGGTCAGCTTTTTCTGATCGAAAAACCACCCACTCTCCTGAGCCAATCAAAGTTCTATTGCTCTGGGGCTTTACAATCCATGCCCTTCTGATATGTGGCACTATTCTAGATAACAAAACATCGTTTTCGACAAGGATTTGCTTACTAGAGCCTATTTCAATACCTCTTAAAAACTCAGGCGTTTTGTTTTCATATGCAGGGATACTGTATAGCTCAAACTCTTTGTCTGGATTTGACAGCGGGTTGATCGATTTCCCTCTTTTTAGCATAAGATCTGACAAACTTACGACCTTAAACATGCATAAAACCCTCTGCTTCCGTATATTCATTGACAACAAAATCTACGCGGCGCATAATGTTCTTAACGGCTGCCAGCGGGTCGTCAATTGACGGTTCCATCGTAAGAGGCGGTCGTTCTTTATTCTGGCCGGGTGTTAATTGTGCAACGGTCCGTTGCACTTTTTGCTTATGTCTTAACCCCTCGAATTCGAGGGGATTAGAATTGATCGTGCTTTTCATCCCAGCATCCCGTCGAGTTCTTCGAGGCCTTTCTGGATTTCTTTTTCGATCTGCATGATCTCGGCCAGGATGTCTTTGGGCTTGTCATACTTGACTTCGTCGTAGACGATCTGCTTGTAGCGGTTGATCGACAGGTCGTATTTTTCTTTTCTGATGTCGTCGACGGGCACCAGGAAAGATTTGTCGGTGCGCTTGCGGCTGTTTTCGGCCGCGAGATTGTGCCAGCGCCTGATAACATCAGGAATATCGTTGTCGGCAATCTCGGTGCGCTTGTCGTCAAGACTGAAACCATCGGCCTGCATGTCGTAGAACCAGACATTGTCAGTGCCACCGGTGCCGGTTTTGGTGAAAACCATGATGCCGGTGCTGACGCCGGCGTAAGGCTTGAAAACCCCCGCAGGCAGCGAAATGACCGCTTCGAGGCGATGATTGTCGATGATCTCTTTCCGAATGTCGAGGTGGGCTTTTGATGAGCCGAAAAGCACCCCGTCAGGAACAATGACGGCACAGCGGCCGCCGGCCTTCAGCAGGCGCAGCATCAGGGCCAGAAACAGCAGTTCGGTTTTCTTGGTCTTGACGGTTTCGAGCAGCTTCTTCGAA
>JAKQQP010000561.1 GCA_029564115.1 Candidatus Rifleibacteriota bacterium | reverse complement strand
GGCATCTCGCGCGACGCGGCAAAATAGCCGTCAGGGTCGACCATTTCCTGGAGTATCAGCAGCCCTTCGCCAGGCTTGAGGCTTTTTGCCCGGCGCTCGATCATAAAAAAGCCGAGCGACCGGCCGATGCAGGCCGCCACTCCTTCAAAATGCAGGTTGATCAGCCCTTTTTCATGCCTGAGCAGCTGGCGCTGTATGAACTTTGCGCTCGCCTGGTCGGGGCACAGCAGTGTCTTTTCGCGTGTAACATTGTTTCTGACGATTTCAAGAATTGCCTGAATCACGTATTTAACTCCTCATCTGCGGTGCGCCATTCTTCGCCGGCATCACCGACCCCGAAAAAATAACCTGACGATCAAAATGTCTGGAGAACTGAGGTTTACAGATCAGACTCTGACCTGATGACTCCTATTTCCGCTTTTTATTTGTTTTCCTGGCGGGGCTGTAAGGTGAAGCCGTTTCTGCCAGCAGATTCATGCCGGCCAGTTTTTTAACCTGCTCAGGCAACAGACCGGTGGCCTTGCAGACATCTTCGATCGACTGCCCCATTTTGAGAAGATTCTGAGCTACCAGCATGATCCCTTCCTGACGGCCTTCTTCCAGACCTTCCTGGCGGCCTTCTTTTCTGGCTGCCTGTTTTTCAGTGTTCATATCCAGAAGAAACATTTCTCTGCTGATCAACAATTCTCTGAGATGTTCATCGGTATTGGCTATGGCCATATTATTTACAACCTCGATAATTCCCGGTTCTTTTTTCAGGTCTTCCGGTAAGTCTTCAACGGAACGGTATAAATCACCAAATTTCAAAATATGCAGCCATTTCTCGAACCTGCTGCGCAATTTTGCCGGCTTTTCTCCATCAAATTTCGAAAGTTCGACAAAATGATATTCTATCAGATCGGTCAAGGGTTTGTGCGTTTCAACATGGCTGATCAGAAACTTATTGTAGATACCCGGTTCCCCGATGATTGTCTCGCCCATTATCCACAGGCAGACAGTCTTGTTGAGATCGGCGTAACTGCCGCTTTTTGCCAATTGCCTGGCATAGCTCACCGAAGAATAATAGACGACCCTTTTTATCAGCTCTTTATGGGCGCGCATCTGAACTTCGATGCAATATCTTCTCCCTGCTTTGTCCATGGCTCTGACATCTATGATCGAATGCTTGTCATTACGATATTCAGGCAGGTTGAATGGATTGAGAATTTCGAGAGATTCAATCTGGTCTTTGCCGCGCAACTGCAGCAAAGCATTGAGTAGCAAAGTCAAAAGTCGTTCGTTGCCAGGACTGGAAAAAACGATCTTAAAAACCATATCATGGGTAAGACTGAAGAATTTTTCGCCATCTCTGCGATCATCCAGAATATACATCTCTGACTCCTGCCACTTTATTAAAGCACCCTGTTCGTTACTATTCGAGTATAAAACATTATGGTGTTTACAACCAGTGACTAAATAAGATGTTTTTGCAGCGCCCGCCCGGCACGATTCGGCTTTCTGCGCTATCGATTCTTTCTTTTCCCGGCTTCGGCTGCATGAATGCCCACAAACTACAACAACCGCGATGAAGCAGGTGTTTTTTGCCGCTGTTTGCATTCTTAAATACTATATTCCGGAAATTCTGTCTATTTTTTCAGATTATTTTCGATAACTTGACTTTAATAACGCACGCCGTTATTACTGAGGTGTGATCAAGTCATTTAAATGCAAAGAGACTGAGAGGTTGATTAAATGGCAATTAGAAAGGTAAAACCGGTTCCGCCGGGCGAAATTCTGCTTGAAGAATTCTTAAAGCCTATGGGTATTTCACAATACAGACTGGCCATGGCGATTGGTGTCCCGGCACGTCGCATCAATGAGATTGTGCACGGTTTGCGTGGCATAACTGCTGATACGGGCCTGCGCTTATCAAAATTTT
>JAKQQP010000537.1 GCA_029564115.1 Candidatus Rifleibacteriota bacterium | reverse complement strand
ATTTTGTTCATAGATTCACGGTTGGTGATTTCCGTTCTGACCAGACGGGCCATTTTATGGTATTTCTGGTTTCCGGGGTCTTCTGCGATGGCCTGGTCGATGAATCCCTGGGCTCCCCAGAAATCAGCCGAGTCAAGCCGGAGGCATGATTTGCGGAAAAAGGCATGCGCGATCTTTCGATGTTCAAGCGAGACTGTATATTTCGGAATTTTCGCACTTCTGCGACCTGATTCAGGCATCAGCTTCACCGGTTTTTCAAATTTGACCGGGTTTGCCGGAGGCACTTCTGCGGCATACCAGATCTTGGCGCAGACAAGTATTGCCACTGCGAGCGTCAGTGTTCTAATCAGCAGATCGAGTTTTTTTTCCAGTTTCATGTTATTTCTGAGTGATTGCCAAAGACGTGCCGGAAAAGCCAATTATTGAGTTTCCCAGGCAGTTCTCATAAGGGAAACTGTCGAAAACTGCCTGATTGCGCCCGGGCCATTCTTTATTGTTGATATTTATGATCACATTGGTTTCATTAACCTGCCAGGGGGTTGCTGCAAAGCTGTTTGTTTCAAAACTGGAGCTGGCAAGAAGATTTCGGGTTGGCACCCAGAACTTGCATCCAGCACCTGTTCCCCACAGGTGGTCCGGGCAGAATGGATCTTTGGGAACCTTTGCCAGATAGCCCCTGGCAACCAGGTCATTAAGATAGGCCACTAATTCGGCCTGATTTTCGAAATTGCCGTAAAAAAGAGATGATTCTGAAGCTGTTCTTTCAAGGGCAATACCGCTTCTGATAGAGCTCAAAGTTTGAGACAGGGTAAGCTCTTTTTCTCGCAAAGTGATAATCTGCTGGTCCGGAAAAGCTTTCAATGAAAATAATCCGATGCCAACAAGTACCAGCAGAAGCATCAACAGCAGAGCGCCCCGTCTATTATTAAGCCTCATCAAAGTCTCCGACAGATCCTGATTTATATTTATATATTAGCATGGCACCCTGATTTATGCAAGTTCGAAAAACTGCTTCGAGCGTTTGACTAAAAAGCTGCATTTTAAACGGGGCAGGAGTAAGATAAACGAAAACTCTACAGGGGTGGGGAAATGAGTGGTTCAATTGTTCTACTGGCTTCGCTGTTTTTGCTTATCGCTGCTTATGCTCTTTATGGCCGCTGGGTGGCAAAGAAATTCGGTGTAGATGATACACTGCTGACGCCCGCACATCGCTTGCGCGATGATGGTGATTATGTGCCGGCCCGCGCACCGGTACTGCTTGGGCATCATTTTGCCTCGATCGCCGGTGCGGCGCCAATCATCGGGCCAATCAGTGCCGCTGTATTTGGCTGG
>JAKQQP010000525.1 GCA_029564115.1 Candidatus Rifleibacteriota bacterium | reverse complement strand
CGCAAGTCCCCCGGTGGCCGGTTTTTTTATGATTTTTTTCGTTCCCTACTACGGCTATAAATCGCTGCAGATGATGGTAGAGTGGAAAATTATCATCACCTTGATGATTGAGGACTACATTCACGGTCGTGAATTAGACAGCGAAAAGATTCGCGAAAAATCTGCCGGACTTTTCAGCGCGGTGTTTGCGAATGCCCTGAAAAAACACCTGATGCTGGGCCTGTGGCTGATAATAGCTGGTTTCTGTACCGCCTCAATCATCGGAGCCGCAACCATGTTCGGACGTCAGGGGATAATCTGGTCAATCGGCGTAATGTGTGCCATGGTTGTCGGCCTGCTGGTCATGGGCGGTGCTTATTTTCGCTACCTTCTGGTCGAGCCGGCTTCAGTCATTTCTCCGAAACTTGACGCTTTTGACGTCGCTGACCGATATTATAATCGCGATCGCCTCAAACTCGGCTCACTGTTCATTTTCGCCACTTTTATCATGACCATTATCACCGGCACTTCGACCGAGATTATGACCTTCTTCATGCCGGTGCTTCCGGCGCTGATAAGTGTGATTTTAATTCAGGCTCTTTCGATTGTATCTGAAATCTGCCTTGCCCCGATCATTTATTCAAATCTGGTCATCTACTATCTGATGAGCCATAAAGCCGACCAGGCATGAACTTAGCTCTGCCGGGTTCTCTTGAAAATGGTTGCAAGACCGGTGCCGGCGATAAACCCGAAAATATGGGCGTCAAAGGCGATATTTGCCCCGATTTTATCTGATTGCGACATCTGCAGCATGTTCAGCAGAAAGTAAAAGCCAAGCACCACGATGGCGGGCACATCGATGCGTCTGATAAAGAACCACACCGGGCAAAAGTAACTGGTGATGCGGTTGCGCGGAAACAGAACCAGATAGGCACCCATAACGCCACTGACCGCGCCGCTGGCGCCAATCAGAGGCACTGTTGATCCGCTTTGCAGCAGAGCGTGGGCCAGACTCGAAAAAATGCCGACCACCACATAAAAGAAGCCAAACTGCAGCGAACCCATCTTTTCTTCGACATTGTCGGAGAAAATCCAGAAAAACCACATGTTCGTTATCAGATGCATCCAGCCCGCATGCAGAAAAATACAGGTGAACGGCATCAGATATAGCCAGAGGGTCGATGAATTTACCGTCATCAGGTCAGGCTGAAACAGTTCAAAGCCGTCCGGCCCGATCTGTTCCGCTATCTTTCGCTGCTCTTCGTCTGAAACAAAGTTCTGCAGCTGGATCGGGTAACTGGTCTGGTC
>JAKQQP010000195.1 GCA_029564115.1 Candidatus Rifleibacteriota bacterium | reverse complement strand
CGCCCTGTTCGATGGCCGGGTTTTTCCCAATCTGCGCTCACACGCTGAGATTGCGAATGAAATCAACACTGATGAACAGGCGATTTATCACGCAATCGGTTTCGAAAAAGATACCGTTCTGTTTTTCCAGGAGATTCTCAGCATTCTTGGCCCCTCTGACCCGAACAAAGGGCTGGTTGAAGAATTGATCCGTCAGGAAAAGATCCACATCGCCAGACTCTACACACTGCTCGGCAATATAAAATAAAGTCATGGCCGGAACCAGAAGCCGCAAAAAATGGCACGGCCTGCGACTGCCTCATGGAGCAGAAATCCTGGTCTCGTTTTTTCTGCTGCTGTTTGATGCCCTGTTGCTCAATCAGGTGTTCTCTCTTACATTTACCCTGTGGTTGCGTTCAGACCCACAGATTCAGATTTATCTCGATTCCTATCTGCACGTGCGCTGGATACTGTTTGCGCTTTATGTCAGTTTTGGTCTGCTATCGGGGATTTTCAATATCAGAAAGCTGACAGCGGCGTCAGACATTTTTTCGCACACCTCAAGTGCTCTGCTTGCTTCGTTTATCGGCTTCAACCTGCTTGCGTTCTTTTCGCGCGCCGTGGCTTATTATGCCTATACTTTTCCACGGCCAGTTTTTCTGCTGGCAACCGGCTTAAGTATCTTCACAGCCTTTATTCTGCGAGTATTCGTTGCAACATTATTAAAACCTCACCCACGACTGCTTCGAGCTATTATTATCGGCGATCAATCAGAAGGCCGACGAATTATCAAACACTTTCATCGTCGTGGCGGAGTCAGATTCAGAATCGTTAACACCATGACCTCTGACCAGCTGTCTGAACTGGCTTCTGAAGTGGTTTTTCGTCATGCTCACGAAATATTTGTCACTGACCCGAATTTGGATCTTGATAGTTTCTGGGCGCAGATTTACTACAACCGTAAAGAAGAGCCACACGAATTCAGAGTGCGCATTTCGATCGATCCGCGCAAGGCTGCTGGCATAGTAGGTTTACAGAGTCTCGAAGATTTTCCTCTGACAACAGTCATTTCAACCCCCCTGACCTCACTGGAACGCTTTGTAAAAAGAACTTTTGACATTTTCTTTTCGGTTTTCGCTCTGCTCATAAGTATGCCGGTGATGATCACCACTGCAGTTCTTGTCAGGTTAGATTCGCCGGGCCCGATCTTTTACAAGCAGAAAAGAGTTGGCCGCTTCGGCAAAGAATTCGATGTACTCAAG
>JAKQQP010000472.1 GCA_029564115.1 Candidatus Rifleibacteriota bacterium | reverse complement strand
GCTTGCGGGTGCATGGCGGTCAGATCCAGTACCATCACAACGAGGTTGGCTTGAATGCCAGACTTGACGCTCTTCAGGCAGCGGTTGTTTCAGTGAAACTGCCATATCTTAAATCCTGGACCGAAGGCCGCCGCCGGCATGCCGCTATCTATAACGAACTGTTCGCCGGGAATCCGAATGTGGTTACACCCGTAGAAAAAACTGATCGATATCACATTTATAACCAGTATGTCATTCGTGTAAAAAACCGCGATGCTCTGAAAGCTCACCTGACCGAAAAAGAAATCGGCTGCGCCGTTTATTACCCGCTTTCGTTGCATCAGCAGAAGTGTTTTGCTAATCTCGGTTATACCGAAGGCAGTTTCCCTGAATCTGAAAAAGCTGCGAAAGAAACTCTGGCTTTGCCGGTTTATCCCGAAATGAGCGAAGACCAGCTTAAATTTGTTGCTGCTGCTGTCAATGAATTCACCTGCAAAAAGGGCTGAATGCTGTCATTAAACGATAATAAAAAACCACGGGTGATTCCGTGGTTTTTTATTATCGTTCGAAATCGATGCAGGTCAGTCGCACTCTGTGTTCATTGCAGAACTGCTGGTGCAGTTTGTTACGCTGTTGTGGTGATGATGCTCTCTTAAGATTTTCACAGAATCTGGTTATCGTTTCCATTGGCACGGCGGTCAGAGTTCGATAAGAATACAGTCTGCCATCATTGCCTCTTACGGTGGCGAAGTAATGTCGCAGAGGTTCTGAAGCTTCCTGTTGCAGAAATTCTTCACCTTTGGGGCAAAGTCGCTGGCCTGGCGTACCCTCGATTTGTGGGCGAAGATCACAGCTGCGCGGGCATGCGAGACATATTCTGCTCGATTTCACAAGTTCACCTCTCTGCTGATATGTTTGCTGACTTTTTCGCTGCTGAGGCTGACGTCGTCGACAATCGGAAAAATCCTGGCTGCATTTCCGCAGGCATAGAGCCATGGCAGAGTTGAGCGGCCATTTTCATCGAGCAGCAGATGACCGTTGCGGGCGTCGGCACCGGCATCCCGGGCGAGCTGAATTTCTGGCATCAGACCGACCGCAGCCAACAGAAAATCGCAGGCGATGAAACGGGTTTTGCTGAACAGCGGTTGCCTGTCTGCATCGACTCTGGCGACGGTGACTCCTTCAACCCGGTTGTTGCCGTGAACTCTGACAATTGTCGAAGAAGTCAGCAACTCGATCCCGAGGTCATCTATGCAGGTTTGCACATTTCTTTTAACTCCACCTGGCTCATTTTTCAGCTCGATGACTGCTGCGACCTGCATGCCTTCGTAAACCAGTCGGCGTGCCATGATCAGGCCAATGTCGCCAGCACCCAGTATTACTCCGGTTCGGCCGGGCTGCATGGCGTGGCGGTTTATCAGCAGCTGGGCTTCGCCGGCCCCGAATATTCCAGCCGGTCGATTCGATGGAATGCCAAGCGCCCCAAAGGGGATTTCGCGACTGCCGGTTGCGATTATCAGGTTTTCGCAGCCGATTTTGAACTGACCACGCAGATCACTGCAGACCAGGACTTTGTTTTCTTCAACTGCAACTACGGTAGTGTCGAAGAGAAATTCAATATTGTTATTGTTTGCTGACTGCAGTTTATTGAAGGCCGCTTCGGCGTATTCCGGCCCGGTTAACTCATCTTTGAAATACTGCAGGCCAAAACCGGTATGAATGCATTGCAGAAGAATTCCGCCCGGTCG
>JAKQQP010000460.1 GCA_029564115.1 Candidatus Rifleibacteriota bacterium | reverse complement strand
GGCCCTTCGACAAGCTCAGGGCAAGCAGGCTCAGGGCAGGCCGGCTAAGGAATAATAAGGTTCAGGGTTGCCTTCTGGTGCGGGATTTGGCGCTGGCTTTGTATCTGGCGGGCTCTTCTTTTACAATGCCAGGAAAGGATTGTCTCAATTCGGCGAAGAGTTCAGGCCAGAAAGCGGCCTCGGGGCAATGGGACTGTAATAGCGCAAGTTTTGCTTTGGCCTTTTCGACTGAAATATCGCCTTCGCGAAGCAGTTGCAGAATCAATTGCGCCTGCCCTTCAACCTTGCCCTCTTTAATACCTTCTTTTCGGCCTTCTTTAAGGCCTTCTTCGCGGGCAGTATCGAAGGAATTCTTCAGATCGCGATAGACTTTAAGACTGTCTTCGTAGGCTCTGGCCTCTTCCGGTGTGAATTTTGCAATCTCGGCAGCGACAAACAGCTTTCTAAAGATGCGGTCCTTGAGCTTTTCGGGGATATCGTGCAGGCGTTCAAGATTTTTCAGAACATAGAGCCATTTGTCAAAGCGCGTTTCCAGCTGTTCGAGAGTTTTTGTAAACTTCGGCATCTCGAGATAAACGAAGGTGAGCTTGTCGTAGAAAACCTTGAAAGTTTCGATATCGGAAAGTTTGATGTCGTAACGGTATTTATTTACATCGTGGCGGTCTTCATCAAAGACGAAATCAAGAATGGCAACAGTATAGACAGCCTTCAGCTCGAAATCCCAGTCGCCCGCCCTGCCCTGCTCTGCAATCGGAAAAGTCGAATAATACAGCGCCCTATCCTTGAAAAACTTCTGTTTCGACTTCTGTATTTCTACGATAAACCTGTCACCCTGCTCATTTTCGCAATAAAGATCGAAAACCGCCCGGCGGTCGGCTTCTGAGCGGCCGAGGTGTTCGTTTTTCAGATAGGTTAGGTTTTTTATCCGGCCCTGTTCTTTCTTCAGGAGCTGGTTGAGAAAGTCGATAAGCAGGTCTTTGTTATACTCTTCGCCAAACAGCTTCTTGAAGCCGAAGTCGGTGAACGGGTTCAAATAGGTGGCCGGCTGCATGCAGATACCTCTACAGAAGTTTTAAGGGCGGCCTCAGTATAGTTCAGTTGCCAGGTCGGGTCAAGAGACAAGCCATTGTCACCGAAAAATAGCATTGCTATTTTTCGGGGTGGTTTTGAATTGTGTGGGGGGAGGGGCTGTGATAGGATTGGTATGACCTATTGTTTCGGTGCGCGAGGAGGACCCAGCAAGATGAACAGGTTTTTCAATACCACCGGGCCGTGCAACCCGCAGGATCATTACATGCTGCCTGCACATGAAAGACTGGTGGGGGCGAACCTCGACCGCTATATACGCAACA
>JAKQQP010000438.1 GCA_029564115.1 Candidatus Rifleibacteriota bacterium | reverse complement strand
CAACAAGAAAATCTGCCAGACACTACCCTTAACAGCCATTTCTGAGGAACCATCTGACCATCTTGCCTGCGCCAGAGTTTTTTCTCAGCATCACTGCCCATCGCAAAAACCGATGTGGGACGGCAGAAAATACCAGCACAGTAAAATCAGGGTCGGCTATGTTTCGCCAGATCTGAGAGAACACCCGGTCGGGCATTTGACAACCGCACTGTTCGAAAATCACGATAAAAACCGGTTTGAAACTTTCGCCTTCTATCTTGGCGCCGATGATCAGAGCAATATTCACAAAAGAATGCGGGCCGCCTTTGATAAGTTTATCGATGTTCGCCACCTGCGTTCCAAAGATATAGCCGAAATGATTCTGGCAATGGAAATCGACATTCTTATCGATCTAGCCGGTTTCACCGCCGATTCGCGCACCGATATATTCGCTTACCGGCCGGCGCCGCTTCAGGTGAACTATCTTGGGTATTCAAGCACCATGGGTGTCGATTTTATCGACTACATTATTGCCGACAAGTTCATTATTCCTGATGAATACCGCAATTGCTACAGCGAAAAAATCGTTTACATGCCAGACACCTACCTGCCAACCGACGTTTCAATACAGATCGCCCCGACGACACCGCCACGGGAATTTTACGGATTACCGGCAGAAGGGTTTATTTTCTGCTCATTCAATCATGATTACAAGATTACTCCGGCCGTATTCGAAGTCTGGATGCGACTGCTGAAGAAGGTTGAAGGCAGCGTTCTCTGGCTGATGAAACTCAATGAATCGGCTGAGAAAAACCTTCTGAAAGAGGCAGAAAACCGCGGCGTCGACCCGGGTCGCATAATTTTTGCCACCAGAGTTGCCAATATCGAAGACCACCTTGCCCGCTACAGAATGGCCGATCTGTTTCTTGACACGACCCCCTGCAATGCCCATTCAACTGCGAGCGACGTCCTCAGGGTCGGCCTGCCAATGGTTACCTGCACCAGAAAAGCCTTCGCCGGAAGGGTTGCCGGCAGCCTGTTGACGCTGCTTGGCCTGCCGGAGCTTGTCACACATAACATCGATGAGTATGAAGCCCTGGCACTGAAACTGGCCCTCAACCCTGATTTGCTCAGAGAATACAGAACCCGCCTTGAAAACAATGCCCCGAATTCGGTAATTTACAACACTGCAGCTTATTGCTCGAACCTCGAAAAAGCCTATGAAAAGATGTGGAAAAAACATCTGAACGGCGAAAGCCCTGCAGATTTTGCAGTCTAAGCCTGCCGCCACGAAAACGCATGTTTAATACGAACAGGAGAAATACATGTTCAATTTTGATGACCCTTCTCTGAACAAACTTCACATCGGTGGGCGCGAAGAAAAACCCGGCTGGAAAATGCTCAATATACAGCCCGGAAAAGGTGTTGAATACGTAGGCGACATAAAAGACCTAAGCCAGTTCTCAGATGCCACTTTTGATGTAATATACGGCAGTCATGTGCTTGAGCATATATCGCAAACCGAAATGGTCGCAACCCTGGCCGGGTTGAATAGAATTCTGAAGTCCGATGGAAAACTGCTGATCTCGGTACCCGATCTCGACATTCTTTGCCGTCTGTTTATCAACCCCGAGCTCGACAAGGCCGGGCGTTTTCATGTAATGCGCATGATGTTTGGCGGACAGGTCGACCCGTTCGACTTTCACTACATTGGCCTGAGCGAAGAGATTTTAATGGACTACCTTGGTGCAGCCGGCTTTAAATTCTGCCAGCGCGTCAACGATTTTGGCATTTTCAATGATACCAGTTCATACAAGCCTTATGGGGTTCCCATAAGCCTGAACCTGATCGCATACAAAGTTTACCCGACCACCTGATTCAGAATCAGAAAAACGCACTAAAGCAAAACACCCCCATGGCATCTGCCACGGGGGTGTTTTTTATTTAGCTTTACAGGTTCAGGAAGGTGATGTTCGAACCAAGAGCGGTAATCTGAGCGGGTGTCAGCACAGCAATCTGAGAGGTGGTGAGTGCTGCCACCTGACCGGTAGCGCCACCAGTAAGAGACTGAATCTGTGAAGTGGTAAGGGCTGCAATCTGTGTCGGTTTCATCGCCTGAATGCTGCTTGTGCCAATGCTTGCAATCTGAGATGTCGAAAGCGCCTTGATCAGAGTCGGAGAAATGGCTGCCAGACCATCGGTCTGCAGGTTGGCAACAGCCAGTTTGGTAATCTGGGCACTTGTCAGGGCAGTTGCCTGGGTACTGGTCATGGCAGCAACCTGGCCAGCGGTGAGCCCCTGTATCTGCGAGGTGTTCAAAGCTTTGATCTGGGTCGCATTTAGAGCTGCAAAATCAGCA
>JAKQQP010000182.1 GCA_029564115.1 Candidatus Rifleibacteriota bacterium | reverse complement strand
CATAGGGGTATTCGCGCATCAGCTGAATGTTATCAGGGCCAAGCACGGCTTCTCTGACGACGCGCATTATGGTTTCGAGCTGGTGCCGGTGGCCAATAACGTGAATCGGCCGGCGTTTGATGAAGAAATTGAAATAGGCAGGAAATTCGATATCCGCGAGCGAAACACCGCGCTCAGCTGAAAACATGCGGTTCGGAATAACGAAAGTATCAGGCACGTCACCAAGAATTTTCATGGTGTCCTTGATAGTTTCGGGGGGTGCGCCAACCTGCAGAGACCCGGAAGGGGTCTTGATCAGTGTTCCTCCGCGTGCGAGCTGAATTACCTCTACAGACATAAATTAGAACTACCTGTTAATATGTGTGATATCAACACAAAAAGATAATCAAACCCGCGAATTTATGCAACAGAATTATTCTCAATTGCGGCAAATCGACCAGAAAACAAAAATGTAAAAATTATCAGACGCAGAAACAGTTTTTTTTAAAAGAAGACAGGCCCCGCGGTTCTTATAAAAGCTCACAGAGCCTGAAAATTCTTTAAAGTTAGCGGCAGTTATTCACGGCCTGGTTAAAGTTGCCAGATATTTTTTGAGTTCGTCGATGCCGAGACCGGTAGCAGCACAAATTTCTTCGAGAGGACAACCGAGTTTATAAAAATTGCCAGCAATTTCAAGCTTGCCTTCGAGTCTGCCTTCGAGTTTGCCTTCGAGTTTGCCCTCTGCTTTGCCCTGTCTGTAGGCTGCGCCTTTGATGACAGCCATATCGAATGCTTCGCGTTCGCGGTCTTCCATGCGACGCAGTTCTTCCTCGAAGTCGATTTTTTTCAGTTCGTTAACCATATCAGTAATGCCTCTTCTTTTTTGAGCCCGCCTTCAAGCACTGCCGTTATTTTACTGCCAATGACAGTATTTTTTCGATCTCACAGACTTCAAGACCGGTATTTCTGGCAATATCTTCGATTGATAAGCCATTGGCATGCAAGCGGCAAATTATTTTTGCCATGCCTTCGAGTTTGCCCTGCCTGAAAGCGGCGCCTCTGATGACGGCTATATCGAATGCTTCGCGTTCGCGGTCTTCCATGCGGCGGCGCAGTTCTTCGTCGGCATTTATCTTCTGGTGCTCGGTAATAGCCATGGCGATTTCCTCATCTTCAGGAAAAATTTTATTGAGGTCCACCTTCATTTTAGCATAGGCACGCGAAAACTTCATCATGTGCAGCCATTTTTCGAGCGGGGTTCGCAGTTCGTCAGGGTGTTTGCGGTTAAAGCGCGTCAGGTCGAGATAATGCAGCGTCATTGTGTCTTTGAGAATGATATTGCCGTCGTCGTTACGGAATCTGAAAATTTCCTGAACCTTGTGTGACTGCGGAAAAAGCCGGAAATTCAGAATCGAAATGCCGGTTGCGCTGGTCAGTTGTGAAAAATCTTCGCCGCGCTTTGCCTGACTGGCATAGAGCGTCGCAACATAATAGGCAGTGCGCTCGATGAAAGATGGATCTCTGACAACCTGTGCCTCGACTTCATACCAGCGTTCAAGTTCATCCTTCACCTTGATATCGACGATACTTTTCTTGCGGTCTTCAAAGCGTGCCGGGTTGAACGGGTTAAGATACTGAATTTCGACAATGCGGTCGGTGCCCTGCAGGTGCAAAATGGCGTTGAGCAGGCTTCTTAAGATTGGTTCCCGGCCGGGCTGGTTGAATATCCATTGAAAAGCGAAATCGTTGAGAATCGAATAAATCTTCACAATTTTCTCCCTGATTTAAAAATCAGAAGCGCCTCAAAAACCGGCAGCTCCTATCAATAAATCAACCGAAAAACAAAAAAGGGAAAAAATTCTTTACCCGGCAAAAACAAACGCGGGCAGCAGTTAAAAACCGCCACCCGCACCATAGAAGACTGAAAAAATCACGAGGACTGACCTCAATACCCCACAATCAGCAGCAAATGCAGTCTAATTTTCAGCAGAAGCACCGGGAAGTTTGAGTGTCACGTCTTGCTGACATCTGCCAGATATTTTTTGAGTTCGTCGAGACCGAGACCGGTAGCAGCACAAATCTCTTCAAGCGGGCGACCAAGTTTATAAAAATTGCCGGCAATCTCAAATTTGCTCTCAATTTTGCCTTCCAATTTACCTTCCGCTCTGCCTTCACGTTTACCGGCCCGGAAAGAGCTTTCTTTTTGAGAAATCACATAGGTGCGGCTCTTTTCGCGGGCTTCCATGAGCTCGCGCTTTTCGGCGTCGGCGTTGATTTTTTTGAGTTCGTTAACCATGTCAGTTATGCCCTCTTCTTTTTTGAGCCCATCTTCAAGCTCTGCCGTCATTTTACCATAAATTTCGCCGAATTTTAAGACATGCAGCCACTTTTCAAACCTGGTTCTGAGGGTGAACGGTTGCTGGCAATCAAATCTGGTCAGGTCGATGTAGTGCAACCGCATGGTTTCAGTAAGTTCAATTGAGTTATCCTGATTACGGAAAGCGAAAATCTCCTGAACGCGCTTCGAATCACGAAACAGATCAAAACCCAGCAAAGAAATCGCTGTCGCAGGCTTAAGCATACCGTAAGACTGCCCCTTTTTCAGCTGGTGTCCATAGAGGCGGGTGAGGTAATAAATCGAACGCCTGATAAAATAATCATCCGGAAGCACCTGCAATTCAACGATATAAAGGCTGCCGGCGCCGTCCTGAACTTTCACATCGACAACCGAAAGTTTGTCGTCATGAAGCTGGCGCTCATTGAACGGGTTCATGATCGTCACCGCCTCGACGCTGTGCTCGCCGCGAAGGTCGAGCAGCGCATTCAGCAGGCAGATCGTGAACCGCGCATTAACCTGCTGCCCAAAGATCCACTTAAAAACGTAGTCATTGTAAAAATCATAAATTTTCAGCCCCTCGTTCTGGGAAAAATCAGCGACAGTCTGTGCCATGTTCATGCTCCTCGATTAATTTAATCCGGTCGGCCCAAATGACCTCACAGGTAAATCAACCGAAAAGCAAAAAAGGGAAAAAATTCTTTGCCCGGCAAAAACAAACGCGGGCAGCAGTTAAAAACTGCCACCCGCGCTATAGAAGACTGAAAAAATCACAAGGAATAACCTCAATACCCCACAATCAGCAGCAAATGCAGTCTAATTTCCAGCAGGAGCACCGGAAAGCTTGAGTGTCACGTCTTGCTGACATTTGCCAGATATTTTTTAAGTTCATCGAGGCCGAGACCGGTAGCAGCGCAAATTTCTTCAAGCGGGCGATCGAGTCTATACAAATTACCGGCAATCTCAAACTTAACTTCTGCTTTGCCTTCGGCCTTACCTTCCGCCTTACCTTCCGCTTTACCTTCGGCCTTACCTTCCGCTTTGCCTTCGAGTTTGCCCTGCCTGAAAGCGGCGCCTCTGATGACGGCTATATCGAATGCTTCGCGTTCGCGGTCTTCCATGCGGCGGCGCAGTTCTTCGTCGGCGTTTATCTTCTGGTGCTCGGTAATAGCCATGGCGATTTCCTCATCTTCGGGGAAAATTTTATTGAGGTCCACCTTCATTTTAGCATAGGCACGCGAAAACTTCATCATGTGCAGCCATTTTTCGAGCGGGGTTCGCAGTTCGTCGGGGTGTTTGCGGTTAAATCGCGTCAGGTCGAGATAATGCAGCGTCATTGTGTCTTTGAGAATGATATTGCCGTCGTCGTTACGAAATCTGAAAATTTCCTGAACCTTCTGCGATTGCGGAAAAAGCCGAAAATTCAAAATCGAGATGCCGGTTGCGCTGGTCAGCTGTGAAAAATCTTCGCCGCGCTTCGCCTGGCTGGAGTATAGAGTCGCAACATAGTAGGCAGTGCGCTCGATGAAAGACGGATCTCTGATAACCTGCGCCTCGACTTCATACCAGCGATCGAGTTCATCCTTAACCTTGATATCGACGATGCTTTTCTTGCGGTCTTCAAAGCGCGCCGGGTTGAACGGGTTAAGATACTGAATTTCGACAATGCGGTCGGCGCCCCGCAGGTGCAAAATGGCGTTGAGCAGGCTTCTTAGAATTGGTTCCCGGCCGGGCTGGTTGAATATCCATTGAAAGGCGAAATCGTTGAGAATCGAATAAATCTTCACAATTTTCTCCCTGATTTAAAAATCAGAAGCGCCTCAAAAACCGGCAGCTCCTATCAATAAATCAACCGAAAAGCAAAAAAGGGAAAAAATTCTTTCGCGGCAAAAACAAACGCGGGCAGCAGTTAAAAACCGCCACCCGCGTTCAGAAGACAACAAGATTAATCAGGGGTTATCAACCTGAATACCCGTAATAGTCACCGGCACAGTTGAATCACCAATTGGGGTCTGTGGTAAATACTCCAAGCTAGAGTAGTCATCTTGCAGAATCGTATTGGCGCGCAATTTTATTTTGCTCCAATCACTCTTGTCAGACAACTGAGTCCAGGCAAGCATCAAGACAACATCCTTGAGTGTAACAGTGTCGCCAGAAAGACTATCCATAGGCTCAACCGGCAACCTTGTAACAGTCTTGATTTCGTTAAGTATGGTCTGAGATCGAGCCAGAAGCTTTGAAATGCTCGTTTTATCAGACAATTGAGTCCAAGCAAGCAGTATCACCACATCATGCAATGTAGTTTGTGAATCCCCGTCAAAATCCCCGACAATATCCCCCGAAACCGGCTTAAGAAGACTCGAAAAAATAAATAAAGCCAGCAAAAGCTTCTTCAACGATTTCCTCCTGATAAAAATTGGACTCACAGTTTTCTGTGAGTCCAATTCAAAATTTAGAGATTGTTACTTTCAGCAAGAGTCGAGCCATCTGAAGTCTTGATTACTTTGACAACACAACCGCCCGGAATTGCCACAGTAAAATTCAATTCATTGAATTCATCAAGAACGGGAATTGGCGAAAGAATTCCAGGATAAAGCAAGGAAGCATTATCTGCGTCAGAATCTGCTGGTTCTTTTTCCAAATCATAATTACCAGATATAACATTACCCTTGCTGTCAGTATACTTCCCAGACAGTGTGGTCATAGTTGTAAAACTGTTTCCATCGAAAGTAGACGCCGTGCCCTTGCTGATCACAATCTTTACTCCAAGAAGATTTGCACCAGACACCGGTTTTGTAAGAGTAACTTTTGTCTGAGCAGGTTTGGGGGCAGCTTTAACTTCGACAGCGGCTTTGGCGGTAAAAGTCTGATTGTCTTTGTCAGTTACAGTTACAGTAATTTCGGTAGAACCAACGGCAACTGGCGTAACCACGCCATTGTTTACGGTAGCAATATTTGCATTGGCAGGAACCCACTCGACTTTGGTCTGGGTATTAGCATCAACGGGGTCATATACTACTGCCAGAGTTCCGGTTTTGCCCATTTCAACAGTCAGAGAGGTCGGATTAAGTGAAATTGCCTTGATCGGAACCGGAACAGCGGCTACGCTGATACCACAGGTTGCAGACTTGTTGCCATCCTGGGTAGTTACAGTGATTGTAGCAACACCAACAGCTTTGGCGGTTACTTTGCCATCGACAACGCTTGCAACGCTTTCATTGCTGGAAGCCCAGGTAATTGTCTTGTTAGAAGCGTTTTCGGGCGACACCTTGGCAATCAGAGTAGACTCATTGCCAATAAAAAGATTCAAAGAGGGCGGGGTAAGCTCTACAGAGGTAACAGGCTGAATTACGGTCACAGCACAAACATCGGCAAAGCTTACATTGTTACCACTCTTATCATAACCATTGAAGGTATAAGTTATATTAACAAGCACGCCGGCAGGGGTTGGCTGCAACGGGGTTACAACACCTGCATCGCTGACAGTGGCATAAGTCGTGTTGTCGCTGGCCCATACGGGCGCTGAAGAAGAGGCTGCAAATGAAGGATTAATAGTTGCAACAAGGGTTTCATTTGTGCCAACCGACATGGTGGTAGTTTTCTTATTCAGAGCTACGGAGGTAACCGGAAGTTTGGCTGAGTCGGCGATTTCATCAATATTTACAGTTTCACTCGCAACTCCCGCAACCAACTTTGTTGTAATGTCATTGGAAAGAACAGTCACGCCGTCGGCATTAGCAGAATCATTTGCAAATGTAACAGGGTCAACAGTTGTGTCAGCCTTGGCTTTTTCCATAAGAATGGCCACAGCAGTTGTGGTTGGTGTAATCGCAACGTCTGTCTGGGTAGCTTTTGCTTCAGTGAGAGTTCCGAGAACCACCAGCATTTTAAAAGTAATGGCTGCCAAAGGATTTGCCGGGTCAAATTCAGAGGCTCTGACAATCCTTATATAGAAATACGCGGGTGAGTTAAAGAATTCAAGAGTATATTTGCCTTCGCTGCTTACATCGCCGACATGAACTCTTTCATCGGCTTTGCCAGCAACCTTTTTCCAGACTTCAGCTTTCAAGCCATCAGATACTTTTACAGCTCTAAGGTTGGTATTGTCATCATTATTACCATTGCTGTCGATTCCATCACCAGGAATTTCAACAGCACCGGAAAGGCTGAATTTTGTCCCGACCGGGCCAACGACGTCGTCGTCGTCATCAAAACCCCAAAGGCCATTGCAACCGACAAGGGCTGCCATACTGGTTATCAAAACCAAAACCAACGCTAAAGAAAAAAGCTTCTTCACAAATTTCCCTCCAACAAGTTATAGTCCTCAGGCTGAATTTTAAACCCTAACATCCCCGCTGTCAATTTTTTCGGTACAATAAATGGCGATCAGGCAAAAAAAAACGGGCCACTCAGGAAAATCCAGAGTGGCCCGGATATTATCTGGCAATCTTCATCACCTGGTCACTTTTGCTCCAGGCAACAGTGTTGGTGAGCCTGCAACACTGGAAAGAATTGTTTGAGAACGGGTAGAAACATTGGCTTCGGTTCTCTTGTCATTGCTCAATTGTGTCCAGGCCAGGGCCATAACAACGTCATCAAGATCAACTTTGCCGTCAACGTTCAGATCGTCTTCTGCACCTGGCAGATAAACGACTTCGCCTGTCACACCGTTAAGAATAGCCTGAGCACGTGTTTTAACATTTGCGGCTGTGCGTTTATCAGCGCTTAATTGAGTGTAAGCAAGCATATAAACAACGTCATTCAAGTCAACAACCTGATCGTTGTTAAAGTCACAGCGCATACCGCTTGTCGAATCAGTCACATTTTTGAGAATTGCAAATCTGGTAAGATGACTGACCTTGAAAGTTACGAAACCAGCGGCTGGATGATCCCATTTAAGTGATTCGTCGATAATACCGACCTTAGACCACCGCTTATTGTCAGGGTCATACCATCTTGGCTCAAGCTGCTGACCTGGTGTATAAGGCAAGGTAACTTCAAAAAGTGCCTTGTGTTCAGAGCCGGCCGCGAAATTCGCCCCACCAAAGACGAACTCGAAAGCCATTCCGGCAAATTCAGGCACAGTATTAGTTCCTTCCAGGCGGTCTTCTGCGATTTTGACGTCTTCCGGGTTCTGGACCACAAGTTCAAATGTTTCAATAGTCGGGTCAAGGAAACCCGGGGGAGCAGTCAAACCTGCATGGCTTTGATTGCCATCTGAGTCAACCAGTTTTGCCGTAAAACCATCAGAAGAAAGTGGGTCAACTTCGAATTCCTTGCGGAAAACAGAGCCACCCACCAGCTCAAACAAACCGACGAATTCAGAATTATACGTTACCGTAGCAATAACACTTTCACGGTCTGGAATATTCCCAGCAAACTTCATAGAGGTAATCCGCCCGTTGAAAGCATCCGGGAACGTTAATTCATTCGACCGGTCTACACCGTCAATTTTATACCCGACGAGACTCATTTCAACTACCCTGTTAAAGTCGAAAGAGCTTTCGAGATAGAGCTGACCTGCGACATTTCCAGCCTGCAATTGACCTGTAAAAAATACCCTGGGCTGGTTTTCTTCAAGATCGATCTGGCCTCTCAAAATGCCTGCCGTATGTGATGCAGCAGGTATTGAGAAAAACTTCGGGCGATAGCCGTTCATCTTTACCCGGAGCTGTGTTTCAGTTTTAGGAACAGAGGCAAAGACTACCCGCCCGTCACCATCGGCAAAGCACACTTCGCCAACAGTCCAGACCGGGCTAGCAGATTCCTGGTAGACCAGAGAAACCTCTGCGCCAACGGCCGGTCGGCCAGTAATCTTATCAAGAACAACGCCCTCAAACACTGAAACATCGCTGCTCAAATCGATATCGCCGAGTGCCAGATCATTCAAACCGATTTTGACCCCGGCGGTCGCAATGCCAGCAAATTCACCCAATCTTCGGGTCTTCATACCGGCCTTGCTGAACTCGATCTGTGGAATGAAAAATTCACCCACCGGCAGGTTAAACTCGTAATTGCCGTCTGCATCTGTGGTCGTGGTGAAATTATTGATAACCATCTTCACGCGGGCCCCGCTGACCGGAACGGCGTTGCTCATGACACGACCGGCGATCTTTCGAGACAAAGCACCAACGACCAGGTCGAGATTAACAGGATCTGTGGCGATCTTAACAACTGAGCTCCAGACGTGGGAACCATGCTTTCTCGTGATGACTTTAACACGGTAACTACCCCAAGGAATGTTTTCGATTGCCCATTTACCGGTTTCCGGATGAGTGATACCCGCCGGAAGTGGCCAGGCCTGCATCACGCCCGTAGAATCGACAGGGTAAAAGAGAATGGCGGCATCTTCCGGTTGGAAAACAAGATCTTTTTCGATTGCATGTCTTAGGGTTCCGCTTATATAGCCGAATTTTAACGGAGTGACGATTTCTTTTACCAGCGGGAAAGCATCGAAGGCCAGCTGTTCAGGTGTCGGGATTATGATGCCCTGCTGCCATCCCCAGGTTACCAGAGTCTGGAAGCCAGCCTGCTCCTTTTTCGAGAGCAACATGCCGATGTGTGAGCGACCCGGTTTAGTCCACATGTAGAATGGGAAACTGGCAACCGATTCGCCTTCAGCCACCGACGGCAATGTCATGTCTGCCATGCCGTTCAAAAACTGCAGATAAGTACCATTCAAAAGCTGTATATCTGGAATTATGCGATTACCATTAACACTGACCGGCTTGAAAGAAACTTCTTCAGGCAGGCCGTATGGGAAGTTATCAACCACGATATTCTCAAGATCGAAAATTTTACCCTTAACCATAACAGCAGCCGGAAGCATCACGGCACCGATATCAGCGAGAGCGGCAGTGGTTACAAGAATATTGTTCCTTGAAGTCTTTGCCTTTCCGGCTGCCATAACCTCAAGAACCCAGTCAGCCGCAGGCTTTATGCCTTCAAACATGAAAGAACCATCTGTTGAAGAAACTGTTTCAATTTTTGTCACACCGGAAAGAACAGTAACAGTTGCACCGGAAACTGGAAGACCTGCTTCATCAATCAGTTTGCCGGCAAGTCTGCCAGCATATGGCAGAATGAGATCGACAGACATGCTCCTGTCTGCTTCTGAGAATTGCGGCACAAAAACCTTCGTTCTGCTGTTCCCCAGGAACTTATCACCAGAAGCAAATCCTTTGTCTGTTCGTACAAATGCGCTGATGAATTCAGGAACATTTTCAAACACATAGCGACCCTCTGCGTCAGTTTTAGCCCACAAACCGAGCAGGGTATTGTCTTTGAGAACCATGGCAAGATTAACAGAGACGCTTGCACAATTTACGGGCAGAGTATTTTCGTCAACAATACGTCCAATCAGCCTAAAACCAGGTAGCAGATCAACATTGAAAGTGTCAGAAGACGACATCGATACTGGCTGAACCCGGTCAAACTTTTTGCCGGCAAGCCCGGGCTCTATCGGCACTACTTCAAGATTATAAGGCATCGAGGCAAGCCCGGTAAGAAGATATTCATATTTACCGTCTTCATTTCTTACAGTTTCAGCAGTCAGTTCAGTGATTTCACCAATCTGGGCATGAATCGGGTTGACCGCCAGCGGTCTGGCAATGATTTTAGCAGGAACATTAATCACACCTTTAATTCCCAGGGCCTCACCTACTGGAATCAGGATATTTTCAATTTCCTGAGTTAACGCCAGTCGGCCAGGAAGACCCGGTCTGAAGCCTTTTGGAACAATCGGCTGCAGGTAATAATCAACGCCCGTTTCGGCCCTGAAAGAAAATTCGCCGTTCTGGCCACAAGGAACTATGTAACTGCCGTAGTATGTCGGATAGGGGTAGAACATTGCACCATCATACAAAAGGCTTTTCGCCGAGGCTTTTCTAAACACTGCCAACGAAAAACCAGCAGGTGAAGCGCCATCTGGAACCTGAATTTTGCCTGCAACTCTGACGCCCGGTGTAACATCGAAATTACACAAAGTATCTGTTGCGTTTACATCAACTTCAAAAAACCGGGTAGCAGCATAGTCTGAATAAAACATGCCGATATACTTGCCTGCAGGAACAGGTCGCTCAAAGCGCCCCTGATTAACATAAACATCAATCAGCTGGTTGTAATTCCAGATAATTTGCGAGCCTGAAAGAGCCGTCATCGGATTAACCCCGGGAGGGCACAGCCAGATGGTTCCATACGGGATTGAATCACTTGCACTACCAATCTGGCCCGAGAACTTATAGAGTTTGCGCAGTCGCATGGTATGAGTTAAACCAGTTGACGGCAGAAAAACATTCTCATCAGACTTGTAATCATAATGCGAACCATCGAAAAAACCGCCCTGATAAAACACACTATAAGAATAGCTTGCCGGGAGGAGAACCGGATAGGTTATAGATGCCACAGAAACTGTTAAAGAAGATACGATGTTATCGAGTATGCCATAGGTATTAATGGCTTGGAAAAGTCTGCTGCCTGATGTTTTTGTTCTATTGTCAGAGAAATGGATTCCGAAACCATAGTAAGTGGCCGACGCAACTCCCTCCGGGTCGGTTTTTATAGTCAATTCAGCCAACGGCGGCATCTGCACGTCCAAAATCAACGACTGGCTTGCAACCACAAAGCTGTCGGTAACATGTCGAAACATGCTCGCAAAAGGCCGCTCACCATAATAGTAATAATAGGGCGGGTAATACGGATATCCGTAATTATAAGGCCCGTAAGAATAAAGAAGGTAATCAGGAATTTTGTTGAAAGACTCGACTATTTCCAGGACATTAGTAATACCAGGCCTTACATTATCAAATACAAACTGGCCATCTTTAAGCGGAGCAGTCGCCTCGTAACCATAATAGTAATATTGTGGATAGTAAGGGTCAGTAGAAATAATATTCCCATAAGAGCCAACTTCTTCCCCTTTGGGTCTCAACAAAGCAACCAGCTTTGTTGTGTCAACTCCGGCCGGAATGTTCCTGACCTGCGCCACAACCTTCTTAGGAGTTTTATAAACAATCTCAATCACTTCTGAAGCTATCAAAGGAACTTCAACCGCTGCTGGCGGGAAAAGCATTCGTGTTACATTGACTGGTTTATTATTTTGGTCGTAAACCAATGTGCCATCGGGATATTTCGCCGGAACGGTTTCCTGAAATAAATTTGGAACGAACTGCATTTTTGTCACTATCGCTGGCAAAGAAGCCGGATCAGGCAGATAAAAAATCATTGCCGAGCTGGAGCCCGCATAAAGCCCTCCCACGACCATCTGGGAATAGCTGTTGCTGTTATTTTTATCAGCAAGGAAGGAAAGATTCAAATTTACATAAACGTTGGGCATGGACAATCCATCGTCTTTGATTGTTGAAACCTTGTATTCCTTCAAATTTTGAGGATTAAGATTTATGCTCAGACTCGCAGGATAATCATTACCGACGTTAAATGGCTCAATGTAAAGACGCCCAGCCATAACATCTTTTGAAAGACCGTTCATAACAGCATTAGTTCCGCTGGCAATATCGCCAACCCATCCAAAAAGCTGTTTATTGCCATCCTTCAAAAAAATCTCAAACGTACCAGAACTGGTGGTGTAAAGGCTACTAAGCGTATTTCCAGAATCTTCATTAAAAAGATAAAAGTTTTTGTAAGCCAGAGGTATTGAGTTGTCAAAAATCTGGCCGGTAATGCGATAAAGACGGTTAAGCTTATGCTCAAAAGACGTATAAACACCGGCGCTGATCTTGATCGAGCCGAGTTGTCTGTAACCAAAGTCAATGTCAGCCTTGAATTCGCGCGAAGTCACTTTGTCGACCAACAAGGTTGTTGTAGCGGTCTGAGGTAGTCTGGCGAAAATATGGTAGTAGCCTGCCTCGAGCGGAATATTGGCCGGCGAAGTTGCTGCTGCAGTCACCACATTGCCATCAACATCGGTGTGGCAGTAAAAAACGGGGTTTTGAAAATTATACTGGCTATCATACGAAGACTCAGAGCCTCTTCTGATATACACTTCGAGACCCTCAAGACCATAACCGGTATCATCGAGAATCCTGGCATTCAACATTCCGATACCCTTTGGCTCAAGATTAAACTCAATTGTTCCGGAAGCTGGTTTCGCCTTGTCAACATAAACTATTCTCTGGAGCAGAGGCATCAACTGAGAATAAAACCTCTGATTCTCAGGCAAAAGGTTTATGCCGTTAATATCGATTTCAAGCTGATAATTGCCAGTTTCAAGCCCGGAAACTTCAAACATGCCAGGGTCTGTGATGGAAGTATTACCCTTAAGAATTCTGCCAGTTC
The DNA here is from genome assembly GCA_029564115.1 of Candidatus Rifleibacteriota bacterium. The sequence goes on along the minus strand of JAKQQP010000182.1, from coordinate 1,076 downwards.
TGGTGTCAAATACAGAAATACCGACCGAAGTGCTTGCGGGCAGGCTCTGGCCATTGTTTAAAACTTTGCCGACAAAATAACCGCCGATATCGAGTTCAATGTCGTGAGTAAAATCAGAACTGCCAATGTCAATAACATTGCTGTAAGGCACAAAACTCTTCAAGGGCCAATAACCGCTTACAGAATCTGATCTTTCGACCTGCAACAGAACCTTCTGACCTTTTTCGGCACAGAAGTCATAACCGGGGTCAGCAACGAACTCTTTTACCAGAACATTGCCGCTGACCCTGTTCCAGGCGATATTGGAACCGGGCACTAATGGATTCATGATCAGGCGGCCATTACCATCGAACGGTTTGCCATTGAAAAGAACATTTCCGGAAATCTTAACGAAGTCACTTCGATTGATGATCAAATTTTCGGTTAGCACAGTGGTTCCGCTTGCATTTATAGTAATCGGTGCAAAAATTTTGGTGCAGGAAGGTTCTTCACCAAGCGGCGGCAAATCTGCGCGAACCAGCAATTTGTCTGAAGAGCTCGCGAAAGGATAGAACAAAATTCCCGAAACGTTATCATAGCGGTAGGCATATTGATAAACCTGTGAACCGTAATCATCGCTTCGCAAGGTGCCCAAAACAGGGTTGATACTTAAAGGCTGGTTCAGGCCGTCTTTAAGAACTGCCATAAATGCAGGTTTTTGTGGCAGTTTCTTAGCCACGACACATGTAGTCTGACCACTTTCAACCGTAAATTCAACTTCCTGATCATAGGAATAGCACTTATAGACATTGTCGATAAGGTCCACAACCCCTTGAGGAACATAAAAATTCGATAACTTGTAAGTAGGGCCGCCCACACGCAGCCTGTAGGTTCCGCTTGCAAGTTTGCTCGGGATTTTTGCCTTGCCATAAGCGTCGATACTGGTTTGCTCGTATTGAAACCAGTTTTGGTCAACTTTTTTGCTGATTTGAACATAGGTACTGTTCGCCGGGAAAGCGGCAGGATTACCCGCAATATCACCTTCAAGCCCTAATGCAACTTCAGCAGTGGTAACTGCGCCATCATTGATATTAACT
>JAKQQP010000266.1 GCA_029564115.1 Candidatus Rifleibacteriota bacterium | reverse complement strand
ACTGCCGCTTTTGGCCAATTGCCGGGCATAACTGACTGCAGAATAATAGACCACTCTTTTCATCAGCTCTTTGTGAGCACGCATCTGAACTTCGATACAGTATCTTCTGCCGGCGCGGTCTTTCGCTCTGACGTCAATGATCGAATGTTTGTCGTTACGAAATTCCGGAAGATTGAAAGGATTCAGAATTTCGAGTGATTCGATCTGGTCGTTGCCCTTCAATTGCAGCAGGGCATTGAGCAAAAGAGTGAGAAGTCTTTCATTGCCGGGGCTGGAAAAAACGATTTTAAACACAACGTCATTGGTCAGATTGAAAAACATTCTGTCGTCTTCCAGATCGTCGAGAATATACATCTTGCTGCTCCTCAAAAAGATTCGCAGGACAATTTAAAGTATAAATCATTTCAAACCCGAAAACAATACGGGCCGGTCGTTACATTGCGGGTCAAGAAAAGTGTGACAGAGCAATCCTGCCGGTAAAATCGCCCGGGTCACCCCTTTCCCTTAATGCAAATTTCGGTTAAAATGAAAAACCAGTACATATATTTATAAGGTTTTCCCGGAGACAAACACATGAAGCGTTATGCAATTATTCTGATTGCGTTGTTCTGCTTGAGTATAAATGCCGCTCCCGCCCAGACCCCGTTCGAGGTTAACAACACCGGGTCGCAGGCACAGAAAAAGATCGTGGCGGCCGATGAGCCTCAGTCACAAACTCAGAGCGGCGAAACAAAAGAGCTGCGCGGCTTTTTCAAAATTCTTAAAGGCGTGCTCGATATTCTTAAAGCCGTTGTCGACGGTATTATTCCTTCAGCCAATGCCGCTGAAATCGACGAAATGCCAACCGGAAAAATGCCCGCAGCGAATGTAACTACTGCAGCCGGAACCCGCCTTACCTATGGCGATGTTAAAAACACTGATATCAGTAAACAGGCTGCAGGTTCAAATGGCAACAGCAGTGGCGCTACGGCTGGTGCGACAACTCCGGCAGCGACTGGCAGCAAAGCCCCGGCTGCCGTTTCCCCCGACCCGGCCACCGGAAAAGCTGTTACCATTGGCTCTGCCAAATTCAAAGAATGGTTCAAGGCCGCCTGTGACGCCCACTGCGACAACTGGGAATTTCCGGATGTCACCAACAAATACGGCGAAAAAATCACCCGCGAAGACTACATGCGTGCCATCATCTGGATCGAAAGCCGCGGAGTGCACACGAGTGCGAAGGGCAGGCTCACCAAAAGCTGGGCCGGAGCGCAAGGATTTATGCAGCTGATGCCGAATACCGCCCGCGGCCTGAAGGTAGATGCCAAAGATGCAGCGCAGAACCTCAAGGGCGGCGCCAAATACCTGACCGAGATTTTCAACAGCGGTGCCGTCAGCAAAAAGACCGGCGTTGAAAAGCTGATTATGGGTGCCTGCGCTTATAACCTCGGGCCATTCTCGAAGAGCATGAAAATGTCATGGAACGATTTTAAAAGCAGCCGCAAGATTCCGACCGAAACCCGCGGTTATGGCCTGAAACTGAAGATGTGCCTCGGTCTCGAGTTGACCGCCGACGAACGCAAACTCGTGCAGGACTGGCTGGTAACCCCGGGTCACACCGTCGACAGCCTCATCGAAGAAAATTACACCAACACCAAAGGCATCGGCCGCTGAGGAAAGCAAAATGAAAAAAACAACCTTCGCCAGAATCTTTCTTGTAATAATCGCTCTCACCGGCACCGTTTTCGTTGTCTCAGATTCGCTGAAAGCGGCTCTGTTCGAGCAAAGCGATGTTTCGGTGAGCGACCGCGGTCGCATCGTGCTCGAACGTCGCCAGGCCGACGACAGCATCGCCCGCATGGACCGCATCATTCTCGAAAACGGCAGCGACACCGTCGAACTGTTCGCCTCTGAAGGCCGCGCCATCGAGCAGGTGCTCGAAGAAGATCTCGACCTCGACGGCGAAAAAGAACTGCTGATCCAGATGGATCTCGGCGGCTCGGGCGGCTTTAAAGAATTTACCCTGCTGCATAATAAAGACGGCAAATACACCCCGATCTGGGAAGAAACCGGTTTCTGCGCCGGCAACGCCATGATTGCCGACCGCGACGGCGATGGTCGCCCGAACATCTACATCGAATACGCCAACACTGAAGTAAAGCCCGCCCGCGAAGAGACCGCCATCTTCACCCTTGAAAACGGCGAAGTGAAAAAAGCCGAATAACGGAGACTTTACTGTGGCAGGCTCAGCCAAAAGAAAAAAGCAGTATTCCTACGCTGAATACCTTACCTGGGAAAACGACCAGCGTTGCGAAATTATCGACGGCGACGTCTTTGCCATGAACTCACCGGGCAGCAGCCATCAGCGAATTGTGCGCGAAATATCGACCCAGCTGGCGCTCTTTTTTACCGGCAAAGAGTGTGAAGTTTTTTGTGCTCCCCTCGATGTAATTTTTTGCGGTGCCGCCAGGGCTGACAGCGAGATAAAAACCGTTGTGCAGCCAGATATTATGGTGGTCTGCGATCGGGCAAAAATTGAAGAGCGCGGCATAATCGGCTCGCCTGACCTGATTGTCGAGGTCAGCTCACCATCGACCGCTTCACACGACAATATCAGAAAACGTGCTCTTTATGAGCGCGAGGGTGTTCATGAATTCTGGATCGTCAGCCCGGTTGACCGCCTTGTCAGGGTTTATAAACTGGGCAGCGCCGGCCGCTTCAATGTTGAAGAGGTGTTTGATGATGAGGCGGTAATAAAGGTCGAGAGATTTCCCGGTCTCAGCATTGATCTCAAAAAGGTTTTTCCGGCCCGGCCACCTGTTTATAAAGTTAAAGCGCCCGTAGAAGATTACAGCTGAGCGCCTCTTCTACAAATCCGGCAATATTTCCCATACCAGCGCCTGTTTGCTTGCGCCTTTTTTGAAGTTTATCCGGGTTAATCGGCGTTCATCCGTGGCTTGTTCTTTTCTTGCCAGTTATCAGGGTTAATCTGTGTGGCAAATTGATGGCTTGTACACATCGGTGGTTTCGTGTTAAGGTTTATGCGAAATCGCAGGAGGTGCCCACATGGCAGAGGACATCACAACCACCGTTGCACAGACCACACCAGAACCGAAAATCGACGAAGTGAAGGCGCTCGCCGATATCAAGGCGGCCCATAAAAAGATTCTTGCCGAAATCGGCAAGGTATTCATCGGCCAGACAAAAGTCGTCGAAGAGGTTCTCTATGCCATGTTTGCCCAGGGCCACGTGCTGCTGATCGGCGTACCCGGTCTCGGCAAAACCCTCCTGGTAAACAGCCTGGCGCAGCTTCTCGACCTGCAGTTCAAGCGCGTACAGTTCACTCCCGATCTTATGCCGACCGACATCGTCGGCACCGAAATCATCGAAGAGAACATGAAGACCGGCGAACGCAATTTCCGCTTCGTTAAAGGCCCGCTGTTCACACAGATTCTGCTCGCCGACGAAATCAACCGCACACCGCCAAAGACTCAGGCAGCACTGCTTCAGGCGATGCAGGAACGCAAAATCACCAGCGGCAGCACTACATACCAGCTTGAAGAGCCCTTCTTCGTTCTTGCAACGCAGAACCCGATCGAGCAGGAAGGCACCTATCCGTTGCCCGAAGCCCAGCTCGACCGCTTTATGTTCAACGTGCGCATGGAATACCCGCCGCTTGAAGAAGAAATCATGATGGTGCGTGCGACCACCGGCGGCACCGTTGGCAGTCTGAGCCCGGTTCTCGATGGCATCCGCATCAGAGAGCTGCAGGAAATCGTGCGCCGTGTGCCCGTTTCCGACCGGGTTATCCGCTATGCCGTGTCGATTGCCGAAGCGACCCGCCCTGGCCGTGAAAAATCAGCCGGCTTTGTCAATGATTTCATCACCTGGGGTGCCGGCCCGCGCGCCAGTCAGTATCTGATTCTCGGCGCCAAAGCCCGCGCCGTGTTGCATGGCCGCTTCTATGTCGCCTGCGAAGATATTCGCGCCCTCGCTTTTGCCGTGCTGCGCCACCGCATCATGCTCAA
>JAKQQP010000418.1 GCA_029564115.1 Candidatus Rifleibacteriota bacterium | reverse complement strand
GCGCCGATTACACTTTTCTTGGTGGCAACGAATTTTTTGCCTATACGACCACCCGTGATGAGTTACTGGTGCGTGACAGTATTCCAGGCGGCGCCAAGCGGGTTGAATGGCGCTACGACCCCGCTGAGCGCAAGCTGGTGCGCACCGTGACCCGACTTGTCACTGCCGGCAGCGAACTGCCACCCGTATCGCGCAGCTATTTCCTCGAGGGGCTTGCCGGTATTGAGCTTTTTTACTTCGACGGCGTTTCCTGGTTTCAGATTTCAGGTATTTCGTCGGTGCTGCCGGTGGCTAAATGTGTTGCTCTGCGTTTTGTTACCCGCGATGAACATGATCAGCGAAAATCTTACGAAACGGCTTTCTGGCTGCCCTATGCAAACCCGTCTTTACAGAAGTTCTAGTGGTGTGGCGATGGTGGCAGTGCTGCTGATGTCGGCACTGCTGATCGCTCTATATCTGCGCTTCATGGGTAATGCCGGGTTGCTTGCCCGCATCGACGCCCGTCAGGACGCGGTAATGCAGATGCGTCTCGGTGCTCGTGGCGCTCTCGATTATGCGCTGGCCCTTTTGGCAAACGACAGAGGTATCGGCGATTCATACTCCGAAAACTGGAAAACCTTGACCGAAAGCACTTTTTCTGAACCTTTGATGATAGGTGAGGCCAGTTGTGCCGTTCGTATAATAGACGAAGCCGGCAAACTGCTGGTTAACAAAACTGATGAAACAACTCTAACCGCTTTGTTCGAATTTTATGACCTGGGTATCGTCGCTTCTTTCAGTATTATCGATGAAGAGCTGCAAACTGGTGCTGCCGCCAGACTTGCCCAGCGGATTCTCGACTATATCGATGCCGATTCTTCGCCGCGTTCACTGGGTGCCGAAGAGTCGGTCTATCTTGAAGCAGGTCTGCTGCCGCCGCGTAACGGGCCAATGACCGATATTCGTGAGCTGCTCAACATCCCGGGCGTCACCCGCGATCTGATGCTCGCTTCCGGGACCAGGCCCGGTCTCGATGACCTGCTTACGGTGCATGGTGATGGTCGTGTCAACCTGAATACCGCACCAGATGGAGTCGTCAGGGCGATCCCCGGCCTGCCGCCAGAATATAACAGTGAACGGGTAGAAGAATACTTTGCGCAGCTGCTTGCTGCCCGACCGTTCATGGAACTTGCAGGTTTCACCAACTTTATCGTAAAGTTTGACTGGCGTATTCAAAAGCCTTATACGAACAAGTTCGTTTCGGCGACTTCCTGGTTCAGGGTTTTCGCTTTTGCTCAGATCGGCGAAAGTGTTCGCAGTATCGAAGCGCTTGTTTTTCGCGAAGTTGACGGTAATTGCCGGATATTACGGCTTGTAGAGGTGCCATGAGTCGAGTTTTTCGCCTGATTTTTGTCGATGAGAATGCGCAGAAGGTCGAATACGACCTGACTGCCGAAACTCTGGTGCCTGCATCTTCTGATGCGCCATCAAATACGTCTGACTGCGAAAAAATCGCGATTTTGCCGGGTTCGGCGGCGCTGCCATTTGAGGTCGCTCTGCCGTTTTCTGACCCTGAAAAGATTGCCAGAGTGCTGCCGCAGTTTGTAGCCGATTTATATGTCGATGTCGATGAGACATGGCATTTTTCCTGGAAAGCTCTTAAATCAGAGCAGGGTGAAGCAGGCTGTCTGGTTGTCGGGCTGACGTTGCCGCCGCAGTTTGCGCCGGCCATGCTTGCCGGTGACGACGAGTTCAGGCTGATGCTGCCCGACCTTTTGCTCGTTGATGCCCGGCCCGGCATGGCAGCACGCGTAAAAACGCCAGTCTGTGAAACGATTGCGATATTCAGCGAGGCCCGTGCCGTTAAGCGTGTGTTATCGCTTTCTGCAGGTTTGCCTGAAGACATGCTGCTGGCTGCAGAGGGCATTGAAGTTCTCGAAGAGGTAGATTTAACAGCTGCCGCACCGGTTCTGCACAGACAGATTGAATCTTCGCTTGCCTCTGATTGTGGCAGTCTCGATATTTCTGGGTTTTCGCACGCCCGCCGTCGCAGCCTGAGAAGCCTTCTGGCCCTTTCTGCCGCTGTAATAGCTATTTTGTGGTTCATGTCGTGGCATCTTTTTGTCTGGCTTGAATGTCGTATTACCGAAGGGGCGGCGCAGCGCACCCGCGCTCATATGCAGCAGGCATTTTCGGCCACTTTCCCCGGAACGCCTGTTGTCGAGCCTTTGACGCAGACATCTCGCAGCATCATAGAACTGGAAAAACGTCTCAAGGAAGCGACCGTAATGCCTAAATTGCCATGGCTTAGGGTTTTGCGCCTGGTTTCCATGGTTGGGGTCTCTGATGGCACATTCCAGCGCCTGACTGCCAGAGAAAACGGTTTTCGCTGCAATGGCACGGCACGAGATTACGCAGCTTTAGAGCGGCTACGCTCGCTTTTTACCGATTCTGGCATTTTTGAGCGTGTTAATATTGCCGAGTCGCGTCAGGCCGATGACGGCATCATGTTCAGTCTGGAGGCCCCATGGAAAAAATAAAGCTGTGGTGGCTGGCGCGGAGTGCTCGCGATCGCCGTGCTCTGACTCTGCTGTTGGTCGCGGTGCCGGCAATTCTTTTCTGGTATTTTGTGACCCGGCCTCTTGCCGACCGCCTGAAACTGGCGCACAGAATCCTCGAAACCAGTCGGGCGCAGGCGCTCGATCTACAGAAAAAGCTGGAAGAATTCGGGCAGTTGAAGGCCCTTTCCGACAGCCGGGCTCAGGCGGCCTCTTCTGAAGCGGTTACGGCCCTTGAGAGGGTTTTTCACGCTCTGCCGCCCGAAGTTGCCAGCCCGACTCTGAATCGCACGACTCTGACTCTGGCCGGCCGCCGGCAGTCGGCGGCTCTGGTCGGCATCGATCAGGCTTCCCCGGCGCACGCCTGGCAGGTTTTTGCCGCGCTCGCCTCTGCCGGTGTCAATGTCGCCGAGTTCGATCTCTCGTCTGACCCGGCGAAAAATCTTTTTTCGGCCTCTTTCAAGGCCTGGTGACCCTTCGCTGGGTCTGGGAGAAATATAATGCCTGGCACTCTTAAGAAGAAAAGCTTTGAAGCGATTGAGCCGGTTGGTATAAGCGTTTGGGTAGATGGTCGCATGGTTTTTGTTGAGCTGACTGATGGTCGAGTCGTCGGGTTTCCTGCTGACCGGTTCAAAATTTTGAGGGATGCGACCGACGAGGAGTTGGCAAAGGTTGAGCTGCGGCTTAACGGTTTTGCTCTTCGCTGGGAAGCTCTCGATGAAGATATTACCGTTGCCGGGGTTGTTGCTGGAAATTTCCAGCTCCCACCTTCAGACGTCAGCAGTATGAAGGAGTCGGTAGCTCGTTATACGCCCCGCCAGACCAGAAAACAGCGAAAATCCGGTCGCGAATGACCGAAGCGGGGTATTTTCAGCACAGGCGTTGTGAAAAAAAATCTTTTATAGCCTATTGATTTTAAAATTTTGCAGGCGTAAGATTTTAAAAGATAAAGTATACAGCCGCAAGAAGAGTTCTTAAAAAAGAAATACAGGAGGAATCACGTTTCTGGCCGTCAGGGCCACAGACGCATGTCTGGTTGTAAGCTTTTTCTGGTTGGTTTGTGTTCTGTTTTGATCTGGTTGTTCATGAAAAATATGGAGGTTAGGTAGATGCAAAACTGTAGTCTGAAAAGACGCATGCTGCTGGTGCTCATCGCACTTCTGTTCTTACCCGCCGTCTCGGCTTTTGCCCAGTCCGCGGCAAATGTTTTCAGGGTTCAGGTCGCTTCTGAGATGATGGCTGGGCCAGTAGTGGGTGCGACTGTTTATGTCTGGGATAAGTCCAATCCAGGCAATAACGCAAGCGCGCTTACCGATGTGAGCGGTTCAGCCACTATTGTTCTTCCTGGTCTTACCGCTGACCCGAGTTCTCTTACCGACCCAAAACCCAATATTGGTGTTCTGGTTCTCCCTGATAATCAGGCCAATGGCACCAGCCTGGCATTTGCAACCACAGAAATGTTGTTCTACAATTTTTGGGGCGGAGAAGCCTTCGCTCCCGAAGTCAGTGTCATGCTTCCAGAGGGCTGCAACCTCACTGTGGCCCCGAAGCTTAAAGACGGCGACACCGTAACTCCCGGTATCGTTTCGAGCATGCAGGTTTTTCTGCCCGGCGTTCCCTGGCAGGTCAAAACTTACATTCTGAATTATTCTGATATCTCTATATCTAATCCTACCTGGAGCGTAATCTGGCCGAAAAATTCTGGTTTCTCCGCTAATTTTGGCGGCGATTCGGCATGGTCTTCTTACGAAGAGCCCAAATACTACAGCTGGTTTAGCCCGTCAGAGACTATTGGTGATGAAACGACTAAAACCGTTACCTTCGTTCATGAACGACAGGTTAAAGCCCAGTTCAGTGTTGACTCTGGCACTGCCGACACTCCGTTTGCCATTCAGTGGGCTCATGATGCCGACTTCTCTTCTTTCAGCCAAGCCTCTTTTATTGGCACCGGCAGCGTTTATCTGCCCGAAGGCGGTTACAATTTCAGAATCGTACCGGGCGGCTCAGAAAGTCTGCTTCCGGCTATCGTGATTTTTCCGAATGTTCAGCTGACGAAATCTGCCCCCGTGAGCAGGACAATTTCGGTAACTGGTGGCACCGGTGTCAGCGGCACCGTTGCTCTTCAGAATAATCCGGATCTTTCCATTGTAAGCAGTAACTTGAGAGTTATTGCCCAGAAAAAGATCAATTTTGGCGGTTATGAATCATGGTTGGCTGTTGAAGAAGCTTTGATCAACAGTGACGGCACTTTTGCATTCCCGCATAAGCTTGTGATTGGCGATGAATACAGAGTAATAACTACCTATAGCTACACCTATAACTATTACAACCTAGGGGTTGTCGATTACGGCTCAAGCCCTGCCCGTTCCTATGCCCATGTGATCGGCGCGTCCTTTGTCGTTTCATCGACCGCAAAGGTTGAGAATCTTGTGCTGCCGCAGACTGCCGCCGCAGAAATCAGCCTGAATGTCACCGGCGCGACAGCGGCAAATCACGGTGTTGCGAAAGACGGTCTGAATCTGATCAAGCCCGAAGTTGCCCTTCTGCCGGGTCCAGGGTTTGATTATTCAAGGCTCATTCCTTCTAATCAGTATGAACTGGACACTTCCAGCGGCAAGCTTTTTGTTCCTTTTCTTGCCGCAGGCAATCCGTTTCTGGTGAGGGTTGACTACGATGAAGACTATGATGATTCAACCAACCCTATTGTAATCAAGGTTTCCAATCCTATGACGGTTGCCCAGGGCACCACTGGTGTTCTGACCGTTGACCTAGACCTCACCAACTTTGTTACCGTTGAAGCCAACCTGACATTCCCGAATCAGGATTCCAATGCTCCCGCCGGTATGATGGGTTTTAAAGGTGAAGCCAAGGCGATTTTCAGTCCGGTCATTTCGCTGAATGACGGAAAAGAACTCAAGGCTCATGAAGTATTCAGTAAGAGGGAGGGTTTTGATCGCAAGGTCTTTACTCAGTCTGACTTCAGTCCTTTCGTTTTCAAGGCCGAGAGAGGCAAAAAATTCTTCCTGAACGCTGTTGAAGTGGCCTCCTCTGAAAATGGTTATTACAAACCATTGCAGGGCTTCCTCGACTTTAATGAAATTATTGCTGTTCCTGCCGGTCAGAGCACCGCAGAGAACATGATTCAGAACATCGTGGTCAACGAAGACCGTTCGTTCATGGCTCAGGTTAACGTTGATGGCCAGCCGGCAATCAGTCAGCCTCTGACTGTAAAAATCAAGACTATAACTGACGGCAATAATTTCTCAACTTATATTCTCCGTCAGCAGAACATGACGACCGATCCGAATGGCATGTTCAGAATCTCGGGCATTCCGAGCGGTAATTACAAGGTTGACTTGATTCTCGATCAGCTCGATCTTAATAATGCTACTGAAGCCACTTATTTCTCACAGAGCATGCCTCTGCTGCGCCGTGAGATTTTTGTGGCCGAAGATGCCACTTCTTACCCGACCACTGAAAACCCGAACGGCACTAAGCTGGTTTTTGGGCTCAATACTTCGGCAATCGGTTTCCTTGATGCGACAGTGGTTGACGATAAAGGCCAGCCGGTCGCTAACGCAATGGTTCAGGTTTGCCGCAAACCAGACCCGACGACAGCAATGATGCCTGACCATGGTGAAGGCTCAGATTACTACATGCGTGGTGAAGCTGTTTTCCTTTGCCATACCGATGCTGAAGGCAAAGTTGTCAGGAATGCGATGGGCGATCAGCCGACGATGATTCCGCTTGAAGCGAACGAATACGAAGTATTTGTCGTCGGTATGCCCGATAGTTTCAAGCCAGCCGATTTCAGTTACGACTTTGCCGAATGGGGCGAAAAACCGAATACTACGGTTCGTATCGTCTCTAACGGTCAGATTACGCCGGCAAGAATCACCCTCGGCCGCAAATTTATCGTCGCTGGCACGATCAAAGAATCTGGCTCTGCCCGTGCTTATCTGAACTTCCAGATTCTTGATCTCAAAGGCAACAACCTTGGTTGGGGTTACACTAATCAGGATGGTACTTTTGAAATCACTTCCGGTCTTCTGCCAGGTGATGCCCAGTTTGCAATTAACGTTGAAGACAACAACGGCAAGCGCTTTTATCTCCACCGTGTAAATGTCGCCGCTGATGTAACCAACAACTTTGTCATCGACCTGTCGCCGACCTCGCTGACCCAGATGACAATCTTTGCCAGAGACAATGACGGTGCCGCATTGCCTGAAGCACCGGGCAGTCTGGTTCTATTTTCTAATCCGGCCCTTGGCTTCCGCGCTCCTTACTGGAACATCAACTGGATGTCGGCAGATGGCAGTGGCCGCATCAACATTTCCGTGCCGCAGATTCCGACTGACCAGTATGCTGCTGGTTACCGCTACGGTTTCAAGGCCAGCAGTCTCTACCGTTCAGTCGAAGTCAAACTTCCTGACGGCACTACCAAGTATCTGCAGAGAATCTACGCTCCGCCGGCACTTGCAATACTTGATCTGGCAGCCAACCCAACTGTTACCCTCACCTGGCAGAAGCCGGCTGATGTAACCATCAATGTGACCAATGTTCCCGCTGCCGCAGAGCCCAGAATGATCGGCGTACTCATGACCAGCGCCAGATTCGCTCAGGGCCCGATGACCATGGAAAAACACCACCAGTCAATGACCGGCGAAAAACGCGAAATGTTTTTTGCCACCATGCGCAATGGCAGCTTCGTTTTCGGTAACGTTGCTCCCGGTCAGGAATACGTTTTCCTGGCCTATGAAGCCTTCTCTTTCGTAGACCCCTATACCCTTGAATGGGCTATGGATATGCCGGTTCCGGCCGTATTCAGACACCTCTCGCAGCCTTTCTTCGTCGATGGCACCATGGTGAAAGCCGAAGCTGAAGGCTTCAGAAACCTTGTGCCGTTTACGGTTACCTGCACCCAGGACCCGACCATCGTGCCTGATATCACTGGTGTCGACATCAGCTTTACCGCTGACCCGGTCAATACTACCGGTAAAATCGCCTGGCCCATTATCGGTAAGTCTTTCTGGGACCCGATACCTGCTAGACCTTTCCCGATAATGGTTCCCGAAAGATATGCTTTCAGGGTGGCCTTTACGCCCTCAAGCGCTGCGGAGAGCAAGTATCTGGCCAAGACCTACGAAAATGTCGTAGTTTCTCCGACCAATTCGGCATTCAATCTGGTCCTGGCTGAGCTGCCAAAAGTCTCTGGTGCGTTTACTCTTAACAATATTCCTGTAAACGGCACACTTGTTCTCGTCCCGGAAGGCGCTGACGCACTTTCTGAAAATTTCCGCCCGATCCGTGTTACCGCTAACAATGGAGCTTATGAAGCTTATCTGAAACCCGGATTCTACAATGGTTATGCTGTTCCTTCAGCTGGCGCGGCAAAATACATTGAAATTACCATGGCTTCAGTTTCTCAAACATTTGACATAAATATTGGACCCGGTGTTCCTGTTCAGGGCATGGTTAAGCTTGCCTCTGGCGATCCGGTTGCAGCTTCTGTATTGGTTTTCCGAAAGGTAGCCGCCAGGAGTTCTCTCACTGACGGTAACAAGATGTATCCGTATCCGGCAGTAGCAGGCGACAATGAAATTCGCTGCGGCTACGACGGTAGTTTCTTCTTCGTTGCCGAGCCAAATGTTGACTATTACGTTCAGGCCGTTGTGCCGGTTGGCTTCTTCCCCGGTTTGCCGACCAAGGTTTCTCTTGGAACCACTCCGACGACTGCAGAAGTTATAGTAAGCACCGGTGGCACTATCAGCGGCAGCATGAATATTCCCGGCTGGGTTGAAGCGAAGGCCGTCGGCAGCAGCGCTCTTGCTGGTCAGTTCGGTACTACCGGCGGATTCTATGCTGATGCCAGCATTCCCAACAGTCAGGGCCGTTACGACTTCGTTCTCTATGGTTTGAATCCGGCAATGGCGTATGATCTGACCTTCTGGCCCATGGAATATGGCTATTCATATAAAAAGATAAGCAATGTCACTGTTCCATCGACTTCTTTGGCGGTTGATCTCACCGCCGGCTACAGAATTACCGGTCAGTTGGTCAATGAACAGGGCCAACCTCTCAATGCGGCTAATGTTTCGGTCAATCTGGCCATGACACTGCCCTCTGAAGTGGTTCCGGAACCGGCAGCTGCTGGATCTTCGAATCTGAGAATGAGACGCAGCATAACCACGGTTGCCAGCCCGGATTATAACCTGGCAGATGCAATGCTCAGCGGTATGTGGGCTCAGACCAACGAATATGGTCAGTTCTCTTTCGATAACGTTCCGACTTTCCTGCTGGCCTTTATCAAAGTCGAGAATGGTTTTGCCGTTGACGGTATCAATTATGGCCGAACCAGAACCGCCAACTTTACACCGAACTTCGTGAATGATCTGATGCATTTTGAAGTGAAGGTTCCGGTGGGCGGCAGAATTATCGGTCGTCTGATCGATGAAGCTGGTAAGCCCGTTACTTATAGCCATGTTGAAGCCAATATGGGCCAGGAATGGGGCTATACAATGGCCAAGGAAGACGGCACTTTCGCTATCGAAGGTTTGGCTCCCGGTGCCAATTATATGGTTCACCTGATGGAAATGCCCGGTTTCGTCCCGGTATTCAGGTCTGGCGTGCTGGTTGAACCCGGCAAAACAACCGATCTTGGTTCTCTCGTAGTTGCCAAAGCGGTAATGGCCTATGGTATGGCATCGGGTACGATGTCTCTTATGAAGAGACCGATTTTCATGTACGGCATGCCCCAGGGTACCAGCCTTGGTCTGATTGCTGTCGATGGCAACCGCGCTCTTACTGACGACGATCTGTTGAATGGCCGCTTTATGCAGGCTGTTAACGGTGAAACTGATCTCTATCTCGACCCGGGTATGGAAATCGATGAAGTTGGTTTCAGTATGTTCGTAAAACCTGGCAAAAACAGCCTGGGCGCGATGCTGCATCGTGAAACCGCCGACGGCGTCAGAACCTATGTATCATGGGGCTGGAAACCCGGTCTTGTTGTTCCGACTCAGGAACAGCTCGAATACGGTTCGTTTGATATCTCATCCGGCTCACCCGTGCTGTTCCCCCAGAAGTTCGGCACAGTTGAAGGCAGCCTGAAACATGCTGTCGATACTGCAGTGGTATTCAATCCCAATGATGCTGTAATCGCTCTCTACCCGGTTGTTGCCAGCGGCACCACCTTCGTTCCGGTTCCGACCCCGTTCCCGACTGCAATGACCAGTGCGGTCAACGGCAAGTGGCTGATTCCTGAAGTTCCGCAGGGTAGCTACCGTATCAAGGTAATTACCCGCAAATATGGTACTGTTTTCATGACCAAAGTTATTACCGTTGGTGATACTGTGGTTGTCGAAGATCTCGCCCTCGGAACTTCAATCGTGAAAGTTTCCGGTAAGGTCGTTCTCGATAACTCCAGCAGCACTCCGGTAAGCTCCGCCAAAGTAAATCTGGTTCTTGCCAATCTCTCTACTTCTACCGATGCTTCCGGTAACTTTGCTTTCTATCTGCCGATCAACGAACTGCTGATCCCGCAGATTGAAATCTCAAAACCCGGTATCATGACTAAGAGATTCGTCGAAGCCGGCGGTATTGCCACCTCGGGCGCGAGAATAGCTACTGACACCGTTCTTGGCAATCTTGCGGTTTCCGGTTCGGTTGGCATGGTTGAAGTTACTGTTAAGTCCGGCAAAACCAACGCAGTGCATGTTGGCGCCGAAGTAGCCCTTGTTTATCAGGAATCGCTCGATAGACCGGTCTGGACTGTAGGCGAGCTGCAGACTACCGATGAAAATGGTAAGGCAAGATTCCTCTCTGTTCCGACAGGCAAGGAAGTTACCTTCAGAGCCCGCGCTCACTATCACGTGCCGACTATTGCCACCATAACCGTTGACCCGACGACAGCTGCCGGTGCTCTTGAAATTACCATGGCTGCTGCTGCTCCTAAGGTTTTCTATACCGGCGTCGTTGAACCGGTAGATAATGATAATCTGCGTCTCAAAGCAAGTTTTGACTTCAACCAGGTGGTTGTCAAGAACGATATCGGTCTGTATATCGCAAACCCCCTCACTAACCTGCGTGGCGATGCCAGCACCGGTTATCCCGATCTGACCGGTGGTCGTGTGACCTTCATGACTTATAACGGTCTGGTGCCGAACCAGGATAACCTGGTTGCAACTGTTACCTACACAGGCTTTGGCGATATCGGTCGCTTTGATATCGTCAGCAAGGCCATGTTCCGTAAGGAATACGAAGTCGATCCTCTTGCTCAGAATGGTTTCACCGGTCGCCAGACCGACGCCGACGGTAACGTTCTGCCCGCCGGTATCAACGTTCCTCCTGGCTATCTGCCGCCAGAAATCGATTCATTCAACCTTGAAGTCGCTTCTCCGACCATTCAGGACGGTGACAGCCTGGTTGACGAAACCGGCAACCCGACAGGTGAAACTCCTGAATTTGCTGGCCCGACCTTCAAGTTCACCTTTGGTTCAGGCGACAGTAACTTTGGTGCAGGCACCCAGCAGGAAGGTCTTTTCGAAATTACCATCGCCTACGACGAAGGTACCAAGCTTGAACCAAGATGGTACGACGTTGGCGCCAGAGCCTGGTCAAAAGTCGGTATCATTCAGGATTCAGTTCGCTATGACTACCCGACCAAGGGCTATGTAACCTTCAAGGTCGACCACCTCACCGAATTCGCCATCCTGAAGAACGTAACCGGCACCAACAGTGGTATGAGATGCAGCTTTACCAGCGACAGTGAAATTAACGACCATGATCTGGCTGCGTTGATTGCAATGAATCAGTTGAAAAATGCTGGCGTTGCTGAGAACCAGATAACTTTGAGTGCCGTTCAGAGTGTTGCAAACAACATTCTGCGGGATGTGCAGTTCACTGTAAATGCCTTGCCCACCGCTTCAATAGACGATTTGAACGGCGATGGCAAACTTGACGATAGCGATCTCGCTTTCCTTATCGGCTGGATTCAACTTAAAAATGCCGGTATCCCGACCTCATCAATTACAGAAAGTTCGGTTAACTCTGTTACCAAAAACGTTCTGGGGTCGGTATCTGGTACTTTGACAAGATTCCCAGGCGAAACTGTGACTCGCTAAGATCTCAAATCTGGGGCCGTCTCTATTGAGGCGGCCCCTTCTTTTTTTGTTTATTAAAGTTTGTTAAAGTTGACAACTTTATGTTCCGGCTATAGAATTCTCAGGCGAGGACTTATTTTTTGTTGGAGGGAAACTTGTGAAAAGGTTGTTTTCTTTTTTGTTAGTTATGGTGTTGATCACCAGTGTTTTTTCTTTGGTAGGTTGCAACGGCCTCTGGGGCTTTGATGACGACGACGATGTGTCGACTCCTGACAACCGGATCAATTTTAACCTGGGTGATGTTGAAATAGACCTGAATCCTGGTCCTGGCAGTATCCGCGCCGCTATTATGGGCAGCGCCCTTACAGATCTCAAAGGCCAGGTCTGGAGACAGTCTACTGTTGTTGGCGTTGCCGATGCCATCGTTCTTGATAATATCGCTGTAGATGCAGCCGGTGTTATGAAGAATGTAACATTCAGAGCAGAGCCAGGCTCTTTCTATATTAAAGTCGTTACCAATATCAAGCTTGCCAACGATGCTCCCCTGACACTTTACGTTTATACCGGGGAATTGAATGCCAGCCCTGCTGCTCCTGCTTTCAAGATCACTGAAGCAACAACTGCTGTTGGTATAATTATTCAGGATAATCTCGTGAAGGGGCAGATCCTTGTTGCCGATAAAGATATTAAGGCGGATGATCCAGATGTTGAGATTTTTGCTATTGACCTTGACAACTTTTTTACCGCAACTCCAATTACAACCGATGGTGCAAAAGTAACCCTGCCTGCATTGCCGGTTATGGTAACTGGCGTTACCCTGAACTTCTCGACTCTTAACATGTCGCTTACTGATAACACAGCAAATCTCGTTGCAAATGTCGAACCATTCGACGCTGCTGTTAAAACCGTAAAGTGGTCTTCTAGCAACGACGCAGTCGCTTCTGTAACTGCTGATGCTAACGGAACTGCAGTTGTTAAGGCCTTGAGCGCTGGTTCTGCGGTCATCACCGTAACCACCAAATCAGGAAACAAAACCGCAGTATGTAATGTGACTGTTTCGGCAGAATCGGTTGCGGCTACCGCCGTATCTTTCAATAAGAATGCCATGAGCCTTGAAAATGGTAAGAGCGAAGCTCTTGTCGTTTCTTTTGAGCCGGCAAATGCCACTAATATCGCCGTAAAATGGTCTTCGAGCAATGATTCTGTCGCCACCGTGCTGAACGGCGTTATAACTGCTGTTGCCCCCGGCCAGGCAATCGTAACTGCCACTCTGGTTGCAGACAATACCAAAAAGGCTGAGTGCCTGGTTACCGTTACCGGCGTAGCTGTAACTGGTGTTACCCTCGATAAGCTTGCCGTATCGGTCAAGAAGGGCGAAAATGTTACCCTGACCGCTAATGTTCTGCCCGCCAATGCCAGTGACAAAACTGTCACCTGGTCCAGCGACAAGAACAATATCGCCACCGTCGATGCTAATGGTAAAGTAACTGCCGTAGCAGTTGGCAATGCCAAGATTACTGTTACCACCACTGATGGCAGCAAAACCGCCGTCTGTGACGTCACTGTTACTCCGATTCTGGTTACTGGCGTGTCTCTTGATAAGGAAACTGCCAATCTTTTTGTGGGTAACACTGTAACTTTAACCCCGACCGTAGACCCCACTGGTGCCGATAATAAAAATGTTACCTGGAATACCTCTAACCCCGCTGTTGCAACAGTAAATAACGGTGTTGTAACCGCTGTTGCACCTGGTGAAGCCACCATTACCGTTACAACTGTCGATCAGAGCAAAACTGACACCTGTGTGGTGACCGTAGCTGCTGCCCCGATCGCTATTACTGGTGTTGCCGTTTCTCCTGCAACACTCGGGCTTACGGTTGGTGGGCAGACTTCGACTCTTTCTGTAGTCTATACTCCTGCTAATGCGAATACCCAGAAGTCTGTTGCCTGGAGCACTTCTAATTCGGCAGTGGCTGGCGTGAATGCTACTACTGGCGTAGTCAGCCCGGTCGCCGCAGGCGTTGCAACAATTACCGTAACTGTTGTTGATACTTCAGATGTCTCAAGAACTGCTGATTGCCTTGTTACCGTTGCCCCGGCCCCAATTCTTGTAGAATCTGTATCAATCCCCGAAACTGCTACTGTTACCGTTGGCAAAACCATCACGCTTCCGGTTACCATTACTCCGAATAATGCTGACAACAAAACCGTTACCTGGTCATCCGGTAGCACCGGATTGGCAACCGTTAACCCAACCACTGGTGTTATAACTGGCGTGGCAGTAGGTACTGCTGTCATTACTGTAACCACGGCGGATGGCAACAAGACTGATACCTGCACAGTGACTGTAACTGAAGCACCGCCGGCTGGCCTGGTGACGCTGAGTGCAACTGTGACAGGTGCTACTACTACATCCATGCAGATCAAGATTACTGGCGTTGATGAAGCCTTCACTACTTCAGCAACGTTAAAAGCCGTTAATGGTGAAGACCTGTTGTTCGAGGTGGAACCAACTATTTCGGGTCTGGTCGCGGGGGTTGTTTTGACCAGACAGGGTAGCACTGCCCTGTTAAACATTGCTGATTTCAATACAATTACCTTCACAACCCCGGTTCCAAGCAATGGTAGAGTTTCAGTTACCAAATCTTCTGCTGAAGTCGCTTTTGTAGTAGTCCCCTGAGAAATTTGATGTAACTCATTTGGCTATGGTCGGCAGCATGGGGGCACCCATGCTGCCGATTTATTAAAGGGAGGTATATTTTGATTTTTAAGAAATTCTTTTTTGTTGTTTTGCTGATGCTTGCAATCTTTTCTCCTGCCGTGCAGGCTGAGATAGTGTGTGATTTCGATGGCAGCGGGCTTGTCGACGACAATGACCTTGCAATTCTTATCGGCTGGAAACAGCTTATAAATGCCGGGGTTACAGCTGATAAGATCACTGTTGATTCTTTGTACAGTGTGTCCAGGAATGTGTTGTCTTCTGTTTCTGGAGTGGCTAGAATACCAGTTTTGAGTAAAGACAATCTTACTGATGAGGCCCAGGATTCTATTGATGACGAAGATCTGGCTTTTTTCATTGCTTATAAGCAGCTTGAAAATGCTGGTGCCAAGAATTTTTCTTTCGACACTGTTCGTCTGGTTGCCATAAATATTCTTTCAAATATTTCCCGTTCTATGGGTAAAGCTCCGGGCTCGCCCATTGGCGATTCGGTTGTACCAGTTACCATAACCGGAATTCAGGTCGATCCCCAGTAAAAAATTACGAGATACATCAAGACAGTGCTGCTTCATGTTTTGTGAAGCAGCACTGTTTATTTATGCCCGGCGTTTGGACTGGTCTCGCGATGACGGTGTTTCGACGCCGGTGATGCCGGGCCTGGCCCCAATCAGGTAGTGATGAAAATAATTTGTTTTCTGTTGCTGATTGTTGCGGCTCTTGGCTCAGCCGGGTGCGATAACCCTTTCTCGTTAGACAGGGAAATGGATGAATTTACCGATGTCATGACCGAGACAGCCGGGATAATCGCCTCAAACCCGGTTGTTCTGCCTCCCTGATGGTCAAATCCACAGGGTCGGTTCGTGTTTATTTTTGCCGGCTAAAAGAATTTTTTCCCTTTTTTGCTTTTCGGTTGATTTACCTGTGAGGCCGTTTCTGGCCGACCAGGTTTAATTAATCGAGGAGTGTGAGCATGGCAGAGACTAACGCTGATTTTTCCCATGATGACGGGCTGAAGATTTATGATTTTTATAATGACTACGTTTTTAAATGGATTTTTGGGCAGCAGGTTAATGCGCGGTTCACGATTTGCCTGCTGAACGCGCTGCTCGACCTTCGTGGCGAGCGCAGTATCGAGACGGTGACGATCATGAACCCGTTCAATGATCGCCAGGTGCATGACGACAAGCTTTCGGTAGTCGATGTGAAAGTGCAGGATGGCGCGGGCTGCCTTTATATCGTTGAACTGCAGGTGCTTCCGGAAGAGTATTTTATCAGGCGTTCGATTTATTACCTTACCCGCCTTTATGGGCACCAGCTGAAGAAAGGGCAGTCGTATGGCATGCTTAAGTCGGCGACAGCGATTTCTTTGCTGGGGTTCGATCTGTTTCGTGATTCGAAGCGTGTTCAGGAGATTTTCGCTTTCCGCAATCAGGATAATTCGATCGAGCTTGCTGAAACCATGCGGCTGCACTATATCGACCTGACCAGGTTCGATAACCGGCAGCCGTTCGCCCTCAGAACCAGGTTCGAAAAGTGGCTGCATGTACTCAAATTCGGCGAAATTTATGGTAAAATCGGGTCAGAGCTCGATGACGGGCTCAAAAAAGAAGAGGGCATTACTGATATGGTTAACGAACTGAAAAAAATCAACGCCGACGCCGAAAAGCGCCAGCTCATGGAAGTCCGCGAGAAAAGCCGCACCTACGTGATCTCGCAGAAAGAAAGTTCCTTCCGGGCCGGTAAGCGCGAAGGCAGAGCAGAAGGCAAAATTGAGAGCAAGTTTGAAATTGCCGGCAATTTTTATAAACTCGGGCGTCCGCTCGAAGAGATTTGCGCTGCCACCGGGCTTGGCCTCGACGAACTCAAAAAATATCTGGCAACTTTAAGCACGCCGTGACACCAAGGCTTTCTGCCACTCTTGATGGCAATTTATTGATAGTTGCATAAATAAAGCCGGTTTTGGGGTAGGATAAGGCACGGGGAGAAGTCGGGATTGCTTTTTCGTAAGCTTGTGAGCGAAGCGAATCGCTGGAGAAAAAGCAACCCGACTGATAGACCGGGCCGTCGAACCGGTTAACCAGATTTTAATTTTACAGGAATCAATAGACTATGTCGGTAGCTTATTGCGCGGGTATTCGTAGTAGCCCTTAATAATTTTCAGCTTTCTATGACGCGGGCGGCGGTTTTTAACTGCTGCCCGCGTTTATTTTTGCCGCGAAAGAATTTTTTCCCTTTTTTGCTTTTCGGTTGATTTACC
>JAKQQP010000402.1 GCA_029564115.1 Candidatus Rifleibacteriota bacterium | reverse complement strand
CTTTCATGCTTGGCCGAACAGAGCAGCTGCGCCGACTCAAAGGTTTTGACGAACACTTCTTTCTTTATTTCGAAGACTACGACCTTTGCAGAAGATTTCAAAAAGAGGGAATGAAAACGGTATTTTTTCCAGAGGCCGAAGTCGTTCATTTCTGGGAGCGCTCAGCCCATAAAAGCTGGAAATTCGCCGCCATGTTCATCAACAGCGCCATTAAATATTTTAACCGCTGGGGCTGGAAAGTATTCTGAATAAATTCAAAATAGAACTTGCTAACCCTTACGCTCAGGCGTGATACTTAAATCTGCAATTGAAAGATATCGAACAAATTTTTGAATAGCCGGGAAAATACATGAAAATCAGCTGCTGCGAACTTGATGGTGTATTATTGATTGAACCCGCGGTTTTCAGAGATGCCAGAGGTTTTTTTCTTGAAACCTGGCAGCAGAAAAAATTCAAAGATGCGGGCCTCGATGTCGCTTTTGTTCAGAACAATCACAGCAGAAGCCGCATGGGCACCTTGCGGGGTCTGCATTACCAGAAGCAGTTCCCCCAGGGCAAACTTGTCAGAGTTGCCAGAGGCAGCGTATTTGACGTGGCTGTCGATCTCAGAAAAAACTCGAAAACTTTTGGCCGCTGGTTCGGGCAGGTGCTTTCAGACGAAAATTGCCTGATGATGTATGTGCCGCCTGGGTTTGCACATGGTTTTCTTGTTCTGTCAGAAGTCGCAGATTTTGAATATTTTTGTACCGAGTTTTATCGGCCCGATGACGAAAGGGCGATTAAATGGGACGATCCGCAAATCGGAATAAAATGGCCTTTTCTCCCCGGCATGGTTCCCGTATTGTCGGCCAAAGACATGAATGCAGGCTGTTTTGCTGAAGCAGAAACATTTTAAACGAGCTTTCGGCAATGACCAAAGAGCTGATTTCGCGATTTTACAGTTCAGATGTTGAAGTGAAGCGGGCGGCGGTGTATCGGGCACTGTTCGACCGGCGGCACGATCTTTTGCCTGAGCTGAAAAAGGCGATCAGCTACGAGCAGAATGAGCAGGTGGCGGTGTTCATGATGCAGGTGGTGATGACGCTTGAAGCGTTTCCGCGCGATTTTTCGACCGAGAGGCGCATTCTTGAGATTCTGCAGAAGGGCAACGGGGCAGGGGAGCTGCAGCCAAGCATGTGGAAATACCTCTGCGGCTATGGCACCAGCGAGATGCTGATTGCCACACTCGGGGCCATGGGAGACGCGATTCCGCCCGATGCGCTCGATTTTATAGATACCTGTATCAATCATCCTGACCCCGAAGTTCGCGCCATGGCCTGCGAGAAGGCGATTAAAAGCGGGCGACCGACGCATTTTGCTTACGTGCTTACTCTGATTACCGACCCGGACCCGATGGTGGCGGAAACGGCCTTCAGCGTCATTCACAGCATGCCGGTCAACGAGCTGGCGATTGTTCTCGACTATGCGCTGGGCTCACCCGACGAGTGGGTGCTCGAAAACGTGGCGCCATTTCTGCCAAACATCGTTAATAATGGTCTGCGGGCAGTTATTTCCAAGGTGCAGTATCACAAACACCCGCTTGTGTCGCGAAAAGCCAGAGAGGCCCTGAAAGCGCTCGAC